>MEPB01000077.1 GCA_001769385.1 Bacteroidetes bacterium RIFCSPLOWO2_12_FULL_35_15 | reverse complement strand
TGCCTAAACGAGAGTCATATATCCTTCCTCCAAAATCCAAACTGTTTCCATTTCCTTTAACCTCGTCATCCTTCTCTTTTCCATTAAAGCCGTAACTGTAGCCGCTGGTATCATAACAAACTCGAAAAGGCCTGATAGTCAGCCTGTTATTCCAAAGGACTCTTTACCAGTATAACCAGTTTGGTACACGTATCATTATGATGGAAATGGAAACCATTACAGAATTATCAAAGAACTAATTATAAGTCAATATAAATTTCAGGACATCTATCGCAATTAATAAGGTACAACAATAATTGAAGGTGAATACAAATTAAGTTCCTTAAGTTGAGTCGATATTTTAATGTTCCATTCCTCTTGCTTCTTTTTATCTTTTGAATGTTTTGTTTCTGAATCATATAATTCCTGAACCGCATTTAATTGATTAAAATACTTTTTCACAATATCTTTAAAAACAAGATTCAAAGTCCCTAAAGTAAATTTAGTCTTTGTTAGTTCTTTCCTAATTTGTCTTGCATAAATTTCATTAAGATCAAAATGCCCTTGCTCATGCTTTAATAAATAATCATTCTTCTCGGAAGATTTCACCCATGATTCGTTAGAGACAAAATATGACTCAATAATAAATTCAATACTATCACTGTCATCTCTAACATTATTTTTAGTAGATATTTTACAAGTTGAAAGCGCAGCTAACTTTGAAGCATTGTCAGCTTGAGCTTTAAAATTTTGCCAAGTAAGAGTTTGAGAATTTTTCCAAGCAACTTTATCTTCACTCTCTAGCCTTTTAAAGGAATACAAAGTGATTATGGTTGTAAGAAGTATTAAAATGTTTTTCATAGTAGCTAATTACCAATTATTACGCCATTCTATTTTTCTATAACAGTGAAATTAACTTGGGCTTTAAAATCCGATGTGGAACTTTTATCTCCTGTGTCATAAGTTTTACTCGGATCAGGTGTGTACTTTTCAGAAACCTCCAAATTAGTAACAATATCTGGCCTTATTTCTGCGATTTTACTCTGAACTTGTGCTACAAATGCAGCATTTGACTCATTAGATCCCAACAGTAAATTTCGATTTGTTAGAACATTACTTGAATTGGTTTCTTCCTTTGCAAGTATCTTGTCATACCTCTCAATAATCAGATTTGCAAAACCTGAAGCATCAGTCTGGGTTTCATATTCATCTCCAAGTTGAGCTCTCAAAACAGCAAAACCTACAGATTTAGGTTTCAAATTCTCACCCCCAGATTTATTTTCGTTTGCTAAAGGTGTATTTTTCACATAAAAATACGTTCCCGAAATACCATTCAATGCACCTGCATTTGCAACATAAAAAACATCGCTGTTTGCAAAATTATTTAATACAGCACGTTTAACTCTTTCTTCAGGAGCTCTATCATAATCAGTTCCATATTTTCCAACAAATTTAATAGCATTTTTTGACGGTGCACCCCATACATTTGGATTAATGTTAGGCTTATAAATAATAGTTTTAGCGTCTTCAACGGCAACGGTAGTGCCTCCATCTGGTTTAGGGGGTGCGCCTTCTTCAAGACCATCAATATCTATAAATACAATTGGCTTGTTTCCAGCAAATTGGTAAGGAGTATACCAAGGATAACTTTGAGTTAATGGGTCAACAGATAAGAACCTTCCTAATCTAGGAATATAAATCCTAAAACCATAATCATAACTATTTCCGTTTCCTGAAACTTCATTATCCTTCTCTTTCCCGTTCATCCCGTACCTATAGCCATTTTCAGAAGTAAAGTTTCTACCCGGCATTACTACACCGAACGGTCACAAGGTTTTTACTTCATTTTTATTCAAAGAACTGTGATATAAAAATACTCAAAAACAATTGAAATATTTATTGCAAATTGTTCTATAACACCAACAATTTTCTTTTCGGAAACAGAGCTTAGTTGCAGCAAAATCACTAAGATCTTACACACTTTATCAACGCTTCATCTTAGCGCTATGGGGTCATAGATTCTTGCCCCAAAGTCAATTTGATTTCCGCTTCCCTTAACTTCATCATCGTTCTCTTTTCCATTAAATCCGTATCGATAATTAAATTAATCCATAAATTAGAAATGCAAAAATCAAAGCGTTCAAAATGAATAAACCGAGATAAACTTTTGTTCGCAATGCTTGATTCTCATTTTGCAAAATTAATTTAGAGATGACAAATATCAATATAGTTGACCCCACAAGATAATATATGCTATTAAAAATAAAGTCCTGTTTTCCATTTTTGCTAAGTTGCTCAGATACATATAGTTCTCGCCCAGCCATAATTAAAAAAACCTCAACAATCATTATTAACATCGAGAGAATAATAGAAATAGTAACTTTAAATTGTTTACTCATTGTCATTTGCTTTTTAGATACTTTTGTTTTAGAATTTGAAATGCAGTTCTATCACCTTTAGCAGGCTTTTGTGCATGGATTTCACGTTTATTTGCTTCATCTACTGGTTGCTTTCCTAACAATAAGTTGCAAACATCTTGTACAACTTGGTAAGCTACATTACCATCCATTGAAGTGTGAATGGCACCTTTGACAACTTTATCAGCAAGCTTCGTTTTAGTATTATCTTCAATATCAGATGGATCTATTTCTTCTCCTTGTAGCATCATCTCTGTTTCTTGTCTATAATTAATTACATTTTTAACATTAGTTCCAATATTGTCATCATCCAAATTAAAGAAAAAACCATTAGACCCATCCTTTGAATCCACCAGAATTGCTAAATCTATTTGAATGTTTTTATCTGATTTTGCAAGTTCCACAATATTATCTGCCCCTTGACTATGACCAACTAATACTACCTTAGCATTAGGATTGGCTGCTTTCAGATTTTCGATTGAAGCAGCAATATCCTTTTGTGTAAGATCACCTCGAGCTGACGAAAATGTCGCAACTTGAACACCTGTAATTTTTTCCAGCATAGCTGAGGCTTTGCCAAACCCGGCAGGATCAGGCTTAGCTTGAGTTGCTCCTGGAGAAGGACTTTCTGTAAAACCATTAACGAAGATTACTAATGTATTCGTTCCTGGATTAATTTGAACAGGCTCAATACAGTGTATCCATCCTGCCAACTACATATTGCAATCTAACTTAATGATTTAGAAATTTGTCCTCTAAAAATAATAGAGATGTCAAGAAATCATTTTACAGCGGATCAGCGGGCCGAGTGTTCATCATCATAAGTAATTAATCCTTTTTCTTATGCTTATGTGGTTTTAGAGACGGAGTGTTTCCAGGGGTTTCTTTATTGTCTCGTTGACGTTTGTCTGGTTTCCCTGTTGTTGTTGCTGTTCTTTTTGGACCTGGTTTAATTCCCATAATATTCTTTTTTAGTTAATGTTTAATTTGCTTTTTACAGCCAGTGTTTTTCATCATTTTTAACTACTATTCCTTTGACCGTTCTTGAAATGAAAAAGTTTATTATTTATTCCCATTATTTTTTAGCAATACATATTTTTTCTTGTTCAAAATAAATTCTAAATTACCAGATTGTCTTATTGCATAAAACTTCCCAACAGACGTAATTTCTGTATGAATAGTCCTTTTTCTTTTAAAAATATTCTCGAAGATACTATCCGATTGCTCAGTTGGATAAATAGTTTCTTTATCTGTTGAATCAGCTAAACTAAATAGAATCGAGTCATTTTTTGATTCGTATTTTCCATAAATAACATCTAATAATGTATCATTATTGGATGTTTTCTCAATTATCCAAACAAACTTTTTTTTCTGAAACAGTAATATTCTATTTTTTTCAGAGTCTTCTGAGCTATAAAATATTGAATCGTTTATTTTACTTTCAGCAACCAAACTATTTGATTGTGGGTTGATATTGGATTCATTATTATTCCTATTGCAAGACAATAAAAAAATTGAAAACAATAAAAAAAAGGCTCTTACTTTCATATTTAAAATAATTTTTATACACAAAGATAATTAATTTACTTTTTTTCTTTTTCGCCTTTTTCGAGTATTACTGCCTGAGACATAGGCACTCCTTTCTCCCCTTTAAAAGTTGAGGCACCGCTATCTTCTTGTAATTTGTCGACAACTTTAAATCCAGCGAATTTAACTTCATCGTATCCTTCTGCTTTATAAGCTGCGACTTGCGCTTTCACATAATCGAGATTGTCTTTCAATTTAAGGAAATTGTCTGCATCCGCTTTATTAACATCTATTTCAAAAATAATATACTTAATAGTTTTGGGAGGTTCCTCCGTTGAATTTGGCTCTACACCTTTTATTTCTGGAGCTTTTTCTAACTTTGGTACAAGAATATCATCTTTTGCTCCTCCATTAGTAAACTTAAAATAGTTTTTATCTTCTGCTTTCTTTGCTTTATGATATGCGTCAGCCACAATAATACTTTTTGCTAATTGTTTTGAAAATAAATTAAATACTTTCTTTTCATTAACGACATTCGGCCCTTTAAATTGATTTACAATTCCAGATTTATAATGAACGCGCAATATCACAGGGTCTTTTGGATTGTTTGCTATTAATTTTTTTACATCCTCTGCATTATAAACTATTTTCATATACTGATTATTATCTTTTTCGTAAAATGTAACATCTTCTAAACCATCTAAATCAATATATGCAATAGGTTTGTTTCCTGCATATTGATATGGAGTATAATAAGCAAAGTTGTTAGACAAAGGGTCAACACTTAAGAACCTACCAATACGAGGGTCGTATATTCTAAATCCATAATTATAGCTGTTACCTGCTCCCTTAACCTCATCATCCTTCTCTTTCCCATTATATCCGTATCTATAGCCATTTGCAGAAGTAAAGTTCCTACCCGGCATTACTACACCGAACGGTCACACGGTTTTTGCTTCATTTTTATTCAAAGAACTGGTAATTAAAATATTCAAAAAATGATTGAAATATTCATGTACAAATTGTTCTTTACACCAACAATTATTTTTCGTATGCAGAGCTTAGATTCAACAAAATTAAAATGCATAGAAGGTTTTGTACTTTTGCGGTAGCATAACAAAAAAACTTCTGAACATTACCATTTTCGATCACAGCCATAATAATTATTTACTTTTTCAATTTTTCCATTATTGTCCGTATATAATATAATTTCAGCTGAAGTATCCAAAAAAGGAAAAACAAGTTTGTATATTGTATTTGGCTTATATTTGAACGTGTCAAAATCAGTAGAATACCCTTGGTTGGCTCTTCCTAAAAATAGACAACATTTAGATGGGAAAGATAATTTCCATTGATATTCAATATACAGTTCTATTTTAAATGGGTCAGTGTCTTCTTTATCTTTACTGTATATAATAACTTTATATAAAGGAATTCCATTACAACTGATAATAGCATTGCTTTTAATGTCAAAATTAATTCTATATGTTGTGTCACAATTTTCTATCTTTATCCAGTGTTTCATATCTCTTACATACTTCATTGAATCCATCCAAACAACATCCCCATAAAATCCAATGCTAAAATCAGCCTTTTTATCATCAATAGAATCCAATAATATATACAACATATCAACATAACACGGGTCATAAAAACTCGCTTTTTTTTCTGATTTTAAAGTATGCATCAAATAAAGTCTTTCGCAATTCGATGATTTTAAGAAAGTATTAAAAATTGTATCACAAAGTGTTTTTTGATAAAAAGGAGAAACGCCAGATTGCATATATGCCTTTACCTGAAAGCAGAAATAAAAACAGATTATTAAAATAAATTTAATATTGATTTTTTTTATCATTTCTATTGTTATTTTTTAATTTCTAAAACAGTGCCTTTTTTACCAGAATCATGAAACTCTCCGACACCTTCGACAGTCGTTGATAATTTCAAATCTCCTTTATCATACGCATTTATTTGTGTAAATGTTTTATCTCCCTTTTGGAAAATTACTATACCTACAAAATCATATTTACTGTCTTTTATTGTAACATTTACTTGATAACCACTTCCCTTTAATAATGTTACTCCCTCAATATTTTCTTGCGCCTTAACTCCAACCGCATGAGACTCGGAAGGTAATTTGTTTGGGCTATTATGATTTTTTTGTGCATCAAATGCCTCTGTAACTTCGTGTGCAATTAGGCTGTTAGCACTTATTCCTTTATTAGGAGAAGTATTCAAATCCAATTTACTAGCATCAGTTAAATCAATTATATTTCCATATTTTTCATTTGTTGGATCGTATTTTTGATAATTGCCACCTTTAACCTTGTCGCTATTTTCCACAACATGAATATGAGTGTTAAACTCATCAGATATGACGCCATTTAATTCTTTAACAAAGACCTGTTGGCCTCTATCTAAATTTCGTCTTACATAATTTGCATCCCTCTTATTATTTAAATTCAAAGGACGTTTATTTCCAGGCCTGTGAAGTTCAACCACACCGTTATTAATCGATACACAAATTTTATCACTAAAACCTTTTTCGAGTTGAGCAACGAATAGGGCCTTTGCCACTTCTGTTCCATGAGGTGTTAAAACTTTTCCACTTATGTCTAAAAAGAAAAGAGGATTATTATTTGCAAAACTATAAGGAGATAAAGAAGGAAATGCTCCAAATAATGGATCAATTGATAAAAGTCTGCCAATTCGTGGGTCATATATCCTTGCTCCAAAATCTAAACTATTCCCGTTTCCTTTAACCTCGTTATCATTCTCCTTACCGTTAAACCCGTACCTATAGCCATTTGCAGAAGTAAAATTCCTACCTGACATTACTACACCGAACGGATAGTAGTCTGTTGCGCTCTGGATATCGGCAACATAAAAATCAATTACACCATTACTATCCACATCAACCGGAATCCTTCTATCCGATACAACAGTCAAAACATTACCTAAATGGTTACTTAATTCATATTGTTTTTTACCCAACACATGTGTTATGATTGATTCTGTTAACGGGCTTATCATTTCTTTATTAAGCAAATTTAAACCAATTCGGCTACTTCCATAAATATCCTGTTCAATTAATTTAAAACTCATGGTTCCTGGTAATCTTTGATCGTAAACACTCATTACATTGCCTTGCGCATCACGTACATAATAGGTGGTGTATTTCCAATTATTAGTTGCATCGTAAACATGTTTAGCAATACGATTTCCGGAAGCATCATAATCAAACCTCAAATTATCTTTTGAGCTGCTTGTTGGACGCGTAATACTTTTTATTTTTCCATATACTGTCCATTCGATTTGAGAAATTTCTTCTGTACTGTCACATATTAAATTCCCAATTTCATCATACTTGTAATTATTTACATCATTGATTGTATTGGCTGTACTATTGAATGTTCCTTGATCGTTGATATCATCTGTTTGCAAAGTATCATAAGTTGTACTATCGTTTACATGGTAGAGTCTGTTTTGCAATAAGTTTCCGGCTGCATCCCGGACACATCTCAATTGCTACCAAATCACAATAGATTTTTCGGTTATACCTAAAGGAAAATAAAATTGCTTAATCTTTTCTGAAACAAATTTACCTCCGATACGTCCGCAATGGACACAGGATTTTATTCCTGCGTGTCCGCCCTTTCTTTATTTAAATATACAATTATTTCTGCTTTTTCTGAATGTAAAACTTCGGTGTACCGAAGGTAGGAATTAATTTTAGGTACGAAATACATCTCCTAAATGTTATTTTCAAGCAAAGTGATTGCTTTACAATATCGTTTCTATGCCTATCAAAATTAATTATTTTACTGAATTAATGTTAGTCAAAAAGATGTCATTATTTAATAGGAGCGAGTGGGATTTTTTCAAAATACTACCTACCAATATTTCAGGCTTTTAAAACTAGAATGAACTGTTTTTCTTTAGGCAGTATGCAAAAAAATTTCAGCGGGTAGGTTAAAATAATCTCTTAATCGTTGTGCCATTTTTAAGGTGATCTCACGTCTCCCGGAAAGGATGGATGAAACGTGACCTTTCGAGCCTATTATGGGTTCAAGATCTTTAGCCATCATACCACGTTCAGCCATTTTTAGCTTTATTACCTCAATAGGATCTATTTCGGGCAAATGAATATGCTTATCCTCATAATCTTTAACCAATACTAAGAGTAAAGCCAATTCATCAGCTTCGGGTGTACCTTCTTCTGCATGAAAAATTGCCAATGTTCTTTTAATGGCTTTTTGATATGCTGTCTCGGTTTTAATTACTTTAATATTGGGATTCATTTTGCTTTGTAGTTTAAAATTTTGCTGTCAAATTCAATGGTTTCGGCATTAATTTTATCATACTCCTTGTGTGTGCCAAACCAAATAATATATGCTGCCAATTGTTTAAAATTTACCGACACAATCAGTCGGTAATCATTCCCTTTGATATTGAATATAACTCTATTTTTCCCCACAATACTGGCATTTCCGTATGTGGCTTTAAGTTGATTAAAGTTTTTAAAATCTTCCTTTAAAAATTCATTATACCATGTTAATAGAGGCGTTTTAGCCTGTGGATATTTTTCCAGATAATATAATATTGCTCTTTTTACTATTATATTCACATCACAAAGATATTAAATAAGTTTTCAATTTGCAAACTTTTGCGTTATTTATTGTTTCATTTCAAAAATCGTGACCACCTGAATATACTAACCAAACCTTACGTTTTTTGTTTTTTCTTTTTTGCGGCAGGAAAAAGAATATTATTTAATATCAATCTATATCCCGTTGAATTAGGATGTAAGCTCAGATCCGTGGGAGGATCCTCTACCCGATGTTTGTAGTCTTCAGGGTCATGTCCGCTATAAAAAGTAAAAGTTCCTTTTCCGTATTCACCATGAATATAGCGTGCTTCATTTGCTGCTTTGTTTTCTCCTAAAATTAAAACATTTGGTTTAATAAAAGATTTATCAAAACCTACTGTTTGTCCCCAAAAACCTTTTACAATTTGTTCATGGTTCTGGCAAAGCATGGTTGGAACGACATCCCATTTTGCTGAAAATTCAAAGAGTGTAAACAAATCATTTTCTCTTTTCATTCCATATTTTTGTTCACGTGTAGTGTATGTATCGATATCTGATTTTGCATATTCACTGGGATTAGTATTAAGTTTAAAATTAGTAAATGCAAATGTTTTTGAAAAATCTAATTTTTGATTGTAGTTGGGAGTTGTTCCATCACCATCAAACATGCTTTCGCAAATATCCAGTCCCTCAGCGGCCAATGCAATGTCATAGCTGTCGGGAGCCGAGCACATGGCAAATAAATATCCGCCACCGGCAGTGAAGTCGCGAATTTTTTTTGCAACAGCCAGTTTCATTTGCGATACTTTTTCAAAACCTAATTTGTGTGCACTTTCTTCCTGAACCCGTTGTGCTTCCTGATACCATGCTGCATATCTGAAACTCAGCCAAAATTTACCATATTGTCCGGTAAAATCTTCGTGATGGAGGTGAAGCCAATCATAAGTTGCTAACTTTTCACCGAGTATTTCTTCATCATAAATTACATCATACGGAATTTCTGCATATTTCAAAACCAATGTTACTGCATCATCCCAGGGTTGTTTGGTTTTTGGTGAGTAAACTGCAACTTTTGGAGTTTTCTCTAATTTCACATCTTCCATATTTACTTCCGGATCCGAAATTTCAGTAAGTATCGCAGTTGATTTTGCATCTGCAATTACTTCAAATGAAACGCCACGGACAGTACATTCATTTTCAATTTCCTTTGCATGTTTGATCATGAAACTTCCGCCACGGTAATTCAATAACCAATGCACTTCCACATCATGTTGCAATGTCCAGTAGGCAATTCCATAAGCTTTCAAATGATCTTTTTGTTCCAGATCCATTGGAATGAGAATGTATGCAGCCTGAGAGATCAAACTGCAGGAAAAGAATAGAAAAAGAAAAAAATATTTTTTCATCTTGAGATTTAAAACGGATGATCCTCTTCAATATCATTCATCTTGGATCCACGAATTACCGATCCTGAAGAGTTTCCAAAATCTGTTGATGGTGTAATTCCTGCATCAGCTGAGCCATAATCAAGGTTTTGATCCAAGGTATCTAAATCGGTAAATTTGGTAAATTGTCCAATGTATCTTGTTTTGGCTGAATCAATTGGTCCGTTACGATGTTTTGCGATGATCAGTTCGGCCATTCCTCTTGAATCCATTCCATTTTCATCTTCGGTAATGTTATAATATTCGGGACGGTGAATGAACATGACCATATCCGCATCTTGCTCAATTGCACCCGATTCACGTAAGTCGGAAAGTTGTGGTCGTTTATCACCACCACGTGTTTCAACTGCACGACTCAACTGGGAAAGTGCAATAACCGGTATTTCCAGTTCTTTTGCCAAGCCTTTTAAAGAACGGGAGATCAATGCGATCTCTTGTTCACGATTTCCTTTTCCTTCTCCACCACCTGTCATCAGCTGCAAGTAATCCACAATTATTAATTCTATTTTATGTTGCTCTTTTAATCTTCGGGCTTTTGCACGCAATTCAAAAATTGATAATCCGGGTGTATCATCAATAAACAAAGGAGCATCAGCAAGCTTTTTTGTTTTGTCATTCAGCTGCTGAAATTCGTAATCTTCTAAATTTCCTTTTTTTAATTTTTCGGAAGATAATTCTGATTCACTGGCAATTAGCCTTGTTACCAGCTGTATGGAAGACATCTCCAAAGAAAAGATTGCGACAGGATGTTTGAATTCAACAGCTGCATTACGAGCCATCGTGAGTACCAAAGCTGTTTTACCCATTGCCGGACGAGCAGCAATAATCACTAAGTCGGATTTTTGCCAACCGGAAGTGATACGGTCCAAAGCTGTTAACCCAGATGGGACACCTGACAATCCATCTTTTTTGTCTTTCGCAACTTCTATCTGTGCGATGGCTTTATTAATCAGGGTGTACATCTTATCGTAATCCTTTTTAATACTTCCATCAACAATGGAGAACAGATTTTTTTCTGCGTTGTCTAAGAGGTCAAATACGTCAGAACTCTCTTCATACGCATCATTGATGGTTTGAGTAGAAATCCGGATAAGTTCCCGCTGGATATGTTTTTGAGCTACTATACGTGCATGGAACTCGGCATTTGCTGCTGAAGCAACACGGTTTGTAAGCTGGGTAATATAATATGCTCCGCCAACAATTTCAAGTTGTCCTGTCTTTTTAAGTTCCTGTGTAACTGTTAAGATATCTACCGGTTCGGATCGTTTAAATAATTCGAAAATTGCTGTAAAGATGCGGTTATGCGCATCTTTATAAAAACTTTCCGGCTTAAGGATATCAATAATATTTGTTAAAGCATCACGCTCAAGCATTAAAGCTCCTAACACCGCTTCCTCCAATTCAACAGCCTGGGGTGGCATTCTGCCCATTTCCATCAACTGTTGGTTGGTGCTTGATTTTGCTAATCTTCTGCGGGAATTTATATCGATTTTTGTTGTTACATCAGTCATAGAGCAAATTTACCAAAAAATAAAAACAATCCTCAAAAATATAATTTTTAACAAGTGATAAACATCTTATTAACATTATTTAGGGGCCATTTTTGTGTATAGTACTGTAAATGATTAACTTTATAAAATGCGTATAGTGAAAAAAATAGTTTCCCTTTTTTGCTTAATTTACATCACATTCTTTTTTTCCTGCAAAAAAAAGGAAGATGATAATTTTGGCCCGGCAGTTACAATAAGCTCCCCGGCTGAAAATCAATCCTATAATGTGTTTGATGTTATTCAGGTGAATGCTTCCGTTCGTGATGAAACGCAAATTACTTCTCTTTCGGTTAGTTTGGAGGATGCAAACTATAACGTGGCAATTCCGGCTTTATCAATTCCAGTTTCTTCGCCTTCAATGACAATAAATACACAATATGCTCTTGATAATATTCATTTGGAATCAGGGTTTTACTATTTATTGATCACTGCTTCCGATGGTAAAAATGATTCACATACGTATCAAAAAATATATCTGACTGCCATTCCGAAAGTAAGGAAAAATATTTATGTGGTTACCGCTGTAAATAATTCCCAAACTCACCTTTCTTATATTGACAGCACTTTTACGTCAATTGTTCCCTCCATCAATTTTTCAGGAGATTTTATTGGGTCATCCATTAGCAGCTATTTTCAAATGGGGTATATGTGTGGAAACTATACTGGAAATTTTACAGGAATTAATTTAAATGATAATTCGCTACAATTTAATATCGCTGCAAGTACTTCTTCTAATCCTTGTTTTACGGGATATTATGCCGATGGTAAAAACATTTATGTTGCCAGATATGATGGTTTTATAAAAGGAGTTGATTATTCCGGAAATTCTATTTTCATTGCGAATTCGAAAAGTGGATTTTATACTCAAAAATTATGTTTTAACAATGGATATTTAATTGCTGAAGAAAAAGACAAAACATCAGCAACAAAAAAAATTGTTACTCATTATTCAACCGGAGTCGCATTTCAAGAATGTTTTGTAACTCAGGATGTGGTGATGTTTTGTGAGAAGGACCTTCAAAATATTTTTGTTTTTGGGAATTCTTCCGGACAGGGTGTGATCCAGTTATTTGACAGGACGAATAATAATTTATGGAATCCTTATAATTATACTTTGCCACCAGGTAGTATTTTGAGTGCAGTTAAGATCGATGAAAACACGTATTTAATTGGACATTCAAACGGAACAATCTATAAGTACGAATATCTGAATAGTAGTTTGACAACTTATTTAACAGGCTACACAGCTATTCAATTAAAATATGACGATGTAACTAATGAAGTTTGTGTGGCTGAAACAAATCGTGTTAGTACATTTTATTATTCAACTGCAACACTGAATAAATCTATAAATTCAGCTGAGACAGTTTTGGATATTAATTTGTTGTTTAACCGGTAAAAAAATATTTATAGATGAAAAATTATTTTTTCTTTTTTTTAGTTTTCTCTTCATCAATTTCTGCACAGAATTTAAAATTAATGAAAGCTACGATGCAAACTGTTAATCATGGTGCATCACCAACTTCCACAACAAATTATATGATTCAATTAAAAAAAGAAAAAGCATTTGTCTGGAGCATTGATTCAGTAAAAAGTGCTTTAAATAAATCCATAGAATATTATATTGTAAAGGTAAATGACCCTACTGTTCTTTCTCCAAATTATCAGCAAGTGAAAAATTTTTCAAAAAAAGATAAAGGGATCTATCAGATCACATTTGGTTCTACAAGGAAAAATGGGAGCGGAAGGCCGGGTTCTCCGCAAAATCAAAGGGTTGATACCGAAAACTATGCTAATGGTGTAACACTATATTATACCGTCAATAAAAAGAAAAAGGAAATTAAAATAGATTCGTTTGAGGAATTAGAATCTATTGATGCGCCTTAATTGGTGCAAATAAAAACAAATGCAGGTGGAATATTCATCGGAGTGAAATTCAAATCAACATTTTTAAAAGTGTTTTTTAATCTTCGATAGGAGTTTAAGGAATACTGATATTGAATGTAAGCACCCTTTGGATTTAATACTTTTAATGCAACTCTTAAAATATTTCGAACTATGCCATTCGGGATCATTGCAAATGGGAGTGAGGATACAATATAATCTACTTTCTGAATGTTATTTTCTTTAAGATAGTCTTCTAAATTTTCAGCAGTATCACTTATAATTTTTAATCGGGGATCATTTATTCCGTTTAATTTTTCGCAAAATTCTTTGTTGATTTCAAAAGCTAAAAGTAATGCGTCAGGAGGCATTCTATTCAATAGTTCATGAGTAATTGTTCCTGTTCCGGGGCCAAACTCAACAATACATTTAACATTGGTAAAATCAATCGGATCAACCATTTTTTTGACAAGAAATTTTGAGCTTGGTGCTACAGCTCCAATATTTTTACCTTGTTTTAAAAAAGCTGAAAAAAATTCTTTCTGACTCACGGTTCATCGTTTGGTGGTACAAATAAAACAATTAAAAACCGAAATATGAAATTAGTTTTTTTAACACCCAATAGATGCTGTTAAAATAATTTCGTTTGTTTACCGAAGATTGCACTGTTTTCATGGTTCAGAAGCCATTCCTTTCGCCACAATCCTCCTCCGTAACCTACAAGTTTTCCTGTATTACCAATTATACGATGACAAGGAATAATGATTGAAATTGGATTGCATCCATTTGCATTACCAACTGCACGAGTTGCATTGGCATCACCAATTTGTCTTGAAATTTGGAGATAGGATCTTGTTTTTCCGAAAGGGACCTTTAATAATTGATTCCAGACTTTTTGCTGAAACTCTGTTCCTTCCGGATTTAGTTGTAGATCAAATTCTTTTCGAATGCTATTAAAATATTCGTCTAACTGGTAAACACATTCTTTTAAGAAAGGGTGAGTTTTTGTTGAAACAACTTTTTTTTCTTCCACAAAATATAAAGTTGAAATACCACTTTTATTTCCGGTAATCTCAATTAGTCCGATAGGTGAGGAATAATATGTGGTATGTATTTCCATTGTAGTAAAAATACAATTTTTTATTCTTGTAAGTAAAATTTATTTTGCCGCTAAGACGCAAATGCGCGAAGAGTGGTGTTGCATGTAATGTCTTTAAGTTAAGAAGCCTTTCGCACATATTTCGATGCTTCGACAAAAGCTCAGCACAGGCCAAGCTCAATAGGACCTGGGCGCTGTCAGTCTGAGTTTGTCGAAGACTTCTGGGTGGCATTTTATAGTAAACCACTTAACTTAATGACATTGGGTGTTGTGTGTGGTCAGTTCGAGTGTTTTTCTTTTTTGAAAAATGTATCGAGAACGTGTGACAGGCTTTAATAGAACTAAGTTTGACAAATCTTTAACAATCGAATTCGTGTATTATAAAAAATAAAACCTTTAGTTTATCATAGACTTTAAATTTTCTTTGCGCCTTTGCGTCTTAGCGGCAAATTATTTCGGCCTCTTTAAAACTAAAAACAAATTTCCGACTTAATAAATATTTAATTGAGGTTGAAATAAAAAATAAAACCTACAGTTTCCCATAGGTTTTAAATATTTTTCGCCTTTGCGTTGGAGTTTATCCTGAGCGAAGTCGAAGGGCGGTAAATATTTCCTCTGCTATAAAAATTAAAAACAGTATTTGTTTTCTGCAATTAATTTCTCTGAAACAGTTCTGCGAGCTGCAGTTGTATTCAGAGGTTCTGTCTTTGTAAAACGTTTTAAGCCAACAAGCATCATTCGTTGCTCATCACCTTCAGCATAGCTGTTGATAGCTTCTTTACCTGATTTGTGAATTTTATCTGCTGCATCATTTAAATAAACACGCATCATATCCAATTGTACTTTGCAGGCTGCTTCACCTTTCAATTCAACAAGTTTTTCAACACGTAACTGAATCGATTCTGAAACATATGTTTCAATGATCATATCGGCAATGTTCATTAATATTTCCTGCTCTTTTCCAAGTTGCATCATTAGTTTTTGAACTGCCGACCCGGCAACCATTAAGACTGCTTTTTTGAAATTAGAAACGTATCTTTTTTCTTTTGAAAATAATGTTTCTTCTCCGGAACCAAAATCAGGAATGCCCATTAATTCTGCTGCAACTTTTTGTGCAGGTCCCATCAGATCTAATTCGCCTTTCATGGCACGTTTCAACATCATATCAACAGTTAACATGCGGTTGATTTCATTTGTTCCTTCAAATATTCTATTGATACGTGCATCGCGATACGCCCTATCCATAGGTGCTTCGGCACTATATCCCATTCCGCCATAAATCTGAACGCCTTCATCTACCACAAAATCCAGAACTTCTGAACCATGCACTTTGATGATCGCTGCTTCCACTGCGAATTGTTCAGTACCTTTTAATTTAGCTTTTGCATCGTCCATTCCTCCTGCAATTAAAGATTTTGTTGCATCTTCAATGTTCTGACTGGCTCTGTAAATAGCTGATTCACTTGCATAAATAAGAATTGCCTGTTCTGCAATTTTGTGACGAATAGCACCATATTTTGAAATTGATCTTCCAAATTGCTGACGCTCGTTTGCATACTGTATGGATTTGCTGGTCACTTCTTTGCTTGCTCCAATAGCAGCACCACCAAGCTTAACCCGACCCAGATTTAAAATGTTTACTGCGATCTTAAATCCGTTTTGCCTGTCAGATAATAAATTTTCAACAGGCACTTTGCAATCATTGAAAAATATTTGACGGGTTGAACTTCCTTTGATTCCCATTTTATGTTCTTCCGGATTCAAAGAAATTCCATTATATGATTTTTCAATAATGAAAGCACTTAAATTTTCATCATCATCAATTTTTGCAAATACTGTAAATATATCAGCGAATCCACCATTGGTGATCCACATTTTTTGTCCGTTCAAAATATAATGTTTGCCATCAGGTGTAAGCACAGCTTTTGTTTTTCCTGAATTAGCATCTGATCCTGAATTGGGTTCTGTTAAACAATAAGCTGCTTTCCACTCACCACTTGCCAGTTTAGGAATGTATTTTGCTTTTTGTTCAGCAGTGCCATAGTATAGAATTGGCAATGTCCCGATTCCTGTATGTGCCGAAATAGCTACTGCAAATGAATGTCCCGCACCAAGTATTTCGGTAGCTAACATGGAAGTTGTAAAATCTTTTCCGAATCCGCCATACTCTTCAGGAACTGAAATGCCTAATAAACCCAGCTCTCCGGCTTTATTTAACAGATCCGGCATTAAGCCTTCTTCCTGTGCATCAATTCTGTCGAGGTTTGGCCAAACATGTTGTGCTAAAAAATCATGACAACTTTGTGCTATCATTTTTTGTTCTTCGTTCCATTCTTCAGGAATAAAAACATTTTTTGCTTCTGTTTCTGTGATGAGGAATTCTCCTCCTTTTAATGTTGTCATTTTTAATAGATTTGAGATTTGAGATTTGAGTATTGAGATTGTCCTCCTTACATCATGCTCAATTCAGTTAATAGTTCATTTTTTGTATTTTAAAAATTTGTTTAAAAAAATCCTAAAATTATATTCTCAATTACATTAGTTTCACTTCTCACTTACATCATCTCAAATACCCCTGCAGCACCTTGTCCGGTTCCAACACACATACTTACAATTCCGTATTTTTTTTCTCTGCGTCTTAATTCATTAAATAATTGTACCGATAATTTTCCTCCGGTACAACCTAATGGATGGCCCAGAGCAATCGCTCCACCATTTACATTAACAATCTCAGGATTTAATTTTAATTCACGTATTACTGCTAATGACTGTGATGCAAATGCTTCATTCAATTCGATGAGATCAATTTGGTTCAAATTCAATCCGGCCAATTTCAATGCTTTTGGAATCGCTGCAACCGGACCAATTCCCATAATACGCGGAGGAACACCTGCAGCAGCATAACTTACCATGCGTGCGATTGGTTTTAAATTATTTTCCTTCATGAATTTTTCAGAAACGATCATTACAAAAGCTGCTCCATCACTGGTTTGCGAAGAGTTTCCGGCAGTAACACTTCCTTTGGCATCAAACACCGGTTTTAATTTTGCTAGCGCTTCAAGGGTTGTGTCGGCACGCGGACCTTCATCGGCACTAACAATAAATTCGCGCGTTTTCTTTTTTTCGTTCTCATCCACGTAGGTTTCAGAGATTTTAACAGATACAATTTCATTTTTGAATTTTTCTTCTTTAATTGCTTTAATTGCTTTTTGATGTGAGTTATATGCGAATGCATCTTGATCTTCGCGGCTAACATTGTATTCATTTGCAACAGCTTCTGCTGTTAATCCCATTCCCCAGTAATGATCAGGATGCTCCAGCGCAACACCGGCATGTGGAACAATTCTCCATCCACCCATTGGAATTAAACTCATACTTTCTGCTCCACCGGCAATGATACATTCTGCCATTCCTGAATGAATGCGTGTTGCTGCAATTGCAATTGATTCCAACCCGGAAGAGCAATAACGATTTACAGTCATTCCCGGAACTTTATCTGTATTAAAAGCTAAGAGAGAAATTAATCGGCCCATGTTCAAACCTTGTTCTGCTTCGGGCATTGCGTTACCAACAATAAGGTCGTCCACTTGATCTGGATTAACAGTTGGTACTGATGCCATTAAATGTTTAATAACATCCGATGCAAGATCATCAGGACGGGTGAAACGAAATCCGCCTTTGTTGGCTTTGCCAACTGCGGAACGGAAACCTGCTACTATATATGCGTTCATAGTTAAATAGATTTGAGATTTGAGAATTAAATCCTCAAATCGAATTGTTTAATTTCTTAAAATTTTTCCTCCGGAAATAATACTCTGTAATCTTTCCAATGTTTTACGTTCTCCGCAAAGCGATAAAAATGCTTCGCGTTCCAGGTCTAATAAATATTGTTCACTTACTAATGTTGGAGCTGATAAGTCACCACCACAAAGGACATAAGCCATTTTTTGTGAGATCTTCACATCATGTTCACTAATATAATGACCGGACATCATTGAGTTTGCACCAAGATAAGCTAAGCCTAATGCTTGTTTCCCAAGTACACGAATGTCTTTACGATGAGTAGGTTGAGTATATCCTGCATCTGCTAATTCAATACAATTTGCTTTTGCTTCTGCTAAAACTCTATTGCGGGAAAGAACGACAACATCTTTATTTTTGCGTAAGTAACCTAAGTCGAATGCTTCATATGCAGAAGTCGAAACTTTTGCCTGACCGATGGTTAAAAAACGATCACGGAAACTATTTAATTCCACATCACCTTCTTTTAATTCATCTGATAATCGAACAGCAAACTCTTTTGTTCCGCCACCTCCGGGAATCAAACCAACACCAAATTCTACTAATCCCATGTATGTTTCAGCATGAAGTACAACTCTGTCGGAATGCATACTCATTTCGCAGGCACCGCCTAAAGCAAGGTTATGCGGTGCTACAACTACCGGAATGGAAGAGTAACGAACACGCATCATCGAATTCTGAAATGTTTTTATTGCAAAATTTAATTCATCATATTCTTGTTCCACGGCCATCATAAATATCATTCCTACATTTGCCCCGGCACTAAAATTTGCTCCTTCATTAGAAATAACTAATCCTCTGAAATCTTTTTCTGCAATTGCAATAGCTTTGTTTATTCCTTCAATTACTTCTCCACCAATTGAATTCATTTTTGTGTTCCATTCCAGGTTTATGATTCCATCGCCAATATCTGTAACGGTTGCACCGCTGTTTTTCCAGACAGTTTTGTTTGCACGGATGTTTTCCAGAATAATAAATGATTCTGTTCCGGGAATTGTTTTGTATGATTTTGTTGGAATATCATAATATTTCCGGCTTCCATTTTCTACTTTATAAAAAGAAGTTGCCCCACTTGCCAACATATCGTAGATCCATGGTGCAGGTTTGTTTCCAGCAGTCTCCATTGCCTTCACAGTTTCTGCAATACCTAATGCATCCCATGCTTCGAAGGGCCCAAGTTCCCATGCAAATCCGGCATTCATTGCAGCATCAATTTTAAATAACTCATCTGTTATTTCAGGAATCCGATTACTCACATATGCAAACAAACCGAAAAAAGAAGCACGATAAAATTCTCCGGCTTTGTCTTTTCCCGCTAGTAATACTTTCATACGGTCATGTAAATTGTCGATGGACTTGGTAGCTTCCAGTGTTGCAAACTTTGCTTTGACAGAAGCTTTATATTCAAGTGTTTTCAGATCCAATGAATGGATTTCTGATTTACCGTTTGCTCCTTTTACTTTTTTGAAAAAACCTTGTTCTGTTTTGCTTCCCAGCCATTTATTTTCTACCATTTTAGAAACAAAGCCCGGAATTTTAAAAGATTCGATGGCTTCATCTTTCGGACAGCTATCCGCAACTCCATTTGCAACATGTACCAATGTATCTAAACCTACAACATCACACGTGCGAAAGGTTGCTGATTTAGGACGACCTAAAACAGGACCTGTTAATTTATCCACTTCATCAATGGTTAATCCCATTTTTTCAACCATATGGAATAAACTCATGATTCCAAAAACTCCAATCCTATTGGCAATGAATGCCGGTGTGTCTTTACATAAAACGGTCGTTTTTCCTAAATACAATTCACCGTAATGCATTAAGAAGTCAATAACTTCAGGTGATGTTTTTGGTGTCGGGATAATTTCCAATAAACGTAAATAGCGCGGAGGATTAAAAAAGTGGGAGCCACAGAAATGTTTTTGAAAATCTTCGCTGCGTCCTTCATTCATCAAATGAATAGGGATACCCGAAGTATTGGAGGTAATTAATGTTCCCGGTTTGCGGTACATTTCCACTTTTTCAAATACTTGTTTTTTTATATCCAAACGTTCAATTACTACTTCAATGATCCAGTCGGAATCAGCGATGTCTTTCATGTTATCATCAAAATTTCCTGTCGTAATGCGTTTGGCAAATGCCTTGCGATAAATAGGAGAGGGGTTTGATTTTAATGCAAATGTTAAGGCATCATCAACAATCTTATTGCGTGATTTTTTATCAGCCGTTGCTTCTTTAGGTACTATGTCCAGTAATAAAACTTCAATACCAATGTTTGCAAAATGACAGGCAATACGGCTTCCCATGACACCGGAACCAAGTACTGCAACTTTTTTTATTGTTCTGTTCATAATATATATGTGTTAACCTAATTTTATTTGTTTGTGTCTTTCTTCAGCAAGTTTAGTAATTTCATTTAAAGTATTAGCGAAATCTTCCATTCTTTTTTTATCGATTTTTTTGTCGAGCAAATTATTGAAATTCCTGACACTGCTTTTCGCAAGTTCTTTATTCTCTTTCCCTTTTTCAGTTAATATGATTTTTACTTTTCTTTTATCTGTTTTATCCACTTTGCGGATGATCATTTTTTCTTTTTCGAGTGTTTTAATGATGCGGGAAAGAGAAGTAGTTTCCATTCCGAGTTTTGGTGCAATATCCGATGGGTAGGAGCCTTCATGGCTGTCGATGTTGAGTAAAAAGTAACCGATCGCAATTGTTCCTCCATGTTGTATTGCTTCAGCGTTATACATTCTGCTGATAATCTGCCAGGCTGTTTTTAATTTTGAATCTATTGTTTCAGTATGTTTTTTTTCCATTGGAGGACAAATATAAAATATATATGCATGTTATGCAAGCATAATAATAAAATGTTTTTGGAATACTTTACTGAATTATTATATTTTTATGATTTTCGTCATTGTTATTTGTAATTTGTTGTGAATTCTGAAGGATGATATTTAAAATAAAAGCTGAAAGAAAAAGAATCTTTGAATTCAATTGCTTTCAGCTTATCTCATTATTGATAATCGGAAATATTCTAATTTTATGACGTATTTTTCTTGAGATAAAATGTCATTAAAACAAAACCTTACTCTGCACCATATATTTTTTCTACCAACTCTTTATTAGCAGCCATAATTACTTTACGTTTAAGCGAAAGTTTGGGAGTCATTTCACCGTTTTCAATGGTCCATTCACGAGGAAGTAGTTCCGGGCGTTTGATCTTTTCGTATTGTGCTAATTCTGCATTTACTTTTTCTACCTCTTCTGATATTCTTGCTTTTATTTCAGGATTTTTTATGATTTCTTCATTGCTTTTATATTCAATGTTTTTACGTTTGCAATACTCTTTTAAAAATGCAAATGCGGGCACAATTAAGGCGGAAGCATATTTTTGATTTTCGCCAATTACAACTACCTGTTCAATAAAAGGTGATTCTTTAAGTTTATTTTCAATCATCACAGGGGCAATATACTTTCCTCCGGATGTTTTAAAAATTTCTTTTTTACGATCTGTGATCTTTAAAAAACGACCCTCTTTCAATTCTCCAATATCACCTGTATGAAACCATCCTTCGCTATCAATAACTTCGGCAGTAGCATCAGGGCGGTTAAAATAGCCCAGCATCACATTTGGTCCTTTCACTAATATTTCTCCATCTTCTGCAAATTTAACAGTAACACCATCAATCACCGGACCAACAGTTCCAAAACAAATTCCATTCGGATTAAAATTATTTACCGCAATTACGGGGGATGTTTCTGTTAAGCCATAACCTTCCAGTGCAGTTATTTTCGCTGCATTAAAAACCCGGGATAAGCGAGGCTGTAATGCTGCTCCTCCTGATACTGCCGCTACAATGTTTCCACCTAAGGCTTCGCGCCATTTCGAAAAAATTAATTTGTTGGCGATCTTTAATTGAAATTCGTACCACCAGCCGTTTGCTCCATTCAATTCGTATCGCAGGCCCAGGTCCAAGGCCCAGAAAAATAATTTCTTTTTTATTCCTGTTAGTTCCGAACCTTTTGCAACAATTTTATCATATACTTTTTCCAACAAACGAGGAACAGTTGAAAATACTTGTGGTTTTATTTCCTTTAAATTATCACCAATGGACTCAATACTCTCCGCATAGTAGATAGAAATCCCTAAATATAAATAAAGCGTGGTGAGCATTCTTTCATACACATGATTGAGAGGTAAAAAACTCAAGGCCTTCCAGTCACTTTGGAAAGGGCAGAGTGTTTGGGTTGCTAAGGAATTGCTTATTAAATTATTATGTGAAAGCATAACTCCTTTTGGATTTCCGGTTGTTCCGGATGTATAAAGTATCGTCAGGAGATCATTCGGTTTTATCGAATTTTTTATCGATTCAACTTCTTTTTCTTTTGGATTTTTTTTGCCAGCTTCTAATAATTCTGTCCAGTGATTCGCTCCATCAACTTTGTTAAAAGTATAGATCGTTTTTACACTTGGTGCATTGGCAGCTATCTTTTTTACTTTAGTAAATAAATCGGCACTCGAAACAAAAATGTATTTTACTTTGGCATCGTTTAAAATAAAATTCAAATCGCCTTCGCTGATTGTCGGATAAATAGGAACACTTACTGCACCGGCTTGCTGACACGCGAAATCAGCAAAATTCCATTCCGGACGATTGTTTGAGATGATCGCAATCTTCTCTTCTCTTTCAATTCCCAATCCTAACAATCCATAACTTAAAAAATTAACATTATCTGCAAATTGCTGTGTAGAATAGGTTACCCATTTCCCATTTTCCTTTGCTGCTAAAGCATTTGGTTTATTATACTTTTCAAGTAATTGTGGAATGATTTCGAAAACACGTGTTACTGCCATATTTTTAGTGTTGTTTTTTTAGAAGTAATGATTATGAATTAGTAGTTAAAAAAAATATTTTTAATTCTCAAACAAGAATCCTTAAATTTTAAAATAATTTATTTCTTATACCTTTACGCTTCCAAAAATAAATTATTTTACTGATTCAGCAACTAAAATCTTTTCACGAAATGAAAACAAAACTTACAGCTTTATTAAACATAGATTTTCCAATAATAATGGCGCCCATGTTTTTGGTAAGCAATGAGGCAATGATTATAGCAGGGATGAAAAGTGGAATTGCTGCTGCTTTTCCAACTTTAAATTATCGTAAAGAAGGTGAGTTAGAGCATATTTTGAATAAATTGAATGTTGAAAAAAATAAATTGAGTGTAAAAGGAACTTATGGGGTGAATTTAATAGTACAACGCAGCAATCCTTTATATGAAAAGCATTTGAAGTTATGTGTTGAAAAAAAAGTCCCATATTATATTACTTCATTGGGTAACCCGAAACAGGTTATTGAACAGGCACATAGCTATGGGGCAAAAGTGTTTTGTGATGTAACGAACATTGAACATGCACAAAAATGTTTTGAATTAGGTTGTGATGGTTTTATTGCTGTTGGCCAAGGTGCCGGGGGGCATGCAGGACCCAATCCATTGCAAATATTAATCCCTTCCTTGCATGGCACCTTCCCGAATACACCTGTAATAGCAGCAGGAGGAATTGCTACCGGTGCCGGGATCTTATCCATGTTGGCTTTAGGAGCTACCGGTGTTTCAATAGGGACCCGTTTTATTGCATGTACGGAAGCGTCAGTAAATGATGACTATAAAAATGCAATTGTGGACTCAAAGATGAGTGATATTGTATTGACTGAAAAAATATCAGGAACACCCTGTACCATAATCAATACGCCATTTGCACAAAAAATTGGCCTTAAACAAAACTGGCTGGAAAAAACTTTATCAAAAAATTCAACCACAAAAAAGTATTTTAAAATGCTGGTGCAGCTGCGTGGAATGAAAAAAATGGAACAATCTGTTAAACCCGGAAATTATCAGACATTATGGTGTGCGGGTCAAAGTGTTGAACTGATCCACGATGTTATTTCTTGTAAGGAGATTGTTGACCGACTGAAAAAAGAAACCACCGAATCATATCAAGTCTTAATGGATGTGATGAATGAATAAAAAGGTTAGAAATTTCTTTTCTTTATGTTTTATTCTTGCATTTTTTTGTACGAAATCGCAAACTTCTGATTCTTTAAAATTAATCCGAATTCATATTATTCATGGCTCAAAACCCAAATCGGCTGTGGAGTACAAAACGATTGGAGGAATGTATGGTGGTCATGTGGTCATTGAAACAGATTCATGTGTGTATGGCTTTTTCTTTGATTCGAAGCAGATTCATGTTTTTCCACATAAAAGAGGTAAAGCAGGAGTTTACGAAAAGGAAAATTTGTCGGATTGGAAACGAAATTACAAATCATACAAAATCACTTCCATTGAAATCCCCATCTTTTTAAACCAATATGAACAATTAATTAAGCAGTATGAGGAGTATATCCAAGAGTCGCCTCATGATTATGCTTTTTTCGGTATGAGATGTGCGTCATCCTGTTATTGGGTTTTGGGAACTATCGGGGTTGTGAAAAAATGCAGTAAATTAAAAAGCATGCACAAAGCATTTCATCCCAAAGCCTTCCGAAAAAAAATGCAGAAACTCTCACAGAAAAATGGATATGTAACCTATATTCAAAAAGGACGTTCAACACGTAAATGGGAAAATGATTGAAGGCTTATGAACACGATTCATCGATATTGTTGATATTTATATCGGTAAAAAACTAAAATAGAACGACAAATATTTGCTTTTTGAGATAATTATATTACTTTTGTACTCAAATTCATACAAAAAAATTGAAAATGAAGAAATTACTCCTTTCTTTTATTGTGCTGACAAGTGTTTTTGTAACTTCATGTAAAAAAGAAGAGAAGGCTACACCACAAGATCCAATTGCTCCAAAAACAATTAATGTAGAATATCGCATACAATGTGAGTCAGGGAATGTGAATATAAGTTATTTAAGTCCAAATTCAGATGGCGTTTTAGAAATGGAAAATGAGACGATGAATAGAACTTCATCAGTAGTCAATTTTAATTTTAGTAGTGGACATTTGTTTTCTATAGAGGCTTCAAATGTTACACCATCCCATAAAGTTGTTCAGGTTCAAATTTTTATTGATAACGTATTATTTAAGGAAGGATCAACAAGTAATCCTTCTGTAAAAGCTATTGCCCAAGGCAATTATTAATAATTAGATTTAGTTTAGAGAGAGATTTGTCTAATTAATGAAAAGCCCGATACAATTATGTAGCGGGTTTTTTGTTTTATATACTTTCCTCGAAAAGGACAAGAATAATAGAATTCTGTTTTAATTAGGGTTTGCTCAAACATCAAAAACATCAATATTATCTATACTTTTAAAGCTTTTCACTTTTATTAGATGCAAATATTTAAACATAAAATGCTTGTTTTCCTTGCAGTTCTTTTTCCTTAATGAAAAAAACAATTCTTCAGAGAAGAACAAGAGCAAACGATTGCCCCCACTCCTCTCTCAATTTTTTTGAATGTCTATGAGAGCTGCTAAAGCTCTCTCCAAGACCTTCAAGAAAAATTGTGTTCACCGCAACTCGACATCGCGTTTGCTCAGAGCTCCCGCACATCAAACCAACAAACATTTTTATTAAATTAAACATTATTGATTCCAAATACTAGGAACCTTAATTTTTGAGTGAACCCTAATTAACCAATTACAAATATATTTTGGTCCAACAAATTCCAGCGCATAGTCTTCTACAAACTCTGACGGACTTTAAACATTGGAACATTTTATAAAATTTTGGTATTACTGCGGAAGAGCAGGGTTAATTTTTTTAACATCTCCGAAAAAACATCGCTTTCCATTTATGGTAAAAAGAAACTATATTTGTTATTATTGCAATTAATGATCTAAGAATCACAGAAATAGTATAATAACAGATATGAACAAGTCGATCCTATGTGTGATATTAGTTTTGTTAAGTTTAATGAGTTTTGAGCAAAATCAAAAAGTATTTCCCTCTTTTTTTCAACCGGATGCATGGATAGCGCCACCGGAAGCTAACAAAATAAAAAATCCATTTGCATCCGATCAAAAATCTATTAATTCAGGAAAAATAATTTATACAACCTACTGCATTTCATGTCATGGCGAGGAAGGCAAAGGTGATGGTGCTGCAAGTTTGTCTATAAAAAATAAACCTGCTGATCATTCCGGTAAAAAAATGCAAACACAAAGTGATGGCGCCATTTTTTGGAAATTAACGGAAGGTCGTCCTGCATTGGATATGATCTCCTATAAATTTGTTCTCTCCGAAAATGAACGATGGGATCTGGTAAATTATATTCGAACGCTTGCAGCCAAATAAAGTAGTAATGATCATTAATCCTGTAAAATTATAATATGGAATCCGATTCTAAATCTTCCGGTTTTAACAAACAAGACAGAAGAGAATTTTGCAGGTCTTGTGCTAAATTATCTTTAGGATTTGTAATTGCTACTACTTTTCCGGCTTCGCTGCTAGCAAACAAATCAGCATCTTCTTACCCTCCATTAAAACCTCCGTTCAAACCGGGATTTGAAGATAATTACAGAAACAAATGGACTTGGGATGAAGTTCATTTAGGAACACATAATCTTAACTGCTGGTTTCAACAGAATTGCTTATTTCATGTTTATACAAAAGATGGAAAAATAACACGTGAAGAGCAGGTTGGTAATTATCCTCAAACCAATGAAAAAGTCCCAGACTTTAATCCAAGAGGTTGTCAGAAAGGGTGCAGCTATAGTGATTTTATGTACAGTGAAGCAAGGATCAAGCATCCGCTCAAAAGAACAGGTGAACGGGGTGAAGGAAAATGGGAAAAAATTTCATGGGATGAAGCACTTACGGGCATTGCCGATAAAACGATACAGGCAATTCATGAAAATGGAACAAAATCAGTGGTGGTTGATCCGGGTGGAAACATTGTTAATTATCTTTCTTTTTACAGTCTTTTTAGATTTTTTGATTTTTTAGACAGTACTATTTTGGATATCAATTGTGAATTAGGAGATGATCAGCAAGGCGCTGCTGTGACCTATGGCGAAATTTCGAATGACCGTTCAGGGGATGATTATTTTTATTCTGATTTAATATTTATTTGGGGTGGAAACCCTGCCTATACACAAATTCCAAACTTTCATTTTTTGACCGAAGCAAAATACAATGGTACAAAAATAGTTGCCATCAGTCCTGATATGAATGCTTCTGCAATTAAAGCGGATTATTATGTACCCGTGAAACCAGGCACAGATTCAGCTCTTGCGAACGCAATGGCACATATTATTATTTCTGAAAAATTATATAACAAACATTTATTACAGGAACAAACCGACTTAACTTTTTTGGTTCGATCAGATAATAATAAACTTTTAAGAGAATCGGATGTCGTTAAAGATGGTAATAAACATGTTCTTTACAGATGGGATAACAGAAAAAAAAGATTGGAAATTCCAAGTCAGTCCTCATTAAAATTACATACGGACCCTGCAATTGAGGGAGAATTTATAATTGCCACTTATCAGGGGGAGCTTACTGTTCGTCCTGTTTTTGAATTATTAAAAGATCAACTCCGGGAATTTACTCCGGAAAAAGCTTCTGAAATTTGTGGCGTTGCTCCCGAAACAATTCGGAAATTAACCATGATGCTTGTTAATGCGAATGCAGCAACCAATACCTGCACCAGTAATTTTTCTAAATTTTACCATGGCGATCTTATTATGCGTTCGCAAATCTTAGTGTTTATTTTAGCCGGACATCTTGGTAAAAAAGGGGACGGATTTGTTACCTGTTCTTTTTTAGTTGCTGATGGTGGAAATAAAATACTCAATGAATTAGAACTTACAAAAGATCTCAAATATCAATACTTGTTTAAGTATGCCGCACCTTTTTGGATGAATTTTCTCAAAAGAAAAGATTGGAACCAGGCCACCTACAAATATGTGCTGGATTCCTTTGTAGATTCCAGGTTTATGGCAAACTCTACTATGTTTTGGAACCTGCATGGAGGGCTGATTGATATAAGCAAGAGAACCAATGAATGGGACCCGCACTTAAAAAGAGACATCAAAGAATATATTGATGAGATGTTAAAAAAGAAATGGCAGGTTATAGATCCACCATTATCTACAGATCCAAAAGTGTATTTCTCCTGGGCAGGAAATGCAATTAGAAGAGTGAGAGGTTCTCAAAAATTACTGACCAACCTGTGGCCGAAATTAGATCTGGTAGTTGCGCTTGAAATGAGAATGAGTTCCACCGCAACGTATGCCGATTATATCTTACCTGTTTCAGGAGCATATGAAAAATCGACTGTTATGGTTGCAAATACAAATACACTTTCGCCATTTTTTCACACCACTCAAAAAGCTGTTGAGAATATAGGAGAATCAAAGGATGAATGGGAAATTGCCTGTTTACTCGCAAAAAAAATTAAAGAGCGTTCCAGAAAATTAAAAATTGTAAACTTTAAAACTGCGCGAAAAAAAAATCGAAAGTTTACGGAAATGTATAAATCACTGACTTCTTTTGCAAAGGAAAAAGAAAGTGAATTAATTTCCAAAAGAATGACTGAAGAATCAACAAATTTAGGTGGTATTTCCTGGGAAAAATTAAAGGAGCAAGGTTATACCCGGTTTACAGAACTTGGTACCAATCCGGCAAGCTTTGGTAATGCCTGTAACATTAAAAAAGGAGAAACAATTAGCCCGCATACCTGGCACACTGAAAAAAAAGATGTCTGGACCACCTTATCAGGAAGAATACAATTTTACATTGACCATGATTGGTATCTGGAGTTAAATGAACAATTACCGATTCACAAAGATCCGCCAAAAGCAGGAGGCGATCATCCATTTGTACTAACCGGAGGTCATACCCGATGGAGCATTCATTCCCTGATGCGCACCGATCCGGGTTTATTGAGGCTACAACGTGGTGAACCTTTCACACTTATTTCTGTTGCAGATGCTAGAAAAAATAAATTACAAGATGATGAAATGGTAAAAATTTTTAATGATGTTGGTTATTATTTCAGCCGGATTAAAATTTCAACCACTGTTCAACCCGGGCAACTCATCATGTATCATGGCTGGGAAAGTTATCAATTCAAGGAAGGCAAATCTTATCGGAATGTATTGGCTTCTCCTTTGAATCCTATAGAGATGGTTGGGGATTATCCCTACCTGAGACCTGTAATGGCCGTCAGACAGCCTGGAATGAGTGACAGAGACACGCGAGTTGGAATTGAAAAAGTATAAAAACATGGAGACAAAACAAGTAGCCCAGGTCATAGATCTTAATAAATGTATTGGTTGCCAAACCTGCACCGTTGCCTGCAAACAATTGTGGACAGATGAAAAAGGGATGGAACATATGTGGTGGAACATTGTAAATTCCATGCCCGGAAAAGGAACACCAAAAGATTGGGAAACAATGGGAGGAGGCTGGAAAGATGGGAATCTGGTGTATGGGAGATTGCCTTCAAAAAAAGAATTTGGCGAAGCCTGGAACTTTAATTTTAATGAAGTTCATTATGAGGGGAATAAAGACAAGGTTCAATTTAAACCTATCGGTGATCGCCCTGAATGGGGACCTAATTGGGATGAAGAGCAAGGTGCGGGACAATTTCCAAATAGTTATTATTTTAATATGCCCCGCCTTTGTAACCATTGTTCTAAACCTGCCTGCCTTGCTGCTTGTCCTACAAAAGCAATTTACAAACGCGAACAGGATGGAGCCGTTCTGATCGATGATTCCATTTGTAAAGGAACAAAGACCTGCCAGATGGCTTGTCCATACAAACGTATTTATTTGAATGAAGAGCGGAACGTTTCTCAAAAATGCATTGCTTGTTTTCCAAGATTAGAAAAAAGTGTTGCTCCGGCTTGTGTCAGACAGTGTCCGGGAAGAGCGCGTCATTTTGGTTTTTTAGAGGATGAAAATTCTCAAGTACATAAATTGGTACACAAATGGAAAGTGGCATTGCCGCTTCATCCTGAATTTAATACACAGCCGAATGTTTTTTACATTCCACCTATTCTACCAAAAACATTAAATGCGGATGGAACCATCAACGAGGAAAATCCTCGCGTTCCATTATCTTACCTTATTTCTCTTTTTGGAAATGAAGTAGAATATTCTTTGAAAACAATTGCAACGGAACGGGAGAAAAAAGGAAATTCCGAATTGATGGATCTGCTTATTTCCAGAAAATGGCATGATATGTTCAAACCGTTTCATCAGTCACCTGTTTAAAATATAAAAAAAATTATTTTTTTCATATAGCAATGTGAATTTTTATAAGAAAAGGAAAACTTGGAATTTTATTCTGTATTCCTTTCAAAAGATTTTAAATTTTATTTTTTAACATTTTCGAAAACTTCTAATTTTTAAATTATTTTTAGAAAAGATAAAAATCAATTACAATGTCAAAAAATTACAAGTTCAAAGAAATGAAAGTCTATTCATCAGATGAATGGATGGCAAACTCAACTAAAAAATACCGTACTGTATTCGATAGAATGGAAACAACGTATTTAAGAACAGAGTTTTCGTTTTACAATAAATTATTTGATGAACAGGCTTGGAGTGCAAAAATTGCCCTGAAAGCATTTTCATTGGTAGGAAGTACCCGAACAGAATTATGTAATTTAGAATCTTCCCGTGAAATAAAAATGGATGAAAATATTGTATATGTGCGTGATGGATGGGGGACGCCTAATGAAGGAACTTTTTGGTTCAAAGGTGATTATTTATGGGAAGCCTATATTGATGGTGAATTGGTTGGTTCAAAAAAATTTTTTGTTGAAGATGCGGGAAAAGTTTCTTCCTCCATTAATCCATATTTTACAGTGGAATCAGTGAAACTATATTCCGGGCCATCCGATGGCTGGAATATAAAGGAGAGAACCTATTATAAAAAACTCAACCGCAACCAAACACCTTATTTATGGGTAGAATTCAAGATCAAGACAAAGACGGAGAAGGATTGGAACTATGAGTTTTTCTTTAATTTTTATGATGATGCCGGACAACCCAAAGGCCAGAGTGTGCGAACAGGATATATTGAAAAAGGAAAACAAGAATTAATTTATACGTTTGAGTCCGGTTGGGGAACAGAATCGACTGGTTCATGGAAAGATGATAAATATACAGCAGAAATTGTTTTTATGGATACTCTGGTGGCACTTGTTCCTTTCGAAATGGGTGAAACAAGCGAAGAAGGTGTCCTTCAACCAGTAGCAACATCTGAACAAATGCCGGCACAAAAAGCTATTACAGCAGATTCCTCAGACGAAACAATAGAGCAACTACTAGCAAAGCTGGATGAATTAATCGGGATGGATGAGGTGAAAAAAAATATTCGAAATCATATCAATTATATCAATTTTATAAAACTGCGGAAGGAAAAAGGTTTTGATGATGGAGGAAAAATAAATCTTCACAGCATTTTTACAGGAAACCCTGGGACCGGGAAAACCACTGTTGTAAATATGTTGGGGCGATTGTATAAAAAAATGGGATTGCTTTCAAAGGGCCAGGTAAAAGAAGTGGATCGCTCTGACTTAGTAGCACAATACATTGGGCAAACAGCACCCAAAGTGAAAAAGATCATTGAAGAAGCTAAAGGCGGAATTTTATTTATTGATGAAGCTTATTCGCTCACACGTGCAAAAGAAGATTCGAATGATTTCGGACATGAAGTACTTGAAATTTTATTGAAAGAAATGAGTGATGGAACCGGTGATATTGCTATTATGTGTGCAGGCTACCCAAAAGAAATGCAGACATTTATTGATTCAAATCCCGGATTGAAATCACGCTTCAGTCAGTATTTTCATTTCGAAGATTATATGCCTGAAGAAATGTCCTCGATCGCAGATCTGGCAAGTAAGAAAAAAGGTGTAACAATTACAACGGATGCAAAAGTATTCTTAGATGATATGTTGGTAGAGGCGTATCGTAACCGTGATAATGCTTTCGGGAATGCACGATTTGTTTATTCAATTATTGATGAAGCAAAAATGAATTTAGGTTTGCGTTTAATGAATCAGGCGAATGTGTCTGAATTATCAAACGAAGTGCTTTCAACTGTTGAGCTTTCCGATTTCGAAAAAGTATTTGAAGGCCGCGGAAAAAAGAAATTAAAATTAGATGTGAATGAAAAATTATTGAAAGAAGGATTAGCGGAGCTAAATGCGCTAACCGGTATGAACAACATCAAAGAAGAAATTAATGAATTAGTAAAACTGGTTCGTTTTTATAAAGAAACAGGAAGAGATGTGTTGAACAAATTTTCATTGCATAGCATCTTTACAGGAAATCCGGGAACGGGAAAAACAACTGTTGCACGTATTGTTGCAAAAATATACAAAGGATTAGGGTTGCTGGAACGCGGACATGTGGTGGAGGTTGACAGGGAAGCACTGGTAGCAGGATGGGTAGGACAAACAGCCATTAAAACAGGAGACAAAGTAGAGGAATCGCAGGGAGGGATTTTATTTATTGATGAGGCATACGCATTGGCGAATAAGACAATTGGCAATGATTTTGGGCAGGAAGCCATACAGGTAATTTTAAAACGCATGGAAGATATGCGCGGACAATTTGGAGTTATCGTTGCAGGTTATCCTGATAATATGTATGAATTTGTTGAATCAAATCCAGGCCTAAAGTCAAGGTTTGACAGAACTTTTCAGTTCCTGGATTATTCCGCGGATGAAATGTATTTGATTGCACTTTCAATTTTAACGAAAGAAAAAATAACACCTGATGCTGAATCAGAAGCTCATTTGAAAAATTATTTCAATTTTATTTATATCAATCGTGATAAACATTTTGGTAATGCAAGAACGGTGAGACAAGTAATTGCCGAAACTATTAAAAATCAAAATTTGCGATTGGCCGGAATGCCAGCCTCTGAACGTACCACATTGCACCTCCAAACATTACTGATTAGTGATGTAAAAGAATTTGTAATTGAAAATAAACGTGCCACAGGTGGTAGTTTAGGATTCAAGATCGGAGGGGAATAAAATATATTGACTTAATAATTAGTATCAATAATTAAAAACATGAAAAAATTAGCTCTTTGCGGATTTCAGGTATTAATATTTTCCTGTAACAATGGAACAATAAAAGAAAATGAAGCAGGCAAAATAACAACAGATTCAACTAAAATAAAACAAATGGAATGGGTTATTGGAAGTTGGGAAAACTTGTCGGTTAAAGGGGATTTATATGAGACCTGGACAAAAATTGATGACTCCACTTTTGCAGGTAGAAGTTTTATGATAGTACAAAATGATACTGCTTTTTCAGAAAAAATATCATTGGAATTCAGAAATAAAAACTTGTTTTATATTCCAACTGTCAGAAATCAAAATAAGGAACTTCCAGTCCTCTTTAAACTTATATCCATCGAAAAAGGAGAACTGATTTTTGAAAATAAGGAACATGACTTTCCGCAGCGTATAATTTACAAGAACCCAAGCCCCGATTCATTATATGCAAGAATTGAAGGAAAGGAAAATGGGGAATTAAAAAAAGAGGAATTTGCCATGACCAGAAGAAAATAAGTAGGAATAATAAAGTTAAAACAGTTAACAAAAACAAGACAGAGGAGTTCGGGTAATTACCTAAACGCTTTTTATGCATTAAATTAAAAAACAAAACTTATGGATACTATATCACCAAACATTTTTGTAAAAGACATTAACCAAACTATTAACTTCTTTAAGCAATTAGGCTTTGACCTTGTAATGACGGTTCCCGAACAAGGAGACTTTGTTTGGGTTATGATGAAATGCGGAGACATTACTTTTATGTTTCAGACTTTTGAGAGTTTAGGGGAGGAAATGCCTGAAATCAGCCGACAAGACGGAGGGTCGCTTTTGTTTTATATAAAGCTGAAAAATATCAGAACTTTTTTTGAAAGTATAAAAAATAAAGTAACAGTTCTGAAAGGGCTTGAAAAAACATTCTACGGAGCAACCGAATTTTCCATTAAAGATAATAACGGTTATGTTTTAACATTTGCTGAAGATGAATAGAATTTGCGAATAAAAATCATACGGGTTTTGGGAATGAAAAAATCAATAAAAATAAAAGTAGTTGTTCTTTTGCTGACATTTCAGTGTTATGCAAAGGCGCAATCAAATTATTTTCTGTTTTATGAAAAGAATTTTTCAGAAAAAGCAGGAGCAGAAAATATTCTTATCCTTCACAAAGCCTTCTATTCTGCTGAAGAAAGAATTTTGCCGGCTAACCCTTTCGGAGAAAAAAACGTGGGGGTGAAAATTGCAAATGGAGGTTACCGGCTTATTAAATCATTTCTGATTGATTACCCTGTTGATTATTTTATTGCTGAAACTCAACATGAAGCATTTGGACATGGAGCACGCTTTCGGGAATTTAAATGGCGCAATACTTCTTATCATATGAGTTTACCTCCACCATACGGTGATGGACACGGTTTCGCAACGGGTTATCCTCCTTTCAATTCAACTGATGATGAACACACAACAATGGTGTTTTCAGGCGTTGAGAGTGGTCAGGTGCTGGCGGAAAGCATGCGCGAAAAATGGATAATGGCTGACAGTATAAATTATCGTGATTTTTTTCTTTACGGTGGTGAGTTTAATAACCTGACAAATTACATATATCAGACACTTTATAAAGTAAAAAATGGTAAAAAGATCACGGGTGGGAATGATATGAATAATTATATATATGATATTAATTCAAAATATTATTTGCAAATCAATGCAGGTGAAAAAAAATATTCGATAGATGATTTAGGGAAATATTCTATACTTAATTTTATCGATCCTTACCAATATATGGCTCTTTATCATTGGATGAGCTATATTATTTCGGGTAAGGAAAAAGGGAAATTACCAATGATAAAAATAGGAAAAGTTAAATACCTTCCTTCTTTCAATATGTCTCTTAGTCCTTTCGGGGCGGAGTTTTATGATCATAACTATTTAAAATGGAAAAATAGAGTCGCGAATATATACCTTCGAATTGGCGACCCCCGATTTGAAAAATTTTATGGCTTTGGAATAAAAACAATGAACCTGTTGAATACAAAATATGGTTTTCTTCATACTTCAGTTGATGTTTGGAATCAGCCTTCACTAAAATTGCAAAGTGGTACTTCTAAAACACGTACAACCGCTGCGGGATATGGCTATTGTTTTACAGGCACTTTAGGTATTAAAGTTTTAGGCAAAAAAAATCCTGTAAGCATAGTAGTACAGCCGGGATATAAAACAGATGGTTTTGTCAAAGGAGAAATTTTGTCGAAAGGTTTTTTTATGAGATTCGGTATTGGAATTGAAAACCTATAAAAGGAAAGGCATAGAAGATGAAACAAAAAATTGCGCATATTGCTTTGGTGGTTGATGACTATGATGAAGCGATAAAATTTTATACAGAAAAATTAAATTTCATCCTTGTTGAAGATACGGTGTTAAGTGAAACAAAGCGGTGGGTTTTAATAGCTCCGAAAGGTTCAACAGCGTGTTGTCTGTTACTTGCAAAAGCAGCTAATGAAGAACAAAAAAGCAGAGTTGGGAATCAAACAGGAGGAAGAGTTTTCCTGTTTTTGCATACCGATGATTTTTGGAGAGATTATCATAACATGGTAGAAAGTAATATCAATTTTGTAAGAATTCCAAAAGAAGAAGAGTATGGAACGGTAGCTGTTTTTGAAGATCTGTATGGAAATCTTTGGGATTTGATAGAACCGAAAGGGGGATAAAGTTTGTAAAAGAATATCCTCAAAAAAATGAAATATTATTTTTCTATGTTTTACCAAAATGATTTATGAGACAAAAGCCGACACTTAAAGAAGCTTTAACATTTTGGACAAAGCTGGGCTTTATTAGTTTTGGAGGGCCTGCCGGGCAAATAGCCCTTATGCATGAATATCTTGTCGAACAAAAAAAATGGATAAGCGACAGTAAATTTTTTCATGCATTAAATTATTGTATGATATTACCGGGTCCGGAAGCACAACAACTGGCCATATATATCGGGTGGTTGTTGCATGGAAGACTTGGTGGATTTTTAGCAGGAGTTCTTTTTGTATTACCATCCATGTTTATTCTGCTTGGCCTGAGTTTTATTTATGTTACGTTTGGAAATGTACCATGGATCCATGCCTTATTCACTGGTTTGAAACCTGCTGTAATTGCCATTGTTATTCTTGCTTTGGTCAAGATCGGAAAAAAGTCCTTGCTTAGCCCATTTCATTATTTTGTTGCATTGGCTGCTTTTATTTGCATTTTCTTTTTTAATATACCTTTTCCACTGATCATTATCGGAGCAATATTTGTTGCTGCTATTTCGAGAAAATTAATTCCAGGAATCTTCCATACTCAAAATAATAATGTAGTACAAAAAATAATAAATGAAGAGGACTATTTTCTGAATAAGGATACAGTCATTGTTGACACCGGTTTTCGTTTCGCTAGAATTTTGAAGCAAGTAGCTATTGCTTTATTGTTGTGGGTAATTCCTTTAGTAGTGTTTTATTTTTTTACCAGTGATTTCGAATTTTGGAAAACTCTTTCCATGTTTTTTACAAAGGCTGCACTCGTTACATTTGGGGGCGCTTATGCAGTATTGCCATACGTTGCACAAGTTAGTGTTGAAAAGTTACATTGGTTAACAAATCTGCAAATGATTGATGGGCTTGCTTTGGGAGAAACAACACCTGGCCCATTAATTATGGTGCTTGCTTACGTTGGTTTTATGGCGGGACATAATCATTTCGGAAACTCTTTGGTAATGGGAACTCTTGGGCTGGTTACTACTACTTTTTATACTTTTCTTCCTTGTTTCTTTTTTATATTTATTGGAGCCCCAATCATTGAACGGACGCAGGAAAATAAAACTGTAAAACAAATACTCGGGCTGGTAACAGCAGCAGTTGTGGGAGTCGTGTTAAATCTGACGATTTATCTGGGAAAAGTTGTAATTTTTCCAACAACTATTTCTTTTGCCGGATTGGATATGGTTTCAATAATTTGGGTTGTTGTTTCTTTTATTGCTATTTATCGGTTTAAACTAAATATGATCTTGTGGATAGGTATAAGTTCATTGTTTGGGTTGGCGCATTATTTAGTAATGTGAGAAATAAAGAAAAGTTAAAAATATTCGTTGACCTAATAAAATTATTTTAAGGTCGCCCCACTAAAATCCATCACACAGGTCCAATCATATTTTTTATGTTCTTGAATAGAAACACCAATGTTTTTATATTCAGGATCAAGAATGTTTTCACGATGTCCAAGGTCAGGTACATCAGCATCAATTAGTAAACTCATCACAATATCCAATGCGTTATTACTTCCGTAATCACAGTTTTCACCAATAGCGCAATCACATTCTTTAGTAAATTTCATGAAACGTTTATCGAAATCGGCATGGCCGGTTTTTCCTTTTTTACCAAAATCGATAGCGTGTTCTTTTGCTAACGCATACAGCTTTTCTGAAGGATAAAGAAGGCCTGTGCTTTTAGCAAATCGAAGTGTTTTAATTAATGAACCGGTATAATTGTTGTTTTCTTTTGTAGAATCCAAATACTCTTTAACGAATGTTTCTAAAAATAATTTTGGGTTGAGCCGAACTAAATTACAATATTGAATAACTTTTTTTTCTTGGGTAGTTAAATAGCTTATATTCTTTGCTGTATTTGCTTTCTCAAGAGTTTTTAAATCCCATGTTTTTTGAGCAACAACAATATTTGCAGTGGATATAAAAATTAAAATAGTTGATATTTTTTGTGTCAGATGCATTTAAAACAGAACGAAATTGAATCAGGAAAATTGTAAACGATATCAGAACCGGACACCGACACAAATAGAAAGACTATTATTCTTGATATTTAAATTGTTAGAATTTTTGTCACCAATGTAATGCAACCTTGAAATATTGTACTTATAGGTGAATTCGATAAACAAGGCTTTCCCTGTATCGCGAAAGTTTTTCTGAATCCCCATTCCGGCATGTAAAAAGGCATTGAAGTGTTGATCAACAATATGGTTTTCGAAAGTTAGATCAGTCGTGCCATCCAATACTGTTTCCTGTGTTGAATCCGATTCGATGAATGCGGTTGATTTTACGATATATCTAAAACCAGGTCCAAGAAAAAAATAAGAAGAAAAACGATTGTCTTTTTCCGGACTAAATGCAATTTTAAAAGCCAGTGGTAACTGAATTTCCTGAAATCGAATTTCATGAGAATAGGCAAATGTTTCATCAAATAAATAAGTATGATTTGGTGCGGAGAAGTATCCATTAAATTTTAATCCCTGGCTCATATATTCCAGCCCAACTAAAAAATTTGTTTTTCGGCCAAGCGTGAGCTCGCATTTATATGCTGCGTTAAAACCAGCCTTTGCTTTTGTATTAACAGTATGTTGAGTGTTGTTTTTGTAAAATGAAATTACGGGACCTGCAGTGATGCGATGTTTTACTTTCCTGACTTTGTAGGAAGATACCCCTTGTTGGGCAGAAATACTATTTGAGAAAAATAGTGCTGCTACAAACAAAAGTGATTTGTTTTTAAAAATAATTAAATACGAATTTTTAATAGTATTTACCTGATTTTGAAATTTCATTTGCAAAAATACCCATTTGTTTTTTAGCACAAATAATTGCTCATAAAGTTAATTAAATATCCAATACTGCGGATGGAATGGAATTAGGTTAAAAAAATCAAGCCAATTTTATTTTCTTAAGGAAACAGGTGCGCAGGATTCAAATTTCTCACCTTTTAGGCAGGATTGTATAAATATCTGATGATTGAATATTGAATAGATGTAGCTGATAAGATCTACGAGGTCTTTAGAGATTTAGAACCATTTTTTATTCATTGCCATTCTTATGGCTTGTGCTTTAGATGTAACATGCAATTTTTTGTAAATATTGGTAATGTGGTTCCTGATTGTATTCGGACTTGTAGCAGTTGTTTCCGCAATTTCTTTGTATTCCATTCCTTCTACTAAAAGTTTCAAAATCTCATTTTCTCTGGCTGTTAAATTGTGATTACGGGCATCATCAGGGGAAATAAGTTTAGAATCAACTTTTGCATTCATTAATAATTCAAGTGCTTTACGCGCAATACTTGGGGACATGGGAGCTCCATGGTCATCGATCAAATTCCGGATAGCATCCTTTATTTTTTCTAAGGGTTCATCTTTTAATAAATAACCATTAGCACCCGCTTTGATCGCTTCAAATATCTTGTCATCATCATCAAAAATAGTAAGTATTAAAAATTTTGTGTGAGGATAAATATCTTTTGCTCTCGAAATGGCTTCTATTCCGTTCATCACAGGCATGTCAATATCCATAAGCACTACATCGGGAGTAATTATTTTTCGCGCTTCCATCATTTTTTCTAAAAATGCTTCTCCATTTTCGGCAGAAAAAAGAACCTTGTAATTTTCAGAATTTTCGAACCGTTGCAATAACGCGTTTCGGATGGATTGTTTGTCATCAACTATTGCTAAGTAGGTCATTTTATTTTTATTATTCATGGCAAAAGTCATCATTGATTTTAAATCCTGAAATAGTGCATTTATACTACAAGTGTTATTTTACTTCCATTATTGATTGAGCTTTCAATATCTATTGTAGCATTAATTTCTTTAGCTCTGCTGTGGAGATTTGAAAGTCCGAAATGATTGTCTTCCGGCAAGTCATTTTTGTCAAACCCAATACCATTATCGGTGATACAAATTTTTATTTTTTCTTTTCGTTCAATAGTTACAGTTAATTCACTAGCCTTGGCATGTTTAAAAACATTATTAATTACTTCCTGACAGATCCGGAATAAGTTCAATGCAAATGCAGGATTTAATTCATTGTCATCATCAATATGTTCTTCAAATTTAATTTTTGTATCAGTATAGGCAAACATATTTCTTGCATATAGTTTGAGCTTATCGGATAAATTCTTTAAGGTTAGTTTTTCCTGATTTAAGGCCCAGATAGTTTCACGTAAATTTCGGGTGATACTTCTGATGGATGATGCCAAAGTGGTTGCTCTCTCTCTCCTTTTTTCAGTTGATATTTCTTCATCTCCTTCCAGCGAAAATAAAACATAGGATAGTTGTCCGCCAACATTATCGTGCAAATCACGAGAAATACGCTCCCTTTCAATTTGAATTTTCTGCTGTGCTTCTAATTCACGTTTTTGTTTTTTTAGTTTACTGAGATTAATTTGCCATAGAATTAAGATAGCAATCACAGCCATAATAGCAATTAAAATAAATATGGTTATGTTCCGGATTTTTAATTTTTGAGTATTGTTTTCAATTTCTAAAGATTTGATTGCATTTTGCTGAATCAATAATTTATTTTCATTTTCTTTTTTCTCTGTTTGATATTTCACCATCATTTCGGAGGCGGACTTCGCAATGTCTTCATTGAACATGGTAATTGTTAATTCATTTTCTTTTTGTAAATATTCATTCGCTGTTTTATAATTATTCGTAAGTGAATAATACGTTGCAATGTTATGATATGCCCTAACTTGCTGTCTTTTCAGTTTTGAGGCATCAGAAATCGAAAGCGCTTCAATAGCATATTTCAGGGCCAGATCGTATTTTTTAATTTCAAAACAGATTTCAGAAAGGTTATTTTCTATGGTAGCTAATTCGGCAACATCATTCAATCCTTTAATAATGTTATAAGCTTTCACATGATAATTAAATGCTTTTTCAAATTTCCCCTGTTTTTTATAAAGCCCTCCGATGTTATCAAAGCTATATCCCAATGTAACTGAATCTTTTAGGGCCTCTTCATTCTCAAGGGCCGTTAAGTACATTTTTTCAGCGTTTGCAAGATCATTGAGCATTTCGTAAGAAATAGCCAGGTTCTGAGTAACTCTGCCAATCTGAATTTTATTATTGTTTTTGGTATGTATTTCGAGTGCTTTTTTAAAATAAGGAATCGCTAAATTATATTGTTCCATATTATTGTACAGGAAGCCAATGTTGTTATAGAATCTTGAATTCATTCTTTCATTCTTAATACTGTCAGAAATTTTTAGTCCTTTTAAATAGAACATTAAGGCATTATTATAATTGCCTTCTTTGTTTGACAGGAGTCCCATATTGTTATAATACATCGATATGCCTAGTGGATAACCGGCAATTTTATATTGTACATAACTGGAATCGTAATATCGTTTTGCTCCATTTATATCTGCTTCATTGTCTTTAATAATTCCAATCAGAGAATAAACCAAGCCGAGATATTTTTTATCGTTGAATTTTTTAGTTTTTGCCAAAAGCTTATTCGCAATATTCATTGCTGCTTTTGCATCTATATTCGTTAAATATTTTGCAGAATCAATTAATGTACTTACTTCAAGGCTATCTTTTTGCGTCTGTGAGAAAGAAGAAAAAGTGGAGAATAAAATATTTAGAAAAAAAATGAATTGTATTTTAAATGGGCGCTTATGCATACTGTGAAATTAAAAATAATAGCTGAATAAAATATGAATATCGTTTTTTTAAACAATAAATATTTTGCAATTATTCATTGGCTGAAATAACTATAGGTGGTATAGTACATCTGCACTATTTCACAGTTTTTTTATCAAATCTATCTTTGTCGGGAAGCTCAGGCTTATAAAACCTTTTTAATAATGACTTTGTTATTATCGAAGGACGAATAAAATTCTGAATATCTAAAAGTTAACAAAAGTAATTTTATTTCAATTTTCCTCTTTAGTAACATTTTATAATGAAAATTATTTATTCACAAAAAAACTAAACAACATGAAAACAAAACGTACACTAAAATCATCTTTATTTTTAGTTCTTCTTTTTCTAATACCCGTTTTAAAAGTAAAATCTCAGACCTGGGCTGTATTAGATTCGGTTTTTAATACCAACAGTGTTACAGTCAATGATTATGATTTTTCAGACAATGGTACTTATGGCACCATTCAGGTTGGTTGGGGGTATCGTTATACGTCAGATGCAGCTTCAACATGGAGTCCTTACAAAGATCCAACGCCATCCTATGCAATGTTTACCTGCTTTAATTTTTATGGTAGTCAAACAACCGTGTATGCGGGCACTGATAGAGGGTTTTACGACAAATCGAATGATGGTGGCACAACTTGGACACAGGGGCCTCAATTATTCAATTATACCTGTTACATTAATGATATTGATTTTAATGGCAACAATGGTATTACCGTAACCAGTGATGGAGAGGTAGCTTATACAACTGATGGAGGTGGTAACTGGACCACTCTTGCTACCAGACCTAACGGAAGTTTAGCTGCAATAACAACTCTTGAAATGCCTTCTTCAACTATTGCATACATGGGAGGAAGTGGTCTTTTTATGAAAACAACAGATGGAGGTCAAACCTGGGCTGATGTCACCGGAGGAATTACTTCAGGCAGCATTAGCAGTCTTTCGTTTTCGTCCGTCACTAATGGGTGCGCTGTTGTTTATCCCGGTGGGCCTCCAAATCAACTTTGGAAAACTACCGATGGTGGAACATCCTGGACACAAATTAGTACAGTGCCTTTAGTTTCTAATGAAATCTATTGTGTGAATAATAATTTGTTTTTTGCTGCTGCAGGGGACAATATTTACAAATCGACAGATGCCGGAAGCACCTGGACAATTCAATATACAGGAGCTACAGGATGTAATCCTCATGGTTTAAAGTTTATCGGTGCTTCAGGATATGCTTTGATCTCAGCATCCGGAGGCACTAAAATAGTAAGAAATTTTAATTTGCTTTCTTCTGTTTCTGAAAATATATTACCTGAATCAATAAAAATATTCCCATCACCGGCCACTAATAAAATCACTCTGGAAACGGAGCTATCTGCAAAATCAAATACTGTTTCTATTTTAAATATCCAGGGTCAGGAAATACTTAAACAAGTGGTCACAACAACTAAAACTGTCATTGACATTAGTGATCTGTCAAAAGGCATATATTTTATTAAATATGAAAATGAAAATGGATCTGATACACAAAAGTTAATTAAGCAATAATGTAATCTTCTATCAGGAACGAAAAAAAGTAAATAATTTTAAAATTCAATTTTAAAAAAATGAAAGCAACAAAATTAATTTCTCAGATCCTGTTTGTTAGTTTATTCTTTGTCCTGACAAATGGTTGTAAGAAAAAAGAAGAAGAAAATCCAATTGCAGAAATGACAACAAGGTCTGTTAGTTATGTTTCGCATAATGGTGCATTTTGTGGAGGTGCCTTTACAACAGAAACAAATAATAGCTCTGCTCAGGGAATTTGCTGGAGCACATCTGAAAGTCCAACTATCAGCGATAGTCATTCGGAAGAAATGTATGGTTCCTGGGCAAGTGGTGGTGGTTCGTATGATGTTATCATAAATAATTTACTTCCGGGTACTACTTACCATGTGCGAGCTTATTGCACCAATGTGACAGGTACAGGTTATGGAAATGATGTTTCATTTACAACATTAGCAATACCTCCAACTACGGTGGCGGATACGGATGGCAATGTTTATAATACGTTGGTGATTGGGAACCAGGTTTGGTTGGACAAAAATCTGAACGTGGTTCGTTACGCCAATGGTGATTCAATTTCTTTATGGACAGATCCTTATGATTTTAATACCATTACCACTGAAAAATATATGAACGCAGGTAACAGTCCAACTAATGCAGCTACTTATGGACGTTTGTATAATTTTTATGCTGCTTCAGATACCAGAAAAATTACTCCTGCAGGATGGCATGTTCCATCGCAGGAAGAATGGGATTTTCTTGGAAAATATCTTGGCGGTTACAATGTTGCCGGTGGGAAAATGAAAGAAACCGGTTTGACTCATTGGGCATCACCAAATACTGGAGCTACAAATAGTGCGGGGTTTAAGGGGATACCATCATCCATCTATTCCTCTGCTCCGATAACTAGTTCTGTGGGATATTGGTCCTCATCAGTTTATGATGACGGCAGCTATGGCACAGGAGCTAAAAGATGGACACATAGTTTAGGTTGGGATACCGAAAGTTTAGGTTCCGGAAATGATGAGAAATACTCTTTTATGGCCATCCGGTTAGTGAGGGATTATGCCCAGTAAAATTTTTTATCCGAAAAATATTGAAAAGAAAAAACGATTGCGAGGAGCAAGACTACTACTGAATCTCCATTTTCTTTTTTTCTTTTTCCTGAAAAGTAATACTTAATTTTTTGATAATTGTTTCCATAAATATTTTTTTAAAGGACTCTAATATTAAAAAAACAACATATTGTTTTTTTAACAAATTACTTTCTATTATTTTTATTTTTAAATTTGAATTAAGCAAAAATTATAAACAAACAATTTATACTATGAAAAAACAACTCTTACTTTTCTCTGTAGCATTATTGATTGCTTCATCGTCATTGGCTCAATGGAATCCTTTGCCTCATGTTTCACAATATTATCCGGCATGGGACTTAAAAAGTCATAATAGCCAGCTTTTTGTAACCACAAATGTCGGAGTTTATTCTTCAACAGACGATGGAAACACATGGGCCGATTTAACCAACGGGTTTGCATCATCATCTTCTTCCAGTGACAGGGAGATAGTTTTTACATCAAATAATGAAATCTTTGTCAGAACAACTACCTATGGAATTTTAAGGTCATTGAATAATGGCGTAACATGGACAATAGATACTGCGGGCATTGGATCTTCCGGCTCCAGCAATGAAGCAAAAACAATTTTCTATGACAATACAAATAACCGTGTATTTACAAGTGCAGGTTGGCCTAGTTATGGGTTGTTTTACAAATCACCAGCTGATAATAATTGGACAAGGGTTAGCAGCGGTTCAATTGGAACAAATTCCGGAACATTGATTCATTATATGGTTGCCAAAGGAAGCAAATTATTTGCTGCAGGCTATAATACTTTTTTTGAATCTTCGGATGGAGGCATTACCTGGACTCAAAAAACTGTTGCCGGTTATCCCGCAAATACATCTTCCGCCTTTACAACAGCTCCTCTCTTAGCGATAGGGAACGACTTGTACATGGGCAGTACCGGTGTATATAAATCAACAGATGATGGTAGCACCTGGACAAGAATCGATAATAATTTTTCACTGTTTTACGGAGCACCTTATGTAACCGCCATGCATTATGATGGAACAAAATTATATGCTGCGGTAAGAAGCAACAATGCACCAAATTACTTATATGTTACAAGTGATTTAGGTACGAATTGGTCGGATATGGGTACTGCCGGAACCTATTTTGTTTCGGTAACAACTCATAATAATAAAGTTTTTGGATCAGCATTCGGACACGACTCAGTTTTTGTTTACAATTCCGGGACAATTGGAATTGTTGAACCAAACAGTACTAAACTAACAATATCTCCTAACCCTGTATCAGAATATTTAAATGTAAGCTGTTCTTGGAATGGAAATACAGTAATTGAAATATATGACATGCAAGGAAAGAAAGTAATGAGCAGGAATAGTATCATGCAAAAAAAATCACCCTCCAAATTAAATTTTTCGGGAATAGCACCTGGTGAATATTTGATTCTCCTTCGAAATGATCAGAATGAAATTCAAACTCAAAAAATTGTAGTAGAATAATGTCTTGAACGAGAGATTCCGATTTTATAATAAAAATTTTTGTTTTTAAGAAGGAAAAATCTTCTGAAAAATTTTCAAAAGATTTTTCTTTCTTTTTAGAAAAAAAATATGAAATTATTTTCTGATTGCAATTGTTGCATTGGCTTGGGCAGCAGCCACAATAACAATATCATTAATGTTTACATGTGCAGGACGGGTAGCAACCCAATAAATTGTTTCCGCAATGTCTTCAGCTACCAATGGTTGAATTCCTTTGTATGCATTTTTCGCACGCTCCACATCCCCTTTGAATCTGACAATTGAAAATTCTGTTTCAACCATTCCCGGATTGATTGCAGTAACTTTTATGTTATGTGGTAACAGATCAATACGCATACTTTTATTTAACGCATCAACAGCAAATTTGGTGGCACAATATACATTTCCGTTTGCATACACTTCTTTCCCTGCAATAGAGCCAATGTTAATGATATGTCCGAAACCATTTTGTATCATAATGGGAGCAATAGTGCGGGTCATATAAAGTAAACCTTTGACATTGGTATCGATCATTCGTTCCCAGTCATCAATAATGCCTTCTTGTATGGGACTAATTCCTAAGGCTAATCCGGCATTGTTCAACAGTACATTTATTTTTTTCCATTCTGTTGGAATTGAATTTATAGCACTTTCAACTTCTTTTACATTTCGCACATCAAAATTTAAATTCAAAACATCAATTTTATAAGTAGATTTTAAATGTTTTGAAAATTCATCTAAACGTTCTTTTCTTCGTCCTGTAATAATTAGGTCGTATCCGTTCTTTGCAAACAATTCTGCTGTTGCTTGTCCGATACCTGCTGTTGCTCCTGTTATAAATACAATCATAAAATTATTTTTATTGTTAAAATCAAGTAATAAAACCTAAACTAAATAAATATTAATTTAAGCTGCAATCTGCCTCCGGACTGATTATTATCATCCTTATAGATTTATATTTTATTTCACACATATTCGTTTATTCGTAACAATTATATTCTCACCCCAATTAAACATACATCATCTACTTGCTCTAAATTGCCCTTCCAATTATTAAACGAAATTTTTAGTGTTTCTTTTTGTTCCTGCATTGGCAAATGTGCGATGCTAATAATTAATTCTTTTAATTGTTTATATAAAAATTTTTTCCCTTTTTTCCCTCCAAACTGATCAGGAAAACCATCAGTTAATGAATATACTAAATCACCTTTTTCTAAATTAATAACATGTTGGGAAAATGGTATTTTATCCATATCATGCTTACCTACCGGCATTTTATCCGGGGCAAATTCAAATAATTGAACCTTGTTCCCGATTCCGCTCAAACCGGCACCTCTAATAATCCAAACAGGATTATTGGCTGCTGAGTAAATGAGTTTGTGGTTTTTAAAATCAAAACTAATTAAACTGCAATCCATCCCGTCTTTTCCGCCATCAACACTTCCGTCTTTTTTTAATCTTTCTATAATTTTTAAACGGGTATGATTTAATATTTCTTGCGGCTCAACTAATTTTTCTTCTATTGATTTTTCTAAAGAGGAAATATTCAAAATACTCATTATGGCACCGGGGACACCATGCCCTGTGCTATCAGCTGTTACTAAAGCAAAATTTCCATTGCTTAATTTACTTGCCCAGTAAAAATCACCACTTACAACATCCTTGGGTTGAAAAAAAACAAAGTAAGCTTTATCAATAATCTCTCTTCCTGAAAGATGGTGGTTTAAATTCTCATCCAACAATGCTGTTGTAGCCAAAAAGCTACGTTGAATGCGTTCTGCATAATTAATGCTATCGGTAATTTCCTTGTGTTTTTCTTCTACTATGAGTTTTTGTTGTTCAATAATACCCTTTTGTTTTTGGATGACTTTAAATCGATTAAAAATAAATGCAGCAAAAACAAACACCATAAATAGACCAATATAAAGAGCATATTTTTGAGTCTTTTCTTTTTCAATTTGGGCAGTTAATACTTTTTTATTTTCTGAAGACTTTATGCTGTCAGCTGTAATTTTTTTATCAAATTCAAAGTTCAGTTGTGATTCAATTGTTTTACGTTTGGTGTCATTATTTAGTAAGCTGTCTGAAGCTGATTTATACTCTTCAAAATAAGAAAGCGATTTTTTATAATCGCCTGATTTTTTATAGAGTGTACTTAACAGATTTGCTGATTTGCAAATGGTTTCCATGTATCTGCCCTCTTTTCCTAATGCATACGCTTTAGATGCATTTTCCATTGCTTTTTTGTAATCACCTTTCGTATTGTATGCGTTTCCAAGTAGAAAATAAGATAAAGATATTCCTGTTTTTTCGTTCGATTTAATTCTATATTCAAGGCCCTTTTTAAAATTAAAAATAGCAGAGTCAATTTGATTTTTTTTGAGGTAATATGAACCAATACCGGAATAAGAAAAACCAATTCCCGAGATATTTTTGCCAATCATCCTATACTTTATACTTTCTCTAAAAAAAAACAGACTTGAATCGTTATCTTCATTGTTATACAACATTCCAAGTTCATTTAGAGAAGCTCCAACTCCTCCCATATCTTTTATATTTTTGCGAATCAGTAAGCTCTTTTGTAAAAACTCTTTTGATTTGGTATAATCTTCCTGAAGATTGTGAATTATACCAAGTTCATAAAAAGAATGACCTAATCCTAAAGAATCACCTATAGAGTCCCTTATTTGTAAACTTCTGTTATATAATTCAATTGCTCTTTTCATGTTACCATTGTTTTTATATATAAGAGCTTTGTTTTGAATGGTCATGGCCTTTCCTTTAAATTCTTTCCCTTCAGTGAAATATTTTTCAGCTAAGTCAAATAGTTCAAATGCTTCTTTGAGTCTGGAATCGTTCAGGTAAATAATTCCTGTATTATTATAAACAGTAGCGGCATTGGTCATATCGTTCAGTTCTACAAAGATATCAGCAGATTCTTTATATCTGGAAGTGGCCAATTCAATATTTCCGTTCCCATGATCTAAATAACCTAAACTTCCTAAGGCTTCAGCTTTATTAACTAAAAAAGCTTTTTTTTCTTCAGGCTTAACATTCACTAAGTTTTTATTGGCAAGCTGAAGCGATTTCTCCCAAAAATAATAGGCACTATCCGGGGCAAACAGATAATAACTCATTCCTAAATTGTTAAAGATTTGCCCTTTGATACTATCGTGTTTACAATTTTTTAGAGCAAGTTTTAAGGAGTCGATGTTTTGAGCAACAGATTGTTTCTCAAACAACAGACTTATTGCAATTACCATCAGAATGAGGATAAAGCTTTTTTTTATCAAAATTCTTAAATGATCTTTTAATTGTGAATTTTTCATTCTGCGTTCAACGTATTCAATTTACTGTTTTTTCTGCTATATCCGAAATAGATAAGTAAACCGGCAATTAACCAAATTCCAAATCCGATCCAGTTGGAAAGTCCTAATTCTGCCATCATATATAAACAGCTTGTTAATCCTAATAATGGTATTAAGGAAAGATTTTCTTTGAAGGCCCAAAAGGCTAATCCAAGTGAAATAAAAATAAAGATCCACATGGGGATCTTATGTTTGAATAAACTAAATCCTGATTCAAACTTTAATTCCTCTCCAATGGGTAATGCCTGAACTAAAGCCGCATATTTTGTTTCCTCTAAGCCGCTCATATATGTTTCTACATCATTCCTATTTGCAACAAAAGTAGCACTGTCGGTTGTGATCAAATGTTGTTTAATATCATTTATTTGTTTCACATTTAAGGAGGTTACAATTGTGGTTGCATCATTTATTTTTTTCTCGTTTGTAAGAAAAGCGATGGAAGCTTCTTTGTTATAGGCGAAGGATAAAATTCCTGCAACAACAATTAAAAGAGGCATAATAAATTTTGCATTGATATAGGGCGTTTTAAATTTCCCGCGTGGGATGTCCGGCTTGTTTTGCATTACTAATACTCCTGCGCATACCAATACAAATGCGAATAAGGTTCCGATGCTACACAAATCTGTTACCATTGTAAGATTCAAAAATAATGCAGGAATTGCAACTACAAAACCTGTAACAATTGTAGCAAATGAAGGCGTTTTAAATTTTGGATGAACGCGTGAAAAAGCTTTTGGTAATAATCCATCACGACTCATACTCATCCAGATACGGGGTTGTCCCATTTGAAAAACCAATAAAACGCTTGCCATCGCTACAACAGCACTTACAGCAATTATTCCTGACATCCATTTTAAATTTAATTTCTCAAATACAAAAGCCAATGGATCTCCAACACTTAATTGATCATATTTAACCATACCGGTTAAAATTAAAGCGATAATAATATATAAAATGGTGCAAATAATTATTGCCCACATCATCCCGCGTGGCAGATCCCGTTGAGGATTTTTACATTCTTCAGCAGTGGTTGAAATAGCATCAAACCCTATGTATGCAAAGAATACAGCAGAAACACCTTTTAGAATTCCACCAACTCCATTAGGAGCAAATGGGTGCCAGTTATTGGTATCCACATAAAAAACACCAACTGCAATAACCAAAAGAATAATGCATAATTTAATAACTACCATTAAGTTGCTGGCATTCTTTGATTCTTTCATTCCTCTATAAACTAATGCCGTGATTGCAACAATAATAAAAAGAGCAGGGAGGTCGGCAATCAAATGCAACGAACCTATTGCAGGGGAAGTTGTCCATGCGTTATAAGCAGATTGTAATCCGGCATCTAAATTTTCAAATGTCTTTCCGCTTTGAAGTAATGCAGTTGCCTGATGAAATCCTTTTGAAGCTGTTAAATAATCCATCTGAACCCATTGTGGCAAATGAAGTCCCTGGCTATCCAGTAATCCTGTAAAATAATCGCTCCAGGAAATCGCTACTGTTATATTTCCAATGGCGTATTCCATGATTAGTGCCCAGCCTATGATCCAGGCGATCAATTCACCGAAGGCAACATAAGAATACGTATAGGCACTTCCTGAAACAGGGACCATGGAAGCAAATTCTGCATAAGCAAAAGCTGCAAAACCACATGCGATTGCAGTAAACAAAAATAGAAATATGACTGCAGGACCACCGTCAGCACTTGCTTTTCCGATGGTACTGAAAATCCCTGCACCAATAATGGCCGCAATACCAAATGCTGTAAGGTCACGAACACCAAGATGTTTTCCTAATGCGTGGCCTCCTTCAGCTTCATTTTTCGCTACTTGCTTTAATATATCGTGTACTGATTTCTTACGGAATAAACTATTGAAATTCATAGATGATTATTTTTAATGGTAAGCAAATTTAGAAAAATTATTAACGAAGCAATTTTTTCAAAAGCGGGATGCGTTTTATCAATTTATTTTTATCAAGCATAAATAAAAATGCAATCAGTAAAAAGGGAAGTGCTGGAACTTTATATCGCGCAATTGCACCAATGATTGGTGTAGTTTCACCAATGATCAAAAATTGAATCATCACAAAGGAAATGCAAAATAATACATACTCCCAACGTATCTCAGCCAATGGTTTTATGAAAAGGATACAAAGTAAAATAAATCCAAGAATCAAGAGGTTCTCCAGGCCTGCCATAATCATCAGGGGAGATTTTAATTCCCATATGTACGGACGAAGTGTCGTATTTATAAGGGCTTCCGGACTATTTCTTACAAATGAATAAAGAGTTGGTTCCAGTGTTCTGATTTTAATGGCACTCTTAGCAATTGCAATTGGATTTTTATTCGCATCCGTCAGCTGTCCGGAGGCTAACTGGTTGAATTCAATTTGTTTTTGGGAAAGTGTAACCAATGGATTCTGAATGGATGTAAAACGATCAATATTTAAACCAATTGTTCCAAACATTAGAATTACTAAGGTAAATTTTAAAATGATCTTTGAACTGCTGGTTTTGTTTATCCAGAGTATAAAAAGTAAACCGGGAACAATTGCCAGCCAAACATAAAATTTTGAAAGTGCCAGTAATAGTGCAACTCCCAGACAAATAAAAATGGATCGGAGGCTGAATAATTTGTTGAAATGATAGATCAATAATCCCAAAGCAAAAAAGATCAATCCTTCTTTTAACACTCCTGAACCCCAGAAAAGTACGGAGGGCAATAGGAACACAGCAATTAGTAATTCTGTTTTTTTGTCTTGTAAATAAACAACAAACGTCTTGTAAATTCCTGTAAGTCCTAGTAGTGAAAGAAAACAAATAAATACTGTATGGACGTTGTAATAGCCGAATGAGAAAAACCTCACCAGGCTATTGAAACGAATGATCGTATGGCTGTCGTTATAAATGTTGCTGTCAATTTTACGTGCCCAAAAATGCATTTGAGCATAATAAGTTTCAAATTCAGGGGCATTGTTTCCTATTCCAAAAAGTATTTTAAAGTAATGAGTAGGATTTGTTTTTAAAATGTCAGATAAAACTTTACTGTCATCAAAATATTTGTAAATATCAGCGGTGGAACGATCGGTATAATAAAATGTGTAGATGGCCCAAAGTAATAAACCAAAAAATATTTTAAGAATAAAAATACCTGAAAGTAAACGTTTTGATACTCCTTCAACTTCAAAAAACTTCATCTTATGAATGATGAATATGAAAAGTAACGTGTAGGTTATGGTTAAAAGTATTTCCAATTTTTTGTTTTAATAAATTTTCTCAAATATACTAATTCAAATCCCAATACCTCATAGCAGGATGCTATCACACATATTTCGATGCCTCGACAAAAGCTCAGCACAGGCCAAGCTCAATATGACCAACTCGCTGTCAGTCAGAGTTTGTCGAAGAAGCGGGGAGGTGTTTGTTTTTCTAAAAAAAGGAGCAATTAAAATCCTGTTGAAAACTCAAAATAAAATATTCCTCTCAATCGGGCGGTTTTGCGTAAATTTGGTTTTTCAAAAACGTAACGAATAGTTATCAAATACAACAAAATTTTGAACATTATGCCAACAGCAGCGAAAGAAGAATTAACAACAGTTGAAACAGCTCAAAAATTAGGTTTGCTACCCGATGAATATGAAAAAATTAAAGTGATATTGGGTCGTACGCCAAATTTTACCGAACTGAGTATTTTTTCGGTTATGTGGAGCGAGCATTGTTCCTACAAAAATTCTATTGTTTGGTTAAAAAAATTACCTAAAAAAGGTCCCTATATTTTGGCGGAAGCAGGAGAAGAAAATGCAGGATTAGTAGATATTGGTGATGGTTTGGGGTGTTGTTTTAAAATCGAATCACATAATCATCCGAGTGCGTTAGAGCCTTATCAAGGCGCTGCAACCGGTGTGGGAGGAATTAACCGTGATATTTTTACAATGGGAGCCCGCCCTATCGCTCAATTAAATTCATTGCGTTTTGGTGATATCAAATTAGAGAAAACAAAATGGCTGGTCAAAGGTGTTGTAAAAGGAATTGGTGATTACGGAAATGCATTTGGTATTCCTACTGTTGGCGGAGAAGTGTTTTTTGATGATTGTTACAATGTGAATCCACTTGTAAATGCTATGAGTGCCGGTATTGTTAAATCCGGTGAAACAGCTTCTGCTACATCGTATGGTGTAGGAAACCCTGTGTTTATTGTTGGTTCAGCAACAGGGAAAGATGGAATTCATGGAGCAACATTTGCTTCGGCTGATATTACAGAAGATTCCGCAAAAGATCTTCCTGCAGTTCAGGTAGGCGATCCGTTTCAGGAAAAATTATTATTGGAAGCTTCGTTAGAAGTTATTAAAACAGGTGCTGTTATTGGAATGCAGGATATGGGTGCTGCCGGTATCACATGTTCTACATCCGAAATGAGTGCAAAAGGAGAACATGGAATGGAGATTTGGTTAGACAGGGTTCCTACCCGTCAGGCAAATATGCAACCGTTTGAAATATTACTTTCCGAATCACAGGAACGTATGTTGATCGTTGTGAAAAAAGGAAGAGAAAAAGAAGTAGAAAAGATTTTTCAAAAATGGGATCTGAATTGCGCAATGATAGGAGTAGTAACGGATTCTAAGCGTGTTAAGTTTTTTGTGGGTGATGAAGTTGTTGCTGATGTTCCTGCTTTTGACCTCGTGTTAGGAGGAGGAGCTCCTGTCTATCACCGTGATTATAAAGAGCCTGCTTATTTCAAAGAATCAAAAAAATTCAAAATTGAAAATGTGGAAGAGCCAACAGATCTGATCGCTGTTTCTAAATTTTTAATTGCTCATCCGAATATTGCATCCAAACAATGGGTTTACAATCAATACGATTCAATGGTGGGAACAGCCAATATGAGTACGAATGCTCCTTCGGATGCTGCCATCGTAAACATAAAAGGAACAAATAAAGCCATTGCATTAAAAATAGATTGTAATGCGCGTTATGTGAATGCTGATCCTGAAGTAGGATGTGCTATTGCTGTTTCAGAAGCTGCTCGGAATATTGTTTGTAGTGGAGGTGAACCAAGTGCGATCACCAATTGTTTGAATTTCGGGAATCCTTATAACCCGGAAGTGTATTGGCAATTTGTGAATGTTATCAAAGGAATGGGAAGTGCCTGTATCAAATTTGAAACCCCTGTTACCGGTGGTAATGTTAGTTTTTATAATCAGTCATCTTATGAAGGACCTGTGTTCCCAACGCCAACAATTGGTATGTTAGGCGTTTTAAAAGATAAGTCAACACGTATGACCCTTGATTTTAAAAATGAAGGCGATTCCATTTATTTAATTGGATATTCGAAAAATTGTATCTCTTCATCTGAATATTTATACTCCTACCACAAAGTAAAAAATACGCCTGCACCCACTTTTGATCTGAATGAAGAATTTGAAGTTCAAAAAGCAGTAAAAACAATTATTAAAGAAGGTGTCATACAATCTGCTCATGATTGCTCAGATGGTGGTTTATTTATTACATTGCTTGAAAGTGCAATGGTAAATGACTTAGGTTTCGATATCAGCTCCGATGAAACCATACGAAAAGATGCATTCTTATTTGGGGAAGCGCAAAGCAGAGTTATTGTTTCAGTTAAAAAGCAAGACGAAGATAAATTTATTGATCTGATGATGGATTCTCGAGCAGAATTTGAATACCTTGGTGATGTGAAAGGAAAAGAAATGATCATTGATGAAGAATCATTTGGAACAGTTTCTGAAGCAAAATCCATATTTGATAGTGCGTTGGGAGAATTGCTGAAGTAGTTTTTATAAAAGAGAAAGCAATGAATTAATTCAAATCAGGTTTTGCAGTTTTATTTTAACTCTTGCCAACATTAACGCAGTACAGTTTACTCAACAATGAAAAAAGTAGCCCTGTTTATTTTCTTTTTAGTTTCAGCTACATTTTCGTTTGCTCAAAATTCTGCCTACGAATATTACAAAAGTGCTTTAATAAATGATTCATTAAAAGATCATAAAGCAGCTTTGCAGGATCTGGATAATGCTTTGCTTTCTAAACCTGATTATGATAGTGCATTGTGTTTACAAGGAATCATCAATTATAAATCAGGAGAAAATAAACTGGCGATAAAACAATTAAGTCAGGCAATAAAATTCAATCCTAATTATTTTGAACCCATTTATGCACGCGGCATCGCTAAAGCTCAATCGAAAGATTACATCGGAGCAATTAAAGATTTTAGTAAGGCAATTTCTTTAAGACCAAATTCTGCAAAGACTTATTATAACAGAGCTTTAGCAAAAGGGTATTTGGGGGATTACCCATCAGCAATTTCTGATCTGGATAAAGCCATTAGTATAGATGCAAATTATATAAACGCATATTATAGCCGTGCTTTCTGGAAAGATTTTTCAGGAGATTATGAGGGAGCTGTTGCGGATTATAAAAAAGTAATTGCTCTTGATATAAGTTATCGGGAAGCATATATTGGTTTAGCTACATTGTTGTATTTGCATGGCGACAAAACACAATCTTGTGAAGTACTTAAAACAGCTTCTGATAAAGGAAGTATAATGGCCGAAGAATTAATTAATAAATTATGTAATTAAATTTTGAAACCAATAAAACTATATTTTCTTTTTTCTTTTCTGATGCTGATCAAACTCTCACCGGCACAAGTTGATGCCGTGCTTTCTATTCAAAATGTCCAGTGTATGCATTTCAAATTAGGAAAAGCAACTGTTACTATTACTAGTCTTGTAAATCCTCCCTATTCATTTCAATGGAGCAATGGACAAAACTCTTCCGGAAATTATGCATCCATTGAGAATTTAGAAGTTCAAAATTATTTTGTTATTGTTTCAGATGCCAGCGGTTATGATACAATAATTACATTCACCATTCAGGAATTAGAATGTGAGATGGCTCCTGAAATTGGGTTTACACCCAATGGGGATGGTTATAATGATACCTGGTCTATTTCAAATTCGCAATATTTCCCCAATGCATTGGTATTAGTGTATAACAGGTGGGGGCAAAAAGTATATGAAAATAAGGGTTTATATGCAGAGCCTTGGGATGGCAGAGATATGTTCGGAACTCCATTACCCGATGCATCTTATTTTTTCCTTGTTTACAAAGATAAAAAAGATGAAAAAGCCATTAAAAAAGGGAGCGTTTCTATTGTAAGATAAAATGAAAAAAATAATATACATACTGCTTTTTTTCTTTTTTATGGCGGGTTTGCAGGCGCAACAAACTGTACAATATTCTCAGTTCATGATGAACAGGTATGGTTTGAATCCTGCAGTAGCAGGTTATACCAGAAATTGGAATATAGTGCTGGGACGAAGAACACAATGGCGCGGATTTGCTTATGCACCAGAAACTAATTTCGCTTCGGTAACAAAAGATTTTGGAAAAAAAGGATATAAACGCTATTGGCATGGGGTTGGACTGTATGTCGAATCAGATAAGTTCGGGGCATTTATCAATAAATCTGCTTATGGTACTTATGCAATTCACTTAAAATTATCCAAGGATTATTATTTGAGTTTTGGATTAAATGCGGGAATAAAACAAGTGATGGTAAATAATATTTTATTTGATGCCAATGATCCGGCTTTAGCAGTACAGGATAAAAAGGTTTTGCTTTATCCTGATTTTATTCCCGGTCTTTATTTTTATTCAAAAAAAATTGCGATTGATATTTCTGTTCGGAATCTTTACAAGAATAAATTGAAGCAAGGCAGCAGACAAATCGGAACTCCTACCAAACTTATTCCTTCTGCATTTATTACACTTAGCAGAAAATTTTATTCCCCTAATTATGATTTCACATATATTCCGGCTATTCATGTACAATCCACTTTTACAAATTTACCTTTAGTACATTTTAATTGCATGGCCTATTACAGAAAAAGAGTTGGGTTTGGATTAACGTATCGCATGCACGATGCTGTTTCTGCAATTGTGCAGGTTCGGCTTTTTGATAACCTGGTAATTGGCTTTGCTTACGATTACACTGTTTCACGCTTTCGGGCTTCCCAATCAAACTCTACAGAGATCATGATGGGGTTTTCACCGGTAATGGGAGCAGAGGATAATGAAGGAAGAAACAGTGTGGCAGAATGTCCTAAGTTTGAATTTTAATGTTATGCTGATCCTGTGAAAGAATTTCTCAAAAAAATTTGGCGCTTTACCTGGAAAGCAGCCATGTGGTTTTTTATCATCAGCATTGTTTCCGTTTTATTTTTCCGATGGGTGCCAATTCCTGTTACTCCCCTAATGCTTATTAGATGTGTGGAACAGAAGATGGATGGCAAGGACCTGAAACTTAAAAAAGACTGGGTTCCTCTTGAAGAAATTTCTCCCCATCTTCAATTAGCAGTTGTTTGTTCCGAAGATCAAAATTTTATCAAACACAATGGTTTTGATTTTGAAGCCATAGATAAGGCATTGGAGTATAATGAAAGTCATAAAAAAACACGCGGGGCAAGTACGATCAGTCAACAAACAGCAAAAAATGTTTTTTTATGGGCGGGCCGAAGCTGGATCCGTAAAGGCTTTGAAGTATATTTCACTTTTCTGATCGAAACTTTCTGGAGCAAACAACGCATCATGGAAGTTTATCTGAATGTAATTGAAATGGGTGATGGGGTCTATGGTGCCCAGGCGGCTTCGAAAAACTTTTTTCATAAAGATGCCGAGTATTTAACAAAAGGCGAAGCATCCTTAATTGCAGCGGTATTACCCAATCCTATACGGTTTTCAGCTGCGAAACCGAGTGGCTATGTTTTAAAGCGACAAGCCTGGATCATTCGCCAAATGGTACTTTGGGGAGGTGTGTTGAATTACGAGGAGAAGGAAGAGGCAAAAACTTTCAAACGTAAATAGATGTTGTTCGTTACAACCTCAATCTCTAAAGAAAAGAGGCAGGGCAAATGAACTTGTTCATCTGAGCCAGTCATGTGTCCCGGTTCTCACCTGATTTAATCCGGTAAAGATTGGTGTATGACCCAAAGGCGATTTGGGAATTGAATAGAATTTCCATTTAACTTCTTATTCTATTATGAAATTGCCTTTTGAGATAATTTCTTTGTCACTTTGAATCCGAAAAAAATAAAGACCATTTGCTATTGTTCCTTTTTCAATTTTTACACGATCAGTAGTAATGTTACCAATCTCAAGAATCAGCTCTCCCAGTGTATTGTATATCTTTATATCACAATTTTCATTCTTAGAATTACTAAATTGAAGGATTGCATTTTGCTTAAATGGATTTGGGTAAATAGTTGAGTAGGGATTTGAGTTTTCTGATTTCGGAACTTGTGTAACCGTATTTGTTTCCCAATGAATAGCGTAAGACTTTCCCTGAACATTATCATATTTTAGACTGTAAAAATTGTCGTTTGCAGTAAATGCTTGTACCAGCGAATTGTAAACCACATTACCCGTTGCAAGGTCTAGTGTTGTTATAGCAAAGCCTCCTTCATCTGTGTCGGAATACAAATAACTGTAATGTTGATTGACTTTGTCAATTGCGGCACTTCCGCCTCCAATTCCATGTGTTGTACCTGATCCAATTCTGGTGTTAATGCCTGTTGCAGGATCTATAGTAACTAAAAAAAACTTCTGAGCATTATAATCATTTAACAATGCATATAATATACCGCTGGAATTATCAAATGCCAGGTTAGCAATACTTTCACTAGAGGCCAATGATAAATAAGGATCGAAAATAATTATGCCATTTGTTGCATTAATGGAGTATAGTATGTTGGAAGGATCAATAAAAATATAGCTATGATTTATTTCGTCAAAGGTATTTAGCCCACCACCATACATTGCTGAACCGGGAATAGAATCCCCCAGTTGTATAAGGGTTCCTGTTGCCGGATTAATTAACACAAAGTGTTTTGAATTAGTAGCATTGTCTTGTTCTAACCCATATAATTTACTGTTAGTGTTGTCAAATTCAAAAAGGGAAATGCTATTTATCGTTGGATTGTTAATTATTGAACCATCTGAAACATTTATTGAAAATAAACTGTGATTCACTAAACTGCTTGCAAAAATAAAGGTTCCTGTATTTTCATCATAAGTTCTGTCATCAGGGTAGATATATGTAATATCAGTAATTGCCAGTCCTGTTTTTATAAATGCTCCATTTGTTTTATCAATTTCTACAACATATTCTCCCTGTGAATATAAATAAGATACCTGATAAAAGCATAAAAGCAATAAGACAAATTTTATATTTTTCATGGTGACTTTTTTGAGTGCAAATTACTGATTGGAAATAGGAATCGTTTTTTTTATTTTTTCAATCTTACTGCAATTTAAAACATTCTTTGAAAACAGCAGCTATTATATGTCATGTTTTAGTTTTGTAACAAATTACAATTGGAATTATCTTAGGAAGATATTAAAGGTGGGGCAATTATATCAATACTTTTTATGAATCAATCCAGAGGTAATTATACCTTTTCCAAAGTTTGAAACTTTGGAAAAGGTTTATCGCTGAGGCAAAAAACAGATTGGACTAATTTGATTTAATTAATGATATTATTTAAAAAATAAAATGCTATAGCGGTAATAGCTCTAATACAAAATCCGGCATTTCGGCAATAATGCCTTCAATATGGCAATATCATATTCTTTCAGGTAATTTCCCCGCAAGTCAAGCATTTCAAGGTTTTTTAGCATACAAATGCTGTCAGAAATTGCAACAAGTTTATTACTTTGAAGGGAAAGGTATTTTAAGTTTTTTAATTTATAAATACTTTTTGGAAGTTCGCTTATTGAATTATTATCAAGTACTAATAACTCTAAAGACCCTATTTTACTTATGCCCTTCGGTACTTTGTTTAACCCGCACATGGCGAATGTCAAACTTTTTAATTTTTTAAATTCAGCAAATGAGCCTGGCAACGTATCAAGCTTCGTATTAAATAATAATAAACTATTCAGGCTGGCTAAGTATCCAAATGTATTAGGGAAATAAAAAGTATCAGCTTTATTGTTCTGTATTTCTAATGCTTTTAGTTTCCCCAGATAAACAAAATCATTTGTTAAGGAATCTAATTTGGTGCTGTGTAAATGAAGCTCGGTGAGTTGTGATAGGTTACTAAAATCTGTTGGCAAGGAAGTAAGTTGATTTCCAATGCTCGCAAAATAAATAAGATTTGTCAGCTCTTTAAATCCTTCCGGTAATTGTGTTAAACTATTGCTTGACAGCTGCAAAGCCTGTGTTTGCGTGAGTTTTCCAAATTTTGGTGAAAGTTTTGGATCAAGGATCTGATTTTCGATTTTTACTTTGTATGCTATTTTCGAATCCAGCAATGCATCTTTCAAATTGGTGTATGTTGCGCCCGGAGGGCCATATTTTTCAAATGGATCAACATCATCTTGTGCTTTGGTGAGGATGTAAAGAAAAATAAAAATGGAGAGAAAAAGGAAACGCATTGTACTAAATTTTAATTTTTTGAAACGACATACTATAAAGTTCATGCCTTGTTATTAATGGTTAAAGATTTTCTGCTGTTAGCTTGTCATTGCGAGGAACCGAAGCAATCTCCACATAAATCGCTTTTGATAGATTGCTTCGGTTCCTCGCAATGATGTTCAAAATATGATTTTCAATTTTATTTTTTTCTATTAAGAACATAAAAAAGGATCTGTTTTTTTATTTTTACCAACCTTGTCATTTTAACCCCTTCGACTCCGTCAGGATAAACTCCGGGAGAAATCTTATCTCGATCAACAGATTTCTCTCTTCATTTCATTCCGTTCGAAATGACAAATAATTAATGAGCTGCTCCTTCAAACTGATCTGCTCCGGGAAGCAAGTCTGCCAGCTTCTGCGGACTGTGAATTAAAATTGGGATATGCTGCGGACAGATCCAAAAGGAGGTCTCTTTATAAATAAAAGAGGTTAAGGGAATCTCATTATGAGATTTTTTACATACGATACATTCTTTCATATTTTATACTATTTTAATGCAAAATAAACATTTTTATTGCAGGATCAATTTTGTAATTATTTCTTTTTTGTCTGTTTTAACTTTCAAAAAGTAAATTCCATTTGAAAGATTCAAATCATATTTATTGATCACTAATTGATGTTTTCCGCTTTGTTGGTTTTGTTTAGGTGTTATCATGATTTCTTTTCCAAGGATATCAATAAGCGAAATTTCAATTGTACTGTTTGTTTGTAAATTATATTCTATCGTAGTATTTTCTGTGAATGGATTTGGGAAAGCGATCAGATTAAGATCATTCGCCACTTCATTAATTCCTGTTGCCAATAATGCCAATTGTCCATCGCTGGTTGTTATCGTTGATAATAATCCTGCTCCATCTTCTGATTTAATACTGAAGTAATAAAGTTGTCCGGATGTTAATGTTAATCCGGTATTTGTAACTGCGGTATTTAGATTATTATTGGTCCAATTCACAATATCTGTTGCGCCTGCTGTGGTTCCAATGGCATACCAGTAATTCACAACATCAGAATTTGTATCTGCGCAAATTGTCCAGTTCGCAGATAATTGTGTTAAGGAATAGGTAGTGTCAATATCTGTAGTGGTTCCATCAACCACCGAAGCACTTGATGGGATTGTCCAGTCAACATTTACATCCTGAAAAGCAACAGTCGATAAATTTCCTGTCACATCTTTTGTAATTGATTTTATTCTGCACGATGGAGTAGTAGGATTGGGATTCTGATAACGGACATCATTTGTGGAAGCAGCGCCAACACTAACTGTAACAGATTGTAAGCGTGAACGATACACTTTCAGGTCATTCACCATATAATTACAATTTCCGCTGCGGAAAGAGATTGCATTTCCGTTCGACAATGGTGTTGGATCTGTCCAGCTTCCTGCAAAAATATTATTTTGATACACATCTATTTTTCCTGAAATACGATCATATGAAACTTTATAATCATACCATGTGTTTAGGGCTACTGTCATCGGAACTGAGCTCATTAAAGAAAAAGTGTTGGCTGTTACTTTATAAAATTCACAAACACTCTGATCTACTCTGAACCATACAAAATAAGAGTTTCCCCGATTTGATTGTGTCGCATCATCACAGAAAAAATGAAATCCTGCACGTCTGTTTGTTCCGGTACCACCAATTTTTCCTTGCCAGTTATATAAATATCTGTTCGATAAATTTTGAGTAAGTGGCGCATATATGTTTGTATTAGTAGTTGTTGTTGCCTGATCACTTTGCTCTAAATACCCCCCATTGATGGCCCATGTTCCATTTGCAATGGTCCAGTCGGGATGAAGGACCAGATCGAAATTATCACTGAAAAATCCATTGCCGTTATTTGCTCTCCATTCAGTACCATTGTAGTCAAGTACTTGATAAAAACTTTTTTCTATACCTGAACCGCCTGCATTATCAGCATCAGTAAAAGTACCGGTGAAATTTTGCGTTACCCAGTTTGTAGGTGCAGTAACTTGCGTTGTAGGATTTACAACATCAATAGCTGCCAGGCTGCAATTCCATATTGCTTTAAAGCCACTTGCTTGTGTTGCAATATCGGATTTGAATCGAATGGTTAATGCACCGTTAGTGGAACTAACTGTGCCGGGACTATTAGTTCCTGTGTAAAAGCCAATCAATGGTGATGCGGTACTTGCACCATTATAGATCCAGAGTGTATCGTAATTTAATTCAGTTGTGAATGCAGAAAAATTTAATGTTACACCAGTTGATCCTGTTGGTGCAATGGTGTATGTGTAATTTTCATTTGCATAATAATCTCTGTTAGGCCCACCCATGTCATAAATAGTATCTGTACACGGAACAGTTGCGCAATCGGTGAATTTATTTTGTATCAGGTTCCAGAAGTCGCTATAGCCGTTATCATACCCTAATGCCCAGATGCCGATGCCTCCAATTCCAAATTGATTAACCATATCGAAACGTTTACCCATCGAATACGCATCATCAACAAATGCCTGCCACCAGACACCTGAACGTTGAGATAAATACCAACTCGAAGAACTGTTCACATCCCATTGGCGGTTGCTGTAATTGCCGGATGTATTATTGCGCATCGTATTATATATAACTGTATTTGTTCCGCCACCTGTTGTGCTGCTTGGCGCAGTAGATGCTGTAGTGGCCCATTCCCGGCCATAATAGGGCAGGCCCAATAATAATTTTGATCTGGAGGTGCCTTTGTTCAGATAGTATGTAATTGATTTTGTGAGGGTGTAATTGTAAGAAGTTTGGAAATTATACAAGGGGTCTTCTGGTCCGGCTGTGGTACTTCCACTGTAATAATAATCGTAACCCATGATTACAAATAGATCAACATAAGGATTTAAAGCCGGCATATCAAACACTCCGCTCCAATCCACTGAATACAAAGCAATGCTTATTTCTGAACCGGGAATTGCTGCATGCATTTGATTACAAAGATCGATCATAAAGGCTGTAAAACTTGCTTTGTGCGAAGATCCCATTCCTTCGAAATCAATATTTACACCATGTGCATTTCGTTGTTGAACGGCATTTATTAAATTGGTAATAAGGGTTTGTTGTGAGGTGGAACTTGCAAAAAATGTAGTATGTCCGCTGAATAATGTGGCACACAAAGTAACATTCACTCCGTTTGTTTGAGCTGCTGTTACAACTGCAGCTGTTGACCAACTGTGGGTGTTGGATGCCGCACCTGTTGCTGAATTTACTTCATAAGCAAAATAACACAGGTCCGTTAATCCGTTCCAGTCGTAATTTGTTTGTAAGCCATTGCTCCAGTATGGATGCCAGCCATACACACGTTTGTTCAGGTTGCAGGCACGTGAGCCACTTTTAAGTTCACTTTCAACAGGGCGTACACTTTTTGGTAAATCTGTTTGAACGGCACGTAAACTGTCCCATTGCGCATCGGTGCTTAAATTATACTGCGCATATTTTTCTAATTCTTCCTGGTGAATGGATTTGTGAATTTCATTTTTGTTTTGTGCAAAACAAATTTGTGTTGCAAATGTAAAAATCAGGAGTAGTGTTTTTTTCATTGTTAATTATTTTAATACTTCAATTTTTCCTTTTTTTGTAATTCCTTCTTCGGTAATTATTTCCCAAAAATAAATGCCTTTTCTAAATTCTGAAATTGTAATTTCTACCGACCCCCCTGTGCCATAAAGATATTGACTGTAAATATTTTCGCCTAAAAGATTTATTATTTTTAATTCTGCTTTCGGACTTGATAATTGATATGTTAAAGTGAATTTACCATTGTTAGGGTTGGGGTATAGAACAACTGAATTGGTCGTGCTCATTTCATCTATTCCTAAAACAAATGCATAGGCAGGCTGAAGACAATTAAACCAAGGGCCAACAGCAAGTGAACAACCATTCACAGAAAAGGAGCCTCCGTTACTAATAATTCCATAACAAGTTAAGATGACCTGTCCGGGAGCCTGACAAGTAACAATTCCTCCGGGAATAGAAAGAGTATCCAATTCAAGTATCCCGAATTTTGATAGTTTTGCGCCTGATTTTACAGTGACCTTGTAATGTCCGCATATACCTCCGGTACTGTCAATATATAAGAAAGCTCCTGTGTTGAAAGTCAAATTATTTTGGATGGCAACCGGAAATTTTATATTAAAAGTATCAGCACTTGAAAGTGGCGGGACTACACCTGTTGACCATGTTGCAGGGTCATTCCAAAAACCATTTGAAATAGTTGTCCAGGTTGTGCCATTTGCCATAAATGCAAGTAGCATAGTGAAAATCGTTGTGAAAAAAATCTTCTTGACATTCATTGGAGAATATTTAGTTGAATTTTATCCCTGTCAGGGTTTCAAACCCTGACAGGGGTATTCGAATCGAGTAAATTATTTCAAAACCACTTTCAGGGTTTTTAAATTTTTATCGGTTTTGATCTTCACAAAATACATTCCTTTTGCAATTTTCAATTCATTTGAATTGATTGTCAATTCATGCTTTCCGGATGTCTGATTGGAGTTGTTATATAAAATAATTTCCTTCCCTAATACATCAAATAGTGAAATGGTAATTTTCGAATTTTCAGTTAAATTATAAGTTAGGCTGGTAGTGTTTGAAAAAGGATTTGGTGAAACCGAAATGGTATTCAATCCATCTTGGTCGGTTATTCCTAAACTTAATTGAACTGTTTGCCCGTTGCTGGTAAATACTGTTGATAGTAATCCTGCGCCATCTTCAGACTTAACGCTGAAATAATAAATTTGTCCGTTCACTAAACTTAAACCTGTTGCAGTTACACTTCTGTTGAACCAATTATCCGTCCATGTTTTGATATTTGTTGCTCCCGGACTTGTTCCTATTGCATACCAATAACGATCAATTGCAGAGTTGGTATCAGCAGCATTACTCCAGTTTGCCGACAGATCAGTTGCAGAATTTGTAAATATGATATCTGCTCCTGTGCCATCATTGATGGTATCCACAGTGCTTGGAACTGTCCAGTCAATGTTCAGATCTTTATAAAATATGGCAGAAAGATTTCTTGCTGAGTCCACGCAGATGGATTTTATTTTAGCGGAAGAAGTGGTCGGATTCGGATTCTGATAACGAATATCATTCGTTGCTGCAGCACCAACAGATATGGAAGCGGAGGCTAAACGGGAACGATATACTTTTAATTCATTGATCGCGAAATTTGCATTTCCGCTTCGGAAGGAAATTGCATTTCCAGTAGCGTAGGGTGATGGATCTTTCCAGCTTGTAACAAATGAATTGTCTCTATAAATGGAAATTTTTCCGGTGATGCGATCGTAAATAACTTTATAATCATACCATTGTCCGGCAAGGGTTGTAAATGCTGTATCTACTACCGGTGAACCAAATACATCATTCACCACTTTGTAAATTTGTAATTTTGCATTATCTACTCTGAACCATACAAAATAAGAGTTTCCACGATTTGATTGAGAAGCATTATCACAAAAGAAATGAAATCCTGCTCGTTTATTTGTTCCTGCTCCATCAATTTTTCCATAGAAATTATATAAATATCTGTTTGATAAAGTTTGGTTCAAGGAAGCGTAAATGTTGGTATTAGTGGAATCTTCATTTGATTGGTATAAGGCGCCAGTGTTAATGCTCCAATTTCCGTTTGCGCTGGTCCAGTCAGGATGAATTGCAGCATCAAAATTATCTGCAAAAAAACCATTGTTTTTATTGGCTCGCCATTCGATTCCGTTATAATCAATTACCTGGTAATAACTTTTTTCCAGACCACTTCCTCCTGCATTATCAGCATCTGTGAAAGCAGCTGTGAAGTTAGCTGTTTCCCAAGTATTCGGGGTGCTTACTGTTGTTGTTGGAGCAACATTATCTGGCGATGTTGGTATCACAATATTGCTTGTCCAGTTGGCAACCCAACCGGGTGCGGTAGTTGCACAGTCAGAACGAAACTCTATTAATAAAGACCCACCGCTTGATGTAATGGTTCCCGGATTTGTTGTGCCTGTGTATTTTCCTAACAATGGAGCAGCTGTGGTTGTTCCATCATAAATTAATAAATAATCCCAATTTAATTCCAGGTTGAAGGATGTAAAATTAAGTGTGACAGATGTAGCACCTGTGGGTTGAATAAGTGTTAATATACGTTGGTCATCTGTATAGTTTGCAGTACTTCCGCCATTGTCGGTAGATGTGCCGGTGGCAGTTGTAACTGTAGTAATAGTTGGATTATTATTGATCAATAAATAATAATAAGCCCAGTTCCAATTTGGTCCGGGATCAGTATGTGTTTGATTCGGATACATTTGATGACCCTTAATTTTTGTACAGGCTCCTATTCCGCATTGAGTTGTACTTCCTGAACAACCCGGTCCGAAATAGGTCCTTAAAGGATTTATTCCGTATCCGCTTTGCGTGATATCTCTGGATAAACTGGCAGAACTGACATACATTGCGTTGGTGTACCAGGAAGCATCATTCACATATCCCTCATGTTCATAACCGATGGTATAAGGGTTTTCGGAACCCACATGCCAGGCTTTATCCGCTTCCACAACCATTTGAGTAACCTGCCCGTCAGATGAGCGGAGGACATAGTGTGTAGAAGCACTTGCAGAACAATTCTTGAACCATGAAATACACCCGGAATAAGTTCCTTGTACCGTGTGAATAGTTATTGCAGAAATTGCTGTTCCGCTTCGCGAACTGTAATTGCAAGTAGTAGGATTCCAGATTGCGGGACCATATTCCGTAGATAAAACAGATTTATTTTGGAACTGCTGTCCGCTTTTATTATAAACACTTTCATCCGTTACAGTAATTTCGGTTGAACTGAGTATTGCATAATTTTCTGCACCAAAGATCTTTTCAAAATTAATGGTATAATGCGGAAACCCATATTGCTGTTGATAATCAACCGTAGTTAAAAATTGAAAATAACCATAAAGTTGAGTTTGTGACGCAAAATTTTGTCCAAGAGTTTTTTGAGGTAATTCACTTAAATAAACTAAAATTGGAATTTGAGATTCTATATCATTTCCTGTAATAGCTAATAAATTTTTTACAGCTACATAGGCATCAGCATAAGCCAAAATGTTTTTTTCCGGATCTGTAATAATTTCGTTTACAGTTTTTCCCGAAAGAGTTGATACTGTGATAAGGTTATTCGCAAAATAATTTTGCCCATCCAATGTAAGTCCCATCACACCATAAGAATTTGGTATTCCTGTGCAACTTTCAGATTGAGAAGAAGCATGTTGAATGTGATTAAAGTGGGTATTACAAAACGAAACCGCTTCTAAAATCCCTTTTGGAATCTCCGGATGCAACTGATATGCTTTATTAAAAGAGACTGTGTAATTATTTGGAACATTTTCATTTGCTTTAATTATCTGAAATGCAAATGCCAATACAATGAGAAGTAAATGTTTTTTCATTCGTTTGTTTTTTATGAGTTATCCAATAGTAAAGATAACAAAACACAAGAATCAAACAAATTTTTTTTAAATAGGAAATTATTAATTTTCTTCGATCACATCAAGGATCTTTTCAAACTTTTTATCATCAAATTTTCCTGATGTGGCATATTTTATTTTACCTGATTTATCCAAAACGAAAAAATAGGGAATATCTTTTTTCTCAAAATCTAATTCCTCTTTATACGTTTTGCCTCCTTCATAGAATAATAAATAGGAGTAGAGTTCTTTATCTGTGGCATCTTTTATTTTTTGCTTTGATGATTTACCGGTCAGTTGATTTAATCCTGTGAACATGGGGATGAAATACAAGTTGATATCATACTCAATTCCAACATCAAATACATCAGCTTTCGAGTGATCTACCTTTCCAATAAATTTATTGTAAACAGGATTTATCCATGTTTTCAGGTCTTTTTCGGCTGCATTACTAAATGCCATCCCTATCACTGTATATTTTCCTTTTGTTTCTTCCGGAATAGTTACTTTTTCACCATTATAATTTTCGCATTGCATTGCTGGAAATGTTTTTCCGATAATTTCTCCTGCAGGCTTAAATGCAAATGAAATGGTTGAAATGGCTATAACTGATAAAATGATTTTTTTCATTTTGATTTTTTATTTGTGTCACATTGAGGGGTACATTTAGTCTTACAACTAATACTTATACTTAATTCTATTTATTTAGTTCCGCAAAAACTTTATCCGCTTTGAATTTTTTTGCCGGTTTCCCTTTGCGGATAATTTTAATATGAATAATGGTATCACCTTGTTTTGTTGCTGTTACGATATCTTGTCCGGTAATAACATGGCCGAATATGGTATGATGGCCATCTAACCATGGAGTAGCGACATGTGTGATGAAAAATTGAGAGCCATTTGTTCCCGCTCCCGCATTTGCCATCGCTAAAATACCCGGACCAGTAAATTTGAATTCAGGAACAATTTCATCTTTGAATTTATATCCCGGTCCACCGGTGCCATTGCCTGCAGGGTCGCCACCTTGTATCATAAAATTGGGGATCACCCGATGAAACTTTAAACTGTCATAGAAAGGGAGACCTTCTTTTTTTGCTGTATTTTTTATCTTTCCTTCTGCTAATCCAACAAAGTTAGCAACTGTTAAAGGGGTTTTTTCAAATTCCAATTGAAGTAAAATAACGCCTCTGTTGGTAGTGATTTCAGCATACAGCCCTTTTTCCAGTTTCGGATTTTTGTCTTTTGCAAATGATGTGAGGGCTAAAAATAATAAAGTAATAGCAAAAATTATTTTTTTCATAAAAAAGGTTTTTAAATTGGAATGTAAATGTAAAATTCAGCAGCTGATAATGCAATTTTTAAACCAAAAGTTTTTTTCTTTTTTTGTTAATCTGATTTTGATTGTTTGAAAAGGAAGTAGAAGAATCGGTTGGAAGGACATTATTAATTACCCAAACATTTTTCCCGGATTTAAAATTCCTTTCGGGTCAAAAATAGTTTTGATGGAGCGTTGAAGTTCCAAGGTCTTTTCAGAAAATACAATTTTCACATACTCTTGCTGAATTAAACCAATACCATGTTCGCCACTGATGGTGCCTCCTAATTGCTTGCAAAGCATAAATATTTCGGCAATGGCTTTTTTGATGTAATCGCCATTCCATTGTTCATGAGTTAAATCGCCTTTTATCAAACGGATGTGTAAGTTGCCATCACCGGCATGTCCATAACAAACTGTTTTGAAATTATAGTTATTACCAACATCTTTTACCCCTTTTACCAATTTTGGTAATTCAGCGCGGGGAACTACTGTATCTTGTTCTTTACTGATAGCATTTGATTTCACAGCTTCATTTATTTTTCTGCGTAATTTCCAAAGTTCCTCTTTTTGGGCCGCACTCTCAGCAAATAAAATATCCGCCACATTGTATTTCGACATTAATTCAGAAATCGCTTCCATCTCTTTCATCAACACGTTCATATCATTTCCATCTACTTCAATTAATAAGTGTGCCTGAATATCTTCTGTTAATTTTACAACACTACTCTCCACAAATTTGCATACATAATCCAAGGCATCCCGTTCCATTAATTCCAATGCGCTTGGTGTAAATCCGGAACGAAAAACTTCACTCACTGCTTCACAAGCTTCATCCAAGCTGCGAAACGGAACCAACATCAACAGATCATATCTGGGATGAGGTAATAGTTTAACAATTATTTTTGTGACAATTCCTAAGGTGCCTTCACTGCCAATCATTAACTGTGTGAGGTTATATCCGGTAGAATTTTTTAAAGTATTTGCTCCAGTATAAATAATTTCACCTGTTGGTAACACAACTTCTAAATTCAAAATATAATCTTTTGTTGTTCCATACTTCACACACTTTGGTCCCCCACTGCTTTCTGCAACATTGCCGCCTAAAAAACAACTTCCTTTGCTTGCAGGGTCCGGCGGATAGAACAATCCTTTTTCTTTCACGGCATTTTGAAATGCTTCATTGATCACTCCCGGCTCAACAGTGGCTTGTAAATTACGTTCATCAATTTCTAAAATTTTATTGAAACGCTCCATGGATAAACTGATTCCGGAATAGATCGGCAATGCTCCACCGCTCAATCCTGTGCCGGCTCCCCGTGGTGTAACAGAAATAAATTCAGTATTTGCAAGTTTTAAGATTTCAGAAACTTCTTGTGGAGTTATTGGTTTTACAACTACTTCCGGTTTGAAAAGCAAATTCTCTGTTTCATCTCTTCCATATTTTTCAAGATTTTCCGAATCAAATAACACATATTCGTCTCCAACTATTTTTTTTAATCGGGTAATGATTTCGTTTGTGATTTTCTTAAATTGCATGAACTTGTTTTTATTTTTTGCTGCTCAAAATTAAATTTATTCTGTGAGGTAATTTGAATTATTTATACACAACTGTCATTTCTCCCCCTTCGTCTTCGCTCAGGATAAACTCCGGGGTGAAATCTCATTTTAGCAAAGTTAATTTTTGTCATAAAAAGGAATTTGAAAAAGATCTTAGCTTATTTAATCCCAATTGTTAACAAGATTTTGATTTTTAAATAATAAATCCACTAAATTTTATTATTATATTTGTTTTGGATAAAACAAAAAAAGTGAATACCCTACAAGAATTTCGATGATCCTTTCGAAATATTCCGAAACCACTTTATTTCATTTATAAAAATTACGCAAAAGGATTTTTTCTTTAAAGTTCTTCAAAGCATAAAAATGAATAAAACAACAGTACATATCAAAAAAATCGCAACCTGTTTTGTGCTGTTTATTTCCTTACAATCATTTGTAGTCAAAGCTCAAACCCCAACCAGCTGTTTTGAAATAGAAAGTATTTTGGTGGATGGTTGTGATGGTTCGCTGGAAGGACAAAATGAAATGGTTCGTTTTGTTGTTGGAAACACTGCTTTGAATACAGCAAATTTAACAGCTAGCTGGCCCAATACAACAAATTTATGGTTAGGGATCTGTCAGAATGCAAGCACAGCCTTAGCTGTAGCTCAATTAAATGCGACCATCACTAACTGCGGCTATCTGAAGGAGCCAGCAGGAGGAGTTTTACCGGCAGGAGCTAGAGTAATATTAGTAACCAGCACTGCATTTAATCCTTCAGCCCAAAGTTTTGCAAACTTAAGCGACACACTTTATATTATTTTTCAATGTTCAGGAAATACAGCCGGTCATTTTGCAAACTTCGGAACCGGAACAAGAACCTTAACAATGTCCTTTTCTCCACCTGCAGCTTGTTCGGATGTGGTAACATACAACAGAGCATCCTTAATTATGCAAAATGGAAGTCCTGGAGGGCAGGATGGCGGTGCTGTTGAGTTTTCATGGAGTGGTGCGGCTTCGTATGTAAATTTAGGGTGTCAGGCTCCTTTCATACCATTAACGGTTGATGCCGGTGCAGGAAGTGCCATTTGCGGGGGGAGCGCTTCATTACTTGGTTCCGTCTCAGGAACAACAGGCGCTATATTCTGGCAAGGTGGTAGTGGAGTGTTTTCAAATCCTGTTTCATTAAGCACAACATATACTCCATCAGCAACAGAATCAGGGCCTGTTCTTATTACATTAGGAGTGCTTACTACTTGCAATGATACAATTCTTGATTCGGTAATTGTTACAGTTAATTCTGCTTCAAGTCCGGTTGCAAACGCTGTTTCCTATTGTCAGGGAGAGCCATCATCCATGCTTACAGCTACAGGAAGTAATTTGCTTTGGTACACAACTGCAACAGGAGGAGCTGGTTCTGCGATTGCTCCAACACCAAACACAGCTATTGCAGGGACCATCAATTATTATGTTTCTCAAACTTTAAGTGGATGCGAAAGCCTAAGAACGATCGTTAGTGTTACTGTAGATGCTTTACCAAATGTTGATGCCGGATTAGATCAAAATATTCCCTGTGGTGTAACTAATGCTACTTTAAGCGGTTTGTCAAGTACTGCCGGTACAACTTATAACTGGACAGGTCCTGGAATAGTTTCCGGTGGCTCCACCTTAACCCCGACAGTAAATTCAGCAGGTACTTATTTTTTAACAGTTTCGGATTTGAATGGATGTTCTGCAATTGATTCTGCAAACGTTACTCAGGCTGGTTCACTGAGTGTTACAACAAGTGTTACGTCTGTTACCTGTTTTGGTGGGAATGATGGTACAGCCACTGCAACAGTGATAAATGGAGCTGCTCCCTATTCCTATTCATGGTCTCCTTCAGGAGGATCGAGTGCAACCGCAACCGCACTTTCTGCCGGAAATTATACGATCACAGTAACCGATCAAAACTCATGCAGTACAACAGCCACTGCCGTTGTTGCTCAACCCGCTGCAATTACTTCATCTATTATCAGTACTCCAGTAAGTTGTTTTAATGGAAACAATGGAACAGCAACAGTAACACCTACCGGAGGAACCGCCCCGTATTTATTTTCATGGAGTCCAAGTGGTGGAGCAGCAGCAACAGCTTCGAGCCTGAGTGCCGGCACATATACAGTTACTGTTACAGATGCTCTTAGTTGCAGTGTTCCTTCTTCAACAATTATTTTACAACCAAATTCAATTTTAGCAGCAACGATAACAAATACACCATCTACCTGTGGGCAAAATAATGGAACAGCTTCTATCATTGCAACAGGTGGTACTTCACCATATACTTATTCATGGGCTCCTTTCGGTGGAAGCACTGCAAATGCTACCGGTCTTGCACAAGGCACTTACACCATTACAATAGCTGATGCTAATAGTTGCACCATAATGATAAACACAAGTATTGCAAATTCCTCTTTAATTACTACTTCCATTTCTTTAACACCCATTGACTGTTTTGGAGGTACAAATGGAACCGCAACAATAGCCATTAGTGGTGGTAACACTCCGTATTCAATTTTATGGAATACGGGACAAACAAGTTCCGGGATTACAAATTTGAGTGCAGGTAATTATTGTGCCACAGTTATTGATGCAGGTGGATGTCGCGATTCTGCATGTATTGTTCTTAGTAATCCTCCTCAAATAAATGCTGATTTTACAAGTAATTTAACGGTAACTGATATTTACAATACCGATATATACTTTACTGATCAATCCTCAATCGGAGCTAATAACTGGTTTTGGAATTTTGGAGATACTACTTTTTCAAACAGTCAGGATCCTGTACATACCTATAATGGCGAAGGTGTTTATCCTGTTACTTTAATTGTTACTGATGCTCAAGGTTGTATTGATACTGTAGTACACGAAATTATTATCAATGATGGTTTTACTTTTTATGCCCCCAATACTTTTACTCCCGATGGTAATGAGAACAATGATATATTTCTTCCAAAAGGAGAAGGATGGGATCCTCAATCCTATCAATTATCTATTTTTGACAGATGGGGGAATTTGTGTTTTAACACTTCTGATCCTTATAAAGGTTGGGATGGAAAAGTAAATAAAGGGAGCAATATAGCACAGGTGGATGTTTACGTCTGGAAGGTTCAGGTTTCAGATATGTCCAGAAATTTTCATTATTATATTGGATCGGTGACAATTCTTAAACACTAATTAAAAATATAAACACCCAAATAAGCCCTCTCCTTTTTCAAGGAGAGGGATGGGTGAGGTTTGAAAATTATTTTTTTATTTCATTCTTTTTAGATGCATCTGCACTGCAGCTTTTTTTGCATGATTTTTCTTTTCCTGTAGGACAATCTTTTGGGTCACATTTTCCTGTTTGCATGGTTGCACAATCTTTCGGCTCACATTTTTTAATAGAACATTCCTTTGGGTCACCATTTTTAACGCAACATTTCTTTGTACCATCTTGCGCAAATGCAGCAAGTCCAACAAATAGTATGATCGAAGTACTAACAATTAATTTTTTCATTTTTTTAGGTTTTAGATTAACAATTATTTTTATCAAAGGTAAATAGGAACATTGTTGGCTTTTGTTATTGAGAAGTTAGAGTTTTGTTAATGACTTGTTAACGATTGAAAAACGACTGTGTTTAATCACTATTTTTGATGAAATGCAACTGAACAAAACAAAATTATTTATAGGTATTTCAACTATTGCGTTAGCAATTTTAGTATTCATTCAGGTTGAATGGATCATTCAATCAGCAAAGATCAAGGAAGAACTTTTTAATGAAAAAGCAACCATGGTTTTGTCAAAAACCGTGGAAGAATTATGCTCTGATACAAAAATGTGTGAACGCTTTGAAGAATGTAATTCTTCCGCAGGTATGAAGGAATGCAAATTGATGCTGAGTCATGTGGAGGTCAATCGGATTGATTCCCTCCTAAAACAGAACATGGCGTCTTATCATTTTCATATCGATTATTCTTTTGAATTAATCAAACCCAATAAGGCTGTTATGGAGGATGTTAGTGAAGATACAAAACGAAATATATTTAAAAAACGATTGGAGGAAGTTGTAAATAAAAGCGGACTCGAATTGAAATTGGTTTTTCCGGATAAAAAACAATTTATTATTGCCGAAATGGGAAGCATGTTTATTTCTTCCATTTTACTTATTGTGATCATTCTTATCTTCTTTTGGATCACCATTCGTTCGCTCTGGAAAGAAAAAATGATCTCGCAACACACCACAGATTTTCTGAATAATATGACGCATGAATTTAAAACTCCTTTGGCAAATATTTCACTGGCAAGCAAAATGATAACCAAAGAACCGAACATTTCTAATGCTGAGAAAATTAAGTATTATACAAATATCATTCTTGACGAAAATGAAAAACTCCTCTTGCAGGTGGAACAGGTATTAAGCATGACTGCTCTCGAAAGAGGTGAAATACCTATTGTAAAAACAGAAATTAATCTGGGGGATGTAATTGAAAATGCTGTAAAATGCATGAGGATACAATTAGAAGCGAAAGACGGTAGTTTGAAATTAAATTTAAATGCAGAGAGCTTGAATGTGTCTGGCGATAAAAATCATCTTATTAATACTATTTGTAATCTTATCGATAATGCTATCAAGTATGCGAAAGAAAAGCCTGAAATAGAAATTTCTACTTTCAACAAAGACAATAATATTATTATTAAAATCTCTGATAAAGGAATCGGAATCAATAAAAATTATCTTGACAAAGTATTTGATAAGTTTTTCAGAGTTCCTACCGGAGATATACATAATGTAAAAGGTTTTGGATTGGGACTGGCCTATGTAAAACGTATTATAGAATTACACAATGGTACTATTGAACTGGAAAGTGCAGTAGATCAAGGTTCAATTTTTAAAATTACATTACCTTTATTGCAAGCATAAATGTGATGGATTCGAAAGTAAAAATATTGCTCGCTGAAGATGATCTGAATTTCGGGATTCTTCTTGTCGATTATCTGGAATCGGAAGGCTTTGAAGTAAAGCTGTGCCGCGATGGAGAAATTGCTTTAAAAGCATTTAAAAATGGGGCTTATGAAATTTGTTTGCTCGACATAATGATGCCTAAAATGGATGGCTATACATTAGCCAAACAAATCAGAACAATAAATGCAAAAATTCCAATCCTGTTTCTCACTGCTAAATCACTAAAAGAAGACAAAGTAAAAGGTTTTGATGTTGGAGCCGATGATTACATTACCAAGCCTTTTGAAGAAGAAGAGTTATTATGCCGTATTAAAGCAATAATAAGAAGAGTAGGAGATAGCAGTCAAAAAAATGAAACAGGCCTTATCAATCTCGGGAAATATAGTTTTGACCATAAAAATCAAGCTTTAAAAATTGGCTCAGAAACAAAACGTATTACCGAAAAAGAAAGTGAAATATTATTTTATTTATGCAACAATAAAAACAGATTGGTAAAACGAGAGGAATTATTAATTGCCGTATGGGGAGTTAATGATTATTTCTTAGGTAGAAGCCTGGATGTCTTTATAACAAAGATCAGGAAATACCTGAAAGACGATGAGCAATTGAAAATTGAAAATATTCATGGTGTTGGTTTTATTTTTAATGTTGCAGAAAAATAGAAACATAATTTAGTTCATTTATTTTTAAATAAAGTCCCTCTTTTGATACTGCTATCTTCTCTATTTCTGTTAAATAATTAACTTTGCACCCACAAATAAATTAAAATTATGGCAAAATTAAAATTTGGTAAATGGTTAGGCGGAGGATTGGGATGGGCATTAGGTGGTCCTTTGGGCGGTGTGTTGGGTTTTGCATTGGGTTCGGCATTTGATGCTGCCAGTGTTACTATTCAAAAAACGGATGGGACGAGCTATTCACCAGCTGGGCACTCTCCGCATATCGGAGATTTTGCTGCAAGTTTATTGGTGCTTTCGGCAGCCGTTATGAAAAGTGATGGTAAAATGCTTAAAAGCGAATTGGAATATGTAAGAAAGTTTTTAGCAAATCAATTTGGGGAGGAGCATGCACAACAGCAAATGTTAATGCTGAAAGAGATTTTAAAACAAGAAATTCCTTTACACGAGGTCTGTATTCAGATTAAGCAATACATGCCTCATTCAGAGCGGTTGCAGATCATTCATTATCTTTTTGGAATTTCAAAAGCGGATGGACATGTGCATGAATTGGAGCTGCAAACCATACATACCATTGCTACTTATTTAGGAGTTAGCGCTGCCGATTTTAATTCTTTGAAGGCAATGTATTTCCGTGATCCGACCAGTGATTATAAGATTCTTGAAATAGAAACTAATTGTTCAGATGATGAGGTGAAAAAAGCTTACCGCAAGATGGCTGTTAAGTTTCATCCTGATAAAGTAGCATCACTTGGTGAAGAGGTTCAAAAGGCTGCAAAAGAAAAATTTCAAAAAGTGCAGCATGCCTACGAAAATATCAAAAAGCAAAGAGGATTCTCCTAGTTTTATTTTAGATCAATATCAATCGATTCGATCGAAAATTCGGATACATTCTCAATATAATCGGGATTGTTCGTTGTTTTAAACAAATTTAAATTGTTGTTTGAAATAAATCGATAAACATTTTCTTTAATGAAATTTTCAATAAAAAGAATTCCATATTTACGTTCTCCGTTTTTTAAATAAATCACAGCTTCGGTTGCTGTTTGATGTGTGTTATTCATTCGTATATAATTTTATACAAAGGAACGAACTCAAGAATAAGGGAATGTTAACAGAAAATTATTAAATGATTATTAAATGCCTTTCTTTTGAAAAAGGACAGCATCAATGGAGCTGTGTGTCGTGGAGGTGCGGGCTACTTTACCTGCTTTTCTTAAACTGCCATTGGAGCTGTTGCTTGCCGGTGCAGCAATCATTCTGAATATTACAATATTACTTTTTATTCCAACTGTTGTATCGTTATTTTTTCCGTTCCCCTCAGCTATGGCAGGATTAGTGCCTTTGCCAGCCGCTTTTAAAGACCCGGTAACATTGATCAGAATTACAAAAAAGAATAATTTGAATAAATTTTTCATTTGTAAAGTATATTGTTTTACCAAAAATAACAACTTTTAGATACAAAATCAATAAATAATAGGCTTTTTATCATTTCTTAACAAAAGGAGGCTGTCCTTTTAAAATATGCCACAGATTCACAGATTCTCTTGCCTCCTATGAAAATGAAATTTTAATTTGCGAATCTGTGGCAATTTTTTTAAATTTTCACTCTAAGAGCAACAATAAAATTTCTTCCTGGTGAACTTATGCCTGATGAATAGGTTCTGTACAACTGATCGTTTATGTTTTCAACACCGGCATTCACAGAAAAAAATTTGTTTATAAAAAGGGCTGCTTTGAAATTGAGGGTGTACCAGCCCGGAACAAAAGGAAGTCCGCTGGCATCTTTTGCATATGAAGCATTATCGGTGCGATCAACCAAAGGAAGATCCTTGTATCCCATTTTGCTGTTATACTGTGCATACAAATCAAGTTTAAGTTTTTTACGTACATAGGTTAAATGTGTACTTCCAAACAATGGCGCAACATGTGGTTTTGGATAATAAATCAAACGCTCCTCACTTTGTTCTTCTCCTTTTTGATAGCTGATGGTGCTTCTTAGCCCTATCCCTCTACCAAAGCTAATTTCAACACCTGCTTGAACACCATATACATAAGCTGCGGTAATGTTTTGAATTGCCTGGACCTGGCTCATTTGCCCATCATAAATAATACTGTCCTGACCATTGTATTGAAACGCCCTGCGCGCAAGCGCATTTTTTAGCAAGGTATAATACCCGGCAAAATCCACTTTCAGAAAACCTCCAATTGTTTTAGCTGTTCCTATTTCTGCGTTATATGCATATTCAGGTTTTAAGTCGGCATTAGCAACTACAACTGTTCCCGGTTCCGAATCAAAAACTTTTCCCATATCATCAATATTGGGGGCACGAAATCCAGTTGATCCATTCAAATAGAGTTGCCATTTAGGATTTGGACTAAATACCAATCCCAAACTACCATTTAATGCTCCATTGCTATTTTCAGCATGAACAAAAGGAAAAGGGAAAAAAGTGGTATCAAAGTCGGCTTTTATCAAATAGTGAGTATAACGTGCACCCGCATTAACAATCCATTTCGAATGAAGTTTGTATTTCATATTTAAATATGCACCATAGGCCTGCCAGGTGGACCCATCAGGATAACGGGTGTTAGTGGGTTCCTCAACATGTGTTTCGAGATGAATGCGGTTTGCCACTGACCCAATCTTATTGTAAAGTGCTTCAACTCCATAAAATAAAGTGGCTTTTTCAGTTATCTTTTTATCCAGGTCGAGATTGAAGGAATAGGCATCAACGGTTTCTGTTTGATTACGCATTTTTTTGTTGTTAAATTTTCTATCGTGACGGCTTTCTTCATTATTCTGCATTGCCGCAACAATCCGTAATTGATCATAAATCTTAGTAATTTGTGTATGTGTAATTCCCAATCGATTCATCATCCATTTTTGTGGACCATAATACCATTCCCCGTAATCGAGCGTTCCATTATTATCTGCATCCAGATAAAGACGGTCATAACGGGGTGCATCAGATGTTGCCGAATAATGAAATGCATAATCAATATCCCAGGACTTACCGGATTTAAAATAGATCTTTTGCATTAAATTTACCTGGCTGAATGCGGAACCAATCTGAAGGGAAGAGTCGTTGTTTATAAGCATGGAATCCTTACTGTCAAATCTTCCGACATAAGAAGGCCGAAGAAAATAATGATTCCCGAAAGAGCCTGCATGTAAATCATCATAATCAGAGTAACTGATGCTGGTAACAAAGGCCCATTTTTTTATTCCGATATTAAAATCCAAGTGTCCTGTTTTTTCAGTATTGGCTGATGAAAAACGTCCGAAGGCATTACCTGTGAATAGCAACTTAGTGGTGCTATCGGAAAATTTTGGTTTCAGGGTGTGAAAATCCATTACTCCCCCAATAGCGTCACTACCATACATGACAGCGCCAGGGCCAAAAAGCACCTCTGCGCTTTCAAGGGCAGAGGCATCGATAGAAATAACACTTTGTAAATTTCCCGACCTGAAAATAGCATTATTCATTCTTACACCATCCACCACCAGCATTACTCTGTTGGTAGCAAAGCCCCTCAGAGAGGGTGATCCCCCGGCTAGTTGACTTTTTTGAATATACACATAGCCACTTGTTTCCAACACATCTGCGGATGTTTGTGGGTTTTGGAAATCAACATCTTTTTTACTGATCTTTTCGATCCGGTTAGGTGTCTCAATTTGTGCTTCCTCCCAACGGTTTGCAGATACAACTATTTCTCCAAGCGAGATGGTTGCTTCAGATAGTTCAACTTTGAAATTCATCGATTCGAGCTTTTGGTAGGAATATACGATCGGTTCGTAACTTACAAAGCTAAAATGGATGCTATCTGCTGTCTTAAATAAAGTTGCGTCAACCTGTCCTTTTGAATTAGAAAGAATGGACACCTTAGGGTTGTTTGAATAAACAATTACCCCGGGTAGCGTTTGCCGTGTTGTTTTATCCACTATAATTAATGTTTGAGCTCCTGCAATCATTGCACAAAGTAGCATTGTCAGGCTAAATAGATATTTTTTCATTTTTATTTATCCTAATTTAATATGAATACCTTCCTCCACCTTCAGCAGGTTTTATCGCTGAACGCAAAGAGAAGTCTGAAAATAAATCATAACGATAGAATACAAATAAATCACTTCCCAGCTATTCAGAATAGCTTAGGATTTGTTTAAATTAAACAACAATTATTTGATTCGAAATGGAAACTTAAACAAATTCAGGAGGTGGAGAGGTTATTTCTAAAAGAGCAGGTGTGTAAATTAAATTGGAAATAAAATAGTGAATTGTTGATTCACTTTGAAAAACTGAAAATGACATCTGATTCGAAAAGTATAACTTTATGACCGTATCAATAATTTTTTTTGATGAATCGTTTTTTGTCGGATTGCTTGATACAACATGCGTATTGATATGGTTTTCCAGTTTACTCAATAAGGCTTTTTCTTTTGTATCATTGATACAATAAAAGGTAATGGTTGAGGATGTTTCTGTGCTTTTTACAATATCATACATTTGATTATTATAAAACATTTCTTTACCATGTTTCAACCATTGAACATCTGCTAATTTATCTTTGTTGATAGTAACGGCCTCTAATTCTGAGGGATCAAAGCCTGATTTTATTTTGTTTTGCACTTCTGATTTCACTAAATATTGTTCAGCTCTGAATACAAAGTAGAATCCCACTGTATTAAACAAAAAAATGGAAAGTAAAAATAATGCTGCTATTTTTTTCATTACAATTGAATCTAAAAGTAAATAAATAAAAATATAAAATCAAATACGATTGCTAAAAATGCCTTTCTGGCATTTTATAATATTGGTATGACACTTGCTAACTAATAAAACTTTTTCACCTCTTTTAAGTATAAGTTTAATATGCGGAATAAAACCTCCAAATTCTTTATAAGTGTTCTTTACCCGTGTTTATTTGTGATCGTTTTATGGGGAGTAAAACTTTTTGAAGTAGCAGAAAAAACTGATTTTTCATGGTATGGATTGTATCCCAGAACGATACATGGGCTATTTGGAATATTTACTGCCCCCTTATTACATGCTAATTTTACACATTTAATGTCAAATTCATTGCCTCTTTTGGTTTTAGGAAGTATCATCTTTTTCTTTTACCGGACCATTGCTTTTCAGGTGTTTTTTTGGGTTTACCTGATGACTGGTCTTTGGGTTTGGGCCGCAGCACGAGATGCATACCATATTGGGGCAAGCGGGTTGATCTATGGTTTTGTGACATTTTTGTTTTTTAGTGGAGTTTTCAGAAGAGACACCCGTTTGATGGCTTTGTCATTATTCGTAGTGTTTTTATATGGAGGAACAGTTTGGGGGATCTTTCCCATTCAGCCCGGTATTTCCTGGGAGTCGCATTTGTTAGGTTCTTTAGCAGGTTTAATTACTGCTTATTATTTTCGTAAAGAAGGACCTGTGTCGCAAAAATATGATTTTGGCGAAGAGGAAGATGAGGATACTATTGATCCTGAAAATAGTGAAAATACGGATGATTCAGAAAGCGAAGTTTCCGTAAGTTATAAATATTTTCAAAAAGAAAACGAAGAGGAAAAATAATTAAGGTTAAAAAAAGAAACAAAAAAAACATCGCTTCCGAATATATCGGAAGCGATGTTTTTTAGTAAAAAAGAAAAATTACTCCTGAACAACTTCAAATGTAACTGTTCCGGTTACTTCTTTGTGAAAACGTACATCAGCTGTATAAGTACCAACAGTTTTGATACTTTCTTCAGTCATCGTGATGTTTTTTCTATCCACATCGTAACCTAATTTTTTAATTGCGTCAGCCAACTGAACTGTGGTAACTGAACCGAAAATTTTTCCGGATTCACCTACTTTTGCTCCAACTTTAACAATCATTTCTTTTAATTTAGCTGCAGCAGATTCTGCAGCAGTTTTAATTTTTTGTTCTTTAAATGCACGCTGTTTTACAGTTTCTGTCAACATTTTTTTTGCCGAACCGGTTGCCATTGCAGCAACTCCTTTCGGAATTAAAAAGTTTCTTCCGTAACCTGGTTTTACATTTACTACGTCATCCTTGTATCCAAGGTTTTTAACGTCCTGTTTTAAAATTACTTCCATGTCTTTCTCTTATTTTAACATATCAGCAACATAAGGCAATAAAGCTAAGTGACGAGCACGCTTTACAGCTTTTGAAACTTTACGTTGATATTTAACTGATGTACCTGTTAATCTGCGAGGTAAAATTTTACCTTGCTCATTAATGAACTTCAATAAAAATTGAGGGTCTTTGTAATCGATATACTTTATTCCGCTTTTTTTGAAGCGGCAGTATTTCTTTTTCTTCACATCCACTGTGGGAGGTGTAAGATATCTGATTTCTGAATTTGCTGCCATTTTCTGGTTGTTTTAAATTGAATGAATTAAGCTACTACTTTTGTTTTGTTTCTGCTTTTTAAGCTGTATGCAACTGCATGCTTATCAAGAGCAACTGTTAAGAAGCGTAACAAGCGCTCATCACGTTTGTAAGCTACTTCTAAATCTGCAACAAATGTGGCAGGAGCTTGAAATTCAAACAAATGGTAGAAACCAGTTGTTTTCTTTTGAATTGGATACTGCAATTTGCGTAAGCCCCAAGCATGCTCGGTTACAATTTTGCAGCCATTGTCTGTAAGTATCTTTTTGTACTTACTTACCGTCTCCTTTGCCTGTTCTTCAGACAAAACGGGAGTCATAATGAAGACGGTTTCATAATGTTTTAGCATTGTTTTGTAATTTAATTGGTTAATAATTAATTATTCCTTTTTCTAAAAGGGATGCAAAGATAGCAAATTTTGAATTTTGACCAAAGAATTTCTCAGTTTTTTCAGTAATCAATTGAAAACATAGTATAGACCAATTAATCCTCTCCTTTTTCAAGGAGAGGGCTTAGGGTGAGGTTGCGAAAGGACTATAGTATATTTTCAATTGGTTGTAAAGCGAGGTCTGTCGCTCTTCCATTCCTTCTGTCCCGCTATTTATTACAAGTCCGCGCCACCCGCAATCCTTCCTTTAGCGGGCTTTTCATTGCTATCGGGTTTAGGTGTTCCTGTCTGTCGGATATAATTAATAGTGCTAGTCAAATCTTCAAACCTCAATTTTCACTCTCACCTTTTTAACTTTTAACTTCCGAAATCCGCCTTCCAAATTAACTTTTTAACAATCTGCAAAAAATTACTTTTTATCTTTAAATTTGTCTTCCTAAAAAAAGAGAAACAAAAAGTATGGATAATTTTATTGTATCGGCTCGCAAATATCGCCCGGCAACATTTAACACTGTTGTTGGTCAGGAGCACATTACCAATACTTTAAAAAATGCCATAAAAACCGGTCATTTGGCTCAGGCTTTTTTATTCTGCGGCCCTCGTGGCGTTGGTAAAACGACTTGTGCCCGTATCCTGGCAAAAACAATTAATTGTACCAATCGTACTTCAGAAACCGAAGCTTGTGATCAGTGCGAATCTTGCCAGTCATTCAATAGTGGTGCATCACATAATGTGTTTGAATTAGATGCAGCATCCAATAATTCGGTTGATGATATCCGTAATCTGGTTGATCAGGTGCGTTATGCCCCACAACTAGGTACTCACAAAGTTTATATCATTGATGAGGTTCACATGCTTTCAACAAGTGCATTCAATGCATTTTTGAAGACCTTGGAGGAACCACCAAAACATGCCATTTTTATTTTGGCAACCACTGAAAAGCATAAAATTATCCCAACAATTCTTTCACGCTGTCAGATATTTGATTTCAACAGAATTCAAATTGATGATATTGCGAATCATCTTGCATTTATTGCTAAAAGTGAAAATGTAACTGCCGAAACAGATGCCTTGCAGATCATCGCTCAAAAAGCAGATGGCGCTTTGCGGGATGCCTGTTCGATCTTCGACCAGATCGTTAGTTTTGCAGGTAATACGGTTACTTATAAAGCAGTAATTGATAATTTGAATATTCTTGATTACGATTATTATTTTCAGGTAACAGAGGCCGTTTTAAATGAAAATAGTTCACAGGCATTATTAATATTTAACGAAATATTAAATAATGGTTTTGATGGACATAATTTCGTTGCCGGTATGGGAGAACACTTGCGCAATTTATTAGTAAGTAAAGATGTCGAAACAATTCAATTGCTGGAAGTCGGGACTAAGATCAGAGATAAATACAAGGATCAATCCGGGAAATGCTCCATGTCATTTTTGGTAAAAGGATTAACGATTCTCAATAAAACGGATATACAGTACAAGTCCAGTAAAAATCATCGACTCCAGGTGGAGTTAGCGTTACTGCAACTTTGTTCTATCAACTCCATCGGGACTGATACCGAAAAAAAAAATGACTTAATCAAGCCAATAGCTAAACCTAAAATACCTGAAGGGCTTGTTAATTCGGTATTATCCACATCTTCAGTATCTGTTAAACAGCCGGTTATTACTAACGAACAGCCGGTTTTAAAAAACACTCCGGTGAATCCGGAAAGCAGTGTAGCAACTGTGAAAAAGCCACTAATAAAAACAAGTACACCTTCTATTCAGCAACATCTGAATTCCGAAAAAAAAACTAAAAACCTTTCTGATAATAATGTTGAACAAAACATACTATTATCCGGTCAGCCAAAAGTCCCGTTCACGCAACAAGCGCTTGAAGTTGCCTGGAATAAGTATGCCAATGGATTAAAAGAAAAACGAGCCGGATTAGCAAGTGCTTTATTAAGTAAGCGCCCAAATTTAACGAATGAAACAATTGTTGAGTTCCCCATAAATAATAAAGCATTGGAAGAGGCCATTAATGAAGATAAAATGAATTTTCTGGACTTTTTACGCAAGGAATTAAATAACTATTCCATTTCAATGAGCCTTGTGATGACTGTGTCAGAAGAAAAAACAAACCTATATACTGCAACTGACAGGTATAAAAGGTTATCAGAAAAAAATCCAACTATCAATAAACTTCGACAGGCATTTGATCTGGACATTGAATTTTAAAATCTGGTTTTATAATTTAATGCAACTTAATGACTGAGTCTTGCGTCTAATATGATAATAAAAAGGCATAGCTTTTCCCCATATAAAAATATTAAATACTATTTTAAAAACATTAGATTTGTAAAAATAAATACCTCTCAAAAATGAAAAATAAATTATACAAACTGCTTGCAATTATTGGCATTATTTCTTTTATGATTGTTTTTATTCCAAAAAACAGTAATGCTCAGGATAATGTGGGTATAGGAACTAATACTCCTGATGCAAGCGCTATTTTAGAGTTACTTTCTGCAAATAAAGGATTATTAATTCCTCGAATGAATACTGCCGGCATGAACGCTATTGCAGCACCTGCCAATGCCTTATTAATATTTAACACCGATTCAATGTGTTATTGTTTTTATAGAGTACCAACTACTTCATGGGTTTCGTTATGCAATTCGGGAGGCGGAGCAGGCTCTGTAGGCCCTACTGGTCCGACCGGAATGGCAGGCATTAATGGTGTTACCGGTCCTACAGGGGTAAATGGTGTTACAGGTGCAACAGGTGATACTGGTCCAACAGGAGCAGGAACAGCGGGAGCTACCGGTGCAACCGGCCCAACCGGACTTACCGGTGCTACAGGTTTTGGTGCAGGAACTCCTGGTGCCACAGGTCCAACAGGTCCAACAGGTGCTACCGGAATTGCCGGTGCAACCGGCCCGACAGGAACAGCGGGAGCTACCGGTGCAACAGGAACAAATGGTGTTACCGGAGCGACCGGGACTGCTGGTGCTACAGGTACTACAGGTGCGACTGGAACAGCTGGTGCTACCGGAGCTACTGGAACAGCAGGAGCTACTGGGGCAGCTGGTGCAACTGGCGCTACAGGACCGACTTGGACACTTTCAACATTATCTTATAATACAAGTGGAACTTTGACATTAACCGGTACTGCAGGCTCTGGTGGCCCATTAACTACTGCTTCAGGTGCATGGTTAACAACCGGTAATACAGGAACAACCCCGGCTGCCAACTATATTGGAACAAATGATAATCAGGATTGGGTTATAAAAACAAGAGGAAGTGCTGCAACAAATGAGCGGATGAGAGTTGTTGGCTCAACTGTAAATGGCAATATCCTTGTAAATCTTGCGGCACCTATTAGTGCAACAACCGATGTTATGGAAGTTGCAGGCTTTGGTTATCCGGGAGCAATAAATACCACAGCAACCTTAACCTGGCCTATTAGTGGACTAAGTGCAGGTACAGCTTTTGGAATTTATGGTGAAAATACGGGCACAGGTGGTGGAGTTTGGGGTACTTCACAAACAACAGGTATCGGTGTATTAGGAGATAATAATGGTGCAGGACAAGGTGTTTATGGTTTGAATACCTCAAGTGGAATAGGAGTATTAGGAGAAAACGATCTTTCAGGAATCGGTGTACTGGGGTTCATTCCGGCAGCCGGTACGGCAGCATCAACAGCAGTTTATGGAGAAAATGACGGATTAGGAGATGCAGGTGTTTTTCAAATCGCAAATGCTGCGAATGCTTCCACATCTTTATGGGGTATCACTAATGGTACCGGCCGTGCTGCAGAAATTCAACAAAATAATGCTACCGCTACAGCCATTGGTTTAGGTTCTTTTCACTCAGGTTTAGGGCGTGCCGGAAATTTTCAGACTTCCAATGCATTAAATACGGATGTAACATTGTTTGCATCTGCTGTAGGTAATGGAAGAGTTGCTTCCATACAAAATACATTGGCAACAGCCGGGATGAATACGCAAGTTATTTATGCTTCCTCTGTTTCAACCAGCACAAATGCTGCTCATGCTGCTGTTTGGGGACAAACTTCCGGGGTAGCAGCTGGTGTTTTCCTGGCTGCATTATCGAACAATGCAACTGTTGCATTAACAGGGCAGGCGACTAGCGCAACTAATGTTGCGAGTGTCGGAGTATTTGGACTAACCGCCGGGACTAGTGTAAATTCTGTAGGTGTAATAGGACAGGCTCCTGCAACAGGCTGGGGAGTTTTTTCAAACGGAGATATGGGTTCTAGTGGGGCCAAACCTTTCGTTATAGATCACCCTCTGGATCCGCAACATAAATTGTTAAAGCACTTTTCCATTGAGTCAAATGAGGTATTAAATGTTTATAGAGGGAATGTTATTCTTGATGCAAATGGCGAATCGACAGTTGAAATGCCAAGTTATTTTGATGCAATCAATATTAATTTTAGTTATAATTTGACTGCAATAGGAGTACCATCTAATTTGTATATTAAAAAAGAGATCAGTAACAGGATATTTGAAATTGCAGGTGGAAAACCGGGGCAAAAGGTTTCTTGGGTTGTTTATGCTGATCGTAATGATCCTTATATTCAACAAAACCCTGATAAAATTAAAGTTGAAGTTGAGAAAACCGGCTCCTGGGATGGAAAATACCTGAGACCAGAATTGTTTGGAAAATCGCCTGAAATGGGAATATTCAAGGATTATGAGAGAAATCCGGTTGAAGATAGTGATATTAAACAACCTGCTCAAAAAGATGCAAAAGTATTTCCGAAAACACCGGTTAAAAAAGGCAAAAGATAATTTTAAATAAATTAAAACATAGCAGCCTTGCAGAATTGCAGGGCTGTTTTTTTTATTCCCTTTAGAGGACTTTGTCAAATAATTTTTAGGATAAAAAAAGTCGGTCAGAATAATTCTGACCGACTTTTTAATGGATTCTAATACCAATGCTTAATATGAATAAATCCAATTTCCCATCTCCTTCGGACAGGAATTAAGGGGAGAGGTCAAAACAAATTGACTGGTTCATTAATCAGTGATAAATTTAAATCATTAAACATCAATTTTTGCGTACTTCGCATTTTTTTCAATGAATTCTCTACGTGGTGGAACTTCATCACCCATCAGCATGGAGAATATCCTATCGGCTTCCGCAGCGCTATCAATAGTAACCTGGCGTAACGTTCTGAACTCAGGATTCATAGTTGTTTGCCATAATTGCTCCGCGTTCATCTCTCCAAGACCTTTATAGCGTTGAACACCTACCGTGCTTTCTTTCCCTTCACCACCTGCCAGTTCTTTAATGTGAGCAGTTCTTTCTTCTTCGGTCCAGCAATATCTTTGCTCTTTACCTTTCTTCACCAAATATAAAGGAGGCGTAGCAATATAAATGTATCCGTTCTCAATTAACTCTTTCATATGACGGAAAAAGAATGTCAATATTAAAGTAGTGATATGACTACCATCCACATCGGCATCACACATGATGACTACTTTATGATAACGTAATTTTAAAATATTCAAAGCACGATCATCTTCAGGGGTTCCACGAAATACACCCAATGCAGTAAATATATTTTTGATCTCTTCGTTATCATAAATTTTATATTCCATTGCTTTTTCCACGTTAAGAATTTTACCTCTTAATGGCAGGATTGCTTGGAATGCTCTGTTACGACCTTGTTTTGCTGTACCACCTGCGGAATCACCCTCTACTAAATATAATTCACATAAAGAAGGGTCTGATTCAGAACAATCGGAAAGTTTACCGGGCAATCCTGAACCGGTCAGAACATTTTTACGTTGCACCATTTCACGGGCTTTACGTGCTGCGTGACGAGCTGTAGCTGCCAAAATTACTTTGTCAACAATTACTCTGGCATGTTTTGGATGTTCTTCCAAATAATTATTCAGCATTTCGCTAACTGCAATATCAACAGCTCCCATCACTTCATTATTCCCAAGTTTTGTTTTGGTTTGCCCTTCAAACTGAGGTTCCTGTACTTTAACAGAAATAACAGCTGTTAAGCCTTCACGGAAGTCGTCACCATTAATTTCTAATTTTACTTTTGCCAACATCCCTGACTTTTCTGCATACGATTTTAGCGTACGGGTCAAACCTCTTCTGAATCCGGCTAAGTGCGTTCCGCCTTCATGTGTGTTGATATTGTTTACATACGTATGTAAATTTTCGGAATAGGAGGTATTGTACATCATGGCAACTTCAACTGGGATCCCGTTTTTTTCGCCTTCCATGTAAATAACATCATCAATCAGTTTTTCACGGGTTGCATCCAGGTATAAAACAAACTCTTTTAATCCGCCATCAGAATAAAACACTTCTGATCTGTCATTTCCATTTTCATCTTTTTCACGTAAATCTGTTAATGTGATACGGATCCCTTTATTTAAAAAAGACAATTCGCGTAAACGGGCAGCAATAATATCATAATGGTAAACGAGGGTATTGAAAATAGTTTCATCCGGTTTAAACGTTACAATGGTACCTCTGATATCAGTTGGACCAACTTCCTTAACAGGATACTGAGGTTTACCAATATTATATTCCTGAATGTATTCTTTTCCATTTCTATGGACATTCACAGTTAAATGAGATGAAAGAGCATTTACACAGGATACACCAACGCCATGCAAACCACCGGAAACTTTATAGGAATCTTTATCGAATTTACCTCCCGCATGCAAAACAGTCATTACCACTTCCAATGCCGATTTTTTCTCTTTGGCATGGTAATCTGTCGGGATACCACGACCATCATCTTTTACGGTAATTGAGTTATCCTGATTAATAAAAACAAGGATGTTTTTACAATGTCCGGCCAGCGCTTCGTCAATGGAATTATCTACTACTTCGTAAACCAAATGGTGCAATCCTTTTTGACCGGTATCACCAATATACATAGATGGGCGCTTACGCACCGCTTCTAACCCTTCTAATACCTGAATACTGTCAGCTGAGTATGCTGATGATTGTAAGTTCTTTTCGTTCACTGTTTCTTCCATAATATTTTTTATAATTTTTTGGCTTTTTTTAAAGCTAACAAATATAGCGATTTTCCCTTAAAAATAAGGGGAAAGCAAGAAAATAAAACGCCTTATTTTATTAACATTTAGTTAACAAAATAAGGGGCTAAAAATTGTAAGAAAATACAAGGCTTTTTAAATCAATGGGAAGGTGATTTTAGGGTTTAAAATATTGTTATTGAATAACAATTTTTTTTGTAATTCTGTTTTTTTTGTTATCAATTACTTCAACAAAATAGATTCCTCTTTTCATTTCATCTTTTTCAAGATTTATTAGTTTGCCTGAAAAAGGTATTGATTTTATTTCTTTCCCAAGTAGATCTGTTATTATTAAAGTCGCATTGTTTAGCTCGTTGGTAAATAATATACTTGTTTGTGAACTAAAGGGATTAGGAAAGATCTTTATTGTATTTGCAAGGTTATGTGCCGGTTCCTCTAATCCTGTAATAGTGATATCAAAATACGTGCTGTCTGTTTTAATAAGATAAGCATAAAAATCATAATAATTATCAACCTGGCCATGATGGATGTTCGTACTTCTATATATGCCACTATTACCTCCCAGTATTAATCCGTTATCACAGGTAGGTTTAATAGAGTTTATTGATATGTTTTCTCCGAAGCTGCCACTAAATGATTTACTCCATAAGAGGGCATTTGTATTTTCATCCATTTTTGTTAAACTATCTTGCATCCCAATAAGGTAATCTCCATTTGCAAGCTGCATAATTCCTCCATTAAATTTTCTATCTTGAAAAACAGTATCCAAAAGAACATCTCCATTTTCATTGATTTTTACAAAATAGGTTGCAACTAAATTTGAATCAATTGATGCAACAAGGACGCAATTACCATCAATTGTTTTTAATCCTTTTATTTTTGCACCATAAAAAATGGATCTTAATTCTGATTTAAACCATTGCTCTTGTCCATTGTTATTAAGTTTTAATACACCCACTTTATAAGTTTGGATGGCATTCGTATCTACATATTCAATACTTGCAAGCACCAGATATCCTCCGTCTGATGTTTCCTGGGCATAATAACCCTCATTATCTGAAGGAGACTTTCCAATTGTTTTTGTCCATAATGTATCACCGGTTGAATTTGTTTTTACAATAAAAACCCGGTTTCTATAAAAAGTAGTATCTAAAATAGTTTTCGAGCCGGTAATAATAAAGCCCCCGTCAGAAGTTTGAGTAATGTGTTTAACCACCGGGTTACAATAACAATTTGTATCCAGCAAAAATTTTTGCCATAAAATAGTTTCATTGGCATCTATGTGAATAAATTTATAGTTTCCAAGTACTAAAAAATAGTTGCTATCGGGAGAATAATAAGGCAGAGGGTCAGTTCCAAAATAAGTATTGTTTTGTGACCCATTCCAAATGTTATTTCCATTCAAATCAATCTTAGCGATTTGAGTCCGGCCAATAAAATATGCACTATCATTTGTAACATTTATTGCATCAATTATATTGTCAGGATATAAAGTGGAGTCATTTTGGTAGATCAGCTTTTTAAAGCTTGTGGAGGGGCAAGGCTGCCCAACTATTACAAGTGTTAAACACAAAAATAAAATGCTTAAAAAGCAAATATTTTTTTTAGTCATCTGATAAATTTTTCAGAAAAAATCACAACAAAAGTGATAAAAATTATTCAGCCTTTTTTTCCTCTACTACTGCTTTCTTTTTAATCATAAAGCGATAGGTCAGTCCGGCAGTAATTTGATATTGAGACCCTACTTGCGATCCGTTTACATATTGATAAATAGGGAATTCACTTAATGCAAACAGGGTGAATTTTTTATAACTATAACTTAATTGAGGAACAAGTAACACTTTTCTGCCACCGGTATCTTCTTTATATAGTCCGTAATAGGCAACTAAATCAACATTTGATGCCGATTTCAGCATCCCGATCCATTCACCTTTTAATTGGATGGTAACGCCCAGTTTTTTAAAAAATGTTTGTCCGGCAAATAACCCAACACTTGCATAATCGCCAAATTTTTCCCCTAAAGGATTCCAGCCTTTTTTTACGTATAAAGCATTCATAAAGAGTTTAAAGTTTTTTTCAGGATAGCCCCGGTAAAAGAAACCATAAAAAATAAAATCGTGTGAACCGGTAGAAGGTTGTACAGCCGGTGTTGAGGTGGTATATAGTTTTTCTCCTGTAGTAGGATCAGTATAAACAACAGTTGAGTCATCATATTTGCCCAAAGGGATTTTAAACCCTAAACCTAATGTTAATTCTGTTCGTTTTGTTTCGGTGTTTTTGCTGTAAACGGTATATCTCGGAAACAAAATCAGGTCAGCAATTCCACTTGAAGTGATGGTATCCTTTTTATATAAACCGATCTGAGTTTTGTTGACGAAATATCCCGCCTCAACAGACATGGTAAGGTTTTTAGTAACTCCATAAGCTAATCGGAAATATAAATATTTTGACTGTAAATCATCAAACAGTTTAGCGGTATCGTGACGATCACCAGTAAAAAATTTTTTTGTATCCAGGTATTGAAAATTAGCATTTAATTCCATTTGTCTTTCAGCGAGAACTCCCTGCGAAGTTCCTCCTGCAATCGGACTTCCGCTGCCACCAGAACAACAACCTTGAGAATATAGCGTCTTTGAAGATAAGAGGAATAAAAACGAAGAGAAAAGGAGAATACGCATAATAAAAATATTTAAAAAATAAAATAAAACTACATGAAAGATTAAAATCAAATCTGTCATTTGACCAAAATCAGAATCTTTTTTTCGATTTTTGAGATCTCTCGCCTTGGTCTAAAATTGACTAAAAAAACATCCAAAATACCAGATAGATTAAGAGCCTGTTTAAGCTTCATTCAAAACGGTAAAAAATATTAAAAATCTAATCTTTTACTCAAATTTAAACAAGCTCTAAAATGGAAATAATTTAATGCACAATTGAAAACTTAAGTAGTTCTGTTTTGTCGGCAACTTTTAGCTGAATAAAATAAACACCATCGCTTAGTGATTCACAACTAATTAATGTTTCATGTTTGCCTGCTGTTTGTTTTTCTGTAGAAATAGTTTTCACTTTTTCACCTAAAACATTATAGATAGCAAAACTTACCTCCGCTGTTTGCGCTAATGTATAGTTTACTTTTGTTGTATTTGTTACCGGATTTGGAAATAATATTAATTCGAAATTTGTAGCATTAGTTTCATTAATGCCAATTGAATTAGGTGCTGCCAAAGCATTAGTGATAGCGGTGGTTATTGCAGCCTGTGTAAAGCCGGTATTATTTTGATTGTAAAATATAGTATGCCCGGTACCTCCTAATACAACAACTTTTGGCATTCCTGAAGAACCATAATCAGTCATTTTTATAACATTTCCGGTGTTTGCAAAAACCGAACTTGGAATAATTGCATTTGTTGAGGCCCAAGAATTTAAAGTGCTGCAGCTGCCCCCTGTATCATCTATTAAATAGTAAACAACCCGTCCCGGATTTGAACTTGAAAATGACGCAGATGCATTATAAGCGGCTTTTGCTCCGGGGATACATGATGAGCATGGCATAACCCAAACTAAAACAACAACCTTTCCGCCATCTAATTCAGAAAATAGTTGGTGCTGAGTTCCAGCGCAATCTGTAACATTAAAATCGGTTTGTCCAAAAAATGCAATACTACTTGTCAGTAGCATTGTGAGAGATAGTAGAATTTTTTTCATGGTGTTTTTTTTAAATGTTAATTTTTTTTAAGAATTCTTTAAGTTAAAATAATATAGTTCATACAAATTTCAAGCAGCGGAAATTACTTCCTACAGTCACATTTATAAAGCAAATTTCTTTATAAAGCGTTTGATTATTAATTTTTATTTCTTGAATTTCTTTGTCTATGTTTTCAGTAATTTTAGAATGTAATTTCATTTGATTTTTTATAAATCAATATAATTTTTTCAAATCAAATATACAAAATTTCAAATCGAAATAGCGTATAAATAAGCGATATTCTTAGCAATCACTCTACATTTATTAATTTGCTGATTGCAGAAAAACAACTATTTTTTCTGCTTCATCTTTCGTTAAATTGGCACGAACCTGCATGTGTAATCCTACTGTTTTCCATTGGGCATCATTAAAATCTGCTGGTGATGGGGTATTGTGGCAACGAATACAGTTTTCTCCCCATAATTGTGCTCCTGATTTATTGGCAATAGCCTCCTTGGAAGAAGCACAACTCTGAATAAAAACGGATGCCATAAAAACCGCAATTATTAAACAGGTAATAAATTTTATTTTTTTCATAATTTTTTGTTTTAATGTTTTATAAACCAACTGCAAAATAGAGGGAGAATACATTCCCTGTAGTACCTCCGTGTCCGCTGTGTTCCCCGGGGGCACCTTCTTTTTCGATGGTAGTTATCTGGTAGCTGGCTTTCAAAACTGTTCTCCAGGTAAACCAGTAATTTAAGCCTACAGCTATTTGCGATTGTTTGCTTTCCCAAAGCGAACCTTCCGGAGTCGTATAGGCGGAATATCTGCCAACAAGTTCAATATTTTTTAAAAAAGCATTGTCAGCTAATGCGGGTCTGAAAGCTAATTGTGCATAATAGGCGGAACTATTGTTGGTAAAGGAATATCGCATGGTATCCTCAGGATTAAAGTAAGTCGCTTTGCTAACAGTTGAAAGACTGTATTGTCCTTTGATATCAATGATGCTTTTAAGCGGACTGATAATTTTAACATACGATAAGTCAAATGCTGTAAGCAAAGCGCTAACTTCTTTATAATTCAAATCTTCGTTTAAGGTATCCCCTTCAAACGGAGATTCTTCAGAACCCGGCATTGCATAATATCCGGAAGCACCAATTTCTAAAGAAGAGTTAGCAAATGGTAAAAATCCAATCCGGGAACCCACCGCTTTGTTATTGTTATTATCCGTTGAATTTTCAAAAGACAACATTCCTGCTTCTTCCGGTTCGTCCGTTCCATCTTTTATTCCGGGACCATTGACACCGTAAATAGAGTAGTTTAGTTTAGATTTACCCAATTGTAATCCTCCCCGTATTTCAATGCCGATATCTGCTGATGGAGCTATTCCATCATGCCCTACTCCCAAAGGTGTTGTGCTGAATTTATTTACCCAGGAAGGATGAAATTTTTCACCAAATGTTCCAAATGGGATCAGAAACTTGCCTACTCTTACAATCAGTCCTTTTGAAACTACATAAGACGCATTGGCAAATCCCAAATGAATATCTAATTCATTATTAATAAATTCCATTTCCAATTCACTTTCGAAAAGGAAGCGGTCTCCTTGTCTCCATAATAATACAGGGTTGAACGAAGTCATATTGAAATTTATATTATCATGTGTTGCATCTAATCCAAATTGTGCAAAACCACGTAGCATGAAATGTGTTTTGTCTTCTTTCTTCAGCGATTGAATTTCACTAGTGATGACATCTAACTGAGTTTGGATCGTGTCTTGAGCGAATGATGCTCCAAAAGCTATCATAAAGAAGAATACTGAAATGATTTTTATTTTCATGATATTATTTTTTAAAAGTTCTGATATAATTTACTAATTGCCAACGCTGGGTTGCAGTAAGTATGGTTTTATAGCTTGCCATAGGGGCACGACCTTCACTCATTTTCCAAAATAATGCGCCATCCGTTTGGCATTGAGTTTTTTCTAATGTGAAATTACCTGGCTTTGGAACAAGTGTCATTCCGCCTATACCATCCCCTTTGCCTTTATCACCATGGCACACTGCACATAATAATGTAAATGTTTTTTTACCTTCTGTTGTTGCTACTACATTGTCTTTTAACGGGTTTATTCCGGTATTAGCACCTGCAGGTGCTATCCACTCATTGCCCGGAGAACTGTTTTTTGAAATTGAAAAACCGAATGTAAAAGCAAATGCCGTTATCATTAAAACTGTTTTCATTTTTTTAGAATTAATTAATTGTAATTGTTTTTGTGGTCTCACTCATTTTTTTTTCATTTTTACTCATTGCCATCAGTTTCACTGTATATGTTCCGGCTGTGGTATAAATATGAGTTGCCGTTGCTTCTGTAGAAACAGCACTTCCATCACCGAAATTCCATTCATATTTACTGGCATCTATACTACAAGAAGAGCTAAAGCTGACGGACTGTCCAATAGTTCCTGTTGTCGGAACATCACAGCAAGCCATTGGTTCTTTCATACAACTTGCAAAGGCAAGAATAGCAATGAATGCTATACTGAATAATTTAGTTTTTGTTTTCATTTTTTTTAATTGGTTGAGATTATAATTTATTTTAATTGAGTTTTTTTAACATGCTGATATTAACAAGGACCAGGCTTGTATTTTTTTGAAGGGTTATTTTTTTTCCCTTTCATACTTACAACAACCGGGTAATTTATTATACGCTTCATCTTGTGCGGTTTTATGCTCGTTATCATATCCTCCTGCGGCAATTGCTTCACTTACCGTTTTTGCTTCCAGACTTTTGTTTTCGCTGACAACGGCTAAAATTTTGGTTTCCTCATTCCAATTAGCGGAACTAACTCCATTCACCGATTTAGCCGCTTTTTCAATACGAGTTTTACACATTCCGCAATTTCCCGAAACTCTGAATGAAAAGTTATTTTTAGTTTCATTTGTTGCCGATTCTGTGCTTGATTTTTTAATAAGTTCCATACCACATTTAGAACAATTTCCCGGTTTATTTTCGTTTGCCGCAGGATGCATGGAGCAAGTATAGTAAACAGAATCTTTTTGTTGTTCGCTTTTATAGATATTCGCTTTTTTCTGTTCCAGATTCATTCCACATTTAGAACAGATTTCAGGCTTAAGGCTTTTTATTTCCGGATGCATCGGACATGCATAAAAAATTATTTCATCAGAAGGTGTTGCTGCATCAGCAAGAACTTTTGAATGCGTATCTTTTGTATTCTGAGAACTTCCTCCTCCATGACATTGGCCATATAATGGGGACTTTAAGAATAACAAAACTATGATTGTTAGTATAGATAAAAATGCTGGCAATTTCATAATCTTAGGTTTTGATAGTATAAAAATGAAAATTTGAAAAGTATTTAAAATAATTATAAAAGCACAAACAATACAAATCAGCACAAGCGATTTGTGTTAATATGCTAAAAGAAAAAATCAGATCAGGATTGCTCTATAAAGAATTGAAAGGGAGAGAGGTTTATCCGGGGGATGTAAGTAATTTAGATTTGATTCAACTGTTGCGCTTTCGGAAATTGATAAACAAAGTGTTTGAATACAGGTATTAGCTAATGTAATGATATCAGTGGAAGGAACAACTACAACAGGTGTTGGAATAAAATTATCTTTAATTTTTACAATTTCAGTTTTGTTTTTGCAACAACCTTTTGGCATTTTTTTCTTGCCACAGCTACATCCTTTAACAAATAGTAAATTGACAGACTTTAATTTGCCTTTGCAATAATGTGCATTTATTGAAATGCCCGAAGAACTGAACAAAAAAATAAATATTAATAATATGGATATTGTTTTTTTCAAATCAGAAAATTACTTGCTCAAAGATTATAAAAGTTATGTGCATTAACAAATAAAATGCTACTATTTATTTATGATTTATTTCATGTTTCATAATTGAGTTGTTGTTGCATTCAAGTGGATTGCACCTTTAACTTCTTTTATGGGTGTTTTGCTTATCCGAAATTAATTTGGAACACATAAGCAGTTTAATTAATTATTAATTTTTTAGTTATTATGTTTTTCTTAGTACTTAGTGTTAACAGGTAGATTCCTTTTTTCCAAGCAGATATATTTAAAATAGTACTTTGGTTTGAAAGAGAAGTTCTACCGGCTAATTTTCCATGGGAATCATAAATAATTAACTCTATCGGAAACTCTTCCTCTCTATCAATATTAACAGTTATAGTTTCACCTGATGGATTAGGAAAAATGGAAATACTATTAGTGTCAGGATGGTTTTCATCAATCCCAATAACGTTCCCATTAAATTGTAAATAGTCTATGTAAATGTAGCTTCCATCTTTGGGGATGCTGCTACTTGATGAAATTACTATTATAGCACTATCAGGGTTGTTGCCACTAAAGTAATCCAGATAGGTATCGTTGTAAAACCATTCATGCGCCATGGAATTAAAATAACTTTCACCAAAAGCAATGGTGTCTCTTTTAAATTGTACCTGATTCCACTTAGTCAATAAAATTTTTATACTTGATGAATCGCTTTGATCGTAAGGCATAAATTGCATAAAATAACTTAGGTTCTGTGGCCGATTGGAAAAAGGGAATCCTGATTTAGGTTTATAGGTTATTGTATCAATTTCACCACAAACAGCAACACCGGGAACAACTCCTTTACCCGGTATCGTTTTTGAAATGAGAAATAAATAAGAAGCACCAGAATAACCCGGAGTACCTTTCATACAGGTGTAAATACCGCTATTGTATGTTATTTGATTCAGGTTGCTCCAATTGCCGGGCGTTTCATTGCCATTGGTAGTAGCCCAGGTTTCAAAATTGTTATTCGGTATTTGAGCTCTGCTCCATACCGAAATAAGTATAAGGGATACTATAATTTGAATGTGTTTATTCATTATTGGCGAATAATTAAATTCATATGTTCAAAGAGGCACTAATTATATTTAATTGTTTTTTTTGTTTCACCACATTTCAGCATCGCTTTACCAAAATAAGGGTTTTTAATTTCTTTAGAAATACTTAACCAGTAAGCCCCTTTATCATCGTTAGCCATTGGGCAGTATTGTATAAAAAGCGTTTTGTTGTAGGGCATAAATGAACTTGTGACAGCGATCATACTATTAGAAATTTGTTGAAATACATTTCGAATTTCCTCTGTTTTTTCAAGTTGTGATAATTCCTTCAGAACATTTTGTAGATCAGCGTTGTATTTCTTCCAGTCTTTCTGAGCCTCTCCGGTAAATAAGTTCATGTTGATGTTGCTGAGTGTTTTTTGCATTTTTTCTGCTGCATTTTTTGCATCCGCAATATTATCCGTAGCCAGCGCATCTTTCATTGAAAGATATTCATCGATAAGTGGTTGCAAGGCATCTTTAGCTTTTTTACTGATAACAGTACTTTTAACGGAACTATTTTCCGGCTGTTCATTCAGATCAGATTTGTCATTCGTCTTTTCAGGATTTGATGTTCCTGCATCAGGATTCATCATGCTTTGTTTTCCTGCAAGTTGAGCCGCACCATCTATTTTGAAAACTCCATTCGTTACAACCTCTTCACCTTCCTGCAAGCCCTCTTTTACCACATAAAAAATACCTGCATCTTCACCCAGGGTAATTTCCCGATACTCAAAAGTTGGTTTCTTTTGCTCTTTTAATTTCACATATACAATTGCTTTTTTTCCTGTCCACAATACAGCGGATTTAGGTATGATGAGTGCATTTTCAATGGAAGGTAATTTGGTTTTGATAATGCCATGAGTGAACATTTCAGGTTTCAGAAGATTGCCCGAATTGGTTATTTCTGTTCGAACGTATGCTACCCGAGCCTCCGGATCAACCACAGGGTCAATGAATGTCACCTTTCCGTTGAAAATTTTTCCGGGAATGGATTGTACTTCAAAAGTTAAATTATCATTTGTGCGGATCCATGGCAGATCGCTTTCGTATGCATTGAACATGATCCAAACGGTAGATAAATCTGCAATTTCAAATAACATTGCGCCCGCCTCCATATATTCTCCATTCGAAACTTCTCTTTTCATAACCGTTCCACTTATAGGAGCGAGTATATCAAAATTGTTTTGAGGTTCTGCATTTTTTTCAATATTGTCTATTTGATTTTCAGAAAGCGACCAGAGTTTCAGTTTATTTCTCGCTGCTTTATAATATTCAGGATTACTTTGTTTGAACTTTGTTGCTTCAAACAATTCTTTCTGTGCCGTAATTAGATCAGGTGAATAAATCGTTGCTAGTTTTTCCCCTTGTTGCACTTCCTGTCCGGTAAAATTCACAAAAAGTTTTTCTATTCTTCCGGAAAAACGGGAGGTGATAACTGCTATTTTACGTTCGTCAGGTTTCACTTTACCTGTCAAACGAATTTCCTTTACAGGTGCAGATTTTTGAACTAAAGTTGTTTGCACTTCGGCAATTTTCATGGCGCTTTCACTCATCTGGGTGATGCTAAATTCAGAGTTATCTTCATTACCACTGTTCAGAGGAATTAAATCCATTCCACAGATAGGACATTTGCCCAGCTTATTTTGTCTTATTTGAGGATGCATGGAGCAAGTCCATGTTGTTGTTTGTTGGTCAATGGTTTTATCTGTAGATAGTTGTTGAGAAGATTTTTCTTTTCCTTCTCCAAAAATTATCCAGCCGATAATTATCCCTCCAATTATCAGTGCGGCATAGATAAAAAATTGTTTTTTGTTTTTCATAATTTGAATATTTGTCATTCAATAGTTTATAGAATCTTCAAACACTGTTATTCCTAATAATTCATTCTCGCTTTAACCTCGCATTTGTATATTCGTACTAATTCGTATTTCGTAGATATTTATTGTTTTCCTGTTAGATAATTTATTTCTGCAACACTTGAATTAAGCATAGCACGCGCATCTTCAAGCTCCAGTGCATACATTAGTTCTTGTTCCTGCATTCGCAGTACTTCTTCAAATTCTGTTCCTGAGGTAGAAAAAGTTGAAAGTAACAATTCGCGTGTATTTTTTGCAAGTTTGTATAAACGATCATACAAAATCATTCTTCGCTGAGCATCAAGATAATCGCGGTAAGCCATTTCAAGTTCACTGTTCAGTTCGGATGTCATATTTAATTTTTCATACGATGCTGATTCACTTCTGAATTTTGCTTCGTTCAGCATTGCATTGTATTTTTTTCTGTAGATAGGCAGCATTAGACCAATTTCAGGGAACATATACATATCTTTTCCGTTTTCATGTATGCGCCCATTTGGTTCCGGTCGTTTCGACATATTCGTATATGTTATCCCAAGTGAGAAGGAGGGATAGCCCATTTTTTTTGATGCTTCAATTTGTTTTTCCCAGGAAGCTATATCGTAATCCATTTTCTTTAACGAAGGGTTATGAATGGCAATAGAATCAATAAGAATGCTTTTTACACTGGCAAGTGTGTCTTTCCAAAGAGTATCCGGAAAAATAAGAGCTGCTGAAATTTTTGTGTTGAGAGATTTTTCAAATTCAGCCTGTAACGGCCACTTGCTGTCTTTGAAGTATTCAAGTTTATTTCCCATTTCTGCAATTTCCATATCAGTGCGAAGTACATTTACAAAGGACCCCTTTCCAGATTCAAAACCAATCCTTACGAGCTCTCGCATGGATTGTAATAATTTTAAATTCTCTGTAGTGATCTCAACTGATTTATTTTGAACATAGAGTTTAAAATAGATCTCTTTCACTTCTTTAAATAGTTTATTTCGTTCATCAATAAAGGCTTGATATTTCGCTTTGGCCATTTCTGCTGCTACCTGTTCCTTTGCTTTTAATTGACCAAACCAAGGAAATGCCTGGGATGCAGATAAACTGAATCGCTGTATTCCCATTTCCTGATACACCGGAGTTGTAAAATATTGAAACATCAGATTCGGATCAGGTAATGCTTTTGCCTGGGGAAGCATTTCTAATGCGGCTCTATATTCGCTGAAGGCCATTTTCAGAGAAGCATTGTTTTCAGCGGCTGTTTTCAGGTAATCATTTAGTTCCTTTTGTGAAAACGTATTACCCACTGACCCGAAAAGAAATAAGAAAATAATTAAATTTTTCATAAAAATTCAGTTTACAATTTTGATTTCATTTCTCTTTTAACTACTGCTTCTCTCCAAATACATTGCAATACTGGAACAATATACATGGTCATCATTTGTATGATCATTCCTCCAATAGTTGGAATTGCAATCGGGATCATAATGTCGGCTCCTTTGCCTGTGGATGTAAGAATTGGTAATAGTGCGATAATGGCGCAAGCAGCTGTCATTACTGCGGGACGAACACGTTTTTTTCCTGCGATCACAACTGCATTGCGAACTTCTTCAACAGTAGTTGGTTTTAAGGTTTCAAAAGTTTGATGAATATAAGTACCCATGATTACACCATCATTAGTTGCGATTCCGAATAAGGAGATGAACCCAACCCATACTGCTACACTTAGGTTGATGGGATGCATTTGAAACAGTTCATGCATGTTCACCCCGGCAATAGAAAAGTTCATAAACCAGTGCTGACCATACAACCAAATTAATATAAAACCTCCTGCGAAAGCAACGAAAACGCCTGAGAAGTGAATACAGGAAGCAATAACTGTTTTGAATTGGAAATAGAGAATAAGAAATATTAAAAGCAATGATAAGGGTATAACTATCATTAGTCTTTTTGTTGCACGAACTTGATTTTCAAAATTCCCGGAAAATTTAAATGAAACTCCAGGAGGAACAACAAACTCTCCGGATTTAATTTTTGCATCAATGAATCGTTGCGCTTCTTCAACCACATCTGTTTCTGCCTGATTGGGGGTTTTGTCAAAGATCACGAATCCGGTAAGAAAGGTGTTTTCACCACGAATCATTTGCGGACCACGCCTATAAATTATAGTAGCTAATTCACCAAGCGGGACCTGCACCATTTGTGGAGTAGGAATAAGAATTTTTTTCAGATCTTCGGGATTATCTCTGTATTCGCGGGCATATCTGATACGGATAGGAAAACGTTCCCGCCCTTCAACCGTATTTGAAATTTTCATTCCTCCAATAGCGGTACTAATTGTGGTTTGTACATCTTCAATTGTTAATCCATAACGTGAAATGGCTTCCCGATTTATATCAATTTCCAGATAAGGTGTGCCAACAATACGCTCGGCAAAAACAGAACTTTCTGAAATAGAAGGAACTTGTTTAAGAATGTTTTCTAATTCGATACCAACCTTTTCGATGGTAGCCAGATCTGGTCCATAAACTTTCATACCCATTGGTGCACGCATCCCTGTTTGTAACATGATGAGACGAGTTTCAATAGGTTGGATTTTTGGTGCCGATGTCATTCCCGGAATAGAGGCGGCTTTAATTATTTCATTCCAGATATCATCCGTCTTTTTTATTTCAGGTCTCCATTGACGGAAAAATTCTCCATCATCATCCGGAAAAAGTTGAACTGAAGAAATGTTTTTGTATCCATCGCGATCCAACTTATAGGTCGAACTATCTGTCAGTAAAAAGGCCCCTTCTTTATCTACTTTAAATCTTACCCGATGTCCATCTTCGTCCAGAATATATTCTGCTTTATAGTTGATCTGGTTTTCGTACATTGAAACAGGCGAAGGATCTAATGCAGAATTTACTCGTCCCCATTTTCCAACTACCTCTTCTACTTCAGGAATCGAACGTACTCGCTGGTCAAGCAAAGCGATCACATTCATATTCTCTTCTATACCGGAATGTGGCATTGTAGTTGGCATTAGCAAAAATGATCCCTCATTAAGTGAAGGCATAAATTCTTTTCCTACACCGGGAAATTTGTGTGTTAATGTTCCCCATATGGATGTTTGCCTTGCATGCAGTCCAATTTTTTCAAATCCATTTGCTGCCCATCCAAACGTTTTTTCAGTACCTAACCAGATTGTTATTCCAAACAAAAGAGTGAAAACAGGGATCATCAAAAATTTCCACCTGTTGATCAAGCACCAACGTAATACCCGTTCATAGCTGTGAACCATCAATGATATGGACCCAAGAACGATAATTATTATTCCTGCAACAAAAAGAAAATTAACAAAAGTACTGTTGTGAGCCCCTAGTGGCAGCCATTCAATGGAAAGATAATAGGCGGCAACTACGAGGATTATAAAGTTGTTAATCAGGTTGGGAATTTTTTTGTGTTTCTCCGGCCATAGGTGTTCAAGTGAATTGTTGATTCCAAGAGCAGTGAGTGTCAAAGCAGGATACGTTTTCCATATAATGGTGAATAAAAGTCCTGCAATAATTAAACAAATGTTAAATATTTTTTGAATTTTATTTTTATCGGAACGGATGGAAAAAATATAATAGGTTAATGCAGGTAAAGCAATCATGCCTGAAATGTAGGATGCAACCAAAGCAAATGTTTTAGTATAAGCTAATGGTGTAAAGAGTTTTCCTTCAGCCGCTTCCATTGTAAAAACAGGAAGAAAGCCAATAATAGTAGTTGCTAGTGCAACAGTAACTGCTGTACGTACTTCAGAGGCACCTATATAAATTACTTCCAGTAATTTTTTGCCACTGACATTATGATTTTCCGGCATCTCCAGATGCCGGATTATATTTTCAACATCTACAATCCCCAGATCTACCATTACCCCAATCGCAATTGCTATTCCCGATAGTGCAACAATATTTGCATCAATACCAAATAATTTCATGGCGCTAAAAGCCATCAGCACACTTACAGGAAGGAAAAAAGAAACGATAACAGATGCCCTCAGGTTTATTAGTAATACAATAATTACGATAATTGAAATTAGTATTTCATGAGATAAAACGGACTCTAATGTTCCAATAGTTTCTTTGATCAACCCCGTTCTGTCATAATATGGAATCAGGGTAACCTTTGAAACGGTTCCATCTGCAAGTGTTTTAGAAGGTAGCCCGGGAGCGATTTCTGCAATTTTCTTTTTTACTTTTTCAATTACTTCCAAAGGATTAGATTTGAAACGAGCCACAACCACTGCCCCTACAGCTTCTGCTCCTTCTTTATCCAAGCCTCCTATTCGAATTGCGGGACCGAAATTTACTTTTGCAACATCTTTGATTCGAATAGGGATGTTGTTACGTACATCAACAACTGCATTTTCCAGGTCTTCCAGTTTTTTTACATACCCAATTCCGCGTACATAGTATTGTGTTCTGTTGATCTCGATAGTTGCAGCACCAACATCAATATTACTTTTCATCACAGCTTTCATTATCTGTTCCACATCAATTCCGTGTGCTTTGATTGCATCAGGATCAATGTCAACTTGATATTCTTTTATGAAGCCACCAATGGAAGCCACTTCAGATACCCCATAAACAGAATTGAGTGCATATTTCAAATAAAAATCCTGAATTGTGCGTAACTCCTGAGGGTCCCAGCCTCCTGTTGGTTTCCCTGTTTGAGGATCACGTCCTTCCAGAGTGTACCAGAAAACTTGTCCCAATGCAGTTGCATCAGGTCCCATTGTGGGTTGAACATCAGCCGGCAATGTTCCTGGAGGGAGCGAATTTAATTTTTCAAGAATGCGGGAGCGACTCCAATAAAAATCAATTTTCTCTTCAAAGATGATATAGATGAAAGACATTCCGAACATGGATGTGCTGCGGATATCTTTAACACCAGGGATTCCAAGCAAAGCAGTAGTAAGCGGATAGGTGATCTGGTTTTCAATATCTTCCGGATTACGTCCCATCCATTCGGTTGCAATTATCTGTTGATTTTCTCCAATATCAGGGATGGCATCTACTGCCACCGGATCGCGCGGAAACCAATCCATTTTCCAGTCAAAAGGAGCATTTGCAATTCCCAATCCAATAAAGCCAAAAAGGACAAGGAAAGCAACTAACCTGTTTTCTAAAAAATACCGAATGATTTTATTAAGCATAGTTTTGATTTTTTTGATTCGATATTATAATTCGAATTTTATTGACGCTTGAAAAATGGCAGATTGTTTAATGGCTGGCGCTATCTGTTGTTTCAACTTTTTCCAGATCCATCCCGCAATCAGGACATTGTGCCGGTTTGTCACTTTTTACTTCAGGATGCATCGGGCAAGTGTATGCTGCTGCTGTTGCTGGCGTTGATTGCTCTGTTCCGGGAGTTTCTTTTTTTGCTTCCGTGTTACATGAAAAAATAAATAATGTTGCAAAGGCAAGGCTTGATAAAATGATTTTTGTTTTCATAAGATTTAATTTATTATTAATGAATACTTAATTTGAAAAATTGATCTTGGATTTATTAAAAAACAGAATATAGAATTATGACACCGCTTATGAAATAAGCATAAGAATCCCAATACCAAAAAGCGTTGGATAATGTCTAAAAAAGAAATTCTAAATGATCAGTATCCGATATTGTAGATATATCGGATTTCGATAGATGTCAGGTGGAGCATCTATACGTGAAATAACTTTTTTTTCAAAGTTATCATTTAAATGGAAGCTAATTTGAGAAAAACAAGCATCAATTGTATTAATGCTGGTTGTTGGTGTTTTTAGGCTTGTGGAAGAGTATTGGGTATCATTTATTTTTAGAACGGCTGTTTTTTCTTTACAACAGTTTTTCTTTGTCATTTTCTTTTTTCCACAACAGTTATCATGCTTTTGTCCAAATGCCAAGGAAATATTATTGATTTTCCCTTTGCAATAATGAAAATTGAAAGCCACACCTGATGCGACAAACAGGTAGATAAAAGTTAAAAATAGGATAACCGCTTTTTTCAATTTCAAGAGTTTATTAGAACAAATGTAAATTTAAATTTGAAATTAACCAATAAATAAATATTCTATTAGTGAGGAATAAGACTTTAAATTAATTGCATCATGCAAAAAAACTTATTTTTTCTCATCGCACTTGGAATCTTTTTTACAACAATCTTCCAGTTTTTTATAGGCTTTCGGGTTTGCTTTTATGTCATCAGCATCATAGCCTGCCTTAGAAATCGCCAGACGAATATTTTCCGGTGTTGTTTTTTTAGGATTATAAACAACGGTTATCACTTTAGATGTTACATCCAGATTTGATTTTTTTATTCCTTTTTCAAAAGCCAGGGCATTTTCGAGTGTTTCTTTACACATGTCACAAATTGCAGAAGTTTTAATTTTTAGTTCAGCACTTGTTTCATTTTGTGATTTAGCAGGTGTTGTAAATAGTACAAACATTGCTGCAATGCCTAAAAATAGTGTCGTTTTCATTGTTTTCATTTTTCTATTGTTATAAGTGTTCGTTATTTTATACTTATTCTAAAGCCTGCATAAATAACTCTGCCATCAACAGGGGCATAAATCATAGATGCATCAAAATTTTTGCCAAAAGGATTTTCAGATGCAATTATTGGATTTTTCTGTGTGTAATTCAAGATGTTTTCACAGCCTAAATAGAGTTCAAATTTTTTGAATTTTTTTGTGATTTGTGCATTCAGTAAAAAATAATCCTTTGAATGTTTTGGTAATTGATATTCAACAGGCGATAATTCTGTACTTGGTAGTCTGCTTTCTCCTAACCAGTTAGCAGTAAAATCAAATTTCCAGATATCCATATACGTGGAATAGGCCATATTAAACATTATACGATGTTTTGGAATGTATGGTTTGTCGAGCAATTCGTAGTTGTAGGTTGTTTTTACATCATACCATTTGTATGCTAACTTAATGTCAAACATTTTTATCGGTGTAAAACCAAAATCAACTTGTAAGCTGTGCGAGTAAGATGCACCATTCAAATTATAAAATACTACTTTATTTACATGTTGATCGATATCCACGATCACTTGATTTTGAAAATCTGTCCTGAAAAAATCGGCATTTACAGATGCTTCATTACCAAATAATTTAAATTTCTGATTGACTGAAATACCATAGTTCCAGGCAATTTCAGGTTTAAGTTTTTCTTTTATGAGCACTTGACGTGAGCTTGCAAATACCGATTGATTTTCTACAAAAATGTTTGATGTTCTAAAACCTCTTCCACCTGACAAGCGTAAAGTAGTTGATTTTGTTATGTTGTACCGCAAGTGCAAACGCGGAGTGTATTGTACTCCATGCAAATTATGATAATCAGCACGAAGTCCTGCTACTAATGAAAAATTATCCGGGTGAGTAAACGTGTATTCAGCGAATACTCCGGGAACACTTTCTGTTCGGGCAAAAGAGGAGTCGTTATACTTTTCTGAATAGTCATCAAGCAGGTAGCTAGCGCCAAGTTTATATTTATGGTTGGTGTTATTAATAATGTTTACAAAAATAATATTTGCATACAGATTTTTTTGCAGCCCTTTATAATTTCTTAATCCGAAAAACATATCTTGTTGTTGCCATTTGCCGGATGTTTGAATACCAATGTTTTTATTTGGTTTTGACGGAAACAAAAATCCGGTTTTTGCGAAACATTCAATGGACTTAGTATTTATTCCAATACCATAAGGATTAGAAGAGTCTCTATCATTAGCATAAGTAAAATTTGTTTCTCCGCCCTGACGTGTTTCATATAACCCTTTTATACCCAATTGTGCTTCGAAATTTTTCTGATTATGAAAATCCCATTTGTTTGAAGCAGTATATTGCCTGTTTAAGGGCATATCCAGAAATCCGTCTTTATTATTATCTTGTTTTATCAGATTAGAGCTTGCATGTGTAAAAAGTATGGAGGCCCACTTTTCACTTACTCTTTTGGCAATATGAATATTTGCTTCTGCTCGTCCTTTATGATTACCATAAAGATTAATAAAAAAACGTTTTTTCTGTTCGAATGGTTTTAGAAACTCCAGATTAATTTGTCCGGAAATGCTTTCATACCCATTCAGCACAGAACCGGTTCCTTTGGTGACCAATATGTTTTCAACCCAGGTTCCGGGAATGTAATTTATTCCATAAGCAGCTGATAAGCCTCTAAGCATAGGCATGTTTTCGAAAAGGACTTGTGTGTAAACGCCATCCAGACCAAGCATTTGTATCTTTTTTGCCCCGGAAACTGCGTCAGTAAAAGCTACATCAACAGAAGCATTGGTGCTGAAACTTTCAGAAACATTACAGCATGCCGCTTTTAACAATTCTTTACTGCTGATTAATTCTGTATTGATAGGATTGAATGTAGAATACGATGTAGAACTTTGTCTTGCTTCAACATTTACTGCCTTTAAAGTAATGGTGTTTTGTAAAATTACATGGATATTCAACTGATCCAATTGATGAATGATAATAGTATCACTTGCATAGCCCATCATACTTACAATTAATTTTGCAGGAACAACTTCCGGATTTATCAATTGAAAATTTCCGGCTTCATCTGTTGAGGTACCGATTGTTGTTTGGTACCAATACACATTAGCTCCGGGTAGTGCCTCGTTTATTCCTTTATCATTTTTACCGAAGACTGTTCCTTTAATATACTGACCATAAGCGCAGGAGATCAGAAAAAAAAGAATTCCGAAAATGCTTACATTTTTAAAAATTTGGTTTTTCAAAAGATTCGATTTTTTAATATTAAAATTTGCTGATTTTTAAAATTTCAGAATAGGGTATATTCGAAAATTGACATATTTCCCTTTGCAAAAAGCAGAAGATTCCCTGACCGAAAAAATATCGGGGCAATGTTTAAAAGCAAATTCTAGATTATTAAAATTCGATATTGAAGATAAATTGGATTTTGATAGATGTCTGGCGGATGGTAAGCTGTAGTAATGTTTTTTATTCCAAAATTTTTATGCAAATGAGTATCAGTAGATGGAAAACAGGAATCAATTATTTTAACACTGATAGTTGGTGATTTATGGTTTGTAGAGGAGAGTTGAGTATCGTTTATTTTTAAAACAGAGATTTTTTCTTCACAACAATTTTTCTTAATAATTTCCTTTTCATCACAACATTCATCCTGATTTTTTTCATCTGCCAGCGAAATTCCATTGATTTTTCCTTCGCAATAATGAACATGAAAAACTATACCCGTTGTTAAAACCAGGTATATAAATGTCAAAAATAGGAGAAAGACTTTTTTCATTTCATTTACAATAAAGAACAAATTTAGATTTAACATCTAAAATTAACAAAGAATATATTCAAATCATTGAAAAAAATAAATGGAGAAGTTTTTTTCTTCCCCATTTATTTTTATTCTACAACTATTTTTCTCGTTTCGCTTCCGCTTTCAGTATTAATTTTAATAAAATAAGAACCTTTTGCAAATCCTGAAATATCAAATATTTGACTTGACTCTCCTTGAGGCAAGGATACTGTTTTGGATAAAATAATTTTTCCTATTAAGTCGGTCAGTTCAAAAGTTGTTTTCTCGGAAGATTTTAAATTAAGATCAACAAGAATAGTTGAGCTGCTTGGATTAGGATAAATTACTAAGCTATTTAAGAAATTGTGGCTTTCTATACCGGTGCCGGAAACTGAACCTGTAAAAGAAAGGTTATCAACCCATAAATAATCATCAGCTGTTGGATTGGAGCCACTGGCTTTAAGAACAATAATGCAAGTATCAGGCGAATTTCCGGTTTGATAAACAAAGTTAATTGTAAAAGTTGCCCAACTCATTGCCATTCCTGAAAGTGTTTGATTTGCATTAGCAACCGTTTCTCTTGAATTAGTTGAAGTGTTCCATCTGGTAAGTTTTACTGAAATTGACCCTTGGCTGGAACCATAAATCATGTGTTGCCATTTTCCTGTAAACTTTTGTGGTCGCAGATTGAATGCAAAACCAGAAATTGGTAGCTTTGTTATGGAGTCAAGTTTTCCACTTACTGCAATACCATTTACAACAACCGAACCTACTGTTTGGGAAGTAAGATTCAGATATCCGGTGCCGGGACTACCTGGTGTTCCTTTTGTTGCAGTATAAACACTGGAAGAAGTTGTGGTATTGTTCATAGTCCCCCAACCGGAGGGATTGCTATAGGACCCCATGCTTGTCCAGGTTTCAAAACCGCTATTCGGTATTTGTGCAACAGATAAATTTGACACGGCTAAAAGTGCTAAAGATGTAAGTAGTAGTAATTTTTTCATTTTTTTGAAATTAAGTTTAGTGATCTTATATATTATTATTGTGCTTTGCTTGCTATCATTGAAATAAAACAGGAGTAAATAAATTTATTTTTATTCAAAAGGCTTTTATTTTAAACAAAACTACAAAAATTATAATTGGAGCCTACCCTAATTTTGTCTTACCTTTAGGATTCAGTCACCTCCAAAATTTTGTAAATATGAACGCCATCCAATTTATTCTATATGTGTCAAATCAGCAGGCAAGTAAAACTTTTTACAGTCACATTTTGAATTTAGAACCTGTTTTGGATGTCCCGGGAATGACAGAATTCCAACTTACTGAAAATTGCAAATTGGGATTGATGCCTGAAAATGGTATTGCAAAAATATTAGCAGATAAAACTCCGCACCCTGCAAGCGGAAATGGAATTCCCAGGTGCGAATTGTATTTGAGTGTTACGAAGATCGAATGTTATTTTTCCAGAGCTATTGCCTCCGGAGCAAAGATCATCAGTGAAGTGGCCCCACGTGATTGGGGTGATAAAGTCGGCTACATCAGTGATCCTGATGGACACGTCATTGCTTTTGCAGAAAGGATAAATTCTTAGATGAGCTTTGAAAATTAATAAAACAATTCCAATAAAAACAATTTACTATTGTTCTAATTTACCCAACTCGCATTCTCGAAGTGTCTACTTCAAAGCAGAATGCTAGAAATGATTACCAGGCAATAGTCAGGCGAAGGTGCCAATTGTCGATTGCGAAAGTCATCCTGAGTTTGTCGAAGGAATGGGAAAGCTCACGCATATGTTTCGACAAACTCAACATGACAACACACACTCTAGTCCGGCCGAAATGACAAAAAAATGGAATATCCGATGAGTATCAGATTTAAACTTATTCTTAAAAGGAATAAGATAGTCCACCCATCAAACTGAATTTTTGTGTTGGGTAGTTGGAGTAACGATAGTATCTGAAATTAGCTATATTATTAAAGTTCAAAAAGAAACCCAGTTTTTTTGTGTAGCGGTATTCCAGTCCGATGTTTGCATCAAATACTCCTTTAAACTCTTTTGCCACTACTTTCACCCCGCTAGTAGTTGTTGAATCAGCAGCAAATTGTTTCGCAAATTGGTTGTCAATATAAAACAAATCAACTTTCGCAACAATTTTATCACGTAAATTATAATTTGCTGAAAGGGATATTTTTACCTGAGGTTTATACCAAGCTCTTAATTCAGTTTTCATTTTATAGTTAAAATACTCTCCAACTAAATTTATTCGTAATTTTTCTCTGCTTTGATAGGATATTTCACCACGAATATTCAATACACTGGCATCATCATAAATTACATTAAATCGATTCTGCAGAAGTTCAGTTGTATCGTTCACATACATTGCTAAATTGCTTATACTTGAATATCCAACATATGCATTATAAGCGATAGTAGAGGATAATGTTCCTTTTAATCCACCATATAACTCATATTTGGTATTGGAATTTTTCATAGTAAGTTGTGATAATACAAAGGGGTTATTATCAGTAAGGGTTTTGAAACTGTTTTTTTGAACTCCACCGGTCGCACCGGCATATGGAATAATTATATTTTCAAATACATTATAACTTAATTCCACCTTAGGGTAAAAATAAAATTTTGTATTGGAAAAAATATCCACCGATGCAGTTGCACCAATGCTTGCTTTGTATAGTTCACCGGAAGCAATAAAATTTGGATTTAAAGTGATGATCGTATTGTTTACTGTGTCAAATTCATTCCGGTAATTATAATAATCTACAGCAGCATTTACTTTTAAAGTTTCTTTGTTTATAGCTGTCTGCACAAAGCCTGTTGCTTTTATATTATTTTCAGATGCTTTGTAAGAATCGAATAAATTATAATAACTCAATTTTACATCATGGTTATAACGTTCGGGTTTTGAATAATGACTCAACAATTCTGCATTTCCTGAAAAATAATTAAAACGTTGAATTGTTGTTTCTTTTGCTAGAGTATTTATCGAAAGATCATAACCATAGAAATGAACAACATTTCGTGCATAATCAAAATTGCCGATCAGCGAATGTTCTTTCAAAAACTTTTTCCCATAGAAACTTATTTCATTATCGCTAAAACCTGCAAAACCATAATCTTTGAGAGTAGCAGATGACGACAAATGTTTCATTCGCATACCATACGCATACTCTTTTGAACGCAATATATTATACCATACTTCAGCATACGGGCTGGCATATGTTCCCATCCCTATTTTTGCAAGGTGGTTGTATAATTTTGTTAAAGGTTCACCAACCATTTGAGCAGGGGGAATTGATTCAATTGTGAAATTTGTATTTAACTTTTTTGAATTTATTGAGTAGCCTGATACAGGTATTTTTTTTGTTGAATCGATAATAGAAGGATTTTCAAGAATTTTATTTGCATCTATTACAGTTGGGTGATATTCGCCTGTTCCAATAAAAGTTAATGAAGTTAAAGTATCCTGCGCAAAAATTGAATTAGCATTGAATACAATAATTGCCATTAACAATAAAAGCGTTTTAATAATATATTTTTTTAAAGCATTCATGTTTTGTTGCAATTTTATTGTTGTGGTTTAATTTCGCCTTGCTGAGGTATCGAATCAGGTTCAATAAATAATTTATTCTGTTCAATTGAGTTTTCTTCAAACTCAATTTTTAATGGTTCTACAATTGGTTTAGGTTGTTTTGCAGCTTCTTCGGCAGCATTAATTTTATCCAGATTTTCTTGTGCGATCTTTATCAGTTCCGGAATGTCCGACTCGGAGATAACACCCTTCAATGTTGCTTTTGCCTGAAAATTGTCTTTTAAAGAAACGTAATTGTCCGCTAATAAGATCATCGCTTTAGAGATCCAATAGGGGTGATCACCATCGCTATTTATAAATTCGAAAATCGTTTTTTGCGATTGTTTGAAATCATCTTTCAGGTATTGAATGTATGCTACATTATACCAGGCTTCGGCACCTAATTCATTTTTAGCGGTGTTAGCTATGGATTTAAACTCCGCAAATGATTCATCATATTTTTCAGTTGCAAACAACGCTTTTGCTATGATGAAATGTGCTTCAAAGATTAATTCATTACTTACTTTTTCCAGCCCTAATACTTTATTCGAATACTCCATTGCACTGGTATAATTTTTCAAATGAGAATAACAACGCATCAAACCGATTTTTGCAGCAGCATTGCTTTTGGGATTCTCAGCCTGAATTTCCAACTGTTTGTAGTATTCTAATGCTTGTGTATAGTTTTGTTTTTGATAGACAATATCTGATGCCCGATATAATGATTGTTCAGTAAATTCATTTTTGATTTTACCTATAACAAAAGTGTATTCTACTAAAGCAGCATCTGTGTTTCCTAATTTATAATCACATTCGGCTTTGTAAAAATTTGCTTGTGTGATAAAAATTCCATCAGCATATTTTTGAATGTATTTTTCGAAATCAGTAATTACATTTTTACAATCCTGTTCCAGATAATGTGTTTTCCCGATATTAAAAGCCAGAGAATCCATTGCTGCATGCGGCATGGAAGCGCCTATGGAAGCCAGCCATGTTTCTAATTCATCTATATTGCCTTTTGCAGTATATATTTTCTTTGCAATTTCAATGGCTTGATTAGCGTCAGATGATTTGCGATCCCTCTTTATTAATTTATTGAAATATACTAATGCGTTATCATCATCTTTCTTATTATAATAGATCAATCCTATTTTGCTTAAACAGGTGTTTTCATAAGCGCTATTTGGATATTCCTGAATAAAATTCTGGAAACTGATTAGCGCCAGATCATTTTGATTGTCTAAAAAGCAGGTGGATGCGAATTCAAATTTGGCACGTTGAATATAAGTTGAGGATGATTTAGAATACTTGTCGATAAACAATTTTAAGTCATCGATTTTTTTCGGATACTTTTTCTGAACACCATAAGCCAATGCTTTTTGAAACAGAGCATAATCAGCATTCATCAATTTCATTTTGTAGGATTCTTCATAATAATCGATCGCATTTGCATAATCACGATTCATAAAATACCCATCTGCAATTCTATTGTACGCATCATTGATTTTTTTCTCGTCAGCATGTGGTTTAAACGTAACAAACTTTCGGAACCATAAAATGCTGTTATCGTATTCCAGCATTTTGTAATAGGCATAACCGATATTGTAATTGGCATCGCTTAATTCTGATTTGCCGATAGCTCCCGGATCAGAAATATAGGATTGATAACTTTCTATTGATTTCTGATAATTTTTGTTGCGATAATATGCTTCGCCTTTCCAGTAATAGGCTGAAGCGCGAATATTTTTATCAAAGGAATAGGTCATTGACTTATCAAACAATTTTATGGCATCATCATATTGCATATTATTGAACAGATCCACACCACGATAAAAAGCAACCTTCTGATGTGCTTGTTTTAATTCAGGAGTAAGCACTTTAATGCTTTCAATTGCTTCGAGGGCATCTTTGTAACTCTTTGTGGTGATGAATACATTTACCAAATAAGAATAGGCTTCATCAACATGTGAAGCATCCGGATAATTTTTAATATATTTTTGGAATGCTTTTATCGCTTCATTGTATGGATTGTAAGATAGATCGTAGCATAGTTTTGCGAAATTAAACAAGGCATCTTCCTGCACTACTTTATCGAAATCGAACTTGGCTGCTTGCCCGAAAGCGTTTCTGGCATTTTGCTTACTGTCTGTTTTTAAATAGCAATCGCCAATATGGTAATAGGCATTTTGTTCTAACGAGTCGTCTATATTGGTTGTTTTAATAAAATAATTGATCGCATCATCGTATTCATTCACTTTGTAATGAGCGTATCCCATCTGATAATTATCTATACGAGACAAGGAACGATTAGCTTTCTCATATTTTTTCAAATAGGGAATGGCCTCTTTAAAGTGGGAAGTATTATAATAAGCCTCACCAATGATACGTGCTATTTCCGGTGCTCGTTTGGTACTTGCCGAATCAAGTAAAGCTGGTGCATAGGAAATAACACTGTCGTATTTTCCTTGCAAATAATATAATTGAGCAATATAATAAGGAACAACAGGGCCAAATGTTTCATTCCCTTGAAGCTTGATAAAATCTTTCAACGCGGTTTCGTAATTCTTTTCATTATATGCAATATGAGCATAATAATATTTTGCGGAGGCAGCATATTTATTATCAACGTCTTTTATTTCGTAGAGATCTTTTTTCGCCTCTTCCATTTTATTTCCTACGAAAAAACAATATCCCCGCTTAAAATAAAATTCAGATAATTCTTCTGTTGTTAAGTCATAGATGTCAACTTTCTCAAACCAATCCAAACAATCTTTGTATTTTTTTTTGCGGTAGTTGTATTTACCCAAATAGAAGTAGGCTGATTTTACCTTTGGGTTTTCAGGATGATCCTTTACAAATTGCTTTAAATAGAACTCTCCATCTTTATTGAATAATTCAATGGCGCAAATTGCTTTGTAAAATTCTGCATCAATGCGAATAAGTGATTGACGGTTGGGATGCGACTCAATTATATTGCTGAAACTTTTTTGGGCAGCACCATATTTTTCTTTTTGAAATAATTCAATTCCGGCTTTAAATTCAGAATCTTCGTGAAGGTAAATCGTAGTTTTTTGTGCAAGAACAGAAGTTGTTGCAGTTATAAAAATAAAAAATGCTACTAATCCCTGCCCATACCAAAAAGGCAGGTTCGGGCGAGCAATTGTTTTTAGCTTGTTCATTAGGCAATTTAAGATATGAATGACGTAAAATTAGTAAGGATAGAAGCATCAAAGTGTTAGGTTTGTGGAAGTTATTAACGCAGACTTGTTGAAAGTATTGCGATGAATAAAAAAGCTTTTGTTTCATTTAAGAGTAATTTTCGGAGGAAAATAATACTGTCTTTATTTGTCATTTTGACCAAAAGAGGAAATTCAGGAAAGGGATTTCTACCTTTGGTCGAAATGACAGTTTAACAAGAATAAATCATGGCACTCGATACGATCATTCATTTAAATAATGTTTCCATATTTCAAAAACATAATTTAGTACTTACCAATGTTTCGCTGAATATCGACAAAGGCGAGTTCGTGTATCTCCTTGGAAAAACAGGAACTGGTAAAAGCAGTTTATTGAAAACACTTTATTCCGAATTGCCTTTAGTTGATGGAGATGCAACTGTTGCAGGGTATGATCTGAAGAAGATCAAAACAAAAGAAATTCCTTTTTTGCGTAGAAAATTAGGCATTGTATTTCAGGATTTTCAATTACTGACTGACAGAAGTGTAAATGATAATTTACTTTTTGTTTTAAAAGCAACCGGCTGGAATGACAAAGAGGAAATGCAAAAACGAATAAATGATGTATTGGAAAAAGTACATTTGAATACCAAAGGATTTAAAATGCCTCATGAGCTTTCAGGAGGTGAACAGCAACGGGTTTCTATTGCCCGCGCTTTATTGAATGATCCGGAATTAATTCTTGCAGATGAACCAACAGGAAACCTCGACCCTGAAACATCAGAAGGGATTATGAATATTTTGCTGGAGATCAGTAAAAATGGCCGGGCTGTTCTTATTGCCACTCATGATATTATGATGTTTGATAAATTCCCTTCACGCACCATTAAGTGTGAAAATGGAAAAGTGATCGATTCTAAGAATTAACCCGAGTTAGATTTTTACAATTTCTTAGAGCCTGTTTAAATTTCATTCAAAATGCTTTATATGTCATTTCGACCAAAGGGAGAAATCTCTTTTTTATTATAATTTTATTGAGATTTCTCTCTTTGGTCGAAATGACAGAATGGTTAAAAATATCGTAATCAGATTCTTTTATTAAAATTTAAACAGGCTCTTAGAACTTATTCATAACAAAGTTTTGCGCGTTCTCGATACATTTTTCAGAAAAGAAAAACACTCGAACTGACGACACACGCTCGATTGATGCTTTTGCTACTTCAAGCTGTCGGGAAATCTTTTTACTTTTTTGTAAATCAGAATAAATATAAGATTCCTCTACGTTGGTCGGAAAGACATCTCCTGTTAAACAAGATCTAGATTAATGCCACTAACTTCTTCATATTAATTGCATTTGAAAAATTCGTAATAAGAATAGCTTCCCGTTTTTGTTTTTCCTGCATATCAAAAGGTAAATCAAATAAACGAATAATTTCATTTGACATTTCCTCAGCTGTGTTTTGGATGGAGCATAATTCCTCTAAGCCGGTATTGGCAACCATAGGAGAGTTTACTATACAATGTCTGCCGGTAAATAATGCGGCCAACAATTTTAATTTTATTCCGGTTGCCTGAAAGGTTGGTAATATATTTATTTGTGCATCTTTAATTAAGCTGTCAATATCCTGAGTATTGATATTTGCTTTTAATTTAATATGTTTATGTTTTGAAACTACCTGAACCAATTCAGCAGAAGGTTTGCGGCCGGCAATAATAAATGGAGTATTAATTTTTGAAAAAATTTCATTCACCAAATATAGCGCAGCTTCGTTGTTTTCACCAACTTCCAGATTTCCATGATACAAACAAAAATCGCCTTTGCCATCTTTAATTTTTACTTCTTCATTAGGATGGAAAGCCGTGATGTGATGTACATTTTGGTATCTGGTAGAAAGTTCTTTTGCATCGGCAGGTGAAATGGCGGCAACTGCATAGGCTTTATTTAAAACCTTTTCAAATCGCTTTAATTTTTTTGCTTCCATTCCAAAATAGAGTTTTTTGAAAATGGATTTTTCTACTTTTTCGAGATTAAAATAATAATCATGTTCGATGTTATGCATACGAACAATTTTAATGCGATCATTTAAACGTACATCATTTAAATGGAAACAACAATGTAAGCCTTCAAATAATACAGGATGTTTGTCTCGTAATAAATGCTCCATCAGCTTTTCGGAAGAACGTGTCACCACTACAAATGGAAGTGTATTTAACAGATATTTTCTGCTTAATTTTCGTTTGTAATAATATACTTTCTCACAAATGCTTTCCAGATTCAGCGCTTCTGCTCTTCCATATTCAAAACAATGTAAATGAATTTTTATTCCCTGGGCATGTAATGCTTTTAACTTATAAAATACATCGATAACACCCCCATAATTAGCAGGGTAGGGTACATCAAAAGAAATTATATGTAAGTGTTTTTGTTGCAATTTTGATACAAAAGTTTTATTAAAAAAATTCGCTAAAGAAATTTGGAATAAACAGTTAGTATTTGTTGTTCTTCTGTTTCCCAATTTAGTTTAGCGGCTGCAATTTTACAGTTTTTTTTCCAAAGTAGGAGCCTTTCATCATCATTTAGGATGCTGTTTATTTTGTCTGCGATATGTTTAGGGTTGTGGTTGTCAATGCAATCGCCAATAGAATGATTGGTAATGATCTTTTTAATTTCAACTAAATTGGATGCCAACACAGGAACACCGGCATGTATGTAATCAAACAATTTGTTGGGTAAGCTATACCGGTAATTTATATTGGTATCTTTATCTAAGGTTAAACCCAAATCAGCATAATGTGTGTATTGCAATAATTTTTCAAATGGCACTTTACCAATGAATTTTACTTTTTCAGTTAATTTCAGATCTAAAACCATTTGTTTTAAAACATCGATCACATCGCCACTTCCGATAATTAACAATACCGCATTGTTTACAAATTGCATTGCCTGAATCGCTTCTTCAGATCCCCGGTCAATATTTATTCCGGCACCTTGCAAAACAATAATTTTTTTATCCGAAGGGATTCCCAGGTCGGCTTTACTGATATTTTTTAGTTTATTCTGATTGGAAAACAAGGGAATATTACGGACAACTTTTACATCTACTTTATATTCATCGCTATATATTTTAGCGATGGACTCGTTTACTGTAAAAACATATTTTAGCTTCGGGAAGATCCAACGTTCAATACGTTTCCAGATGTTTTTCTTTGTAGGATTGGCTTGTAGTTCCGGCACCTCACAAAATAATTCGTGACTGTCATATACCAGGTTTGAACCTTTTAATCTGGAGATCAGATAATTTGGAAGAAGGGTATCCAGGTCATTTGATACCAATACATCTGCTTTTTGAAATAATAAATAATAAAATAATCGTTTTTGAAATCCGGCATAAAAAAGTGGACCTTTTTCGAAAAGTAAAAACATCCTTTTTGTCTTGTAGTCGCGCTTTTCCAACGGCATACTTTTACGCTGCCTTCTACCAATCAAGGTAACATCAAAACCCATGTTGTGCAAAGTAGTACATACTTTATGCACACGTTGGTCGGTACTCAGATCGTTTATTACGGATACTATTACTTTTTTCATTACCTCACCCTAATCCTCTCCAAAGGAGAGGGGATTAATAGTGCGAAGATAAAGATTTATAATTGCGATTGGACTTCTGAAATTAAAAATACTGTGGAGGATGGTACGCAGATTTATTAGGATTATTAAGATAAAAAATGATCTGAAAATTAAAATGTATTTGATTCCCTTATTAATTTATAAGTCTGTTTAGGGTTCTATGTCATTTCGACAGAAGGGAGAAATCTTTTTATTCGTTTACAATTTTACTAATTAGTATAAGGATTCCTCCACTTCGGTCGGAATGACATTCAATTACCCAAAGAAGTCTAAACATATTTGATGATGTATGAAGATTATAAAAACTATTTTATGTACAGTATTTATATAATAATCTTCCAATAAAAATCATTTTAAATCTTAAAATATCAGCGAGATCTGCGTCCCATATACAAGTGCAATGAAATCAAAAAAATGTGCATAACGCTATGAATAACTTTTCGCTGAATATGTTGATTCCTGTGCTTCAATTGTTGAATTTTGAATGATCTTATTTCTAGGCTATGAATATTCATGAAAACATTTCTTTAAAAAAACTGAATACCTTTGGTATTGATGCTTCTGCGAGATATTATGCCGGTTTTTCTACCATCGATGAGGTCTGTCAGATTCTTTCTGAATCGAAGTTTGTAAATAGCAGGAAACTAATTCTGGGAGGTGGAAGCAATTTATTATTTACAAAAGATTTCGATGGAATTGTTTTAAAGAATAATTTAAAAGGAATTGAATTAGTAAAAGAAGATGTCGATCATTATTTTGTAAGATCTGCCGGAGGTGAAGTGTGGCATGAGTTGGTGATGTATTGCATTGCCAATAATTATGCGGGTTTAGAAAATTTGTCATTGATACCGGGAAATGTAGGCGCCAGTCCGATGCAAAATATTGGTGCATATGGGGCAGAAATAAAAGATACTTTTTATGAATTGGAAGCATTGCATATTCAGGATAAAACAATTCATAAATTTAATAATGCCGAATGTAAATTCGGATATCGTGAAAGTGTTTTTAAAGGAGAATTGAAGGATCAGTTTATCATTACTTCTGTTACATTTAAACTTTATAAGAAACCCATCTTTAATACCAGTTATGGTGCAATTGAAAAAGAACTGGAAGTGATGGGCATTAAAGAATTAAGTATAAAATCGATAAGTGATGCCGTATGTGCTATTCGCAAAAGTAAATTACCTAACCCTGCAGAAATTGGAAATGCAGGAAGTTTTTTTAAGAATCCCGAAGTTATTCGATCTAAATTTGAAGCATTAAAAACTGAATTTTCAATGATTGTAGGTTATGATCTGGAGAATGGAAATGTAAAATTGGCTGCCGGATGGTTGATAGAACAATGTGGCTGGAAAGGACAACGGTTTGGCGATGCTGGTGTTCACAAATTGCAAGCGTTGGTTTTGGTAAATTATGGAAATGCCAACGGCAGCGAAATACTTGAACTTTCACAAAAAATAATAGCATCTGTCAAAGAAAAATTCGATGTTGATCTGGTGAGAGAAGTGAATATTGTTTGATCTGTTTTAAACAAAAAAAACAATGCAACAAGTTCGATTATTTATTTTTGTAATAATTGCTACACTTCTAATTGCAAGTGTTTTTGGTATAATTCACGATCAGATCACCTATACAATTTCCAATGAATATTATACAAAATTCAAGTTTATTCAATTTGGATTAATCCCGAAAGGAATGGAATTACAAATGCCTCATCGCATCGCTGCTCTGATTGTTGGAATTAAAGCAACCTGGTGGACAGGAATACCAATTGGTTTAATGTACGGGAGCATTTTATTTCCCTTAAAATACAACCCTTTGCTTTACAGGATGTATTTTAAAACCATCGGATTGACGTTTGCAATAACTATACTTACAAGCATTGCAGGCTATTTGTACTGGAAATTTAATTTACAATACACGGAAGTGAATTGGTATTTACCAGAAAACTTAATTGACAAAAATAGTTTTATTTGTGTGGGGAGTATTCATAATTTCAGCTATTTAGGAGGTGTGATCGGCTTAATGGCCGGATCTCTTTATTTGGTTTTACAAAAAGAGAGGCTGAAAGAAAGCAAACAAAATTTTAAAATTCCTTAAAATTTTAATCTTTTGGGTTTAAATGGTGCGCCAACACATATCCCATACTAAAACACCCTTGCAATAAATAACCTCCTGTTGGAGCATCCCAATCCAACATTTCACCAATTACATAATTATTCGATAATTTTTTTAATTGAAAATTAATGTCAATTTCATCCAACGAAATTCCTCCTACAGTTGAAATAGCTTCATCAATTGGAGCTGCAGATTTTATAGTGAGTGGAAGGTTTTTTATTTTTCCCGAAAGTAATTCAAGGTCTGTAAATTCTTCTTTTGTAAGTAGGATTTTTAAAAGTTCTATCTGAGTATCATCCAGATTTAAACGGTCGATCAATAATTTTTTAATGGAACGGTTACCACGTGCCATGAATTTGTCTTTTATTTGTTCGATAGTTAAAGAAGGTTTCAGATCAATAAAGAGCCTGGCTTCTTTATTTTCATTTAATTGTTTTCGGATCTGCGGACTTAAGGCATACACAGCGCCTCCTTCAATACCGAATTTTGTAATAACCACTTCTCCTTTTTTTTCTTTATCCGCACATTTTAAAGAAATGTTTTTTAACGATTTGCCTTCTGTGATGGCAAGAAAATCATTTTTCCATTTTATTTCATACGCACAATTAGAGGCCTGAAATGGAATAATTTCAATTCCTTTTTCTGAAAAGGACTTGGTCCATGAACCATCAGAACCTGTTGCTTTCCAGCTGGCACCACCTAATGCAAATACAACAACATCAGCTTTTACTTTTATTGTTTGATTGTTATTTTCAAAAAGCTGTTCATTATCGGCATTCCAACCTTTCCAGAAATGTTGAGTTTTTATGACAACATTATTTTTCTTCAAAACTTCTAAAATTGCATTGAGAACTTCAATTGGTTTAATCCCTTTTTCGGGGAAAACGCGTTTACTGCTTCCTACAATTGTTGGTATTCCGATGTTTGCAAACCAATTTCGCAGATCAGTATTTGTGAATGAAGAAATGATCTTTTCAAAAAATGGAGCAGGAGTGTAGCGGGAAATAAATTGTTCTATTTCTTCTGAATGTGTTAGGTTAAATCCTCCGTCACCGGCTACCAGAAATTTTCTTCCCGCGGTATTATTGCGTTCGTAGATAGTCACATCAAATTTTTCTTCGTTGAGTTCTGCTGCCAGCATAAGAGCTGCCGGTCCTCCACCAATTATTGCAATCGTTTTTTTCATTTGCTATAAAAGTAGATAGAAATAATAACATTTGATAGTGTTTTATATCTCCCGAAATATCTCACACACCTTCTCGACTCCGCTCGAAATGACCGTGCGCAGTCATTTCGAGCGGAGTCGAGAAAGTGTGGAGGTCATCCTTAAAAAACTTATTCACAATTTGCATTTTTTTACTTGTCCACCATATAAGATTTTGTATTTTCGTTTTCGGTTTTAAATTATACTACTTTAAATTATGCACATAGCCATAGCAGGAAACATCGGAGCTGGTAAAACTACTCTCACTACTCTTTTAGCAAAACATTACAAATGGCATCCACACTTTGAAGATGCTGATGATAACCCATACCTCAATGATTTTTATGAAGAAATGCAACGTTGGTCATTCAACCTGCAGGTGTACTTTTTAAACAGCCGTTTCGGACAAGTACAAGATATTCGCAAAGGGGGTAAAACGGTAATACAAGACCGAACCATTTATGAGGATGCCTATATTTTCGCTCCCAATCTACATGCGATGGGGCTAATGACCACCCGTGATTTTGAAAATTATTTTGCACTTTTCAAATTGATGGAGTCATTTATATCTCCTCCTGACCTATTGATCTATTTACGAGCTTCCGTTCCTACGTTGGTAAACCAAATTCAGAAGCGTGGTCGTGATTACGAAAATGCCATTCGTCTGGATTATTTAAAACGTTTAAATGAGCGTTACGAAGCATTTATCACTTCTTACGAGCAGGAACATCCGGGAGCAAAGCTATTGATAGTAGATGTTGATAATAACAACTTCTCTGAAAATCCTGAAGATTTAGGTTCAATTATTAATAAAATTGATGCGGAGATAAACGGATTGTTTTAAATAGAAAATAAATTTTATTCGAAATGCCTCCTGATTTTAGGGGGCATTTTTATTTTCTATCTGAAATTTGCTGTTGTTGAGAAATAATGTGATATCGGATCAAGATTTCTTTCGGACAGAAATGCAATGAAATGGCAAGACTTGCAATAATAATCGATCTTAATAATAGACTTTTATCAACTCTTTTGTATTCCATAGATCCTTTTTCTTTCGTAAATAAAAGAGCAATCAGAACTACTAATTGCATTAAGGAACTAACAATCAACATAGGTGCTGAACCAGGCCAGCCCTGAATTAAAAACAAAATACCTGTAACCGATATACTCCAGGTAAATGGTAATAATTTATTGAAAAACCGTTCCATTGGCCCAATGTTTTCAAAAATTGTATTTGCCCTCCAAAAATAAAATACTGCTAATGTTGAAGTTGAAAGGACTATTAGAATTCCTCCAAATTTTAATTCTAACATCTTTATAATTAAACCTAAGGCAATAACAATCAATAGGATAATTTCGGCTTTCTTTAAATTTTTGAAAACCCAATTCCCCAACCTTGGATCTAATTGATTCAATAAATTCATATTGTTGATTTATAGTTTATCCGAATAAAAATTCTTCACTCTATCTCTTAAATTATATCCCGAACTCATTACTTCACCATAAGCTCCAGCTGTTCGAATCGCGATAAGGTCTCCTCGAAATGTTTCCGGTAAATTAACTGCTTTTCCAAAACAATCGGAGCTTTCACAGATCGGCCCTACCACATCATACTTGAAGATATTGGATATTGGATATTGGATATTGGGTTTTAGGTTTTTGTCTATTGTCTTTTGTCTATTGACTTTATTCTCTTTCGAAATGTTTTCAATCTTATGATATGCCTGATACAACGCAGGTCGCATCAATTCCGTCATGCCGGCATCTAAAATGGCGAAGTTGGTATTTACTCCTTTTTTAATGTACAGCACTTTGGAGATGAGTGTTCCACATTGGGCAACAATGGCTCTTCCTAATTCGAAATGTACTTTTTGTCCGGGACGCAGTTCTAAAAAATCATTAAATAATTTAAAGTAAGCTGCAAAATCCGCAATCAGGTTTTTGTCGGGTTCATGATAATCAACACCCAATCCACCACCAACATTAATATTTTCGAACTTTATCTTATGACTCACAAACCACGATTGAATTTCGTTCACGCGCATACACAAACTTTTAAATGAACTCAGATCTGTAATTTGTGAACCGATGTGAAAATGCAAACCAATTAGTTGAATGTTTTTTAAGCCGGTCAATGCATTCACAACCGATTCCAGTTCCCATAAATTGATCCCGAATTTGTTTTCTTCCAAGCCGGTGGTAATGTATTTATGTGTGTTTGCATTTACATTCGGATTGATCCGTAAAGCAACATTTGCCGTTTTGTTTTTTGCATTTGCCAATTCATTAATTACTTCCAGCTCTTGTAAACTTTCGCAATTAAAACAAAAGATGTTATGATCCAATGCAAAATTTATCTCCGCATCACTTTTGCCAACACCTGCAAAAACAATATGTTCGGAAGCATAACCACATTCAACCGCTTTTTTTACTTCGTTACCACTTACACAATCAGCACCGAAATTAAATGTTTTGATGATGTTCAATATCTCATTATTGGCATTCGCTTTTAATGCGTAATGCACATTGAAATTATACTTATCACTTTCTGCTTTTACTTGTTGAAGTGTTTGTTTCAGCACTTCTACATCGTAATAATAAAAAGGAGTAGGAATATTTTTGAATTTATTTACTATATCTTGTTCGAACATTTTTATTAAAAAGTGTTTGTATCTTATCTACTTGTTATTCCGACCATAGTGGAGACATCTTGTTTTAATTAGGAAGATTTTCTCTTTTTGCTCGAAATGACATTTGAAATATATTTTTTTGTGCAATTTTTATAATTATTTTTTTTAATTAACGCCCCCTCTCTTGTGGAGAGGGGATTAAGGGGAGATGTTTTTAGAACAATCCTTTATTCAAGGCCACCAGCGCATCTTTTTTTAATTTTGTGTCCACAAGAATAGAAATATTATTTTCGCTTCCACCATACGAGATCATTCGGATCGGAATGTTTTTTAATGCATCAAAAATTCGCAAGGCATACCCTTGTTTTTCTGCTGTGAAACTTCCTACAATACAAACAATTGTTAAGTCTGAATCAACTTCAATACTGCAAAATTCTTCTAATTCTTTTTTTATGGCATCTAAATTTTTAGTGTTGTCGATCGTTAATGAAACCGCTACTTCAGAAGTGGTGATCATGTCGATAGGTGTTTTATAACGTTCAAAAATTTCAAACACGGCACGTAAAAAACCATAGGCCAATAACATTCGTCCGGATTTTATTTTGATAGCGGTGATTCCATCTTTTGCTGCAACCGCTTTAATACTGTCTCCTGTGGTTTTTGAACTGATCAATGTTCCTTTTGCAGCGGGTTGCATGGTATTTAACAAACGTACAGGAATGTTACGCAGTTGTGCAGGAAGAATACAGGTAGGATGTAGAATTTTTGCCCCAAAATAAGCTAACTCGGCTGCTTCGTCAAATGATAATTCAGCAATAGGATGTGTTTTATCTACAATACGCGGGTCATTATTGTGCATGCCATCAATATCCGTCCAGATCTGGATCTCCTCCGATCGTATGGCTGCACCGATAATAGTAGCGGTATAATCACTTCCGCCACGTTTTAAATTATCAATTTCACCAAACGCATTTCTGCAAATGTAGCCTTGAGTAATAAATAATTTTGTGTTTGGATATTTTGCCAGTTCTGCCTGAATGTTTGCTTCAATATATTTTAGATCAGGTTCTTCATTTTCATCAATCCGCATAAAATTTAAGGCAGGAAGTAGAACCGAATCGATTTCAATTTCTTCTAAATAAAAATGAAACAGGGCAGTAGAAAGCAATTCGCCTTGAGCAAGTATAGCACGCTCTTCATTCACGGTAAACAGATCCATGGTGAAGGAACGTAAATAATTAAAATGCGAATCGAGTAATTCTTTTCCTTTGTTTAAAGAGGTTTCAGTTTTATAAAGTTGTTTTATAACCTCCTTATATTTATTTTCCAGCTCATCAATCAATTGCCGGGCTATCTGATTTTGCTTTGCATATAAAACAGTAGCAATTTCAACTAAACTATTTGTGGTGCCACTCATGGCGGATAAGACAATAATTTTTACAGCGTCCTCATTAATTAAATGAACCAGCGCATGCATACGTTCTGCTGAACCTACAGAGGTTCCTCCAAATTTTAAAACTTTCATTTTTTTACTTAACACTTATTAACAAATTAATGACATGTAAAATTAGAATAATTGCCGAATCCTCATGCAAAAATTTGTATTTTCGCTCTATAAAAAACATCCCCACCTTAAGTTTTAAATAGTATTTTTGCAACCTATTTATGTACACATTATTAAAAAAGGAAATACGTAGTTTTTTAAGTTCCCTGATCGGATATATTACCATCATTGTTTTTTTGTTGGTGATAAGTTTGTCGATGTGGGTTTGGAAAAGTGATTCAAATGTGCTGGATAATGGTTATGCTACTATCGAACCACTCTTCATTATTGCTCCCTGGGTGTTTTTATTTTTGATCCCGGCTATTACCATGCGTTCGTTTGCCGATGAGAAAAAAGCCGGTACTATCGAATTATTATTGACTCGCCCATTAACAGATCTGCAAATAATTCTTGCAAAATATTTTGCAGGATTCGTTTTGGTTTTATTTTCCTTGTTGCCCACGTTGATCTATTATTACTCCATTCACCGTTTAGGTAATCCTATTGGTAATATTGATACCGGAGGAATGTGGGGTTCTTATATCGGATTATTATTTTTAGGAGCAGCTTTTGTTTCTATTGGAATTTTTGCTTCAGCGATAACAGATAACCAGGTAGTATCATTTATTTTGGCGGTATTCCTCAGTTTTATGATCTATACCGGTTTCGATTTTTTAAGTTCTTTTGCCTTGTTTGGAAAAATTGATAATATCATTCTTGCATTGGGCATCAATAGTCATTATGTGTCTATGAGCCGTGGTGTGATTGATACACGTGATGTTATTTATTTTGCGAGTTTGATTGTTCTGTTTATTTTCGGAACACGCACCGTTTTGGAGAGTAGGAAATGGTAAAAGGGAAATAGAGAATTTTAGAATTTTTGAAATAGAGAATTAAGGAAGGAAGAAAAAGCGGATTTGGAGATTGGGTGAAATAGGGAAGATTTGAGAGGAAACTAAAAAAAATTTAAACAAGGGCAACGATTTTTTATCACACATAGATTCGTAATTCGTGTCACCCTGAGTGTGTCGAAGGGCGTAATTCGTAGCATATGAATAAAAGAAATAAAAAACGGGATTTAACAGCATTAGGTTTGGCTATCATCATTGTGATATTGCTAAATTTTGTGGGCTCGTTTGTATTTCATCGTTTCGATCTTACCTCTGAAAAACGTTACACCTTATCTGATGCTACTAAAAATTTATTAGGCGATCTGAATGATGTGGTTTATGTAAAAGTATATTTAGATGGCGATGAACTAAATGCCGGGTTCAAACAATTACGTACTTCAACAAAAGAAATGCTGGATGAGTTTCGCGCCTATTCTAATGAGAATATAGAGTATGAATTTATCAACCCATCTGCAAATCCTGATAAAAAACAACAGAATGAAGTTTATAAACAGCTTTTCAATAAGGGCTTACAGCCTTTCAATGTAGAAGACAAAACTGAAAGTGGTACTACCCAACAACTTGTTTGGCCGGGAGCAATTGTCTCCTATAAAGGTCGGGAAATGCCATGGCAATTATTAAAAACACAATTAGGAGAAGCCCCCGAAGCACAACTGAATAATTCTGTTCAGGCGCTCGAGTATGAGTTTGCCAGTTGTATCCGTAACTTAAGTATTGCAGTTAGACCTACTATTGGTTTCCTTGACGGACATGATGAACTGGATACACTTTCTGTTAAAGATATTTCAGAGTCGTTAGGGAAATTCTATAAAATAAAACGTGTAAAAATTAATGAACAATTAAAGGGCTTAAGTGGATTAAGTGCTTTAATTATAGCTAAACCGGATTCTGCTTTTACAGAGAAGGACAAGTTTATTATTGATCAGTTTGTAATGAAAGGCGGTAAAATACTTTGGGCGATAGATCCCCTCTATACCAGTATTGATAGTTTGCGTAAAAATGGCGGAACATTGGCTGTGCCTTACGATCTGAAACTGGAAGATATGTTTTTTAAATATGGAGTACGCTTGAATCCTAATTTGGTATTTGATATGCAGGCCTCTGCTATTCCTATTAATAAAGCATTACGTGGTCAGCAAGCGCGGTTGGAATTAATGCCTTGGATATTGTCGCCATTAATTACTCCAACAGGAAATCATCCTATCGTAAAAAATCTGGACCTGATTAAATTTGATTATGTTTCAAGTATTGATACAGTGGCAGCACAAGGAATTAAAAAAACTATTTTATTGCGCACATCAAAATATTCAAAGATTATCAATTCTCCTGTTCGTATTGACCTGCGAATGGTAAATATGCAACCCGATGAAACACAGTTCATGGATTCATATCAGCCTGTTGCAGTTCTTTTAGAAGGAGAATTCGAATCGGTTTTTAAAAATCGTATGGCTCCTAATATTGTCAATGATAGTGCCATTGGCTTTAAAGATCAAGGTGTCAACAACAAAATGATCATTATTTCTGATGGGGATATCATACAAAATGATTATCAATATTCAACAGGAAAAGCTTTTCCTCTTGGATTCGATAAATATACCAATCGAACCTACGGGAACAAAAATTTTATTTTGAACTGTATTAATTACTTATGTGATGATTCGGGTTTAATAAGTGTTCGTTCACGTGAGTTAACATTGCGTTTGTTGGATAAGAAAAAATTGAAGAACGAACGCGTAAAGTGGCAATTAATAAATACCCTATTACCTTTATTTATTATTTTATTCTTTGGAATTATAAACGACAGAATTCGAAAAAGAAGATATACGAGATAGTTTAATTTGGAAAGTTGTAAACTTAAATATAACAGAAGATTGCAGGCACTTTGAATCTGTGAATTTTTAATCTGTAATTATTAAAAAAATGAAAAAAAACAGCATAGCAGCCATACTTGTTATCCTTTTAGGGTCACTTTCTTTTTGGTTTATTATCAATAATAAAAAGGGTACTATTAAAGAAACCTTACGGGATTTTGCTGTTTCTGATACCGCATCAATTAACAAAATATTTTTAGCCGATAAAAATGGACATACCATAACATTGGAACGTAAATCGGCAGGTTTGTGGACCGTTAACGGGAAATACAATGCCCGTATGGATGTGGTGCAAACCCTTTTGTACACCATAAAAAAAATAGATATCAAAGAACCGATCGGAAAAAATGCGGTGGATAATGTAATAAAGCGTTTAGCTGCAAAGGCGATCAAATGCGAGATATACCAAAATGATAAACTTACAAAAGCCTATTATGTTGGAACCGAAACTCATGATCAAACAGGTACCTACATGATACTGATCGATCTTGAAACTATGCAGGCGTCTGCAAAGCCTTTTATTACCTACATACCCGGCTTCGAAGGGTATTTAACTACACGCTACTTTACGGATGAAAATGGATGGCGAGATCGTACTGTATATCGGTATGTGCCGAGTGAAATAAGATCGGTAAAAATGGAGTTGCCTGCTAATCCCGAGTTAGGTTATGAGCTGTCTGTTAAAGGGAATAATGATTATGAAGTAAAAATGCTGGCGGGTAATCAAATTGTAAATAATATTGATCCTTTGTCGGTAAAGCAATATTTATCCTATTTTCAACAAATAAATTTCGAAAGTTTCGAAGCAGATATTGATCAGACTCAAATTGATTCTGTAATAAAGTCGCAGCCTATTAATATTCTTACTGTTACTGATAATAGTGGGAAAGCGAATAAAGTCAGATTTTTTGCGCGTAAACCCAAAAGAGAAGGAGAGTTTAATGAGAAAGGTGAAGTTATTAAGTTCGATCAGGAGCGTATGGATGCTTTACTTGACAATGGAAAGGATTTCGTTATAGTCCAATATTATATTTTTGGGAAGTTAATGCCTCCGGCAGCTTATTTTCAAAAGAAATCAACCGAAGCGCTCCCTAAGTCTGAAAAGCCCATAAATAAGCCAAAAACATAAGAAATTTAGTCCCTGCAAGGCAAATTTATATTGGAGATCTTTTTTGTTTAAAAGTTCTTGAAATAAAAACGCTGCAATAAATTTATTTTTATGTAAATACCTTATATTTGCTTACTAAAATTTAAAAAGACAAAAAAATTTAAATACATTATACTATGAAATTTATTGTTTCCAGTACCTCATTATTAAAACAATTACAAGCTGTTAGCGGTGTGCTTAATTCTAACAATGCACTACCTATTTTGGATAATTTTTTATTCGAAATAGATAAAAACCAACTGAAGATCTCTGCTTCCGATCTTGAAACAACAATGACCACTCTTTTGGCGATTGAATCGAAAGATACCGGAAGTATTGCTGTGCCTGCTAAACTATTGTTAGATACATTGAAAACATTTGCTGATCAGCCTTTGACATTTAGTATCGACTCAAAAAAGTTTGGAATTGAAATTATTTCAGATTATGGTAAATATAAACTTACAGGACATAATGGTGAGGAGTTTCCAACATTGCCAAGTTTGGAATCCACAGCTTCATTGGATATCGATGCAAGCGTAATTTCTTCCGCAATAAACAAAACCATTTTTGCAACAGGTAACGATGAACTTCGTCCGGTAATGTCAGGTGTGTTTTGTCAGTTGGCAACAGATAGCATCACATTTGTTGCCACGGATGCACATAAATTGGTACGTTACCGCAGAACAGATGCAAAAGCTGCATCAGCAGCGGCCTTTATCATTCCCAAAAAACCTTTGAACTTATTGAAAAATATTTTACCGGGAGTAAGTGGGAATGTGAAGATCGAATACAATAATACCAATGCATTTTTCTCTTTTGAAAATACCAATTTGATCTGCCGGTTAATTGATGGAAAATATCCTAATTATGAAGCAGTTATTCCAAAAGAAAATCCAAATAAACTTACTGTTGACCGTGTAGCTTTTTTAAGTTCTATCAGACGTGTTTCTATATTTTCAAATAAAACAACACATCAGGTTCGTTTGAAAATTGCAGGAAGTGAATTAAGTATTTCTGCCGAAGATCTTGATTTTGCTAACGAAGCTAGTGAGCGTTTGACTTGCCAGTATGGTGGTGAGGATATGGAAATTGGTTTCAACTCTAAATTTTTGGCGGAAATGTTAAGCAATTTGAATTGCGAAAATGTTAACCTCGAAATGAGTGCACCAAACCGTGCAGGAATTTTATTACCTACCGAAAAAGAAAACGTTGCAGAAGATATTTTAATGTTGGTAATGCCGGTGATGTTAAATAGCTAACAGTTTTAAACTTTAATTGGAATGCCGTTCTTTTAGAGCGGCATTTTTTTTAATAGGTAACAAAATAATAATAATACCATTTACCATTATAAAATAGTCCAATTTAAATTCCTTCGATCGTTTCTCGATATGTCTGCTTCAACGCAGAATGCTTGAAATAGCATCGCTGGTGTCATTTCGAGCGGAGTCGAGAATTGTGCAGGGCTATTTTAGGACAATAATATATTTAGAATTGGTATTATTCAAATAGAATTAAATAGTAAATTAGATTTATGAAAAAAAGCCGCATTTCCAATCTTCTTATTCCTGCTTTTATAATTATCCAATCGATCTGTTTTTCTCAAGATGCTGATCCTTTAGTTGACTCCTTAGAGAGAGTTGTAACCACTTCCAATGACAATAAAGCTATTATTACAGCTAAGGCCGAATTGATCAGGTCATACTATAATGCGGGTGACAAGGATAAATCCTTACAACTATATCATAAAACGTTGACGGAAGCAAGGCAATTAAATTATCAGGAGGGGATTGGAGCTTTGTATAATACATACGGCTGTGTCTTTTATGCCAATTCTGAATATGACTCTGCCTTATATTATTTCGAAAAGAGCCTGGCGATCAGGGAAAATGTTAAAGATAATATTGGAGTCTTAAAAGCACTTAATAATATTGGCAGTATTGATTATGCACGTGGAGATTATAAAAAAGGTTTGGAATTTCTTGAAAAAGGTCTGAAGAAAGAAGCTGAACTGGGGATAAAAGAAGGCACCTATATTGGGATAAATAATATCGGCTTTATTTATACCGGACTAAAATTATATCGTAAGTCGTTCTATTATTTTAAAAAGGCTGAGAAAGTGAATAAGGAATGCAATGATGTGCAATCACTTATATACACTTATGACGGAATGGCCACTGCATACCAATATTTAAAGATCCCGGATAGTGCATTGATATTTTCAACTAAATCTTTACAGCTTGCAGAATCTATTAATGATATCTATTCAATGGCTTATTCGTTAAACAGTATAGGTATTTTGTATAATGAAAAAAAACAATATACGAAAGCAATCGAGTATTTCGATAAGGCTCTTTTGGCTAACAAAAAAATCAATGATCAACGATTAGAGTTGAGTGTTTATGGCAATATGGCGGTTGCTATGATGGGAAGTAATAAACCGGATGAAGCATTTAAGTATGTGGAAAAAGTGATTGAGTTAGAAAAGAAATTCAATATCAAAATGGATAAGATGGAAATCTCAGAATTACTTTCCGCATTTTTTTATAAAAAAAAGGATTATGAAAATGCCTATTTATATTTAAAAGATTACAATCAATTTAAAGATAGTTTGTATAATACCGATATCACGAATCAAATTTCGGAACTCCAAACTAAGTATGATACAGAGAAAAAAGAAAAAGATAACGAATTGCTTCAATTGGATAACGAATTAAAAAATAAAGAAATTGATAAACATAAAACGACCCGGAATTATTTAGTTGGAATAATTGCATTATTCGTTATCATAATTATTGGGGCATTCTTCGCTTATCGTAAAATTAAAGCCTTTAGTATGTTACTTGCTCTTCAGAAAAATTCTATAGAGTTCAAAAATCATATGTTAGAAGAACAAAAAAAAGAGATCACAGATAGTATCAATTATGCAAAGAGAATTCAATACGCATTATTGGCACATGACGATTTACTAAGAAATAATATTTCCGAATATTTTGTTTTGTTTAAGCCCAAAGATATTGTAAGTGGTGATTTTTATTGGGCCACTGAGCATAATAACAGATTTTACCTGGCGGTTTGTGATAGCACCGGACACGGTGTTCCGGGAGCATTTATGAGTTTACTCAATATTGGATTTTTGAGCGAAGCGATCAAAGAAAATAATATCACTGAACCAAATAATATCTTAAATTACGTACGGAAACGTTTAATAGATAGCATAGGAAATGAAGGACAAAAAGACGGTATGGATGCTATACTACTTTGTATCGAAAAGCTGCCTTTGATTGAGAATGCATCTCTTTCAAATGCAGAAGGCATTGGGATGCAGTGTACTTATGCCGCAGCTAATAATGAACCTATTTTGATCAGGGGAAATAAAATAATTGAACTGCCGAAAGATAAAATGCCTGTTGGCAAAGGAGAAAAAACAGAAAGCTTTACACTGCAAACAATTGATATACAAAAAAATGATGTTTTATATTTATATACTGACGGTTATGCGGATCAATTTGGAGGACCAAAAGGAAAGAAATTTAAATACAAAGCACTAAATGAATTATTGCTTTCTGTTTCAAATGATAAAATGAATGAACAGCAGAAAAAACTGGAAACTAATTTTACTGACTGGAAAGGAAACCTCGAGCAAGTGGATGATATGTTAATAATTGGAATTAAAATGTAATTGCAATTTGCGATTAGGAAATATTTCGTATAATTTTTTTATTGATTTTTTCAAGGTCGGGATATAAATGATCAAGAAGGTTTTTATTTATATTACAATAAGCGAAGAAAATAAGAAGTTTAAAAATTAAGAGCTTTTTTCAAATTAGTAAAAACATCACCGAGGCTCAATCATCTTGTTGGTGCGTTTCTATAGCTTGACATTTTGTTAGCCTCAAAAATTTATTTATCTTCCAAAAAAAATTATTAAGCGTATGTCTTTTCTGTCACATTTATCCTCCATTATTTCTGTCTCTGATTCTCTGCAAACAGAATTAAATTCAGTTACAAAACAGATCACAGTTTCAAAAAATCAATCTATTATCAATATTGGACATCGATGTAATGATATTTATTTCGTTGAAAAAGGTTTGTTGCGTGGTTATTATTTAGAAGAAGGAAAAGAAATAACAAATTGGTTTGCTCAAGAGGGCGAATTTGGTACTTGTTTTTATTCATTTGTTGCAATTAAACCTTCATTTGAAACTATTCAGTCGCTGGAGGATTGTATTCTCACCCAATTACCATACTCCAGCTTGCAAAATTTATACATAAAATTTCCGGAAACGGAACGATTAGGAAGAATAATTACTGAAACCTATTATATAAAACTGGAAGAACGTTTATTGAGTATTCAATTTAAGACAGCTAAAGAACGGTATCAGAATTTTGTTTTATCAAAATCTTCCTTATTACAAAGAACTTCCTTAGGCCAAATTGCCTCTTACTTAGGAATCACTCAGGAAACATTAAGCAGGATAAGAGCTGAAATATAATTTTTCCGGAAACAATTTCTTTTTTGATAATTGTCAAAAATTTACTGACAGATCCTTAATAATTTTGTGTCGTAATCTAAAACCAAAATTATGATAAGACCATCAAATGCGTTTATTGCTGCCTCCTGGGTAGCATTATTCACCGGAGCAATTTCTTACAATATTGGATTGTGGAATGCAGAAATGCAATTAAATGAAAAAGGGTATTATTTTACCGTTTTAATGTATGGCTTGTTTTCAGCAGTATCATTACAAAAAGCTGTGCGGGATCAGCTGGAGGGAATTCCTGTTACTTCTATTTATTATGGGATCAGCTGGTTCTCCACATTGCTTTCCATTTTATTACTCGTTATTGGATTATGGAACGCGTCATTATTATTGAGTGAAAAGGGTTTTTATGCCATGTCGTTCACCCTTGCATTATTTGGAGCAATTGCAGTTCAAAAAAATATTCGTGATTGCCATTCAAGTTCAGTTATTGACGAGAAAAAAATAGAAAATAATGAACAGTCAAGTTAGTTAAATGGATTGTTTGAAAATCCCGGATAAAACAATTATTGTTTTATCCGGGATTATTTTGCGGTGTAAATTTATTAAGAAATTTGAGAGTATTAAGAAAGCCATTCCTGACTACTTCAACTTTGCTCAGTATAAACTCCGCGGAGGAATCTTTATATTAAATAATGTACTTACAAACGAGTAAAAGATTTTTCGATACTTGGCTCAATATTGACTTACTTGAAACAATCAGTAAATATTTCTAAAAAAATTTAAACAGGCTCTAATTATTTTTGAATTTAGAAATACTATATAGAAATATCAAAGGCGCAAAAGCAGCAAAAAAATGTTTGATAGAATGTCCGCTGATAAATTTTAAAGCATGATAAATTTCATGATCATATGTTTCAGAAACTTTTGCTGAGATATATGTCAGCAATACAAACCATATATATGTTGTATTCTGATCTTTTTGTTTAAACAATAATAAGATAATTGGAATAAGGAGTAGTGGTAAAAATTGAACAGCAATATATAACCGTAAATCACCACACCCTTTTTGTTCAGTGATATACCAATAAACTACAGAGATGATGCCTATGGTTAAAAGTGAGAATAAAATCAGACGTGGATTCTTTTGGCTAACAAACTCTCCAATAATGATAGAGAAAAAGGACATGAACGAAATTGTCATTGGCAATCTGTCCCATACTAATGTTGAATTATCAGGAGCTATATGATAGTAAGCGGAACCAATCCCTGTTAAAAATATTCCTGTAAAGAAAATGAAATAATTGACTTGGAGATTTAATCTGATCAAAGCCTTCATTTTATACAAACTATAAAACATCCCGCAAGATCCAATAACTAAAAAAGGTAAGTTCGATAAAACGTTCCAGAAATGCGGGACAGAAAAAAGATTTCTGGTATCAGCAAATAAATGGTAGCTTATGTTTTGTGCAATTGGTTTTAAAAAGGTCATGCTGAAGCAACCTATTAATACTAAAAATAAAAGCATCTTAACTTTTTCCTGTACATTTATTAACTTTTTCATGGGTTGAATTTTTTTTCAAAAGTCGAATGTTATTAGAGAAATACTTTTGATAAATATCAAAAAGTGATTAGCCAAAGGAATTTCTTATTTTTAGAATCTGTTAAAAATTCTTAAAATAATTTAACGGTATGAAGGATGTCATTCCTGACCTTAGCGAAGGAATCTTTTTTTTATAAGCATACTTTTAATTAAGTAAAAAGATTTCACGATACGTCTGCTTCAACACAGAATGTTCGAAATGACAAAGTGCATAAAATAGAATGTTCTGCTAAAATTTGAACGAGGTCTTGCTTATAAATAAAATTTAATGAAAAAGATTTTCTTATTATTCTTTCAAGTGGTGTTGCTCTTTTCCTGTTCTACAGAGAAAAAAAAGGAATTAAATAGTGTTCCTGATTTTTGTTCTTCCATTCATTGTGATACAGCTATGGGATTATCAAAAAAACTTGATTCTCTTGCAGAAATTATGCAACATAAAACAGGAGTATATACTTTAGAGGATGGCGATGGGTCAATGGTTGCCAGAGCATGGTTATGCGAAAATGCTGAGAAAACGATCGATATTCAATATTTTATTTTTTCTGCTGATAATGTAGGATTGATTGCTGCTGATTACTTGGTACGTGCTGCCGACAGAGGTGTGAAAGTTCGAATTTTGGTTGATGATGTTATGGTGGAGGCGGATGAAAATAAATTACTGACCATGGATTCTCATAAAAACATTTCTATAAAAATTTATAATCCTTCTACTAATGTTGGAAAAAATATTTTCGATAAAATAAATAGTCTTAAAAATAATTTTATTGGAATAAATCAACGGATGCATAATAAAACATTTACCGTGGATGGCAAAATTGTTATCACCGGAGGCCGCAATATAGCTGATGAATATTTTGATTATGACCATGAGTATAATTTTCGTGATAGAGATGTTTTGCTGATTGGTGGAGTAACAAAAGATGTGCAACAATCGTTTGAAGAGTTTTGGGATAGTCCTATAAGCCTACCGGTAACAGAATTGGTTGATACCTCTAAATTTAATTTTAATGATCCGAACAGGTTTGAATCGCTTCATCAATATGCTTGTGATTCGAATAATTTTTGGCCACAAGTTCGTGAAAAAATAAAAAATGTACCGATAGCATTTGAGGAGATACAAAGATCAGGAAGATTGCAGTGGGTTGATAGTATTCAATTTGTAAGCGATATGCCTGGAAAAAATGATGGAAAACAGGGCTTGGAGGGAGGAGGCATTTCTACAACCGCATTAATAAATTTAGTGAAGAAGGCAAAAAGATCGATCATGATTCAATCGCCATATTTAATTACTACTGAACTGGGAAAGAAACTTTTTCAGGAGGCTGTTGCCCGTGGTGTGGATGTTAAAATAATGACAAATAGTCTTGCTTCAACAGATAATTTAGAAGCTTTTAGTGGTTATCAGCGAGATCGGGAATTACTTTTGATGACAGGGGTGAGGATCTTTGAATATAAGCCTGATGCTGAGGTTCGGTATAAAATTATGACAGGAGCCTTGCAGAAAAAAGTAAATTACACACCTGTTTTTGGATTACATGCAAAATCGATGGTGATAGATGAAGAAATTACAGTGATCGGAACATTTAATCTGGACCCTCGCAGTGCAAATTTGAATACAGAATGTGTAAGTATCATTTATTCTGAAAAAATAAGCAAGGAAGTTTTAAAAGGAATGGAAGAAGAATTAAAACCTGAAAATTGTTGGGAAACAACATTCAAATTTAATCCTGATTCAGAAGCCGGTTTAAAGAAAAATTTAAAACTAGCACCTATGAAGATCATTCCAAAAGGAATTTTATAGAAAAAGAGATCCAGCCTTAATTAATCCAATCCTATAAAATCTTCTTTGGGATATTTAACTTTATATTTTAGTTGCAATTTTTTTGTAGCTGAAGGGTCGAGTTTAAATGGCCAAGTGACAATCCCTGTTGTTTCATTTAATTGACCATCGCTTTTTTCTTCTTGTGTAATTATTACTTTGCTGTCGGCTGAAACTGGAAACTGATCTTCAATGATAATATCAATTGCTTGTTGTTTTGCATTGCGGATAGTTATATCCCAGTCGCGGTAAGCGATATTGTCGTTGCCAACAACCTGTCGTTTATTATAATCTTTTGATTTTTTACGTTCCACTTTAATTCCTTTATCTCGACCCAATGAAATTTCCAAGGTGTCAACCAGGTATCTGGTGTCAAAAAATGTATTGCCGATAAATGTTCCTTCAAAAAACACATTGGCTTGCCCTTCTAATAAATTGTATTGTTCCCAATTAACCAGTTGTGCTGTAATAAATACATCTTTATCCAAACGTGGGGCACAATAATATTGATACTTTGCATTGGTTTGAATGCTCTGTATCGATACTGTAATTTTTTTAGGATCAGATGGAATTGTATATTTTTCATCAATAGAAAATTCAGTACTAACAATGTTTAATGTTTTGGTGACGACAACCTGGATTGCTTGCACATTTTTTGTCGCCATTTTCTGATATTCTTCTCTGGTAACTGTTGAAGATGATTTTGCATCTGCATTCATCGAGTTATAATTATACGAATAGGCTCCGGCAATAGCATCAGCGGAAGTCGGAATTCTTTCTTGGTTTATCCACCTTTCATCATATGTTCCATCTGCCGGAACGTCAAGTATTGAAAGACTTCCTTCGTAATCAGTGTTGAACATAGGCGATTGAACCGACATTAATTCTTTTTCATAATCAGTTTTCACTGTCCCATTCACTGTCATGTTTTGTTTTTGAAGCTTTATGGTAAGATATTTCTCAGAGATATTTACATGTTGTGCACCATAACCAATTGAATAAACATAAAGTTGCTTTGCATTTTCCGGAAGCATCAATGAAAAATTTCCTGCTACATCAGCAGTTGCACCAACATTTGTTCCTGCAACCAGTATGTTGCACCAGGGAATAGGTGCACCTGTTTCTTCGTTAATTATTATTCCCTTTACATGAGTAAAACGTGCATCGGTATAACGATAAAAATTATTTTGTTTGCGGGGTTGAACATAATTTTGATTCAGATACAACCACCAGGCTTCAACCTTTGGTTTTTCAGAGGATTGCGAAGGGTCTCCAGTCGATAATTTTAGTTTGATGTTATTCCAATCTTCACCACTTTCCTGCGAAACAATTGCTTTATAATCAATTGTCATTGGTTCCGAAACATTTTTTACACGCAAATCATAACTAGGGTACCAATGCGCATTTGGAACAATATAACTTACAGTAAGATCTGCATTCGTTTCTGTTTTGGCTGAAATTTTTATCACAATTTCATAATGTACATTTTGTTTAGGGGTTTTAAGCGCCACTAAATGTTGGCTTATAATTTTATGTTCCTCAAAAAGATCAAGAATCAATCTGGAATTCTTTAATTTTTCTGTTTTTATTTCTGTCAGTTTTAAACGAACCAACTCTTGTGCTTTCGCAATTTGTTCCACAGTAACGCCTTTTGTGGTGGTGGAAATATCTTTCAGGTTCATGATCGCGGCTTCCTCGGAATTCAGTACCTGTATCTTCACACTCAGGTCTTCCATTTGTTGCATTAAACTTTTTCGTTTTGATTCAAGTTCCGCCCATTTAGTTTTTTCATTCTCCACATCGTTCATTTTCACCTGGTGATTTACCGAAAGGATGGTAAAACTTCCTTCGCCTTTTACCTGGATACTTTCTTTTTTTAATAAAGAAGTTGCATCCGAAATTATTATTTGAGATTCACCGGAAGGTATTTTTGTGGAGCCTGTACGTTTTACCAGTGCCCCACTTTGAAATACTGTTACTTCCTTGATGATTGTTTTTAAGTCAATATCTTTTGCATCTATTTTAAATGCGATCAGAACCAGTAAAAGAGAAAATGTTCTCATATTTTTTATTTTTTTATTTTCTGTATTTTTATTTTTTATAATCTCAAATCTCACATCCCAAATCCCAAATCCCAAATCTCACATCCCAAATCTCATATCTCACACCTCACATCTCCCTCAATCCAAGCCGATGAAAGTTCCTTTTGGATATTTTGCTGTATATTTTAATTGCATTGTTTTTATTCCGCTAGGTTCCATTTGATATTGCCAGGTAACAATTCCTGTTTTTTCATCCAGTTTACCACCGCTTTTCTCTTCTTGTTTCACATCTATTTTACTATCGCCAGAGATAGGAAATTGATCTTCCACAATAATGTCAATATTTTGTTGCTTCCCATTTCTTACTGCAATATCCCATTCTCGGTAAGCGATGTTTTCATTTCCGAATATGCTATGCTTATTATAATCTTTTGATTTTTTGCGTTCAACTTTTACACTTTTATCGCGACCAAGTGAAATTTCCAGTGTATCTGTCAGGTAACGCGAATCCAGTAATGTACTTCCTATAAAAGTTCCTTCGAAAAAAACGTTTGCCTGCCCTTCAAGTAGGTTGTATTGTTCCCAGTTTATCATTTGTGCGGTTAAGAAAACATCTTTGTCTAAGCGAGGAGCGCAGTAATATTGATATTTTACATTTGATTGTATCGATTGTATGGAAACGGTTATATTTTTTGGATCAGAGATGATGGTGTATTTCTCATCTATTGAAAATTCTGTACTCACAATATTTAATGCAGGTGTTGCAGTAACCTGGTTTGCTTGGGATTTGCTTTTATCTGAGCGGGCACCTCTTACGCCTGGTGTCGTAGATAACATTCCTGAAATACCTTTATCATAAGACTGAGTAGTTATTTCAACTTCTTTCAACTCCAGGCTTCCTTCCAGATAAATGTTCATTTCATCGCTATTGATCGGTACTATTTGCTGATTATATCCTACATACGAAACTTTTAAATTGTTCGCATTTTCCGGAAGTATCAATTTGAAATTTCCATCCAGATCGGTATTTGTTCCAATATTAGTTCCATCCACCATAATAGAGCAGAATGGAAGCGCTTCACCGGTCTTTTTATCCATCACTGTTCCTTTTACTTTTGTGAATTTCGCATCTGTATAGCGGTAATAATTGGATTGTTGTTTTGGCTGAACATATGACTGATTGAGGTTGAGCCACCAGGTTTCTATTTTAGGCTTTTGTGATGATTGTGATGGATCACCGGTTGAAAGTTTCAGTTTTACATTGTTCCAGTCTTCTCCTGTTTGCTGAGTAACATTTGCTTTGTATTCTATTACCATTGGTTCGGCAACTGTTTTTACACGAAGGTCATAAGTAGGGTACCAGCGTGCATTTGGAACAATATAACTCAATGAAAAATCGGCTTTTGTTTCTGCTTTTGCCAATACTTTTACCACGATTTCGTATGTCACATTTTTTTTAGGAGTTTTCAGGACACTTAATTGCTGAGTAATTTTTTGATGTTCATCATACAGCTCTTTCATTTGTCGGCTTGTAGTAAGCTTTTCATTTTTAATAAGGGCTAGTTTTATTTTTAATAGTTCTTGTGCCCTTGCCACTTGTTCTACAGTAATACCTTCTGTTGTGGTACTTACTTTTTGAAGATTATATACTATTGATTCTTCTGTACGAAGCACTTCTATCTTTACAGATAGATCTTCCATTTTTCTTTTCAACTCTTTTTCTTTGGTTTCCAGTTCGGCCCATTTTACTTTGTCTTGTTTCTGATCATTGAGGTTTACCTGGTGATTGACAGAGAGAATCGTAAAGTTGCCTTCTCCTTTTACCTGAATACTTTCTTTCTTGAGAAGTGAAGTAGCATCATGGATAAGTATCTCATATTCACCGGCAGGAATGGTAGTGCTACCAATACGTTTCACCTGTGCACCACTTTGAAAAACAGTGATTTCAGTAATAGTTGTTTTGAGTTCGATCTCCTTCCCTGTTGCATGAAATGCAATAAGAAGAAACAAGGGCAGAATTTTTTTCATATTGGTAAATTGATATAATTATTGAAAAATTGGATTTTAATTTAACAGATTAAAATATATTAATTCTTGCTTTTTATTTGTTATATGAATTAGACGCATTTTGTAACGTAATTCCATAAAATTGATTTTGATTTTTTAAAATTACTTTACGTTTATGAATCATACAGGAATAATGCCGGTGATTTGTAATTAATTATTTTTCAAGTTTTATAAAAAATCCAAAAACAAAAAAATGTTTGCTCAACGCAATGTAATCAGCTTGATGAATATGTTTCTTAATCTATAAGCCGCGCTGCCATTCTGCTCTCAGTCTGGCAATTTTTGGATTGTTTATTGCAAAATTAATATGTTCCAGAAACTGTGATTTATCACGACCCAAAATACCACTCAATACAAGATAGTTGGAAGCATGATTACTTCTGAAAATCGTACTTGCCAATTCAGTAGTAGAAATAAATTTTTTCATCTCCAGTAATAGCTCAGGAATTGTCATTGGAACATATTCACCATTAAATTTTTGTTTATACCGTTCTATTCCAAAAGGAAAACTAAGAACCAATACGGAAGCAAATTCCGGTTGTATAAGATTGAGTAATCTGGCAGAATTAATTGCATGTTGTTTGCTATAATTATTTCCTGCAACACCATTTAAAATAATTACTGAAAGTTTTATTCCTGCTTCTTTTGCTTTTAAAAGTCCTTCAGCGGTACTGGCAAAAGTTTCCCCTTTGTTGATCATCTTCAGTACTTCATCATCTCCTGATTCAATGCCAACATAAACCAATTTTAATCCTGCTTCTTTCAGTTCTTTTAATTCCTCCGCTGATTTTGAAATTAAATTGGATGGTAAAGAATAGGTTGATATGCTACGTACTTTAGGAAAAGCTTCTTTAATAGCCAAGAGTATTTTTAGCAAACGTTTTGTTGAAAGTGCCATTGGATTTCCATCAGCTAAAAACACTTTACGAATATCGGGTTGTAATTGGGCTACTCCGTTTATTTCCCGGAGAACCTCTTCTTCTTCTTTTGCTCTGAAGTTTTTAGATGTATACATTTCACAAAACGAACATTTGTTCCAGGTGCAACCAAAAGTAACTTGCAGGATCAACGAATTTGCTTCGCTGGGTGGGCGAAATAAAGGCTCATCATATTTTATTGGGAAGTAATTCATCTTTGAGTAGAATAAAAAAATCAATCTAAGTTTCGAAATTACGAATTTAATAATGGAAAAGTTCAGGTAAAAAATCATTAATCTAAAAAAATTGTATTCATTATATTTGTGAAAATAAAATTGAACATGCAAGTAATTAAAAATTGGGTTATCAAAGGAAGTCAGCAGAAGGACATTTCGTTGGATATATATTTCAAACCAAATACTATTCCTAAGCCGATCATTATTTTTTCTCATGGTTTCAAAGGATTCAAAGATTGGGGACATTTTGATCTGTTAGCCAGGACTTTTGCAGAAGCAAATTTTGTTTTTGTGAAATTTAATTTTTCATATAACGGAACAACTAAAGAACATCCGGTTGATTTTTACGATCTGGAGGCGTTCGGAAATAATAATTATTCTATCGAATTGAATGACCTTGGAAATGTGATTGATTGGGTAGTAAGCACTGAGATCCTTGCCAATGAAATTGACCTAAAACAATTGAATTTACTGGGACATAGCAGAGGAGGAGGGATCACCATATTAAAAGCTTCTGAAGATAAAAGAGTAAATAAAATTGTTACATGGGCTGCTGTTAGTGATTTTATAGAACGTATACAAGAATATGATCTGAAAGAATGGAAAGAGAAAGGTGTTTTATTTAGCTTGAATACACGTACCAGCCAACAAATGCCTTTGTATTATCAGTTTTATGAAAATTTACTAAAGAATATCAAACGATTGGATATCATTGAAGCTGCAAAAAAAGTAATTAACCCATTTTTAATTATTCATGGAACCAAAGATGAGGCTGTTTCTTTTGAAGAAGCAAAGGAGCTTCATAATTGGTGTAAACATTCTGAATTGGTTTTGATTGAAGGTGCCGGACATACTTTTGGGGCAAAGCATCCATTTGAGGGAATACTTCCTACTCATTCTGAAATTGCTGTTGGAAAAACAATAGATTTTCTTGGACTGTAACCTCTGGAAATTAAGAAAATGGTTTACAACAAGAAATTAGCTATCTGAATAGTTTACAATGAATTTAATTGTAAATTAGTTTTATGAAAAGACATCACCTCTTTACAACTTTAATTTTTGTTTTTTTTGCTTTCAAATGCTCCTCTCAGCAAAGTAAAATTGATTCTCTTTTAGTTATTATAAAAACCGAAAAAGCGGATACCAATAAACTTATTCATCTTTATAATATAAGCGATGAATGTGAAACCATTGGTAATTATGAGGATGGATTAAAGTATGGAAAACAAGCCTTAGAGCTGGCAGATCTTATCATTAATGAAACAAAAGATAATCGGGTTCGATTCACTTCTAAAAAGTACAAAGCACGAACATTTAATAATATTGGTATTATATACCACGACCAAAGCAATTACTCTGAAGCTTTAAAAAATCAAATTGCTTCTTTAGAAATAAAAGAGACTATTGGCGACAAAAAAGGGATTTCAGCTTCTTACAATAATATCGGACTGATATACAAAAGTCAGGGTGATTATCCTGAAGCATTAAAAAAATATTTTGCTTCTTTGAAAATTGATGAAGCCCTAGGTGATCAAAAAGGCATTGCCGGTTCGTATAATAATATTGGTAGTATATATAATTTTCAAAGAAATTATCAGGAAGCCTTAAAAAACTATTTTGCTTCTTTGAAAATAAGAATAGCCATAGATGACAAAAATGGTATTGCTGTTTCTTACAATAATATCGGTAGTGTTTACAACGAGCAAAACAATTATTCTGAAGCCTTAAAAAATTATAATGCTGCTTTAAAAATAAGAGAAACACTAGACGACAAAAAAGGCATTGCAGATTCGTACAATAATATCGGACTAATATATAGCAATCAAAATAATTACCCCGAAGCCTTAGAAAAATATTTTGCTTCTTTGGAAATTAGAGAAGCTATAGGTGACAAATATGGAGTTGCAATGTCTTATATTAATATAGGCGAAGTTTATGCAAATCAAAAGAAATATGAAGAAGCCGGGAAATGTCTTATTAAGGCAAAAGAATTGGCATTAGAAATAGGAGAGAAACTGCTTATTAAAACTTCATATGATATATTAACAGATCTAGATAGCGCAAGGGGAAACTATCGGGGAGCATATGAAAACCATAAACAATATATCCTTTATCGTGATAGTATTGATAATGAAGAAACCCGAAAAAAAACAATCCAAAGCCAGATGACCTATGACTTTGAAAAGAAAGAATTAGCCACCAAAGCAGAACAGGATAAAAAAGATGCAGTTGCTTTAGCCGATAAAAAACGTCAACAAATTTTCTTTTGGTTCCTGGCAGCGTTAGCGATCGCAATAGGAATAATTGCTGTAGTAATTTTCAGAGGATTACAGCAAAGCAAAAAAGCAAAAAGAGTAATAGAGATCCAGCGAGATGAAATTTCACAACAAAAGGAAATGGTTGAACATCAAAAATTAATTGTTGAAGAACACCAAAAAGAAATGGTTGATAGCATCACGTATGCAAAACGTATTCAATATACATTACTTGCCAATAAACAATTATTAGACGATAATTTAAATGGGAATGTCATTTCGAGTTCCGACAAAGGAGGAGTATCGAGAAATGAACATTCCGAAGCCGTTCTCGATACATCCGCCAAAGGGGCGGATACTCGAACTGACAGTAATTACTTTGTTTTATTTAAACCTAAAGATATTGTTAGCGGAGATTTTTATTGGGCAACGGAAAAAAGTTGGCAGTCAACAGTCAACAAAGAAGAAAAAATAAAAAGGTTTTATATTGCCGCTTGCGATTCAACAGGTCATGGTGTGCCTGGAGCATTCATGAGCTTGCTGAACATCTCCTTTTTAAATGAAGCAGTGAATGAAAAAAATATTTTAGAACCTCATGAAATATTAAACCATGTTCGAAAAAGATTGATCGAAAATATGGATGGCGGACAAGATGGTATGGATTGTATTTTAATTAAAATAGAAACTCAAACATCTAATATCCAACATCCAAAATCTACTATTACCTACGCAGCCGCCAACAACTCTCCAGCAATAATAAAAAATGGAAATCTGATTTCACTGGGTGCCGACAAAATGCCTGTTGGCAAAGGAGAAAGGGCAGCACCATTTACATTACGAACAATAGAAGTTGATAAAGGAGATACTCTTTATTTATACACCGATGGTTATGCGGATCAATTCGGAGGGCCGAAAGGAAAAAAATTCAAGTATAAACAATTGGATGAATTACTTGTTTCTATTTCAAACTTACCTGCCGGTGAACAATCCGAAATCTTAAACCAACGATTTGATGATTGGAAAGCCTGGCCAGATCCGGAAGGAGGCGTGCGAAACCTCGAACAGGTAGATGA
>MEPB01000076.1 GCA_001769385.1 Bacteroidetes bacterium RIFCSPLOWO2_12_FULL_35_15 | reverse complement strand
TTCATTCAAAATTAGGATATTGTCCTTTTCATTTTGAAAAAAATCCTGAAGGGATTTAATATTAATAGAACGATTCATTCAAAATTAGGATATTGTGGAGTAATTTTTTATCCTTTTCATTTTGAAAAAAATCCTGAAGGGATTTAATATTAATAGAACGATTTATTCAAAATTAGGATATTCGACCCCTTCGGGGTCAAACAACATTAGCGTCATCATTTGTATTATTCATATTTGAATCCTTCGGGGTCCATGCAAGATGAATTTCTTCTTGAACAATTCATTGCATATCCTTTTAACTGAAAAGCTTTTTCGAATTTTTTCTCAACCGGAAATCGCTAAATAAAATTGACCTGTATCTTTTTATTCTCATTTCGTTATAAGAGAAATATTCTCTTATGAAAACTTTCTTTTTATTTATGACAGGTTTGCTGCTGATGTGTTGCCAGCCTAAATACGATGTAATTCGTAAGGTCGAAAAGCAATATCAGAATCCGCCTCCAGGAACTGTTTGGTTAAAAGATTCTATTTTTATTGATCAGACTGAAGTTAGAAATTTAGATTATTTGGAGTATTTGCATTGGTTACAAATAAATGATACTATTAATTATTCATTGTCATTGCCTGATACACTGGTTTGGCGTGATGCGTTATCCTATAACGAACCATATGTCCGTTATTATTTGACTCATCCTGCATATCGTAATTATCCGGTTGTTGGTGTTAGTTACGAGCAAGCTGTTAATTATTGTAAATGGCGAACAGAAATTGTAAAATATTTTGCCGACAGAATAAATCCGAAGTCGTCATTCGGAAGTAGCTATAAAGCAAAGACCTTTTATTATCGATTACCGACCAAAGAAGAATGGGAAATTGCCGCATATGCAGGCATCTGTCAAATTTATGGTTTCGAAGGTATTCATGTGAATAACAACCTACTTAACTACAATGTAAAAGAGGCGGCACTGTTAAGTTATGCTTCTGATGTTACTGTTCCTGCTAAAAGGGGAACTCCAAATAAATTCAATTTATATAACACGATCGGTAATGTTGCCGAAATGATAGCAGAAAAGGGCGTTTCAAAAGGTGGTAGCTGGCTGCATAGTTTAGATGAATGTAAGATCACCGATTCTATAAAGTACGAAAAGCCAAAAGCATGGCTAGGTTTCAGATGCGTTTGTGTTGTAAAATAAATCTTGCAATTTATAAATTGCAAAATCAGTATGCAATGTTTGTTTTTTACACAAACCAAAGCTACTAACTAACAATCAATAGTTCGTAAATTTTGATTTTTTACCATCTTTTTAGCCTGATTTATTTCTTATTTCGTAGCGTAAATTTCAAACTTAAATCGAAATAAAAAAATGGGTGCATTCGAAATCATTGGCGGTAAAAAACTAAAAGGTGAAATTATTCCGCAAGGCGCAAAAAACGAAGCTTTACAAATATTGTGTGCTGTTTTATTAACTCCTGAAAAGGTGGTTATCAGCAACATCCCTGATATTGTAGATGTAAATAAATTAATTGATCTGTTGCGTGATCTAGGTGTGAAAGTAGAGAAAACAGGTTTTGAAGAATACACTTTTCAGGCAGACAATGTAAATGTTGATTATCTGAATTCAGCTGAATTCAAAAAAAAAGGAGGTGCTTTACGTGGTTCCATTATGATTGTTGGACCATTACTTTCCCGATTCGGAAAAGGATATATTCCTAAGCCCGGTGGTGATAAAATTGGAAGACGAAGATTAGACACTCACTTTATTGGTTTCCAAAAACTTGGTGCAAAATTTATTTTCGATGAGGCAAATGATTTTTATAAAGTAGAAGCCGGCAATTTAAAAGGTTGTTATATGTTGTTGGATGAGGCTTCTGTAACAGGAACAGCCAATATTTTAATGGCTGCTGTGTTAGCAAAAGGAACAACAACAATTTATAATGCAGCTTGCGAACCTTATATTCAACAGCTTTGTAAAATGCTGAATCGCATGGGAGCGAAGATCAGCGGAATAGGTTCTAATTTATTGATTATCGAAGGTGTTGATTATTTGAAAGGAACAACTCATCGTATGTTGCCCGATATGATCGAAGTAGGAAGTTTTATCGGACTTGCTGCCATGACGCAATCAGAAATTACAATTAAAAATGTTCATTTTGATGAGTTGGGGGTTATTCCAAGTGTATTTCAACGATTGGGAATAAAATTAGAACGTAGAGGCGATGATATTTATATCCCTTCACAGGAAAATTATGAAATTGATACATTTATTGATGGTTCTATTCTTACTATTTCAGATGCTATCTGGCCTGGTTTTACCCCCGATTTGTTGAGTATTATTTTGGTTGTTGCAACTCAGGCGAAAGGAACTGCTTTGATCCATCAAAAAATGTTCGAGAGCAGGTTATTCTTTGTAGATAAATTGATAGATATGGGTGCACAAATTATTCTTTGCGACCCTCATCGTGCAACAGTAATTGGCTTGAATAGGCAACACCAGTTGAAAGGTATTTCCATGACTTCCCCGGATATTCGTGCCGGTGTATCCCTTTTAATTGCCGCACTTTCGGCAAACGGAAAAAGTACCATTCATAATATTGAGCAGATCGATCGTGGTTATCAAAACATTGATACTCGTTTACAAAAACTTGGCGCACAAATTGTTAGGAAGTAAAAAAGTATTAACAATTCATTTCAAAACTCATTATGAGTCTGGATTTCCATCCTTTTTTTTAAGAGATATTTCCAGATAGCCTGAAATGACAAAAAAAATGTAAATTTGTAACCATGAAAAAAACGACCATTTTAATTGCATTAGCTGCAATATCGCTGCTTACTTTCGGATTCATAAAGTTGGATTCCAAAAGTGATCCTATTCAAGAGGCAAAATCAGGAGTCACAGAAGGACTTAATGTTGGAAATAAAGCTCCCGAATTAAAATTTAATAATCCTCAAGGCAAAGAAATTGCCCTTTCATCCTTGAAAGGCAAAATTGTACTGATCGATTTTTGGGCTTCCTGGTGTGGTCCTTGTCGCAGAGAAATGCCTACCGTTGTTGCTGCATATAACAAATTCAAAGACACAAAATTTAGTAAAAAAGCAAAAGGATTCACTGTTTACAGTGTATCACTTGATAATAATAAAGATGCATGGGTTAATGCAATCGCCAAAGATGGATTGATATGGGAAAATCATGTGAGTGATCTTGGGTATTGGCAATCAAAAGCGGCTGCTATTTATAGTATTAACTCTATTCCTGCAGCTTTTTTAATTGATGAAGACGGTATTATTGTTGCAACAAGTGGATCGTTGCGTGGTTCGGGACTGGAAAACGAAATCAGTAAATTAATAAAAAGCGGAAAATAATTTTACTTCCTAAAACGAAAAACAGAATTCAAAATTGGGTTCTGTTTTTTTATTTAATGTTTCTTTCTTTATAAACATTTCTATTTAATTTTTTTATAGCTTTGGTAAAATTCCTAATAAAGATGAACAAACGGTTTCGATTTTTTTTCTTTTTTTTATCTCTGTTTGGAATAAACAATTCTTTTTCTCAAAATGATATCCAAGTAAAAGCATCTTGTTTTGCTGATGGAGATGTTTCAACGGTAAGCGATATGCTACAGTTCCCAACTTTAACATTGGTCACTATTGGTTCCACCAAAGATGTTCAATTAATTTCTTACAATTGCGATTTTTCAGAATTAGGGAAAAATACAACCTCAGTAAATAAAAATTTCGGGTTTAATAGTGAGACCATCTCCTTAATTGGCAAATTTAAACCGGGTTCAACTTTTGTAATAAAAAATATTGTAGTAGAAGTTACCAATAAAAAAACAAAAACCATAGAAACCCAGGAATTAGAACCAATCAAAGTAAAAATTGGAACGGTAAGTAGCCACAAATGTGGAGATAATACCGGTCCACAAATAATAACAGTTGAATATAACGGTAAACTGTTAACAGGTAAAAAAAATATGCAACCCGTTTCTGACCAAAAGGTCGTTTTACAGGATCAGCAAGAAACCGAGCTGCAATCAACTACTACCAATAATTATGGTGATTTTACATTTAAAAATCTGAATGCAAATGAATCCTATAAGATCAGCGTAAAAGCCTCTAATGATAAAAAAATAAAAGATGGTGTTTTATATGCTGCAAAACCTGATGGAACAATCATTAGGACATTTATAAAATCTGATAAAGGATTCACCTATGAACTTTTGCCGGCAGAATTAAATACACTAGCGAGAGAAAGCGAAGAAGATACACAATTGAAGATAAAAAATTTCGGAGCGTCCCAACAATCTGAATTAACCGTAATTGAAAACATTTATTATGAATCAAATTCTGCAGAAATTAAAGCAGAATCAATGGTAAAATTAGATAAGATCATTGAGGCCCTGAAACAAAATACTGCTTTGAAATTGCTTATTTCCAGCCACACCGATTCAAACGGAGATGATGCTTATAACATGACCTTATCCGAAAAAAGAGCCCAAAAAGTAATGGAATATTTTATTATTGAAGGTATCAGTAAAAGCAGACTAATGGCAAAGGGTTTTGGGGAAACCAAAATAATAAATCGTTGCCAAAATGGAGTTGATTGTTCCGAATTAGAACATCAATTAAACAGACGAACAGAATTTAAATTTAGTAAATAGAAACGCACTTTTATGGCACAAAAGACAGAACTTTTTTGGTTCTGTCTTTTTTAATTTGAGGGTTTTATGTCAAATTGTCTTATTATCTTTGGTGGCAAATAATTTGAGAGAATAAGCGGGTTAAATTTTATATGAAAAAAATAAAAAATATATTTAAAAAAATGGGGACACACGAGAACGAAACAGTGAACGAAGAAAAGAAGCAGGAACAAGCAGAAAATTCGGTTCAGGTTGTTGATGAAAAGGAATCGAAAATAATTGAGCTGCAAGCACAAATTGACGAATTGAATGATAAATATATTCGTTTGTATTCCGAGTTTGATAATTTCAGAAAACGTACTGCAAAAGAGAAGATAGATCTGATGAAAACAGCAGGGGAGGATTTTTTCAAAACACTTCTGCCTGTTATTGATGATTTTGACAGGGCCATTAAATCAAATGCTGGGATCACGGATGTGAAGGCGATAAATGATGGTGTAAATTTGATCTATAATAAATTTAAAACTTCACTCTTGCAAAAAGGTCTGGAAGAAATGAAATCTGTTGGTGAAGTCTTTGATACTGATTTACATGAGGCAATTACTAATATTCCGGCTCCATCTGAAGAGTTGAAAGGTAAAATAGTTGAAGAATTAGAAAAAGGGTATATTTTAAATGGCAAGGTGATTCGCTTTGCCAAAGTAGTTATCGGTAGTTAATTGTCAATTTGAAAAGGTGTCCATTTGAAAAATTTCGGATTGTATTTACAAAATCAATTCGTTTTCTATTTTCAAATTTTATTATTTTCAAATTAGCTAATTCCCAAATTTTCAAATAAAAAAAATGTCAAAAAAAGATTATTACGAAATATTAGAAATTCAAAAAAATGCGAGTGCTGATGAAATAAAAAAGGCATATCGCAAAATGGCGATAAAATTTCACCCCGATAAAAACCCCGGAGATAAACCTTCAGAAGAAAAGTTTAAGGAAGCAGCAGAAGCATACGAGGTGTTGAGTAATGCGGAGAAAAAACAGCGATATGACCAGTATGGACATGCTGGTGTCGGTGGTGCTGGTGGTTTCGGTGGAGGTCAAGGCCAGGGAGGATTTGGCGGAATGAATATGGATGATATCTTCAGCCAGTTTGGAGATATTTTTGGTGGTCACTTTAGTGGAGGAGGTGGTGGTTTTGGTGGAGGTGGAAGAGGAGGCAGACGCGTAAACCGGGGCTCTAACCTGCGCGTAAAAGTAAAAATGACATTGGAAGAAATTGCGAATGGTGTTGAGAAAAAAATCAAAGTAAATAAATATGTTTCTTGTAAATCATGTAGCGGAAGCGGAGCAAAAAATGGTTCCGCATTTAATACCTGTGGGACTTGCAGAGGAACCGGACAAGTAACACGTGTTACAAATACCATCCTTGGTGCTATGCAAACCTCCAGCACTTGCCCTACTTGTGGTGGTGAAGGACAAATAATTACTGATAAATGTACTGTTTGTCATGGTGATGGAATTGTTCGCGATGAAGATATAATAACAATCAATATTCCAGCCGGTGTTGCTGATGGAATGCAGCTTTCTGTAAGTGGAAGAGGTAATATGGGCGCTCGTGGCGGTGTTGCCGGAGATCTCATAATTGTGATCGAGGAAATCGAACACGAATTATTGAAACGTGATGGATTACATTTATTCTATGATCACTATATCAGTATTGTGGATGCTGCATTAGGAACACAAATTGAAGTACCTACTATTGATGGAAAAGCAAAAGTGAAAATTGATGCAGGTACACAAAGTGGAAAAGTTCTTCGTTTAAAAGGAAAAGGGTTACCTGATATTAATAGCTATTCCCGTGGAGATATTTTAGTGAATATCAATGTTTGGACTCCGCAGCATCTTACAAAGGATGAAAAGAAAATATTGGAGGACCTTCGGACTGCAGAAAATTTTAAGCCACACCCAAGTAGAAAGGACAAAGGTTTTTTTGAGCGTATGAAACAATATTTTGAGTAGTACATTAGTTCAATTGTTTAACTGGTTCATTTGTTCATTAGTATGTTCCAAAAATATTTTATAAGATATATAATCTAAAATATGGGAAAATTTGTTTTGGAAAATTTGGATGTTTATAATTTATCCAATGAAATAGCAGATGAAATTTGGAACATTGTAATTACATGGAATTTTCTTGCTCAGGATACAATTGGCAAGCAAATAATCCGTTCTTCAGATTCAATCGCAGCAAATATAGCGGAAGGATACGGTAGATTTTTTTATAAAGAAAACAGGCAGTTTTGTTTTTATTCAAGAGGCTCAATTTTAGAGACTAAAACCTGGATAACGAAAGCAAAAAATAGAAACTTAATTACTGAAGTTCAATACAACCAACTCTTCACAAAATTAGAAACTATTCACTTTAAATTAAACGCGTATATGAAATTCATTGGCAAGAAAACTCCCAGTGAACCAGTAAACTAGTAAACCAATGAACCAATGAACATCTTGTCCGCAAAAAATATCGTCAAAAAATATGCAAGCCATACAGCTTTAGATGATGTTACAATAGATATTCCAACACAAAGTATTTTTGGTTTACTTGGGCCGAATGGTGCAGGAAAAACTTCTCTGATCCGTATTATCAATCAAATTACCGGACCCGATAGCGGGGAGCTTTTTTTTGAAGGTGAAAAACTTACTCAAAAACATGTGGAGCAAATTGGGTATTTACCTGAAGAGCGCGGTTTGTACAAAAAAATGGAGGTAGGTGAACAAGCATTGTATCTGGCGCAATTGAAAGGGATGAAAAAAGCTGAAGCGAAGAAAAAGTTAAAGGAATGGTTTGAAAAATTTGAGATCGATGCCTGGTGGCACAAAAAAGTAGAAGAGCTTTCAAAAGGGATGCAACAAAAAGTACAGTTTATTGTTACCGTGCTGCATGAACCTAAATTATTGATCTTGGATGAGCCCTTCAGCGGTTTTGATCCTATCAATGCGAACATTATAAAAAACGAGATATTACATTTAAAAAAGCAAGGATCTACTATTTTGTTTTCGACACACAATATGGGTTCGGTAGAAGAATTATGTGATAATATTGCGTTGATCAATAGATCAAAAAAAATTCTGGATGGTTCGGTAAAAGAAATTCGTAAACAATACAAATCAAATACTTACGAACTTGAATTTACCGGGAACATGATGGGATTTACCAATGCAATGTGGACTGGCGCAGAATTGATGGAACATACAACTGAAGGCGAATTCAACAGGGCTCAAGTTAAATTATTGGGAAAAACAACTTCCAACGATCTGTTACAAGCAATTATTCCTGTTGCTGAAATTCATTTATTCAAAGAAATTGTACCAAGCATGAATGATATTTTTATTTCAAAAGTAAATGAAGGAAATACAATAGGAACTAAAAGTAATTTTTCAGAGTAAGCTTAAATTTTTAATGTCCCCCTTGTGCGAGGTTTTGTGCGTTATCGAAGGGGGGCGCGAAAGATTGCGGGAAGTTGGGGGATGTTTTTTTAATTTTTAATTTGTTTTAAATTCGTAAAGTATGAATAAAATACTTCTCATCATCAAACGTGAATACCTTTCCAGGGTAAAGAAAAAGTCGTTCATCATCATGACAATTCTTGGCCCTGTTTTAATGGCTGGTATTATGATCGTTCCTATTTGGTTGGCGATGCAAAAACCGGATAAACAGAATATTGAAGTTATTGATGAAAGTTTTGTGTTTAGAGGATTGATCCCTGAAAAAAAATTTATCCATTTTGATTATCCCGAAATATCATTTGAAAAAGCACAGGAAGGTTTTTACGATACTGATTACGATGCTATCTTGTATATCCCACATAATATTTTAGAAGGAGGAAAAGCATTGAAATTGTTCTACAAAAAACAATTAGGAATTGCTACAGAGGAGTATGTTGGAAATACTTTAAGTAAAATGATGAATGACGTTCTTCTTACAAAAAATAATGTTGATCTGAACTTAATTAAGGATGCTGAAGAGAGTTCCCGATTCACTGTATTAACCGAAGAATTGGAGGCAACCGGAAAAAGCAAAAAAACAAATACCGGTTTATATATGGGTATTGGTTTCGGTGCGGGGATATTAATTTACATGTTTATTTTTATGTACGGAGTACAGGTGATGAGAGGAGTGATGGAGGAAAAAACGAGTCGTATTGTGGAAGTAATCTTGTCATCGGTAAAACCATTTCAATTGATGATGGGAAAAATTATCGGGGTTGCATTTGTTGGATTAACTCAATTTTTATTATGGGTGATCTTAACGTTTACCTTATATAGTGTTGCCACAGTCACTATTTTAAAGAATATTGACATGAAGCAAATTCAGCAAAAGGAAGAAGTGATGAAAGTAGGATCAGCACTGAATTATACGGACATGAAAGCAATTCAGCAGCCAAATGAAGTTACAAAATTGTGGAATGATTTTAAGAGTGTTGATATCGTAAGTATTCTCCTTTGTTTTTTATTTTATTTTTTAGCAGGTTATTTATTGTATAGTGCATTATTTGCTGCCGTTGGTTCTGCTGTAGATAATGAAGCAGACACGCAGCAATTTATGTTGCCGATTACAATCCCTCTTATTTTTTCTTTTGTGATCGCACAAAACGTGATTCAGGATCCGCAAAGCTCAATGGCTTTTTGGTTTTCAATCATTCCTTTTACGTCTCCAATTATTATGATGGTTCGTTTGCCTTTTGGAGTACCAATGTGGGAGGTAGCTTTATCAATGGGATTGTTGGTGATTGGTTTTATTTTTACAACCTGGCTTGCAGCACGTATTTATCGCACAGGAATTTTGATGTATGGTAAAAAAGTTACCTGGAAAGAATTAGGCAAATGGCTTTTTTATAAAACATAATTTTATTTGTATTTTATTGTATTCTTAAATTGTTATTGATACTTTTAAACATCAACAATATTGTCATTTATGAGAGTAGCAATTATCGATTTAGGAACAAATACGTTCAATTTACTGATCGTAGAGATCAATTCCGACAATACCTACAACCATATATTTCAAACAAAGATTTCTGTTAAGCTAGGTGAAGGTGGAATCAATAAGGCAATTGTCGCTCCTGCTCCTTTTCAACGTGGCATCGATGCTCTTTTAACCTATAAAAAAATTATTGAAGAATATAATGCAGAAAAAATTGTTGCATTTGCCACTTCTGCAATTAGAAGTGCTTCTAACGGATCTGAATTTGTTGAAAAAGTAAAGGAAGAGATCAATATTGATGTTCGGGTAATCTCGGGTGATAAAGAAGCCGAGTTGATTTATTGTGGTGTGCGTGATGCTGTGGAAATGAATGATAATGTTTCATTGATCATAGATATTGGGGGCGGAAGTACCGAGTTCATCATTGCAAACAAAAATAAGATCTTTTGGAAACAAAGTTTTTTATTAGGTGCTGCTCGTTTGCTGGAATTATTTGATCCTTCTGACCCTATTACAGATAAAGAAGTTTCTGAACTAACTAAATACCTGCAAAAAGAATTACAACCACTTTTTGAAGCTATCAAAAAAAATCCTATATGCGAACTTATTGGTTCTTCCGGTTCATTTGATTCTTTAGCAGAGATGATCGCACATCGGTTTTATTCACCTCATATTTTAGATGACAAAACCGAATACACTTTTAATTTAGATGATTGTGAAGCTATCTATAATTCAATATTAAGTTCAACAAAAGAAGAACGTTTGAAGATGAAAGGTTTAGTAGCCATGCGTGTGGATATGATGGTAATTTCAAGTATTCTGGTCAACTTTATTTTAACATCTTTCGATATTAAAAAAATGCGATTGTCAACGTATTCTTTGAAAGAAGGTATTTTGTATCAGTTGATGAATGAATAAGTTTTAATAATTTTAAACCGCGTAGAAACAAAGTAAAAAGATTAGGACATATAAAAATAATTTTTGTTACGCTTAATATTTCTTTTTCAATCAAAACCTCTACGGAAAAACTTTAATAATTAAAAACTTTGCTTCTATGTGGTTAATAAAATTATTATTTTAACATTGTTGTCTCAAATAAAAAATCAAACATGGCAAAACTATTGATCATTGATGATGAAAAAAGTATTCGTAAAACCTTACGTGAAATTTTAGAATACGAAAAATATCAGGTGGATGAAGCTGCTGATGGTGCTGAAGGATTAGCTATGATCCAGAAAGAAAAATATGATATCATTCTGTGCGATATTAAAATGCCTAAAATGGATGGCATCGAAGTGTTGGATAAAGTAATGCAATTTGCTGCAGATACTCCAATGGTGATGATCTCTGGGCATGGTAATATCGAAACTGCGGTGGAAGCTGTAAAAAAAGGAGCATTTGATTTTATTGCAAAACCATTGGATCTGAATCGTTTGTTGGTAACCATTCGTAATGCAATGGATAAATCAACATTGGTTACAGAAACAAAAGTGTTGAAGAAAAAGGTGAGCAAAACTTTCGATATGATCGGGGAATCAAAAGCGATTGTCCAGATTCAGGAAATGATCGAACGTGTTGCACCAACGGATGCTCGTGTTTTAATTACAGGAGGAAATGGAAGTGGAAAAGAACTTGTTGCCCGTTGGTTGCACGAAAAAAGTAATCGTGCCAATGCTCCTTTGATCGAAGTGAATTGCGCTGCTATACCAAGTGAATTAATAGAAAGTGAGTTGTTTGGACATGAGAAAGGTGCTTTTACTTCAGCGATCAGTCAGCGTAAAGGGAAGTTTGAACAAGCAGAAGGCGGTACCATCTTTTTAGATGAGATCGGGGATATGAGTCTTTCTGCACAAGCAAAAGTATTACGGGCATTGCAGGAAAATAAAATTACCAGGGTAGGAGGGGAGAAAGAAATAAAAGTAAATGTGCGAATTGTAGCAGCTACCAATAAAGATCTGCAAAAAGAAATTGCAGCCGGAAATTTCCGCGAAGACCTTTACCATCGTTTAAGTGTCATTTTAATTCATGTTCCATCTTTGAACGAACGAAAGGAAGATATTCCTTTGTTGGCAGAGCACTTCCTGAAATTAATTTGCGAAGATCATGGCATGCCATTAAAAGTCATGACAAAAGAAGCGATCAAAGAATTACAAAAAATAAACTGGACGGGTAATATTCGCGAATTTAGAAATGTGGTAGAGCGATTAATCATTTTATGTGATAAAACAATTACTGATAAAGATGTGCTAGCTTATGCCAGGCCATTAAAGAGTTAGCCGAGTATAAATTTTTATTCCTTCAATTTTATTTCAAAGATATAAGGAAACAATTTTCCGGTGACATAAAGTTTATCTGTTTTGGTGTCATAAGCTAGGCCGTTTAATACTTCTGAATTTGGGTTTTTGCTTTTTGCCTCATCTGTTAAAGCTGCAAAATTTATGGTGCCGACAACTTTTCCTGTTGTTGTATCAATTTTTACAACATAGTTTTTTGTCCATATATTAGCATAAATATATCCTTTGATAAATTCCAATTCATTTAAATTATCTTCAGCATAGCCTGCGTTACTTACACTAATAGATTTTATTTCTTCAAAGGTATCCGGATCTAAATAAGTTAAATTGCTTGTTCCATCGCTTATTATGAGATTTTTTCCATCAGTTGTCATTCCCCATCCTTCTTTGTTAGTATAACTGAATTGTCCAATTAGTTTAAATGTTTTTGCATCATAAATAAAACCGATTTGATTTTTATAGGTCAATTGAAAAACTTTATCATTTAAGATAACAATTCCTTCCCCAAAATATTTTTTTCCCAGTTCAGCCTTTTCAATTATTTTACCGGTTACGGTATCTATAATTCCAAATACAGATTTTGTTTGTGGTAAATTTTCTGGAGAACCAGTGCTTTCGAATAACCTGTTGTTATGGAATAATAAGCCTTCTGTAAATGAATTGGTGTCATGTGGAATTCTGCCAACAATTTCATATTCAATTTCAGGTATCAATTCTTCTTTAGGAAGAATACCCGTTTCTTTTTCGTTTTTTTTTGTGTCGGATGAGCAAGCAAATAAGAGCGACATTGTCAGGAAAAGAAGAAATGATTTTTTCATTTGGAACTATAAGCTCTTATTTAATAAAGTTCCACTTTCAATAAGTGTTTGTAAATGTTTTTCATACACCACTTCTTTCATTAAGTTAACATGCCCAATATGGTGGCAATCGGTTCCCAGGAAGGAGATCATATTTTTATCGATCATTTGTTCGGCAATTCTTTTTGTAGGTATAGAGTAATAACCGGTTAATGAATTGATATTCATTTGCAGTAAAACGCCTTTATCAATAAAGGATTCATATTTTTCAAATTCGGTATGCCAGAAATTATAACGTTCAGGATGTGCTAATACCGGCCTGTACCCAAGTGTTTGCATTTTAAAAATCATATGATTCATATTATCCGGTGGATTCATATACGAAACTTCGAACAGTAAATAATTATTTCCGAAGGTCAATAATTTTTCTTCATCCAATTTTTTTTCGAAATCATAATCCAAATAATATTCAGCTGCAGCTGATAATTCGACAGGTATATTTTCTTCTTTAAGAGATTGTTTTACTTTTTCTAAGCCGCTTAAAATATTTTCGGGAGTGTTCTTATAAAAATCGCCCATGATGTGAGGCGTTGTTATGATCTTATTGTATCCTAATTGATGAAGAGCAGAGATCATTTTTACACTATCTTCAACTCCCTTGGAACCATCATCAATATTGGGAATTAAATGAGAATGAATATCAGATTCCAGCACCGATAGATCTACCGGAGTTTTTAAACGTTTGTTTTTTTTGAAGATATCGAATAGTCCCACTTTGTTATTTATAATTTCTTGAAAACCATTCCAATGTATATTTTAATCCTTCTTCAATTTTTATTTGCGGCTGATAATTTAAAATATTTTGTGCTTTTGAAATATCAGCTAATGAATCGCGTACATCACCGGATCTTTCAGCTCTGTATGTTTGTTGAATCTTTGTTCCGATCAGTTTTCTTAATATTTCAATTAATTGGTTTAAAGAAACACGTTCACCAACAGCAATATTAAATACGTTTCCTTCTGTGTTAACATTTTCTGCAAACATAGCTTTGACATTTGCCTGAACAGCATTTGCTACAAATGTAAAATCACGGGTTTGTTCGCCATCACCATTTATTGCAGGAGCTTGATTGTTACGCAATGCATTGATGAACAAAGGAATTGCAGCTGCATATTCTCCTTTCGGATTTTGACGTGGCCCAAAAATATTGAAGTAACGCAAGCCTATAATTTCCATGTTATAGGTTTTTGCAAAAATTTCGCCATATAATTCATTGGTCATTTTTGAAACAGCATAAGGCGAAAGTTGTTTCCCTATTTGATCTTCAACCTTCGGTAAAATTTTGCTGTCACCATAAACAGAAGATGAACTGGCATAAACAACTCGTTTTACTTTTGCATCACGCGCTGCAATTAATACATTGATAAAACCTGTTGCATTTACATTATGGGTAGCGATGGGGTTTTGTATGGAACGAGGTACAGAACCTAATGCTGCCTGATGAAAAACATAATCAACTCCTACACTTGCTTTGCGACAATCATCAATATTGCAGATATCTCCTTTTATGAATTGAAAGTTAGGTAATGAAAAATAGTCTTGAATGTTTTCTTCAAAACCGGTTGCTAAATTATCAAGAACGATAACTTTTTTTGCTTTGTACTTTAATAGATATTCCACAATATTAGAACCTATGAATCCAGCGCCACCTGTAACCAAAAAGGTTAAATTTGAAATATCGATTGTATGAAAAGGTTTATTATACATAGTGTGTCATTGCGATTCACGTTTTTTGGCGTGATGAAGCAATCTGTTTTAGGAGATTCCTTCTGTCGTTCCTCCCTCGCAATGACGGGGAAAAGCTAAACTATCTTTTAATATATTGTTCTTCGTAATATTTTTTATAATTCCCTGAAGTTACATGGTTCAGCCATTCTTCATTTTCTAAATACCAATCAACAGTTTTTTCTAATCCTTCTTCGAATTGTAAAGACGGTGTCCAACCTAATTCTTTTTGAAGTTTTGATGAATCGATGGCATAACGTAGATCGTGTCCTGCACGGTCTTTTACATAAGTAATGAGTTTTGCAGATTCACCTTCAGCACGATTTAATTTCCTATCCATTATTTTACATAACAAACGAATCAGATCGATATTTGTCCACTCATTATGCCCACCAACGTTATAAGTAGAACCACTTTTTGCATCATGAAAAATCAGATCAATCGCTCTTGCATGATCTTCTACCCATAACCAATCACGGATATTTTCTCCTTTTCCATAGATAGGAATAGGTTTGTTGGTTTTGATATTGTGAATTGATAAAGGAATTAATTTTTCCGGAAAATGATGGCTTCCATAATTGTTGGAGCAATTTGAAATCACCACATCTAATCCATACGTATCATGATAGGCTCTCACAAAATGGTCGGAGCTGGCTTTTGATGCGGAGTAGGGACTATGTGGGTCATAAGCGGTTGTTTCAGTGAACATTCCCGTTTCGCCCAAAGTTCCATAAACCTCATCAGTCGAAACATGATAGAAACGATGAGCTGAAAAATTCTCTTTCCATTCATTTTTCGCTGCATTTAATAAATTAACTGTGCCGATCACATTGGTCATTACAAATTCTAATGGATTTGAAATACTTCTGTCCACATGACTCTCAGCAGCAAGGTGAATGACAGAATCAAATTTATGGAGCGCAAATAATTCATTAATAAAACCGGCATCAACAATATCTCCTTTTACAAATGTGTAATTTGTTTTTTCTTGAATATCTTTTAAATTTTCCAAATTGCCGGCATAAGTCAATTTATCTAAATTCACAATTTGATAATTCGGATATTTATTGACAAACAACCGGGCAACATGTGACCCAATAAATCCGGCACCTCCGGTGATTAATATTTTTTTCATCTTGAGTTTGTTGTTAAAACTACAATAATAAATTTTTTATTATTTATATGAATTACTTTCCAGTCCATCTTTCTTTCAGAGCTGCTAATGGTTATTGTATCATTATTCAAATTCCACTTTTCATCTTCGTATCTAACCGGGCTTGTTTCATCACTGCATAAAACATTATTAAATTCAGAAAAATTATTATCTGCACCTAAGTTTATTCCTGCTAAAGCACCTCCCCATTTATATAACTTGTCGGAATATTTTGTTTTTGTGAAAATTAGTGTGTCATTTATTTTCAAATCATACAGATCTTTTTCGCTTGTCCAATGAGCAATAAGCTTCTTATTCCCTGTCTTTATTAGTGAGAAAGAAAGTAGAGTTGTAATTAGTATTAATATTAATATAAAGTTTCTCACAATCAATAAGCAAACACCCAGATTCGTAAATTCGTTGTCACCCTGAGCTTTGTCGAAGGGCGTATTTCGCAGATTATAAACTCCAATAAGTTAAATTTTTAATTTTTCCTTTCAGGATCCCTTTTATATCCACTAAAATTCCTCCTTCAGAAAGGATAGAAGTATAATAAGCTTCATCTAATCCTAAATATTCTTTGTGATTTACAGCTACCACAACAGCATCATAACCTTTGCCGATTGTTTGGGTTAATTCAAATCCATATTCATGTTTTAGTTCATCCGACTCAGCATGAGGATCAACAACATCAACCTTAACTCCAAATGATTTAAATTCCTTGATCACATCCGAAACTTTAGAATTACGGATATCGCTTACATTTTCTTTAAATGTCGCACCCATCACTAAAACCCTTGATTCTGCAAAATTTTTTTTAGCAGCAATAATTTTTTTAACAGTTTGTTTCGCTACATAAAATCCCATTGAATCATTTACATAACGCCCAGAGTTTATCACACGGGCATGGTATCCCAGTTCTTCGGCTTTGTAAGTTAAGTAATAAGGGTCAACGCCAATGCAGTGTCCACCAACTAAGCCGGGAGAAAATTTTAAGAAATTCCATTTTGTTCCGGCTGCCTCCAATACATCATAGGTATTGATCCCGATACGACTAAAAATAATTGACAGCTCATTCATCAATGCAATGTTCACATCACGTTGTGTATTTTCAATAATTTTAGCTGCTTCTGCTACTTTTATGGACGTTGCTTTATGAACACCGGGTTCTACAATTATTTTATAAGTTTCAGCAATATTGTCTAATGATTCATCATCGCAACCGGAAACTACTTTTAAAATTTTAGTGATGGTATGTTCTTTATCACCCGGGTTTATCCGTTCAGGAGAGTAACCTACTTTAAAATCAGATTTAAATTTTAATCCGGAAACTTCTTCCAGGACAGGAATACAATCTTCTTCCGTACAACCGGGATAAACGGTTGATTCATAAACTACATAATCACCTTTTTTTAATGCTTTTCCAACGGAACGGGAAGCACCAAGTAATGGTTTAAGATCCGGTAAGTTGTGTTCATCAATAGGTGTAGGAACAGCAACAATAAAAAAGTTAGCCGATTTTAAAACATCAATTGATGTGGTGAATTCAATATCACATCCTTCAAAATCTTTTGTATCTAATTCCTGAGACGGATCGATATTATTTTGCATCATCTTCACACGTTCTTCATTGATATCGAAACCGATTACTTTTACTTTTTTTGCAAATGCCAAGGCGATTGGTAAACCAACATATCCCAGTCCGATAACGGCAATTTTTGCTTCTTTATTTTTTATTTTATTGATCATAATAATGTTCTTTTGAACTAGTTTCTTGTAAAATTAGTTCCATTAAATGTTGCATAATAATAATTCCCACTATAACTATTTACTGAAAGAGTTGGTTCTGTTTCAATTGTAAACTTCTTTTTAAACCCCAACGCCTTAATAATAAATCCGGGAGATTTAAATACCACTCTGCCACTAATATTTTTAGAAACACCTCCACTATTGCTTTCCCAAGATCCTCCTCCGTTTGAATCAATTATTATTGTTTCATCAGAATATTGTGATGTCCAGGTACCTACATAATTAATTTTACCTGAGGGGACATCTTTTTTACAAGAATAAAAAAAGGTCATCAGGAAAAATGACCCAATCATTATTTTAAGAATTTGATTTTTCATAGGCTAGTTTTGATTTATGATTTTCTATTTTCTTTCCTTAAAGAATAAATACGTTCAATAATATCAACTACTTTCAATCCTTCCATTGCGTTTGTTGTAATAGTAGTGCGTCCTTTTAAAGTATCAATAACATTAGCTATTACTTGCGGATGATTGTTTGCCGATCCTTTGTATGTGCCATAATCATTCGCTTCATTGGTAGGGTCAAGGCTTGGCAGTTTATAATCTTTGATGTTACAGTATTCTACCTGATCCATGTATTGTCCGCCTACTTTTACACTTCCTTTGCTTCCAACAATCGTTATGCTGCTTTCCAAATTACTGCTCCAAACGGCTGTAGAGTAATTGATACATCCCATTCCTCCATTGGAAAAATTAAAATTCACAAATCCGCTGTCTTCAAATTCGGTTAAATTAGCGTGATTGAAATCATTAAATCGTGCCTGAATATCTTTCATGTCGCCAAAGATCCAATACAACAGATCGATCCAATGTGAAAACTGTGTGAACAATGTCCCTCCATCTAATTCCTGAGTTCCTTTCCAACCACCTTTTTTATAATAACGTTCATCACGGTTCCAATAGCAATTCAATTGAACCATATATACATCTCCTATGATTTTTTCTTTCACTATTTTTTTCAACCAAACAGAAGGTGGTGAAAAACGATTTTGCATCACACAAAAAACAGTTTTATGAATTTGTAATGCTTTATGGATCATTGTTTCACAATCTGCTTTGCTAAGCGCCATCGGCTTTTCGCAAACAATATTTTTCCCTGCTTCCAATGCTGTCAGTGAATGTTTGGCATGCAATCCGTTTGGGGTACAAATATTTACTACTTCAATTTCGGGATGAGCAGCTAAAAGTTCTTCGGCAGTAGTATAGAATTTTTCTTTTAGATCTGTGATTCCTAATTGTTCTTTGCTTTGAATATCGCATACAGCAATCAGTTCAGCTTCTTCATTCCTTCGGATCATTTCTGCGTGACGTTTACCGATGTGCCCCTGACCAATTACTGCGAATTTTATTTTATTCATATTTTTTTATTTGATAATTGGGTTAAATCAGTTAATTGAGTATTTCGCCTAATTTAACTCTTTCGCCTAATTTAACTCTTTGGCCTTATTCAACCTATTTAACTTACTTTACTCACTTCATTTCCTTCTAATTTATATTTCTCTTTACTCTCAGGACAAATAGCAATTCCATCTTTGTCAAATTTCAACCGATGTCCGTATTCACTGATCCATCCCATTTGTTTTGCCGGATTTCCAACCCATAATGAGTAAGGTTGAACATTTTTTGTAACCACCGCACCGGCACCTATAAATGCATATTCACCAATATCATGACCACATACAATGGTTGCATTTGCCCCAATGGAAACGCCTTTTCCTACATGTGTTTTTGCATATTCATTTTTACGATTGATGGCACTTCGAGGATTAATTACATTGGTGAAAACCATCGAAGGTCCTAAAAAAACATCATCATCACAAGTTACACCGGTATAGATGGAAACATTGTTTTGTATTTTTACATTTTTTCCTAAAACTACTTCAGGAGAGATCACAACATTTTGCCCGATGTTGCATCTTTCTCCAAGTATGCAATTGGCCATTATGTGAGAGAAATGCCATATTTTGGTTCCTTTCCCAATTTTACACCCTTCATCAATAAACGCACTTGAATGTGCAAAAAAATCATGTTCCATAAATATTATTTATTCGAATTAACAAAAATAAGAATTTACTTGATTTATATTGGTTTGAAATAAGAAAAAGAATCTTTTCAAAGGCTTTATTTTTTAAGATAAAAGACAGGAGCCACATTTTCATATTTTACACCATCCTGACTTGATCGTGATTCCCAAAGCTGGCAGGAAGTAAAATGAATTTGTGATAGTTGTGGTTGGGGTTGTATGTTTATACTTTCAATTTCTTTTATCGGATGAAATCTTGCCAATGTTATATGCGGAACAGGTTCTTCATAATAAAATTTATCCGGAGGAATTATAGCTTTAAGTGCCCCGTGAATCAAATTGACAAGCTGTGTGAATGAATTATTTTTATGAAACCTTGCCCAGATCATCTTGGGTCTTTTTGTTGGTGCAAAACAAATTTTATCAAATTCAAGTATAAATTTTTCCTGTGAATTTATTATTGGCAACACGGTTGTTATGATTTTATCAAAATCTTCTTTTTTTGTATTACCCATAAAATAAACGGTAAGATGCAAATTGTGAGGCCTCATCCATTTTATTCCTGAAATATCTTTATTGACTTCCTTTAGTTTTTCAAGGTAGTCTCTGACTTCTGTCGGGCAGGGGATTGCAAGAAATAATCTTCTTGTCACGGGTGTTAAAATAATTTTTTGATATTGAAATTAGAATAATTTTTTAATGCACTTTCAGTAAATTTTACTTCCTGAACAACAGCTTTAATCGGTCCGGATCTACACCATTTCAGAAGTTCTTTTAATTGTTCCTCTTCTCCTTCCGCTTCTATATAAACGGTTCCATTAGATTCATTGCGGACAAAACCGGTTAAGCCAAGTTTTTTTGCTTCGGTCTCCGTATGAGCACGAAAAAATACACCTTGTACTTTTCCGGTAACAGTAATATTAAAATGTTTAATCAAATCGATGTGCAGTTTTGTATAACTCCTCTTTAGAAAGATTTTTAAAATAATCGTAAGTGATTTTTAAACCTTGAGCTCTGTTCACTTTCGGCTCCCAGCCAAGTATTTCTCTGGCTTTGGTAATATCCGGTTTGCGTTGTTTCGGATCATCTTGTGGCAATGGTTTAACAATTAGTTTTTGAGAAGTACCGGTCAATCTTATAATTTCCTCACCAAATTCTTTGATCGTAATTTCACTTGGATTACCTATGTTCATTGGTTGTGTGTAATCACTCATCAATAAACGATAGATCCCTTCAACAAGATCATCAACATAACAAAATGAACGTGTTTGTGAACCATCACCAAACATGGTCAGATCTTCACCACGTAATGCTTGTCCAATGAATGCGGGCAATACACGTCCGTCATTCAGTCGCATACGTGGGCCATACGTATTAAATATCCGAATGATACGTGTTTCAACTCCATGATAAGTATGATAAGCCATTGTTATTGCTTCCATAAAACGTTTTGCTTCATCGTAAACACCACGTGGGCCAACTGGATTTACATTGCCCCAATATTCTTCTGTTTGTGGATGTACCATGGGGTCGCCATATACTTCAGAAGTAGAAGCAACTAATATTCTTGCTTTTTTTACACGTGCTAATCCAAGCAGGTTGTGGGTTCCAAGAGAACTTACTTTTAGTGTTTGAATTGGAATTTTTAAATAATCAATAGGTGAAGCGGGTGAAGCAAAATGAAGAATATAATCTAATTGGCCGGGAACAAAAACATATTTTGAAACATCGTGATGATAAAATTCAAAATGCTCCAGCTTCATTAAATGTTCAATATTTTTTAAGTCGCCTGTGATTAAATTATCCATACCAATTACATGATAACCTTCTTTGATAAACCGATCACATAAATGCGAGCCTAAAAAACCTGCTGCTCCTGTTATTAAAATTCGCTTCATAAATATTGATTGACTATTTATTGTTTTACTTCTTTCAATTCGTATTCCTTAAAAGTTTTTAGTTTTACAACAATTGGGAAGCCGGGATTATCCAGGATCCAGATTTCATAACCAGAATCACCACTCAATGTTGCATGCAATACTTTTACTTTCTTTTCTTCTTTATTTATTATTAGATCATAATCTTCGATCCCGATAAGTTCCAACGTATTTGTGTTTTCATTGTCCTGTATGCGAATACGGGATTTTTTTGTTTCTTTTAATTCTTCGTAAATTTTCCTGCTGATTAAAAAAGAAGGTGTGCGATCATACAGTGTAATAAAACCATCTTCGATATAATAAAAAGTAAGATTAATTGCTCCTTCCATTGCCTCTTGGGTTACAATTCCAAGACCGTTTTCACCCTTGTTTGAATTGCTCCATTCGTATGCAATTGTTGGAGTGATCGATTTTATTGCAAATTCATAAGTAACTGCTTTATCAAACTCGTTAAATTTATAAAACAATTTGCTGTTATCTGTTATAGTTAAATCCTGAGAATGTCCAATTTCTGAAATTAGCATTCCAACAATAAAAAAGTAGAATAATTTTTTCATATTAATTTTATTTAGTGACAGTTTGACGTCCGATGCTACAATAAAAATAACCTAATTCTTTCATTTGATTTAATCCATATAAATTTCTTCCATCAAAAATTACTTTGTTCTTTAGCAGAGAAGAAACTTTTTCAAAATCAGGTGTGCGGAATAAACTCCATTCGGTTGCAATTAATAATGCATCAGCATTTTGTAAAGCATCATATTCATCGTTGGCAAAAGAGATTTTATCCCCAATTAAATTTTTGACATTGCTCATTGCTTCCGGGTCGTATGCGGAAATTGTTACTCCTTCTTTTATTAATTCATCAATTATATACAAAGCAGGTGCCTCGCGGATATCGTCTGTATCAGGTTTAAAAGCCAATCCCCAGATTGCTATCTTTTTACCTTTCAAATTTCCATTGAAATATTCTTTTATTTTAGGAACGATAATGGTTTTTTGTTTTTCATTAATATCCATTACCGATTCCAATATTTTGAAATCATAATTTACTTCTGCCGCTGATTTAGCTAATGCCTGAACATCTTTAGGAAAACAACTTCCGCCATAACCGATGCCGGGGAATAAAAATCGTTTCCCAATTCTATCATCACTGCCGATTCCAATCCGTACCGCATCCACATCAGCGCCTAATTTTTCACATAGATTTGCTATCTCATTCATGAAGGTGATCTTAGTGGCAAGGAAAGCATTGGCAGCATATTTGGTAAGTTCTGCAGATTTTGTGTCCATGAAAATAATTGGATTTCCCTGACGAACATATGGTTTGTAAAGTTCTTCCATTGTTTTGCGGGCTTTCTCAGAATTTGTTCCAATTACAACTCTGTCGGGTTTAAGGAAATCATCTACGGCAAATCCTTCGCGTAAAAATTCAGGATTTGAAACAACATCAAATTCAACTTTCGCATTTTTTGCGATTGCTGCAGTTACCTTATCAGCCGTGCCAACGGGAACGGTACTTTTATCCACGATTACTTTATAATCTTTTATTATTTTTCCAAGGTCGTTCGCAACACCAAGAATGTAGCTCAGGTCTGCGGAGCCATCTTCACCCGGAGGAGTGGGTAAAGCAAGAAAAATAATTTTTGCTTTCTCGATTGCTTCCTCAAGATTGGTAGTAAATGTTAACCGGCCTTGTTTGATATTACGTTCGAATAATACATCCAAATGCGGTTCATATATCGGAACGACACCGTCTTGCATTTTTTGTACTTTTTCTTTGTTGATATCAACGCAAATAACGTGATTGCCTGTTTCTGCAAGGCATGTGCCGGTGACTAATCCTACATATCCGGTTCCTACAACTGCTATATTCATAAGTCAATTTGCTAATTTGAAAATTTGGTAATGTGCCAATGATTGTAAAAATTATTTTAAAAATTCCAAAACAGAATCTGTAATATATTTCAATGTTTCTTCATCCAATTCCGTATGCATTGGCAATGAAACAACTGAGTCGCATAATTTTTCAGTTACTGGAAAATCGCCCGCTTTGTAACGGTCATTCAGATATGCTTTTTGCAAATGTAATGGAATAGGATAATAGATCATTGCAGGGATATCTTTACTCGCTAAAAATTCGCGAAATGCATTTCTGTCAACTCCAATTAATTGCAATGTATATTGATGAAACACATGGTTTGAAAATTTTGCACGAGCAGGTGTTTTTAATTTCGGATGATTTGCAAATGCCTTGTCGTAGAAGCTGGCAGCTTTATTTCGGGCAGCAGCATAATTATCCAGGTCACGTAATTTGATTCTTAAAATTGCTGCCTGTATGCTATCTAAACGGGAATTTACTCCAATTTCGTCATGTACATATTGCACTGATTGTCCATGATTTGCCACTTTACGAATCTTTGCAGCAAGGTTGTCATCATTTGTGAAAAGTGCTCCTCCATCTCCATAACAACCTAAGTTTTTTGAAGGGAAGAAGGAGGTACAACCTATTGTTCCTATTGTTCCGGCTTTTTTCTTAGAACCGTCATTAAAGTAATATTCTGCACCTATCGCTTGTGCTGTATCTTCAATTACATATAGATTGTGCTTTTTAGCCAATTCCATTATTGCTTCCATGTTCGCACATTGTCCGAAAAGATGAACAGGAACAATTGCTTTTGTTTTTGGAGTAATCGCTTTTTCAATTGCTTTCACATCTATTTCAAATGTATCAGAAATTACATCCACTAAAACAGGAGTTAATCCCAGTAAAGCAATCGCTTCAGCAGTAGCCACATAAGTAAAGTCTGCTGTGATCACTTCATCGCCCGGTTTTAAATTTAGTGCCATCATGGCTATTTGTAAAGCATCTGTTCCATTTGCACAAGGAATCACATGTTTCACTCCCAGATAAGTTTCTAACTCTTTTTGGAATTCTTTTACTTCCGGACCATTAATAAATGCTGTGTTATTCAGCACATTTTGGATAGCGGAATCCACTTCTGTTTTTATTTTTTCGTATTGACTTTTTAAGTCAACCATTTGAATTTTTTTTGCAATTTTTTCCATTCTATTTTAGAATTAATTTAAGAATGCGAATATAACGAAAATATATAAATTAATGCCTAGTTTTTTAGTTCTTAAATTTGCCATAAAACTGTATATTAGCCAACATTTTTATTGGAATGAAAAAACACTATTTATTTTTCTTATCTGTTTTTATTTTGTCTTATAACTTAACAGCACAAGTTAATGTAAAAGACTCTTCTGTTTTTACACCAATGCTTGGTTTTTCATACGGATATTATATTCCGGATGGGGATATGGCCAAGCGATTCGGAAACAGCTCTTCCGTCCTTTTAAATATTGATTTTAAGACAATTAATTACTGGACACTGGGTATAAATGGCAGTTATTTTTTTGGAAGCGATATTAAAGAAAGTCTATTCGACAGCATTGATTCTCCTGGAGGTTACATTATCAATAAAGGTGGTGCATTTGCTGATATTCGTATGTTTGAGCGGGGATTTACTGTTTCAGGTACAATTGGCAGGATGATTCCTTTTAAAAGACCAAATCCTAATTCGGGGATCATGATAAATGTTGGATTTGGTTTTATGCAACATAAAATCCGGATTGAAACAATTGGTAACAATGTCCCGCAATTATCAAAACAATATAAAAAAGGATACGACCGTTTATCAAATGGTTTTTTATTAAGTGAAAACGTTGGCTATTTATATTTGAGCAATAACCGTTTGGTGAATATTTATTTTGGATTAGAATGTATGCAGGGTTTTACTAAGAGTCGCAGAAGTTACGATTATGATCTTATGCGAAAAGACACTCATAAGCGTATAGATGTTTTGTACGGTGCAAAAATTGCATGGATTTTACCTTTATACAAAAAAGCACCAAAGGAATTTTATACTCATTAAACACCTCAGCATTTCTCTCTTCGGAGTGGAAGACGAAAAATAATCCATGTCATTTTTATATAACATATCCATATATTCATACCTGATTGCAATTCAAATTGCTTCCTTATTTAATGCAAAAGCAAAGTTATGGATTGTTGGAAGAAAAGATATTTTTCAAAAAATTCAATTAGCAATTGCAGCTTCAAAGTCTCAGTCACCAAATTCTAAATTAATATGGTTTCATTGCGCATCACTAGGGGAGTTTGAGCAAGGGCGACCATTAATGGAGCTCATGAAAAAACAGGATTCAAACATTAAAATTTTACTCACATTTTTTTCGCCTTCAGGTTATGAGATCAGGAAAAATTATTCAGGTGCTGATCTTATTTTTTATTTGCCAATTGACACACCAAAATATGCGCAACAATTTATTGAAATTGTTAAACCAGCAGCTGTGTTTTTCATTAAATATGAATTTTGGTATAACTATTTGAATGAATTAAAAAATAAAAATATTCCAACTTATCTGGTGAGTGGAATTTTTCGGAAAGATCATTATTTTTTTAAACCCCTTGGTTCTTGGTTTCGGGAACAGTTAAATTGTTTTACTCATTTTTATTTGCAGGATGAAAAGTCTGAAAAATTATTGAATTCAATTGCATATACAAATACGACTGTAACTGGCGATACTCGTTTTGATAGGGTTTCAGAGATTGCTAGAACTGTTCAGAAAATTGATGTCGTTGAACAATTTGTTCAAGGCAAAAATGTTTTAATTATAGGTAGTTCATGGGATGAGGATGAAAAAATAATTGCCAAAATTTTAGAAAACCAAAAATCAAAAATCCTTAATTATAAAATCATAATCGCCCCGCATGAAATTGATGAAAACCATATTCAATCAATAATTCAACAATTCAGTAATTCAAAAATCATTAGATATTCTCAGGCAAATGCACAAACTGTTTCATCTGCTGATATTTTGATCATTGATAACATCGGGATGCTTTCATCACTTTATCAATATGGAACAATAGCATACATTGGTGGTGGTTTCGGAAAAGGGATTCATAATATTTTAGAGGCTGCAACTTTTGGTTTACCGATCATTTTTGGTCCCAATTATCAGAAATTTACCGAAGCAAAAGATTTGATAAAATCAGGAGGTGCTTTTTCAATTATGGATGCTTCTGAATTTGAAAAAACAATGTTGCTTTTGGAAGATAAAGATGTACTACAAACAGCTTCGCATATATCAAAATATTATGTGCAAAGTAAAGTAGGGGCAACAGAAAAAATACTGAGATCAATTCCTAAAACATAAATTTCCTTCTTTTAAACATTCCAAACATTCTTCTTAGATATTTTAATGGTTGACTTTAGGGTGCTATATGATACCTTACCAGCCGAATCGCTGATTTGTTGAAAGTGCTTGAGTATGTGATAGATTTATAAACAACTCCAACTGAATCGGCCATTATATGGTTAGAGTATTTTGGAATACCATACATATAAGTTGAATCGAAACGGATTACTTTCTCCTGATAATTTATTGTTGTAAAAGTTCCGGCAGGTACAGTAACTAAAGCACCCTGATTTGTCATGTATCCTGTTTTAATAAATGGAATTGGAGTATTTTCATTCATTGTATTTAAAACACTGCTGAAATCATCGTGTTTAATATAGTCACCAAGGGTATCGACAATATATCCGGAAGAATCCCTGACAATTTTTGCAAGTTCCTTAGTAATCATGCTGGTTCCGGAAAAAGGATTTGAAATGTTTGTTGACTTTAGAATAGCGTATGTTTTGAGGTTAATAATTGTATCACCACTAATATATAAACTATCAAGGTAGTTGCTTCCCAAAATGTTCTCGGAGGAATCAACTTCAATTGCCTGATAGATCCAATAACTTCCAACAGTCAGAGGGAAATAGTACATGGATGAAGTGGGAGATAAAAGACTTGGAGTAATAATAGCAGGATCTTTTTTACATCTTGTTAATATAAATGTACCAGCAAGTAAAAGAAGAATAATTAAATTTTTTTTCATTTAGCATTAGTTTTTTAAGTCAGAAATTTAAAAAAAATGTAAATGTTTGCAATAGGATTATGATTTTAATGAGTTTTAGAGTGAATATTCGAATCGAAAACGGGTCAATTGTAGAAATATTGTATTTCTGATAATTTTGCTAATAAAAATCACAAAACTGTTTAATTAAATTCTAATTTCTTAATTGTGAATTCTTAATTCAATTCATTCTATCAGTTTAATAATATCATCATAAACAGCTGCATCGCTTGGTCGCTTCGCATTAAGGTCAACAATATTTCCTTTTTTATCGATCAACATATAACGTGGTATCGAATTGATCTGAAAATATTTTACAATTTCGCTTCCCCAGTCTCCCGGAACTAAACCATTTTTCATATCTCCTAACCCGTTTTGCTCAATTGCTTTTTTCCAGATTTCTTCGTTTTTATCAATGGAGATATAAAGAAAAACGATATTTTTTAATTGCTTTGCCGTAAATTTTTTATGCAACTCTTTTGAAAATGGAAATTGTCCGCGACAAGGTCCGCACCAGCTTGCCCAAAAATCGACATATACTACTTTTCCTTTAAAATCATCCAGCGTAAAATATTTCCCATCAGTTCCAAGGATTTTTACATTTGAAGATGTGCCTTCAGTGGCTGATTTTGAAGTTGTAGCAACTTCTTTTGTTTTGATGCGTTGTTCGCATTTTGATTTTAGAAGATTGGTGTATTCACCATTTTTTTCATTAGTACTCAGTATCCCATATATATGTTTTGCAGTGTAAGGAGAAACTAATGAAACATTATCATTCAAGTAATTTGCAATAAAATAAATATTGACTTTCCCTTGAATGGACTGATTGGTAAAGGCCATCTTCTTTTCCATAGAAGTTGAATTATCAGTGAACTTATTGAAGTTGTTTAATTTGGAAGTATTGTATATTACATAGTAATTTAAAAAGTTGCGATATGCTTCGCAATTCAAAGCTTCATCATTGTTGGCGAGGGTAGTATTAACATTTTCTAAAAGGAGATCCGGTAAAGGTTGTACAGTTAGGCCTTTGCTTTCATTGGCATTAATGATCGGAAAAGCCTGTAACTGGTAAAAGTAATTGTACTTTATCAGGTTGTTCACATAGGTGATAAATGCAGCTGAAAATTTTGCTTTATCTTTATAAGTATTATAAAAATCCATCTGTTTTTTACGAGCATTAAATATGGCAATTTCAAATACATCAGCGCCAGTGGTCAACATTTTTTGTTTCATGATCTCTTTATCAAAATCATTTCTGAAAGTTAAATAAAAAGTCGTCAGAAATTCATTGTGAATAGCTCCTGTACCTTCCATTGTAATTGCTTTGTACAACGAATCGGTACTTATATTTATACTCAAATCATCAGTTGGTTCTATCCAGATGTTAATAGATTGTTTGTTATAATTAAATTCAGCCATTGTTGGTTGTTCAATACTGAATTTAAAATTACATTGATTGTCTTTTATAGTTATTTTATGGAGGACATCAAATTCTTTGATATGGTATTTATCAATACGAATACCGCAGGAGTCGGCAACAGGCGAAGCAAAACGGCACGTGATGTTTACATTTTGTGATTCTGCTAAATTGAATTGAAAAACCAAGAGAAAGAAGATTATTTTTTTCATTTTTGTTTATGATTTTTAATTAACAAACCTATAAATTTTATTTTTTAAAGCCTAATATTGTCGAACAAACAATCATTACCAATAAAAAAAAATAACAACTTTCGGCAAACAATTATTTTACTTATTTTCGGTGAATTAAAAATCAAAAATTTTTATGGAAAATTCAAATTCAACTAAAACATCTGCCTTATTTGCACTGATTTCCGTCTTTTTTTTCTGGGGCTTTTTAGCTGCATCTAATGGAATATTTATCCCATTTTGTAAAACTCATTTTAACTTAAGTCAATTTCAATCGCAATTAATCGATAGTGCTTTTTATGGTGCTTATTTTATTGGCTCATTGTTGTTATACATTTTTTCACTTCAGTTTAATAAAGATATTATCAATAAGGTTGGTTATAAAAAAACAATTATTTATGGATTACTTATTTCTATCATTGGCGCATTAATAATGATTCCAGCCGTTAGCTCAGGATCTTTTATGTTTATTCTTGCAGCCTTTTTTATTATTGCATTGGGATTTTCATTGCAACAAACATCTGCAAACCCATTGGTTTTAAATCTTGGAAACCCCGCAACCGGCTCTTATAGATTAAATTTTGCGGGAAGTGTAAATTCGTTGGGAACAGCTATTGGTCCTATCTTGGTGAGTTTAGCTTTATTTGGTAAAGTAGTGGCATCTGATACAGATAAAACATCTGCTTCATTGGGTTCAATAAATATTTTATACATGATATTGGCAGTCGCATTTGGTGCTGCAATTGTTATTCTTATTTTTTCAAAAATTCCCAAGTTGGAAATAGAAGAAGATAAATCGGAAGTAAAAGTGCTGAAGGAACCTTTGTATTTCATTATCGGCATATTAATATTCTTATTTGGAATTTTCGCATATTTCGCCTATGAAAGTAGAAATATCTCTTCAGGAGAAGATTATGAAGCACAGTACAATAAAATGATTTTCTTAATAGCAATTGCTGCTTTCTTATTAGTTCTTCTGATTATTCTTGGACTCCTATACAGAAAAATAAAAAAAGAAAATAGATTTGAATTAGTGGCTTATCCTCAAGTTACATTGGGAATGTTGGCTATTTTTATATATGTGGGGGTAGAAGTAACTATCCAGAGTAATATGGGAACTTTACTCAAAACTCCCGAATTTGGAGGATTGGATAATTCTGAAATCAGTCCGTTCATTTCATTGTATTGGGGTAGTTTAATGATTGGGCGTTGGACTGGTGCAATTGATGCTTTCAATCTAAAGAAGAGAACTAATACAATTTTAACGCTGATTATACCTTTTGTGGCTTTTGCATTTGTACTTTTTATGAATCATTTAAATGGTGCCGACATTAGTAGTTTTTATTTTTATGGTATTTGTGTTGCAATCCTTTTGGGCGGATTTATTTTAGGAAAGAACCGCCCTACTTTTACATTAATGTTATTTGCGATCTTAGGAACCATTGCAATGATTATTGGATTGATTAGTAATGGAACAATTGGTATTTATGCTTTTTTAAGTGGAGGTCTATTTTGCTCTATTATGTGGCCATGTATCTTTTCATTAGCAATAGCAGAATTGGGGAAATATACCAGCCAGGCGTCCGGATTTTTAATTATGATGATTCTTGGAGGAGCCTTTATCCCCCCTGTTCAAGGGTTGTTAGCAGATTATACAGATATTCACATTTCGTACATTGTACCTGTTTTCTGTTTTATTTATCTGGCATGGTATGCTTGGAAAGTAAAGAAGATTTTAATTAAAAAAGGAATCGATTATGATACAACAAGTTCAAGTCATTAGGAAATAATTTTATAAATAAAATGACTCAGTCGAATTCAGGAATCTCCTCCTCTCCCTTGGAGAAGAGTTTAAGAATAGAGGTTGTAGCAGCCATTGATATTGGTGGAACGAATACAGTTTTTGGTTTAGTTGATGAAAAAGGAAAAGTACTTTTAAAGGAAAGTATAGCAACAGAACATTTTCCTATTCCCGGAGATCTGGTAGCTGTTGTTAGTGATCATATCAGGAAAGCGTTAGCCCAATTTCAAAATACATATGAATTAGTAGGAGTTGGTATTGGCGCACCCAACGGAAATTATTTTACCGGCAACATCGAATTTGCTCCTAATTTAAAATGGAAAGGAATTGTTCCACTTGCCAAATTATTCTCGGATAAACTTTCTGTTAAAGCTGTTTTAACAAATGATGCAAATGCTGCGGCTATCGGTGAAATGATGTTTGGTGCAGCAAAAGGTATGAAAGATTTTATTTTTATTACGCTTGGGACAGGCTTAGGAAGCGGAATCGTGGTGAATGGGGAAATGGTTTATGGGCATGATGGTTTTGCCGGAGAGATAGGACATGTAATTATGTTTCCTGATGGAAGACAATGTGGCTGCGGAAGAAAAGGTTGCTTGGAAACGTATTGCTCAGCAACAGGGATTAAAACAACATACCAGCAATTAACAACCAACAACCTACAACTAACAACAAGCAATCAACAACCTGCGACCAAGAACAAACCTCCGATTAATTCAAAATATATTTATGATCAAGCAATTTCCGGAGATAAGAATGCTATAGAAGCATTTAATTATACAGGCGAATTACTAGGCTTAGCTTTAGCAAATAGTGTTGCATACACAAGCCCTCAAGCCATATTTTTATTCGGAGGCTTAGCATTGGCAGGCGATCTTATTTTCAAACCGACCATCGAAAATTTTGAAAAAAATCTCCTGAATATTTATAAAAATAAAATAAAAATTCTTCCTTCTCAATTAAATGAAAACGATGCGGCAATACATGGTGCTGCTTCTTTGATCTGGAAAGAAATAAAATAAGAGAATATGAAATCTATAATTGGTTTATTCATTTTTATTGCAATTTCGTGTTGTGCTTTTGCTCAGATCCCGACTAGAGTTTTACCCCTTATCCCATTACCCCGTGAAGTCAAATCTTCCAATGATAATTTTATTCTGACCAATAAAACCATAATCGTACTAACCAATGATAAATTCAAACAGGAAGTAGATTATTTGAATAATTATTTAAAGAAAAATTACGATTTTCAATTACAAATTGTTTCTGTTTTACCTACCGATGGAAATTATATTTTTATTACCCAGCCTGACTTTGAAGCAGGGTTTATGGAGAATTATGATCTGTCCATTAATCAAAATCAAATCGTATTTATTGCGGAAGGAAATGCCGGATTATTTTATGGAATTGAAACATTGATCCAGTTAATGTCTCTTGAAAAAACTCAGGAAGTGAAAATCGCATGTGTTCAGATCAATGATGCTCCGCGATACCAATGGCGAGGGATGCATTTGGATTGCAGTCGCCATTTTTTTACAAAAGAAGAAGTGAAAACATACATTGATTATTTAGCGATGTATAAATTTAATGTCTTTCATTGGCATTTAACAGATGATCAGGGATGGAGAATTGAAATTAAAAAATATCCTCTTCTTACAAAGGTAGGGTCTCAAAGAAAAGAAACCATAATTGGAAAACCAAAATGGGATAAAAATGGAGAACCTTCTAAAGATAATAAATACGATGGAATCCCCTATGGAGGATTTTACACACAGGATGATATCAAAGATATTGTTTCTTATGCTCAGCTTAGACATATTACTATTGTTCCTGAAATTGAAATGCCCGGACATTCATTGGCGGCATTAGCAGCCTTTCCACAATATTCATGCACTGGCGGTCCCTTTGAAACATTTACCAAATGGGGTGTTACAGATGATGTGTATTGTGCCGGAAATGATTCAGCATTTTTATTCATCCAGGACATTCTAACAGAAGTAATCGATTTGTTTCCAGGGAAATATATTCATATAGGTGGTGATGAATGTCTGAAGGAACGTTGGAAGGTTTGTCCGAAATGTCAAAAAAGAATTGCAGATGAAAAGTTAAAAAATGAAAATGAATTGCAAAGCTATTTCATTACGCGTATCGAAAAATTTATAAACTCAAAAGGAAAACAAGTCATTGGATGGGACGAAATATTAGAAGGAGGTCTTGCTCCAAATGCTGCGGTAATGAGTTGGAGAGGAACAGGTGGAGGAATTGCCGCTGCCAAGCAAAAACATTTTGTAGTGATGACACCAGGCAAACCTTGTTATTTTGATCATTACCAATCGAAAGATAAAACAAAAGAACCTTTAGCCATTGGTGGATTCAATCCCCTTGATTCGGTTTATGCATATGACCCAACGCCAAAAACACTTTCTGAGGAAGAAGGGAAATTTATAATGGGTGCACAAGGTAATGTTTGGACAGAATACATCACCGATTTTTCAAAAGTGCAATATATGTCGATGCCCCGTATGGCTGCTTTATCAGAAGCATTATGGACACCTAAAGACAAAAAAAATTATAAGGATTTTATTGTTAGACTAAAGTTGCATTCAAAGTTACTTGATAAAATGGGAGTCAATTATTCAAAACAATTTTTATCGAAGTGAAGCGTGTGATTTATCTGCAACATTATTAGTAAATGTTTAAATTTCTTAAATAATTTTACATATTGGAATGTCATTCCGACCGAAGCGGAGGAATCTTTATATTTAATAACAGGAGTTATCTCAAGTTCGATATGAATTGTAAAATTTTCGAACAAAATTTAAACAGACGTAGTAAACCGTTTATGAAAACAGTTTTAAATATTTTTTTGTTTCTTCTTTTTTCCAACCAGCTGATTGCACAGGAAAAAAACTATTCAGTGTACGTAGATCCATTTATTGGTACCGGTGGTCATGGACATGCTTTCCCGGGTGCGACAGTTCCTTTCGGGATGGTTCAGCTTTCTCCGGACACGCGCATTGATGGCAGCTGGGATGGTTGTAGCGGCTATCATTATAGTGATTCTATAATTTATGGTTTTTCTCATACTCATTTAAGTGGCACAGGTTGTAGTGATTACGGGGATATAATGTTGATGCCACTAATGTCTAATTCAAGTTGTTTCTATCGGGAGACATATTCATCTAAATTTTCTCACAAGACTGAAACGGTTAGTCCGGGCTATTATTCTGTAAAACTGGAGGATGATAACATTAGCGTGGAATTAACTGCAACCACGCGTGTTGGAATGCATAAATATACTTTTAGTGAGGATGGAGAAGCAGATATAATTATGGATCTGAATCACAGAGATAAATTATTGCAAGGAGATGTGAAAATGATAGATGATAAAACTATTGAAGTTTTCAGAAGAAGTGAGGCTTGGGCAAAGGATCAATACATTTATGCAAGAATAGAATTCTCCAAAAAAATGAACGATAAGCCTAGTATGCAGGCGGATGTATGGGATTTCACTTTTGATATAAAAAAAGGAGAATCACTCCTTGTTAAAGTAGCTTTATCAACGACCAGTGCCGAAGGTGCCCGCAAAAATTTGCAAACTGAACTGCCCGGTTGGGATTTTGAAAAAACAAAAACTGATGCGGAAGCCCTTTGGAATAACGAATTGGGTAAAATTGAAATAACAACACCTGCTAAAGATAAATTGAAAGTGTTTTACACTTCCTTGTATCATACGATGATTCAACCGAATGTAGCAATGGATGTGGATGGTTCGTACCGTGGAAGAGATAATAAAATTCATAAAGCAGAAGGTTTTACCTATTACTCCGTTTTCTCTTTGTGGGACACTTTTCGGGCAGCTCATCCTCTTTATACCATCATTGACCAAAAACGAACAAGTGATTTTATCAATACATTTTTAGCGCAATACGATCAGGGTGGAAGGCTTCCTGTTTGGGAACTGGCAAGTAATGAAACGGATTGTATGATTGGCTATCATTCTGTTAGTGTAATTGCGGATGCAATGGTAAAAGGAATAAAAGGATTTGGTTATGAAAAAGCTTTTGAAGCAAGTAAACACAGTGCCATGCTTGATCACCTTGGATTAAAAGCCTATAAACAAAATGGGTTCATTAGCATGGATGACGAATCAGAAAGTGTTTCAAAAACATTGGAATATGCGTATGATGATTGGTGCATTGCCCAAATGGCATTATTATTAAAAAAAGAAAATGACTACCACTATTTTATGAAACGTTCTCAATCATGGAAAAATGTTTTTGATCCCGAAACAGGATTTATGCGTCCTAAAAAAAATGGAGGGTGGCTTACTCCATTCGATCCTCGTGAAGTCAATAATAATTACACCGAAGGAAATGCCTGGCAATATACTTTTTTTGTTCCTCAGGATATGGAGGGTCTGATTAAGATGATGGGTGGAAATGAAAAATTTGAAAAAAAATTAGATGAATTGTTTACTTCTTCAAATAAAACAACTGGTCGTGAACAAGCTGACATTACTGGACTAATTGGACAATACGCTCATGGTAACGAACCAAGTCATCACATGGCTTATTTGTATGACTATGTTGGGAAATCATCAAAAACACAAGAACGCATTCACCAGATTTTAACTGAATTTTATAAACCAAGTCCGGATGGTTTGATCGGTAATGAAGATTGCGGACAAATGAGTGCATGGTATGTGTTAAGTTCAATGGGCTTTTATCAGGTTACCCCCGGAACTGATGTTTATAAAATAGGAGCCCCCCTTTTTGATAATGTAAAAATTCATCTGGAAAGCGGAAAAGAATTTTCAATAGAAACAAAAAATAGCTCTTCAAAGAATATTTATATTGATTATGGAACTCTTGATAAAATAGATTTGAATCAGTTGGCACATAGTTCTATTTTTGAAGGAAGGAAGTTGTCATTTGAAATGAGTGATAAACCGAATAACAATTGGAATAAACCATCACTAATCAGAGCTCCTTCATATCCTTTTAAAAATATACTTCCTGTTCCAATAATCAACACAAATTCAAAAGTGTTTGATGATAGTATGTTAGTAGAAATAAAATCTCAGTCAAAAGCATATTTTGCGGTGTTGAATTCAGGTCAGTCAGCACCTGTTTTTCATCCCTACACAAAACCTTTTTACATCAGCACTTCAAAAAATATTTTTGCTTATTCTGATGACGGGGAAACTCAGAGCGATACCATCTCCGGATCATTTTTCAAACGCCCGAATAATTGGAAAATTCAAATAAATTCGAAATACAATCCTCAATATACTGCCGGTGGTGATTTGGGAATCATTGATGGCATCCATGGAGATGTGAACTGGCGCAAAGGAGAGTGGCAAGGTTATCAGGGGCAGGATTTTGAAGCAGTAATTGATCTGGGAAAAGAACAACCTATTTCTTTATTCAGCACAGAATTTTTACAGGATTCACGCTCATGGATCTTGATGCCAACCAAAGTAGAGTTTTACACTTCAATTGATAATAAAAATTTCAATTTGGTAGTCTCAATTGATAACACTATTAAGCCTGATGATAATAACTCTCAGGTGAAAAAATTTAATTCCACATTAAGTAAAAGTGTAACTTCACGCTTTGTAAAAGTAAAAGCATTTAATTTTGGAAAGTTGCCAGTGGGGCATCAAGGAGCTGGTGAAGATGCTTTTATTTTTGTTGATGAAATAATAATTGAATAAAATGCTTCTTCCGACTTTTTTGGAGAATGGTTTAAATGGCAAAAATAATTTCAAGATGAGATTAAAAAATATCATAATTATTCTGGTGATTATCTGCCTTCTGTTAGCGGCTAAATTTATATTCTTCCCATCCGAATCTTCCAGATTAAATGATTCGAAAGGAGGAAAGGGTGGGGCAGGAGCTCCTCCAAGTAACGTTTCTGTTTATGTTTTGAAACCTGAAAAATTAAGCAATGAAGTTTATGCATCAGGAACAATTGTGGCAAACGAAGAAGTACAACTTCATCCTGAACTTTCAGGGAAAATAATTCAAATCAACTTTCAGGAAGGTAGCAACGTAAGTAAAGGTCAATTGCTCGTTAAGATAAATGATGCGGACCTGCAAGCAACGTATAAAAAATTGCAATTGCAATTTTCTTTGGCAGATGAAAAATTAAAACGCCAGAAACAATTATTCGCAGTTAGCGGAATAAGCCAGGAAGAATTTGATATTGCCCAAAATCAATATGATGTTATTAAAGCAGATATTGATTTCGCTACAGCACAAATTGCGAAAACAGAGATCAAGGCACCATTTGATGGGATCATTGGTTTGAAAAGTATTAGCGAAGGAGCTTATGTTACTCCTAATACAAGTATTGCAAGTATCCAGCAAATTAATCCTGTAAAGATTGATTTTTCTGTTTCTGAACGCTATTCTTCAATTGTAAAGAAAGGTGATAAATTACAATTTACTTTAGAAGGAAATAAACAAAATTATATCGGACAGGTATATGCACTGGAACCAAAAATTGATATGACAACACGTACTCTTCAGGTAAGAGCTATTTGTCCGAATCCAAAAGGTGATGTTTATCCCGGAGCTTTTGCTCGTGTACAATTAGCTTTAAATGATATTGATTCAGCATTAATGATTCCTACCGAAGCAATAATCCCTGATCTAAAAGGTAAAAAAATATACCGAATAAAAAATGGACAGGCTGAATCTGTTAAAGTAATTACAGGTTTACGTACCGATACTAAAATACAAATTGTTGAAGGCTTATCTATTGGAGACACTATTATTACCAGAGGAATCATGCAATTAAAGCCTGGTTCATCTGTTAAAATAACCGAATTGAAATAAATGAATATTTCCTCAATAAGTATTAACCGACCGGTGCTTGCAATAGTAATGTCTATTATTATTGTATTATTTGGTGCAATAGGTTATAATTATCTGGGTGTTCGCGAATATCCTGCCATCGACCCGCCCATCATTACTGTAAGAACAAATTATGCAGGAGCCAATGCCGATGTTATAGAATCACAAATAACCGAACCCCTTGAAAAAGCATTGAACGGTATTGAAGGTGTCCGTACCATTTCTTCTACCAGTGCACAGGGGGCCAGTACAATTACGGTTGAGTTTAATTTAGAGTCAAATATTGAAGCTGCTGCAAATGATGTGCGTGATAAGGTATCACAAGCTATACGTCAGTTACCACAGGATATTGATGGTTTGCCTACTGTTACAAAATCAGATGCAAACTCGGATGCGATTTTGTCAATGACCATTCAAAGTGATTCAAAAAATCAAATGGAATTGAGCGCTTTCGCGGAAAATGTTATTGCCGAACGTTTGCAAACAATTCCGGGAGTTAGCACAATACAGATCTGGGGACAAAAAAAATATTCCATGCGTCTGTGGATGAATCCTGATAAATTGGCTGCATATGGATTAACTCCACTTGATATTAAGCAGGCATTAGATAAAGAGAATGTTGAACTTCCTTCCGGAAAAGTTGCCGGAAATACAACGGAGTTAACGGTTAAAACTATTGGTAAACTTACCAATGAGGATGCTTTTAATAATATGATCATTCGTTCGGATGGAGATCGTGTGGTACGATTTAAAGATGTAGGTTATGCTGTGCTTGGTCCGGAAAATGAAGAAACAATCCTTCGTCAATCAGGAGTCCCGATGATTGGATTAGGCGTAGTGCCTCAGCCGGGAGCCAATTATATTGCTATTGCCGATGAATTTTATAAACGATTGGAGCAGATCAAAAAAGATCTTCCTAAAGATTTCTATGTCGGTATTGCATTGGATAATACAAAATTTGTAAAACGTTCTATTCTGGAAGTAAAGGAAACTTTGCTCATTGCCATTGTATTGGTAATTCTTATCATCTACTTATTTTTCCGCGATTGGTTAGTTGCTTTTCGTCCATTGATAGATATTCCTGTTTCTTTAATTGGTGCGTTTTTTATTATGTATCTGATGGGATATTCAATAAATGTGCTTACACTTTTAGCAATTGTTTTGGCAACAGGTTTGGTTGTAGATGATGGAATTGTCGTTACCGAAAATATTTATAAAAAGATAGAAGGTGGGATGAACCCGGTTGAAGCCGCTCACAAAGGTTCGAAGGAAATATTTTTTGTCGTGATTTCTACATCTGTTACTTTGGCTGCTGTGTTCATATCCTTGATTTTTATAAAAGGATTTGTAGGGAAATTGTTTATCGAATTCGCTGTAGTGATTGCAGGTGCAGTTTTAATATCAGCATTTGTATCATTAACGCTTACACCTATGTTAAATGCATACATGGTTCGCAAGAATTCCAAAAAAAGCAGGTTTTATGAAATGACCGAACCGTTTTTTGTGAACATGGTGAAAACCTACGAAAGTTCTCTCGGACGATTCATGAAAAAACGCTGGCTTGCATTTGTTATTCTTTTAGGAAGTTTGATTTTGTCTTTCTTTCTTTTGATTAACATACCTTCTGAACTTGCACCACTTGAAGACCGAAGTTGGTTCAGGGTTTCCATCTCCGCTCCGGAAGGCGCATCGTATGAATATACAGATGCTTATGTTCAGAAATTTACAGATTTTATCAATGATTCTATTCCTGAAAAACGAATTTGTTTAACAGTTACTGCTCCTGGTTTTACTGGATCCGGGGCCGTAAATACAGGATTTGTTCGTTTAGCTTTAAAAGAACCAAATGAACGAAAACGTTCTCAACAAAAGATCGCTGATTATGTGACAAAAGCAACAAAAGCCTTTCCGGAAGCAAAAGCATTTGTTATTCAGGAACAAACCATTTCTTCCGGTGGAATGCGTGGTGGATTACCTGTACAATTTGTTTTGCAAGCTCCCAATTTTGCAAAGCTGAAAGAAAAATTACCCTTGTTTTTAGAAGAAGCCAACAAAAGCAAAGTGTTTCAAACGGTGGATGTGAATTTAAAATTCAATAAACCCGAATTGAATATTACTATTAATAGAGAGAAAGCGAAAGGAATGGGAATTTCGGTAAGTGATATTGCTCAAACATTGCAGTTAGCATTAAGCGGACAGCGTTTCAGTTATTTTAATATTGATGGGAAACAATATCAGGTGATCGGTCAGTTTGAACGAGCTAAACGAGATGATCCTCTTGATTTAAAATCCATGTACGCCAGAAATAGCAAAGGTGAAATGATCCAATTGGATAATGTCGTAACTATTGAAGAACAAAGCAGTCCGCCTCAATTGTATCATTATAATCGTTACCAGGCTGCAACTGTTTCGGCAGGATTAGCTCCCGGAAAAACAATTGGGGATGGAATAAAAGAAATGGAAGCCATCTCCAAAAAAGTATTAGACGATTCTTTTTCAACGGCATTAACAGGTCCTTCCCGTGATTTTTCCGAAAGTTCTTCGAATGTTTTGTTCGCTTTTTTATTAGCTCTGGTAATTATTTATTTGGTATTAGCTGCACAGTTCGAAAGCTTTATTGATCCATTCACCATCATGTTTACTGTTCCATTAGCACTATGTGGCGCCTTGTTATCGCTTTGGTATTTCAATCAAACTTTAAATATTTTTAGTCAGATTGGTATCATCATGTTGATTGGTCTTGTTACGAAAAATGGAATTCTGATAGTAGAATTTGCCAATCAATTACAGGAACAAGGCAAATCAAAACGTGAAGCAATTCAAGCAGCAGCAGCAGCCCGTTTACGACCAATATTAATGACCAGCATAGCAACTTCTTTAGGTGCATTGCCAATTGCTCTTTCGTTAGGAGCAGGTGCAAAAAGTAGAATGGCAATGGGTATTGTAGTTGTTGGGGGTGTTTTATTTTCGCTGATATTAACCTTATATGTAATACCTGCTATTTATTCTTATTTTTCTAAAGAACGAAGAAAAAATGTTACGAAGTAAAATTTATATTCTGCTATTCTTTTGTTTGTGCCTGGGATTATCTGCTAATGCCCAAACTTCTCAAATAACCATTGAGAAAGCTATTGAGCTTGCTCTGAAAAATAATTACGATATCCTTATTTCAAAAAACCAATCTGACCAAGCTACAAATAACAATAGTTTGGGTAATGCAGGAATGTTACCAAAAGTGGACTTGAATGCTTCTGGGAGTTTTGCAACGAATGCAACTAAACAAGAATTTTCCAGTGGACTATTGGTTGATAAAAGTGGGGTCCAATCACAGAATATTACAACCGGGGCGTATTTGAATTGGACAATATTCGATGGGTTGAAAATGTTTGCCACGCATGGTAAATTGCAGCAAATACAAAGCCTGGGAGAGTTAAATCTGAAAATTCAAATTGAAAATACAATTGTAAAAGTTACTTCAGCTTACTATAATATTGTAATGCTGAAACAACTGATCAGTGGTCTAAAAGAAAATTCTGCAGTTTCTGAAGAACGTTTAAAAATTGCCCAGAAAAAATTTGATTTAGGTACTGTCTCAAAAGTAGATGTATTACAGGCAAAACTTGATCTGAATGAATTGCGTTCTGCTTTGATGCGCCAAAATACATTGCTATCTGCTGCTAAAGAAGAATTAAATCAATTATTAGTTCAAAATGTGGAACAGGAAATAGATGTGAATGATAGCATTCCATTATTGAATCAATATAAATATGAAGATTTGAAAAATGCTATTTTGGCAAATAATTCTGATTTACTTTTTGCTCAAAAAAACATGCAAGTCTCACAATACATGATTAAGGAAGCCAAATCTTCTTATTACCCGAAACTTAATCTGAATGCTAATTATATTTTTAGTCGTGCTCAAAATCAAGCTGGCTTTACCTTGCTCAATCAAAACTTAGGAATGAATTTAGGTTTTACTGCCAGTTGGACTATTTTCAATGGCTTGAATACGATGAACAGTGTAAAGAATATGAAATTAAATTTAGAAATTTCAAATTTAGAATATGAAAATCTTAAATCATTAACTCAATTAGCAGTACTGAAATCATTCAAAAAATATCAGGATGACATTGCCATATTGGAGTTGGAAGAAGAAAATAATAAACTTGCTAAAGAAAATTTAGATATCTCTCTCGACCGATTTAGATTAGGAGCCAATACTTCCATTGATATTAAAATAGCTCAAAGTAGTTTTCAAAGTTCTGTAAGTAGGTTATCTGAAGCAAGTTACAATGCTAAAATTTCAGAAACGCAATTATTGAAATTAAGTGGATCGATTGTAAAATAGATTTTTTTCAATAGCAGAATTCGTTTTTTTGCAAAAAAACTGTTTTTTATTAAAAAAATCAAGGATAACAATCAAATTTTATTACTGACAATAATCATTTTATAAACTGACATCAATCATTTTTTGATTTTTTTACTACATATACTTTTACCTCCGAATAAAACACTTACAAATTCATTAATAAAAGTTTTTTTTTAACCTTTACACACTTTTTAAAAATACAAACCTTAAAAATAAGTTACAAATGAAAAAATTAAGCATCATTTCTCTCGCAGTCCTGGCTTTTTCGCTGCAATCCTGTAGAAAGGATTTTAATTATGTAGAGCCTGCAGCACCTCCTATTACAACTCCGGTTCTTTTTAGCACGGGTGTTTATCCTTTAATTGTTACCTATTGTCAGGCAGGTTGCCATACTGGCGGAGCTCCATCAGGATTGGACTTTACAAATGCAACAACTTCATATAATACCTTGACAGCGAATACTACAATGGTTAATATCATAGTCCCAGATCAAAGTCAATTTTATGTTTGCCTAAGTGATCCGGGTGTTCCTTCAGGGAATGGCCAAATGCCACAAGGAGGGCCTTTCATGTCTTCAACTGAAAAGGCTTCTATTTTAGCTTGGATAACGCAAGGAGCCTTAAATAATTAATTTACCATTTATCGTAATATAACATTATAAAAAATAAAAATATGTTAAGAAAAAAATTAGCGCTGTTGTTACTCATAGTATCACCGGCAATATTTGCACAAGACAGCACTCAAACAGAAGCTAAACCGGAAAAGGAATTTGTCAAAAAAACGTTCGAAAATGGTATTTTCATCAACAATCAAACAGTAGAGGGTACTAGTAAAAAGGCATTGGGCTTTATTATTCAACATCGTTTTGGTAAAATGGTAGATGAACGTAACCTATATGGTATTTTTTCATCTGCCAATATCCGTTTAGGGTTGGATTATGGTATCACAAAACGTATTTCTATAGGTTTCGGTGCTACTAAAGGTATGTATTATGATTTATCATGGAAGGCCATAATTTTAAAACAAGCAAAATCAGGTGGAATGCCTGTAACTGTTACATATTTTGGTAACGTTGTTGCACAAACAGGTGAACTCAAAAATTTTAGAAATCAGAAAAATGAATACACATTTGCAAACAGATGTACTTTCTTTAATGAATTGATGATTGCACGCAAATTCAATAAAGCAATTTCCTGGCAAGTGTCTGGTTCCTATTCATATTTTAATCTGGTTGCAGACTCAACACTAAATCATGGATTTATAGGCCTTTCAACAATTGCCCAGTGGAGAATTACCTCTCTGTTAGCTTTACAGGTAGAGTTTGATTATCCGGTAAATCCTGATATGATAAATGATCCTGCAGATGCCACTGGCACTAAAAAAATAAAATTCCAAAAGCCAAACTTATCTTTTGGTCTGGAATATTCTACAGGACAGCACCAATTTCAGGTATTTGCTACTACAGCGGATAAAATTAATCCACAAAGTGTAATTGGGGAGAACACAAATGATTTTACTAAAAAGCGTAATATGATGATAGGCTTTAATATAACACGTGAGTTTGGATTTTAATTACTAATTTTTGATTATAAAGAATATTCTAAAAACTATGAAAATGGAAAACGAAGAAGATAAATCAGATCGCAGGAAGTTCCTGAAACTTGGCGCCTTAGCCGGCGGAGCGGTTTTACTTGGTTCTGCTATCAGCAAAGCTGTTTCATTGGAAAATCCCAAAGAAACAGGTGAGAAAGTAAAAGTACTTACCGCTGATGGAAAACTTGTAGAAGTGGATAGCTGTCATTTAAAACACCATCCGGCAGTAAGTCAAATGGCAATTCTGGAAAGCAGAAAGGGTATTGAAGGGAAGAAATTTATAATGGTAATCGATTTGGGACGTTGTGGTAATGCACGAAAGTGTATCGAAGGTTGCCAGAAAATGCATCATAAAGCAGCACCAACAGAATGGATCAAAGTTAAAGAGATGAAGGATGAAGGTCTTTCAAGTCCTTATTGGATGCCTCAACCTTGTTTTCATTGTGATAATCCTCCATGTACAAAAGTGTGTCCGGTTGATGCTACCTTTAAAAGAGAAGATGGTATCGTATTGATCGACAATGAAAGATGTATCGGATGTAGATTCTGTATGGCAGCATGTCCATATAATGCAAGATCATTTAATTGGGCTGACCCGGTTTTACCTTTTGGGGCAACTGAAGAAGCCTACTCTCCTGAAACAAGTTTCCCTGCTAAAAGAGGTACTGTTGAGAAATGCGACTTTTGCCCGGATATGGGAAAACACGGTATTTTACCTGATTGTGTTACCGCTTGCCCTAATGGAACAATATTTTATGGAGATGAAAATGAAGATTCTGTTACCAATGGTGAGGATACATTCCGCCTTTCAGAATTACTGAAAAACAGGGCAGGATACCGCTATCTTGAAGATCTTGGAACTGAACCAAGGGTTTATTATTTGCCACCGGTAAATCGCAACTTCCCTTTCGAAGAGGACACAGTTGCTCACAATACAGAAGATTATAAAGCTATCTAAAACAAAAAACTATGAATACAGAACATCAAATTTTAACTCCTGAACTTGCCGAAAAACAATCGTTGAGAAGGGAAGAAATGCGAGCTGACGTTTTGCGCCCTCTTGAAAAAATAGGGATGCTTGGCAAACTGTGGATTGCATTTTTAGTGATTATATTATTAATAGGTTGTTATGCCTATTACCTTCAGTTGAAAGATGGTTTAATTGTTACCGGTTTGCGCGATTATGCAACTTGGGGGATTTACATCTCTAACTTTGTTTTCTTTGTTGCAATAAGTTTAGTTGGGGCTTTGATTTCATCAGTTCTCAGATTTACTAACTTTACTTGGTATCGGCCAATAACCAGAATCGCGGAAATTATTGCCGTTGCGGGTGTTTGTTGGGCTGGTTTAATTATTATTGTGGACATGGGTCGTCCGGAAAGATTATTAAATTTATTTACACATCCTCGTCTTCAGTCTCCAATTCTTTGGGATGTTGTTGTTGTTTCTACTTATTTGACAACAAGTGTTCTTTTGCTTTATTTGCCATTATTACCAGGTATCGCAATTTGTAGAAATACCTTAACAAACAAACCAAAATGGCAAAGATGGATGTATAAATTCTTAGCTCTTGGTTGGACCGGAACCGAACAACAATGGAAAATTATGAAACGTAGCATCAAAATGCTTTGCATCATAATCATTCCTTTAGCAATTTCTATCCACACAGTTACTTCATGGTTATTTGCAATGACTTTGCGCCCGGGTTGGGATAGTACTAACTTTGGTCCGTATTTCGTTGCAGGGGCATTCCTTGCGGGTACTGCCTGTGTGATTATCGGGATGTTTGTTTTCAGAAAAGTGTACCACTTGGAAAAATATATCACCGAGGTTCATTTTGACCACATGGGAAAATTGTTAGTTTTCTTAGCTCTTATCTATTTCTATTTTAATGTGAACGAGTATTTTGTTCCTTATTATAAAATGAAAGGTGCAGAAGCAAGGTTATTAAACGATTTGTTTTCTGGTCAGTTTGCCGGATTATATTGGTCAGCCCAACTTTTTGGTATGTTCTTACCGGCAGTCTTATTGATATTTAAAAAAATGAGAAAACCGGGAATTATAACATTAATAGCTGTTCCTGTGGTAGTTTTTGCATGGGTAAAACGTTATTTAATCGTAACTCCAATTTTATTGAATCCATATTTACCAATACAGGACGTTCCTGAATCTTGGATGAATTACTTCCCATCTTGGGTAGAAATTGCCATTGTTTCCGCTTCTTTAGCTGGTGTACTATTGATAATAACAATTTTTGCAAGATTATTCCCTATTATCTCTATATGGGAAACTTTGGAAAACGAAGGAATTGAATTAGAAGATTTGGATAAACTTAATAATGAGAAAGCATGATAAATAATTTTCGAAATAAATGGTTAAGAAAACTATTCATTGGAATAGCAATTTCAATACCTATGTGTTTGTTTGCGCAAGATGATAAACAAGCAGAAGCAGAAAATGTACCGGCTACAATGAAATTAAAATTAGTTGTAGAAGATAGTGTAAAAACTTGTAAAGCCATAATTATGGCCGGAGATAAACCTTTAGAGGGCATACAGGTAAAATTCTATGTAAAACGTTTCTTTGGTTCATTACCATTAATAGCAAACGGAAAGGCCGTTTCTACTGACGAAACAGGCGTTGCTTCAGTAAAATTCCCAAACGACCTTCCTGGTGATGCAAATGGCACAGTAATTGTTTCTGCAAAAGTGGAAGATGATGATAACTATGGAACTTTTGAAGCAAAAGATTCAGTTAAATGGGGAACAATAGTTTCAACAGCATTGCAGGAAGAGGAGTGGAATGAACGTTCTTTGGTTGGAAGTGGAAATAAAGCCCCTTTGTATTTAATTTATAGCGCAGGAGTAATTATAATAATAGTATGGGGTATCTTATTATATGTTATTTACTCGCTGGTAAAGATTAAAAAGGCTGGTAAAGTTAAAAAAGTTTAATAAATATTATTTATTTGTAAGTTTATCCTCTTGATTTAAAACAAAATTAATTATTCACTAACTATAAAAAAAAAGCATATGAAAACAATTAAACAAATGGCTCTATTATTGGGCGCAGGAGTCATACTGGTATCTCTATCTGCAGGTACTTTAAGTGCTCAAACAAAACCAAAAGGCAAAGAATGGAAAGTTCCTGAAGCTGATTCCAAAAAGAAAAGTACTGCAAAAGGTGACGATGCTGTAGCTGCCGGGAAAGATATTTGGACACAACAATGCAAATCCTGTCATGGGGCAAAAGGAAAAGGAGATGGTGCAAAAGCTGAAAAACTTGAAATTTCCATGTTGGATTTTACTACTAAAGAATTTCAAGATCTAACTGATGGTGACATGTATTATAAAACAACTGAGGGCAGAAAGCCAATGCCGTCATTTAAAGAAAAACTAAGTGATACGGAGCGTTGGCAAGTTGTTGCTTATATGCGTACTTTAAAATAGATAACACATGTTTTTCAAAAAAAGGCTTGAAACATTTTGTTTCAAGCCTTTTTTTGTGCCAATTAGAAGTCCTTTCCTTAGAAATAAACATATAATTGTTATGTAAAATTGATCTTGATTTAATTATTAAAGAGTATTTTTAGGTCAGATTCCACTAATTTTAATGAATATTTCAGTCCAGGACTTCCTTTTTTATCAGTAGTTTATAGTAATCCTCACAATAGTTAAATATATTTAGTGTAAAGGCATTATTGTTTGTTATATTACTAAAGCATAGTAAATCAATCTAGTATAAGGGATTTCCTCATTGTTTTAGGAAGTAATTAACTTACTAATAAAATAAAAAATCGTTTTTTTTTAATAAAAAGTTTGCAGGTTAAAAAAGTTTGTTACTTTTGCATCCCGCTTTTAAAACAAGCAGACGTTCCTTGAAGCAATCTTAAAAGAAAATATATTTTTTTTCTAAAATAATTTTGCTGGTTAATAATAATTTGTACTTTTGTCGCCCCGAATAAAAAACGGGATCGTTCATTTGAGAAGTAAGAAAAATAAAATTTAATTTTTTTCTGAAAATATTTGCAAATTAGAAAAGTCTTAGTACTTTTGTCGCCCCAAACAAAACGGGTTGTTCTTTAAAACTTGAATTTATAGTTCTACGCAAGTAGAACAATTATATAAATAACGTTCTTTGAAAATATTGAGAAGCAAAAAGAAATAGTAAGTATCCCTCTTATTAATATGTTCTATTAATAAGTTGAGAAACAAATCCAAAATAAATAATTTTTCTTAATTGAAGAAGAGCATTATCAAACTTACAATGAAGAGTTTGATCCTGGCTCAGGATGAACGCTAGCGGCAGGCCTAATACATGCAAGTCGAACGGTAACATGAGTAGCAATACTTGATGACGAGTGGCGCACGGGTGCGTAACGCGTATGCAATCTACCTTTAACTGGTGAATAGCCCGAAGAAATTCGGATTAATACACCATAGTATTATTGATTGGCATCAATTAATAATTAAAACTCCGGTGGTTAGAGATGAGCATGCGTGACATTAGCTAGTTGGTAAGGTAATGGCTTACCAAGGCTACGATGTCTAGGGGATCTGAGAGGATTAACCCCCACACTGGTACTGAGACAGGGACCAGACTCCTACGGGAGGCAGCAGTAAGGAATATTGGACAATGGTCGCAAGACTGATCCAGCCATGCCGCGTGCAGGATGACGGCCCTATGGGTTGTAAACTGCTTTTATACGGGAAAAAACCCCTCTACGTGTAGAGGGCTGATTGTACTGTAAGAATAAGGATCGGCTAACTCCGTGCCAGCAGCCGCGGTAATACGGAGGATCCAAGCGTTATCCGGATTCATTGGGTTTAAAGGGTGCGTAGGCGGAATGATAAGTCAGTGGTGAAAGCCTGCAGCTTAACTGCAGAACTGCCATTGATACTGTCAATCTTGAGTACATTTGATGTGGGCGGAATGTGTCATGTAGCGGTGAAATGCTTAGATATGACACAGAACACCGATTGCGAAGGCAGCTCACAAAACTGTAACTGACGCTGAGGCACGAAAGCGTGGGTATCAAACAGGATTAGATACCCTGGTAGTCCACGCTGTAAACTATGATTACTCGATGTTTGCGATATACTGTAAGCGTCTAAGCGAAAGCGATAAGTAATCCACCTGGGGAGTACGCTCGCAAGAGTGAAACTCAAAGGAATTGACGGGGGCCCGCACAAGCGGAGGAGTATGTGGTTTAATTCGATGATACGCGAGGAACCTTACCTGGGCTTGAAAGTTAGTGACCGACTCTGAAAGGAGTTTTTCCGCAAGGACACGAAACTAGGTGCTGCATGGCTGTCGTCAGCTCGTGCCGTGAGGTGTTGGGTTAAGTCCCGCAACGAGCGCAACCCCTATCATTAGTTGCCAGCACGTAATGGTGGGAACTCTAATGAAACTGCCCGCGCAAGCGGTGAGGAAGGTGGGGATGACGTCAAGTCAGCACGGCCCTTACGTCCAGGGCTACACACGTACTACAATGGCAAGTACAAAGGGTTGCTACACAGTGATGTGATGCTAATCTCTAAAGCTTGTCCCAGTTCGGATTGAAGTCTGCAACTCGACTTCATGAAGCTGGATTCGCTAGTAATCGAAAATCAGCAATGTTTCGGTGAATACGTTCCCGGGCCTTGTACACACCGCCCGTCAAACAATGGAAGTTGGGAGTATCTAAAGTCGATAACCGTAAGGAGTCGCCTAGGGTAAAACCAGTAACTGGTGTTAAGTCGTAACAAGGTAGCCGTACCGGAAGGTGCGGCTGGAACACCTCCTTTCTAGAGAGATTTCGTTTCATTCCGATTTATCGGAAATTACGATACTCACTATTTCTTTCTTCTCAATTATTTTAAACTTACCCAAAACGAGCTCAGGGTGCATTTTACCACAGAGCGAAAGGATTTACAATGAAAATTGTATAATAAATAGTCCCGTAGCTCAGTTGGTTAGAGCACTACACTGATAATGTAGGGGTCAGCAGTTCAAATCTGCTCGGGACTACAGAAACAATTCGTATTGGGGAATTAGCTCAGCTGGCTAGAGCACCTGCCTTGCACGCAGGGGGTCATCGGTTCGAATCCGTTATTCTCCACAAAACCCAGTAATTGGGGTAAAGTTCTTTGACATATTGAAAGAAAATACAAAAGATAATAAAATTAATTATCTAGAATACAAGAATTATTTAATAAGAAAGTAATTAAGGGCGTATGGCGAATGCCTTGGCTCTCAAAGGCGATGAAGGACGTGATAAGCTGCGATAAGCTACGGTTAGAGGCAAATACTCTTACCCGTAGATTTCCGAATGGGGCAACCCAATAGTTTGAAGAACTATTATTCTACGTAAGTAGAATGCTAACCCGGAGAACTGAAACATCTAAGTACCCGGAGGAAAAGAAAACAATTTAGTGATTCCCTAAGTAGTGGCGAGCGAAAGGGGATTAGCCCAAACCGTAATTGTTAAGGCAATTGCGGGGTTGTAGGACTACAATATTGACTATGTTTTTAAAGTGGAATCTTCTGGAAAGTTGAATCATAGAGGGTGATAATCCCGTACACGAATTAAAAGCATTACATAGTAGTATCCTGAGTACCGCGAGGTCGGAGACGCCTTGTGGGAATCCACCAGCACCATCTGGTAAGGCTAAATACTTTTGAGAGACCGATAGTGAACTAGTACTGTGAAGGAAAGGTGAAAAGAACCGCGAATAGCGGAGTGAAATAGACCCTGAAACCATACGCTTACAAGCGGTAGGAGCGGCTTTGTGCCGTGACTGCGTGCCTTTTGCATAATGAGCCTACGAGTTACTCCTCTCTAGCAAGGTTAAAGATCTAAGATCTGCAGCCGAAGCGAAAGCAAGTCTGAATAGGGCGTATAGTTAGAGGGGGTAGACGCGAAACCTTGTGATCTACCCATGACCAGGTTGAAGTTCCGGTAACACGGAATGGAGGACCGAACTGATAAGCGTTGAAAAGCTTCCGGATGAGTTGTGGGTAGGGGTGAAAGGCTAATCAAACTGGGAAATAGCTCGTACTCCCCGAAATGTTTTTAGGAACAGCCTCGAGGTTGAGTCATATAGAGGTAGAGCTACTGATTGGACTAGGGGGCTTCACCGCCTACCAAATCCTGACAAACTCCGAATACTATAAGATATACTCGGGAGTGAGCCCATGGGTGCTAAGGTCCGTGGGCGAGAGGGAAAGAACCCAGACCAACAGCTAAGGTCCCCAAATCTATGTTAAGTTGAACTAATATGGTCCGATTGCTTTGACAGCTAGGATGTTTGCTTGGAAGCAGCAATTCATTTAAAGAGTGCGTAACAGCTCACTAGTCGAGCGATTGGGCGTAGATAATAATCGGGCATTAAACATAGTACCGAAGCTTTGGATTACATAGCAATATGTACTGGTAGGGGAGCATTCTAATTGCACTGAAGGTGTGGCGTCAGCCATGCTGGAGCGATTAGAAAAGCAAATGTAGGCATAAGTAACGATAAGGCGGGCGAGAAACCCGCCCACCGATAGACTAAGGTTTCCTGAACAACGTTAATCGATTCAGGGTTAGTCGGGACCTAAGGCGAAGCCGAATGGCGTAGTCGATGGACAACTGGTTAATATTCCAGTACTTGCTTTACTGCGATGTGGTGACGAAGTAGTGAAAGTTCTGCGGGGCAACGAAAGTTCCCGTTAAAAGATGTAGATATAGGTTGTGTAGGTAAATCCGCACGACTTGTCGAATCCGATAGTATCGTAAGCCTTCGGGCAAGCGAATATGAACCTAATCAAACTTCCAAGAAAAACCACTAAGCTTCAGGTAACAGCAACCCGTACCGCAAACCGACACAGGTAGTCAAGGAGAGAATCCTGAGGTGCTCGAGTGATCCGCGGCTAAGGAACTAGGCAAATTAACCCTGTAACTTCGGGAAAAAGGGTGCCCTCCGCAAGGAGGGCCACAGTAAAATGGCTCTGGCGACTGTTTATCAAAAACACATGGCTATGCTAAACTGAAAGGTGATGTATATGGCCTGACACCTGCCCGGTGCTGGAAGGTTAAGAGGAGAGGTTATTCGCAAGAAGAAGCTTTGAATTGAAGCCCCAGTAAACGGCGGCCGTAACTATAACGGTCCTAAGGTAGCGAAATTCCTTGTCGGGTAAGTTCCGACCTGCACGAATGGTGTAACGATCTGAGCACTGTCTCAGCCGCGAGCTCGGTGAAATTGTAGTATCGGTGAAGATGCCGATTACCCGCAACGGGACGGAAAGACCCCGTGCACCTTCACTATAGCTTAACATTGACTTTGGATAAATCATGTGTAGGATAGGTGGGAGACTTTGAAGTGGTGTCGCTAGGCATCATGGAGTCAACCTTGAAATACCACCCTTGATTTATTTGGAGTCTAACTCCTAACGGAGGACATTGTTTGGTGGGTAGTTTGACTGGGGTGGTCGCCTCCAAAATTGTATCGGAGGCTTTCAAAGGTACCCTCAATACGCTTGGTAACCGTATGTAGAGTGCAATAGCATAAGGGTGCTTGACTGTGAGACTTACAAGTCGAGCAGGGCCGAAAGGCGGATATAGTGATCCGGTGGTTCCGCATGGAAGGGCCATCGCTCAAAGGATAAAAGGTACGCCGGGGATAACAGGCTGATCCCTCCCAAGAGCTCATATCGACGGGGGGGTTTGGCACCTCGATGTCGGCTCGTCACATCCTGGGGCTGGAGAAGGTCCCAAGGGTTCGGCTGTTCGCCGATTAAAGTGGCACGCGAGCTGGGTTCAGAACGTCGTGAGACAGTTCGGTCCCTATCTGTTGTGGGCGTTAGAAATTTGAGAGGACCTGACTCTAGTACGAGAGGACCGAGTCGGACGGACCGCTAGTGTACCAGTTGTGGTGTCAACTGCATCGCTGGGTAGCTATGTTCGGATGAGATAAGCACTGAAAGCATCTAAGTGCGAAACTCACCTCAAGATAAGATTTCTTTTAAGGGTCGTAGAAGATTACTACGTTGATAGGTTGTAAGTGTAAAGACAGTAATGTCAAAGCTGAGCAATACTAATTACCCGTTAGCTTTCTTATTAATCTCGTATCTCTTTTTTATTGTTTTATTATCATTGTATTTTCTTTCTTTATTATGTCAATCTTATTTGGTTCCGCAAAAACGGAACTATAATTTTAGGTGACTATAGCGGTGAGGTCCACCTCTTCCCATTCCGAACAGAGAAGTTAAGCCCACCAGCGCAGATGGTACTGCAGTAATATGTGGGAGAGTATGTCGTTGCCACTTTTTAAATTAGCCCCAATTCTTTCTGAATTGGGGCTTTTTTATTTTTAATAATGTTATTTTTGTGAAAATAAATTATTTTCTATGTTGAATTCAGCTCTCAAATTAATATTATTTTTTATTTTCATTCCTTGCTTTTTATTCTCTGGAAATAACGATTCTCTCAAAAATTCTCAAAAAAGTTTTGTTACTCAATATTTCAATCAAAATCAATTTGAGTATACCGATTCTGCAAAGTCTATTGAAAGTTCCATATCAAATTTTCAAAATTATTTCAAAAGAAATTCTTTAGGAAATAGTGGATTACCTTTTAGTTCTTTCTATTTTAACGGGAAACCAAACGAATTCGGATTTAACTATTTTAATAATCATTATCAGAACTACTTCTTTATTCCAAAAACTTTAAATTTTTATAATACGCGCACGCCATATTCTGAATTATTTTATATCATTGGATCAAAAGCGGAACAGATTTTCAGGATGACTTTTTCCTATAACGTTAAAAAAAACTGGAATATTTCCGCAAGTTTTTCGCGAATTCGTTCAGGAGGATTTTATTTGCGGCAGCAGACGTATGATAATTTTCTTTCTCTTTCCTCAAATTATAAATCAACAAATAATAGATATAATTTTTTAGCAGGTGTTTGTTACAATAGCGCAAAAAATGATGAGAATGGAGGGATTTCAGACGATTCAACATTTATTAATAGTGGAGTGGATCCCAAAATTACTAGTGTAAATTTAGATAAAGCAAAGCGTAGTACGGTAAATCGCTCTGTTTTTTTTAATCAATATTTGAATTTTGGGCAAAAATCTACTGACACAACTACAAACAATGCAATAATACCTGGTAGCAGATTAATTTTGAAATCTTCTTTTGAAGATAATATTTTGAAATATGAAGATGAATCTCCCCAATCTGATTTTTATCCAACCATTTTTTTTGATTCAACATTAACATTTGATTCAACATATAATTTTAAAATTGAAAATGAATTGTCTTGGAAGCGTGTTGACAATAAAAAACATAGTGGGTTAAAGGATATGTTGGGCGCCAGTTTCGGTGTAAAGGATCAGTTTGTTAAAGTTCATCAACGGGAAATAGACACGACATTTAATAACATAATTGCAGTTCTTGAATTTTATAATTTGTATTCAAAAAATAAGTTTTGGTGGAATATTTCCGGAAAATATGGATTGACTGGATTTAATGCAAATGATTACAATGCTTCTCTTATTTTAAAAAAAAACATTCTGGATAGTTTAAATATTCTTTTTTTTAAGGCAGAAGTAAATCAACAAGCACCAGATTTTATTTTTAATCAGTATTCATCGAATCATTATAGATGGAATAATGATTTTAAAAAAATGGAAGAGAAATCTATTTCTTTGAATTATTCGATGAAAAAATATAATTTTATTGTAGGTGCCCAATTTAGTACTTATACTAATATTTTATATTTCGATAATTTTGCGGTACCAAAACAATTTCAAGGCTCAGTCCCTGTGTTTTCTGCTTTTCTTAAGAAAGATTTTGTTTTTCGTAATTGGCATCTGGATAATAAATTTAATTATCAGAATGTTTCTGATTCCACTGTGATTCGTCTCCCAAAATTTATTTTAGAGCATGCTCTTTATTATGAGAGTGATTTATTTAAAGGCGCTATGAGAATGCAAATCGGAGTTTCTGTTTTTTATAATTCTGCCTATTTTGCCGATTCCTATATGCCTGCAACTGCTCAGTTTTATATACAGGATAACATGAAATACGGTAATTATCCTTTTATTGATTTCTTTATTAATGCACGAATTAAAACGGTGAGAGTCTTCATTAAAATTGATCATTTAAATAGCGGATGGATGGGAAAAAATTACATTTTAACTCCTCATTACCCCATGAATACAAGGGCTTTCAAGCTTGGTGTATCCTGGAGGTTTTTTGACTAATTAGGTAATGGTGCAAAAAATAGTTGGTGGATTTGATTTAAAATAATTGTATAATTCAGCTGTAAATCAGAAGAGGATATCGGCTCTGCTGGAGAGCAA
>MEPB01000075.1 GCA_001769385.1 Bacteroidetes bacterium RIFCSPLOWO2_12_FULL_35_15 | reverse complement strand
TACAACGCTTTTGTGTATTCAGTTTTTTTGTAATTTCTATTAGTTCCATTTTACAAATATAATAATTCTACCTTATCATATGACATTGCCCTTTCGAGAGGGTCGAATTGAATTAAGCTTTTAAAAATGGAATTTTTACAACCTTTGCTTTAATAGCTTTATCGCGGATAAGGATGAAGATTTCTGTGTCAGATTTTGAAAATGCAGACTGAACATAACCCATTCCTATCGCTTTGTTAAGTGAGGGAGATTGTGTTCCTGAAGTTACTTTTCCGATGATGTTTCCAGTTGAGTCAGCAATTTGATAATCATGACGAGGGATACCACGGTCGATCATTTCAAATCCAACTAGTTTTTTGGCAACACCTTTTTCTTTTTGATTAAGGATATAAGCTTTATTAGTAAAATCTTTGGTGAATTTTGTTATCCAGCCTAAACCCGCTTCTATAGGGGAAGTAGTATCATCAATATCATTGCCATATAAACAGAAACCCATTTCTAAACGCAAGGTATCACGGGCACCTAACCCAATTGGCTTAATGCCGAATTCGGCACCGGCAGCAAAAATGGCATCCCACATTTTATTCGCTACTTCATTTGGAAAATAAATTTCGAACCCGCCAGCTCCGGTATAACCGGTGTTAGAGATAACTACATTATCCACTCCATTGAATTTTCCTATCCTGAATGCATAATAGGGTATTTCAGAAAGATTGATATCTGTTAACTTTTGTAATGCTAAAATAGCTTTCGGTCCTTGAACTGCTAATAAAGAAGTGGCTTCAGAAATGTTTTTCATGTCCACATTCTTCGTATTGTATTTCGAAATCCAATTCCAGTCTTTTTCGATATTAGAAGCATTTACAACAAGCATGTATTCTTTTTCATTTACACGATAAACCAACAGATCATCCACAATGCCACCTTTGTCATTTGGTAAACAGGTATATTGAATTTTCCCGTCAACCAAAACAGAAGCGTCATTTGAAGTAACACGCTGAATCAGATCCAAAGCATTCTCACCTTTTAAAATAAATTCACCCATGTGACTTACATCAAAAACACCTACAGAACTTCGGACAGTTAAATGTTCATCATTCAATCCGCTGTATGATACAGGCATTAAATATCCTGCAAAAGGTACCATTTTGGCGCCAAGTGAAACATGTTTGTTTTCTAAGGCTACGCTTTTTAATTCAGTTGCTGTTGTTTCCATTTTCAATTAATTAATTTGTTAGTTCAATGATTATTAGTTACAAATAAACGAAGGATTACGGTTTACGAAAGATGAATTTTGCGATGGTTTAGTAAATTCGTAATGATTCGATTTTAGTACCGTTTATTTTCTGATTTTTGTATTGTTAAGAACACAAATGTAAGATTTTATCGGTTCAATAATTCATTAAAATGTTTCAGATAGTTGTTTTTTTGTGATTCAACGGAATACCTTTCAATAATCGTTTCCCGAGCTTTTGAACCTAATTTTTTGCGTAGATCGAAAGATTCGATCAATTGAGAGATTTTATTTATCCATTCCTCTTCATTGTTTGCTAAAAAGCCATTAATACCCTCGTTAATTATTTCACTATTTACACCTACTCTCGACATAATTGCAGGTACTTCTAATGCCATGTATGAAAGGCCTTTTAAGCCGCATTTTCCTTTTACCCATTCATCATCAGGCAAAGGCATGATCCCGATATCGAAACTTGAAATTTGTTCTACTTCCGTTTCGCTGCTCCATGGAATTCCTTTAATACCAAGTTCTTCATTATAATAATCCACATCACCCATTACTTTGAAATAAACTTTGTTTCCATATTTTTCCCTGATCTTTTTTAAGATAGGAACAGCCTCTTCAAAATGTTTGATGGTAGTATGGCTCCCGCTCCAGCCGATGCATAGTTTTTCATTGTTTTTATATTCTTGCTTTCGCTGAAATATAGTTGTATCGATTGTAGTTGGAATGATCGTTACATTTTTATTAAATTGTTTGGCGTACTCAGCCAGGTAGGAATTACCGGAAAAAACTAAATTCGAAAGAGAACAAATTTTTCCGGTTTTTTTTGTGCTTTTCATCCATTCCCACTTTTTATTGGCCTCGGATGTATCCAGTAACCAAACAGAATCATCGAAATCGAAAATAAGTTTTGCTTTTGACCTTGCAAATTGTTTCTCAAAAAATATAGAACCTGTCATGAAAGCTTCCCGCTGGACAAAAATAATATCAAATTGGTCAGCACGACTGATGTCTTTCAAACGTTTAAAAACACTTTTAAAAGTGATGGAAATTTTTTTAAGAAAATTTCCGGAACGATAAAAAATCTTGTCATCGGATTCGGAGATGATAAAAGAAAGTTCACATTCATAGCCTTTTGATCGTAAAAAATCAAAATATTGTTCAAAGCGATAGCGCTGACTCGGAGAGCGATTTAGGCGATGGGCGGCTATAAATAATATTTTTGGCATTTCTTAGATATGCAAATATAAAAAAAATGAAGTGTAGACCGAAAGAAAAAGTGTTTTGGAAAAAGTAACATGCGTGTTGCCTTCAAGCTTATACGCAATGAATTTTGTTCGATAAATAATATACTGTGGTATAAATGGCTGTCATTTTTTATATCTTTGGGCCCAACAGCCTTTTAAGAAGTAATTGAATTTTATGGCTAAATAAAAAGATGAAAACAATTGATTTTTTATTTCAACGGAACATGCCACGATGGATCATTTTTTTTATCGATCTCGGTATTTGCTTATTTTCATTGATATTAGCCTATTTAGTGCGTTTCAATTTCTCGATACCACAAATCGAAATCGATGCTTTCCCTCTTGTTTTCGGATTGGTATTAGGAATCCGGACAATAAGCTTTTATTTTTCAAAAACCTATCAGGGTATTGTAAAATATACCGGTTCAAAAGATGCCCAACGGATTTTTATAGTAGTTACGATCGGGAGTATTTCTTTTGTATTGATCAATATTATTTCCTATAATTTCATTAATAGTAAATTCCCTATTCCTTTTTCTATCATCATTATTGATTATATGGCAACCGCCTTTTTGATGATTAGTTTAAGGGTTATGTTTAAAGCAATGTATCTTGAACTTACTAATCCCAATAAAGAAAAGCGAAGTGTGATCATTTTTGGTGCAGGAGAATCTGGAATAATCACAAAGCGAACTCTTGACCGTGATGCCGGAACAAAATACAAAGTGCTTGGCTTCATTGATGATAACATAAAAATGCAAGGAAAAAAATTGGAAGGCGTAACCATCTTCCCATTAGATAAATTAAACGAATTATTAGAAAATAATAATGTTGCACATTTGATCATTTCTGTGCAAAACCTTGCCCCTGCCAGAAAACAACAGATCGTAGAAATTTGTTTGAATCATGATACCAAAGTATTGACTGTTCCACCGGTTACCAATTGGATAAATGGAGAATTAAGTTTCAAGCAAATTAAAAAAGTACAGATTGAAGAATTACTGGAAAGAGATCCTATTCAATTGGATAAAGAGGATATTCAAAAACAATTAACAAATAAAGTTATTCTTGTTACCGGTGCTGCCGGAAGTATAGGAAGTGAAATTGTGAGACAGGTGATTCTGTTTAATCCCAAAAAAATAATTTTGCTCGATCAGGCCGAATCTCCTTTGTATGAAATGGAAATGGAGTTACATGATAATTATTCCAAACAATCCTATGAGGTAGTTATTGGTGATATTCGTAACATAGAACGCCTGGAAAAAGTTTTTAATACTTTTCACCCACAAATTGTTTTTCATGCTGCCGCATACAAGCATGTTCCAATGATGGAAAATAATCCTTCTGAATCCATCTTAACAAATGTGCTCGGAACGAAAAACTTAGCCGACCTGTCTGTTGCTTACCGGGTAGAAAAATTTGTGATGGTTTCAACCGATAAAGCGGTAAACCCGACAAATGTAATGGGTGCAAGTAAACGTATTGCCGAAATCTATACACAAGCATTAACTAAAAAAGGCAACACAAAATTTATTACTACACGTTTTGGAAATGTGCTTGGTTCCAATGGTTCGGTAATTCCACGTTTCAGGCAACAGCTTGAAAATGGCGGGCCGATTACAATCACCCATCCTGATATTACCCGTTTTTTTATGACCATTCCGGAAGCCTGTCAGCTGGTATTAGAAGCAGGTGTAATGGGAAAAGGAGGGGAGATATTTATTTTTGATATGGGCGAATCAGTTAAGATTTTGGACCTTGCTAAAAAGATGATTAAACTTTCCGGATTAGTTTTAGATAAAGATATAAGTATTACCTATACCGGTTTACGCCCGGGCGAAAAGTTGTATGAAGAGTTGCTTGCTGATCATGAAAATACATTGCCAACGCATCATAAACAAATTATGATCGCAAAAGTAAAGGAATACGATTTTGAAAGTGTTTCGGCTGCAATTAATGAATTGATAAGCCTTTTCAATAAACAAGATAATCTGTCAATTGTAAAAAAAATGAAACAATTGGTTCCGGAGTTTAAGAGTAACAATTCGGTTTATGAAGAGTTGGATTGATAAGGTTACGAATAGCGAATGGTTACGAATTTACGAAACATGAAATTTGCAATTATGGTGTGTGATAAAAAATTAAGTGTTCATCAAATTAATCGGTTATTCGTAGATAAATGATACCATTCAAACAAAAAACGCCAATACAAATACGTTTTAAAGACATTGATAAGCTGGGGCATGTGAACCATGCCAATCATATTACCTACTTTGAATTAGCACGTATGGATTATTTCGAAGCCTTTGCAGGAAATGAAATTAAAATTGACTGGGAAAATGAAGGAGTGATACTTGCAAAAGTAGAAATGGAATACAAACAACCCATTTTATTGGAAGATAAAGTGTTAGCATACACTTGGGTTTCGCGACTTGGCTCAAAAAGTTTTGACATGGCTTGTTCCATCGTTTGTATCCAGAATAGTATCGAAACAGAGGTAGCAAAAGGTTTTGCAACACTTGTTTGTTTCAATTATAAAACCAAGGAAAGTATTAATGTTCCTGAAAAGTGGAAAGCTAAAATGATGGTGGAATAATAATGTGTCACCATATAAATCTTTAAAATAACCACATAGAGACATAGAAAAAAGAAATACATAAAATGAATTTACAACATAGTCTATGTT
>MEPB01000074.1 GCA_001769385.1 Bacteroidetes bacterium RIFCSPLOWO2_12_FULL_35_15 | reverse complement strand
TGCCGTTTTGTTTTTAACAAAATATCGTTGATTTCTTAACTGTTTGTCAATAAAGGAATAAAAAAAGGCCATCTCACTTTTGAGACAGCCTCTTTATTTTATCATTTTTTTTTGATGTTATTGTTTAATTAATTTTTGTACTTCGATATCTCCTTCATCATTTACACTCCGGACATAATAAATGCCTGGTGCAACATCTGCAATATCCGCATCAAACACGCTATTAGTTGAGGATGCTGTTTGCCATATTACTTTACCCATTAAATCATACACTTTTAATTCCTTGATCCCAATTGATTTCTCATTTTTTGTAATACTTATTTTAAATTTACCGTTACTGGGATTAGGTATAATATTTATGCTATTCACTTGAGTCTTTAATATTGTTTCTTCAGCTACTATTGTTTCAGAAATTTTATTACCTGAATAAAGAGGAGAGGGATTATTTTCCTGATTATCGATATAATCATCATTATTGTCATTTGATATACTATTTCGAAATTGAGTTGACTGAACGCCATCACAGCGTACAAGGTCAATTTTTGTATTGAAATTGCTTCCTGCTAGCACCCTAACTCCCGGTGACAATTTTATTTGATTGCCTGCTGTCATCATCACATTCGAGCCATTTGCAACAATAAAATCTCCAGCAGGTAATGTTGATATTACATTATTGCCAGCTTCAATTGTAAAATTGGCGATGTAATTCTTAGTATCAGTAATTGTTTTGTTCTGGAGATATAAATTTCTGTTTATTAGGACATTAATTAAAGGTTCAATAATATCAGGAGGAATAATATCATGAAAACCCGTAGTAGTTGGTTGAATAGTGATATTAAATTTTGAAACACCATTTACGATATCTAATGAACTATTGTGGGGGATGAAAGAAGGGGATGCATATTGTATTATAGTTGCAGTTTGATCTTCGAAAGGACGAAGGAATGCTAATAAGTTGCTCGAAAAATAAGCTTTGCTTATAAGGGGTTCGCCATCTATATTCACACCAACAGCTGTTGGATCCATATTTAGACTTGGTAAAAATGAGCCTGAAACACTTTCTTCCTGAGTAATTTGAAAATATTGATTTTGATTTCCCGGCACACCGGTGACATTGACATATAACCATAAGGCACCAATAGGGTTTGGATTTGGATCGATGGTTGAAAAAGAAACACCGATCGTTGGTACAAGGTGTGGATATCCATTCCCATTTAAACTGTTTAATTCATTAAAGAAGTCTGTTTTGAAAACTCCAGTTGGCTCATATGCATTATAATTTAGTAATTCATACGCTGCATCATTTTTCGAAGCCGCTTCTGCAAATCCGTCTCCATCTGTTATCGATTTTCGCCAATCCTGAAGAGTACTAGAAATAACAGCTCCTTGATGCGGTGAATCTAAAGTTAAAAATTTACTTATAGGTAATGGATTTCCATCGTTTTCGGCTTTAGCGCAGGCATAACGGTTGATGATTCCTCCCATACTCATTCCTGCTGCAATAATAGGTTGGTTATTATTGATAGCTGAAACATACCTTATTGCAGAAGAAAAAACCGCAGCATTATTTCTAATATCCTGAGAATTATATTTGTAATTAATGACATAAATATCAAACCCTTTAGTAAGTAAACAGTTAATTAAATCTTTTCCTGCTTCTCTATAATACTGTTCTGACTTTGTGTTATAAGCGTCAAATCCTTCGGAAAGTAATAAAGGGATTCTGCTGCCTCCTCCTATTCCTCTCCAGACTCTTATGGTGTTACAATAATTATCTTTATATAATTCATCTGATTTAGGAACGACAAATACCTTATATTCTCGATGGTAAATTGTTCCCGAAACGGCATCTGTAAAATTCACCCCCATTAGATGGTATCCTATATTAGTAAAATAATTCCCTGCATTGTTCCAAATAAAGTTTGAAAAAGGAGGGCCTGAATTTATATTCATATAACTTCCACCATCAATATTAACTTCAATATTAACCATTGATAGGCTGAAGTTGAGAGCAAAATTAAATTTGAAATTATTTTGTTCTACAAATACTTTAGCTACTTCAGTTGGCGAAAGACTAATTGTTACACCTTGTTTATTTCTGCTTTCAATTCCCCAAGTGTAAGAGTTTTCAGTATTCGGAGTTGATGAAATACTCACTGAGGATGTAACTTGATTCACCCAATTAACTATTGTAGGTGTTGTTGAAATATATCCACTTGAACCAAAATTTTGAGGTATTCCTTCAAATCCAAAATTGCTGGTTGCACGTACCTGATAATAATAAGTATAACCAGGTGTAAATGGTCCATAGTCGAGTATTTCATAATTTCTTCCTCCACAGGTTCCGCAACCGTCAATATAACCACCGATAATAGTGTAGCCATTTTCAAAATCAGTATCCGTACTTCTCCGAATCTCAAAATAATCATTATTCGTTTCCGAGAATGTTGAAAACCCAACTCTCAGAAATTTTTCTCCCTCAACACAACCATAGTTAACCGGTATAATCCAGTAGTTTAAATTAAATTGGCCAGGCGCAAAATAAATTACTGCCGAATATGATTTCATTGCAATGATAAGCATTGTAAGTAATAAATATTTTTTCATTTTTTTATTTTTTTAAATTAAGTTAAAACAACCAGCCAATTTTTAAATTGTAATTAAAACTGGGGAATAATTTTTCTCCCGAATCATACACTTTGTTATAAGGAACTTCATATGTGTGATCAGGAGAACCTTTTTGATTTTCTGTAGCGCTTTTAATGTATTTTAAACCAAATCCAATTTCAGGATCAAAAATAAAATGGGAAAACTGCATTTTTATTCCTGTATTAATATGTGAAGCAGAAACTTCCCTATTCACATAATAATTGTTACTTGAAGTAATGACATTCAAATAATTTGATGAATTAATAAGAAATTCTTCTCTTTCTGTTTTTGTTTTTTGATAGGAAAGATTAAATCCATAATAAAACTTATTTCTATTTGTTAATTTATAATAATGTCGATATTCCAGACTTGAATAATATCCTTTTATGTTTTTTGCGGATATATTACCAATCCCATTCTCTTTTGTTTCTCCATAATCTGTTATATATCCCAAATCGATTCCGATACTGTTTTTTTTATTGAAATTGCTTTCGATACCAAAACAAATACAACCATATTTCATCACAAATACATCGGGTAATAACCTAACAATATCATATTTTACACTTAAAAAATTATTATTAGGTATTGAATCTTTTTTTTGTGCATCGCAATATGTTACAAGCAGAATAAATGATATTGCCAAATAGGTATTTTTCATTATTATTGGGTTCTTTTTTTTTTCAATTTTTTTATTCCATGATTTCTCTCCTTAAAAAAGACATGGAAATTAAAATTTATTGGTCCTTTTTTTTAAGAGAAATTGAAACACCAAAATTTATGATATAACTATAATTTTTATAGGTTTGTCCAGATGCTTTATTGTAGGAGGAATTTGAAAAGTCATTTTGTCCGACCAACTCTAAAATAAATTTCACTTTATTTTTTCCCATGCAAATACCTGCCCCGTAGGTGATACCATAAGTCAAAGTATTGAAATCACTCTTTGAATTAGGATATGCTGAATACCGTGATTGACTTGAATAATTGGTAAAAACATCAAGTCGGGGTCCTACTTTAATAAATAGTATATTCCAAAAATTTGCCTTAAATGTGGGTGAAACAGAAAGGTAATTAATTGTAACATCATAACCTTCGGAACCTATACCAACAATTTGTCCATATTGATCATAAGCAACAATTTGACTATTAATATGTCCTCCTTTTTGCAGGAAAGAAAAATCAGTATTAAAATCAAATTGTTTTTTTGAACCGAATGTAAATATGGTTGGCTCAATAGTTGCCGAAAATCCTCCTTTAAGACCGCCATCAATAAATTCCGGGGGTGTTTTAATTTGACCAGAAATATTTGGTCCAATTTTGATCGAAAGTTTGGTAAATGATTGTCCGTACAGTATTGGTGAAAATGTACAAAGGAATAGATAAAGTAGTTTTCTCATAGTCTTATTTATTATTTCATTAATTCAAATAAAATTGACTCTTCATTTTAGTAATAGATTTAATATTTCAATTTTTTTGGTTTGTGTAAGTGAAAAAAAATCCAAATTTGTTGTGTTTTTTTTATTACTTACTTATGAAGGATTACAACCTTTTTTGTAATCGTTTCATTGTTAACCCTAATTTTTATAAAATATACACCATTAGAAATTTCTGAACAGTTATATTTTATAGTGTTTACTCCCTTTTCAAATATTTTAAGATCTGCAATGTTCCCAACGAAGTTGGTATTGATATTAAATATATCTGCCGATATCGGTTGATTGTTTTCGATTTCAAATTCAATGTTGATTTCGTTTGTAGCGGGATTTGGATAAATTTTAATTTTTTCTGCTTTATTTTCTAAATTTTCTTCATTTAATAAGTTGGAAGAATAATTTGTTGAAGCATAGGAATCTGACGAAGCATTTTCCTTATTTATAATCTCCGAATTAGATGTAATAGAATTATTATTTGTTAGCATCCTGAACTGATCTAAGTCATTACAATCAAAATTTTGAATATAATAACTACCACTACCTAATGCTGTATTTGGAAATGTTTTTATTTCTGTTTTTGCTACGGCTTTTATATTTGCATATGAAGGAACCGTAGAGTTTGTAATTGTGATACTATTTGCAAATTGATCATGAGTAATAACCTTGTTTTGAATTAATAAGTTATCTGAATATACTCTTATGAAAGATGAATGCTCACTCCAAATACCCCCTGCTGTTGAAGCTACTTTGATTTTATAAAACTTTCCCTCTTGTATTGAAGCCCCGGGAGGTAAATATGAATTTAAACTAAAACTGCTAAAGCCTGAAAGATAATCAAACCAATAACTATATTCAGTTCCAATTAAATTTTTGTTTTCATCACATTGTTGAACAGCAAAAAATAATTTACGATAAAAACACACACAACTATTGTCTGGAATTCCTAACAACCCCCATGGAAAAAGGTCTGTAAAACAATAATCTGGAAGTCCTCCGGGAGTTGAAAGATAACAAGGAATATGATTAGTTCGTGCATGAACATCTGTAAATAGCCATTCCGGGCCAGAAGTACAAGGAATATAATTAAATGGAGAAATGATAATATTATTTTTGCAAACATTAATTATATTTCCGGTGTTGGTATTTTCAGAATTAATTTGATATGTTATTACTTTGCAAGGACTTGAATTGCCTCCGCCTGTATTGTTACAGGGAGGACAGCTACCTCCGCAATCTATCCCCGTTTCACTCCCATTCATAACTCCATCGTAACAGTTTGAAGTACAATAAGTACTAATATTTGTTAGACCAGTACTATAAGGATCTAACCAATAAGCAAAATTCCCCAACTGCCATGATTTGGAAAACTTTCCATATCCTGTAACTTTATTTGGATCGCAATTATCAACTGCACCTATTGGTAACTTTCCATAATGAACCTGACCGATAATATGATGGTCATTATCAAACAAGGGAGAACCGGATGAACCTCCTTCTGTTGTGCCTTGATCCCAATTAACCTCCCAGTGCGTTGTAGAAAAATCAGTTATCATGTTAGCAGACGATATTTTTTTGACATCGCCACCGGGATGATGAATTCCAGTAAAAGGTGGCTGAGGATTGCTTAACGTCCAGCCAGCATAACAAACTCCATATGTAGATAATACCTCTTTAGATGTATTTAATTCTAATAACAAATAATCTGAGTTAGGTGAATTATGCCAATCATGCGCAAGTAAAGTTGATCCATATACTGATTGAGATGTAGATGAACTTACATCTGATCCATCACTATTACATGTTATTGTTTGATAATTAAATAAGAATAACCAAGTACTATAATCAAATAAAAAATTATAATTTGGATCACCATTATCGGGGATGTCAATGCAGTGGTTCGCAGACAAAAATAAAGGTCGGCCATCTTGATTAGTATTATTAATCATTGAGCCACTGCACTGTGCAAAAAGTTCGTTATCTGAATCATACGCCAAAATTAATGCTACTGAATTAATTTCTTTTTCCCATCCAAGCGAACACACTGCGTTAATATTGCATGACAATGAATTGCCAAAAAAGGAAGCTGATTCATTAAATAAATCATTAAAAATGTGAACAACTTTAACAATTCGCAGATCACCATTGAATTCAGGATTGTTAGGCTCATGATATTCAAGGTAAATAGCATTTCCTTTAATCCACTCTGTCCCAAATTGTATTCCTCTGTTTGATATTGGATTATTGTTGTCAGAAGTAAATGCTCCTAGAATACTAGTCCTATCCTCATTATATATGTATAATGTTGCACCATATGGCAAATGGAATCTATCGAAATAAAACTGCATCCCATAAGCTGTTGTAGATGAAACCCTTAACAGCCATAACCTACTGTTATCAGGCAGTAATTCTAATTCGCCTTCAGTTTTTATATCAATAGATATATCAATCCCTTTTCCATAATATTTCTCATTACAATCAGTACAATTTGAACCATTAAGTGACTTCGCAGCATTTTTCATTACTGAATTATCAATAAAAGGCAAAGCTAATGAATGAATTGACGGATTTGGCACACGATGAATTGTAAATGGAATACCATTTCTACTGATTTGAGAATAAGTGCTATAAGAAATGAATACAACTAAAAACAAAATAAGCCTAATACGCACATTTGAAATATTTTTCATAATAAATTATTTTTTAACAATGTTGAATTTAATTTTACTTTTATCTGTAACTTTTGGAATCAAACACCAAATTTTTATTCTCCAATTCCTTTCACATAATCCCCTTTGCTCACTGTTTACATTAAGTATAAATTCATTATTGGTGTTTTTTGTTACAAAATGACTTATTATTGGATTTGAACAACCTGCTGTAGAGCTAACTACACCGAGTAATGTGTAGTTATTAAAATCAATCGGAGGCAATTCATAATTCTCACAATCAGGATGAGGAGATCTTATTGTTAAGAGATCCTTGTATTCCTTATAGTCATTAATAATGAAATTCCCATGACGACTCTGTGTACATTTAATTTTAATTTCTTCACAAGGAATTTGTATTAAATCACTTTGCTGTTTCAATTTGAAGCCAAACAAAGTCAACGCCCCTATAATTAACAAAAGTGTTATCTGAATATTTTTCATGCCTAAAGTATCAAGTTTTCAATTTTTTGAATGAACTTAGAATATAAACTTTAAAGTAATCATCACTTATTGATTTTCAAAGCTTGTATTTGTTGTTTTTGAACAGCTTCATTTAATTCTGATAATTTTTTATTTTGCTCAATCATATATAGCGTAAGCTCTTCAATTTTTTGCATTTGTAATTTAACGAGTTCACCTAAATTCCCTCCATTTGTTTCAATATCTGTTGCTGTAGGTATTTCCGGCAAATGCCCATTTGCATTAATATATTGTTCTACCTCGGCAAGAGTTTTCAATTTATAATTTTTTTCAAAAACAAAATCAGCCCAGTTTGTATTTACAATTATTTCTTTTGCTCTTACACTGCCATTCACAGATAATTTAAAATAATTAGCGGTGCCATTATAGGTATTGCTTGCTAAATTAGTACCTATCCCGACATTACCATTTGAAGCTATGCGAATACCATTATTTGAACCAAATGTACCAATTACTAACCCTGAAGAGCTATTTGATCCACCAACTACAGCACCGTCTGTCCATAGAATTCCAAAATCGCCACTTGTAGAAAGTTGATTATACCCAAAACCGTTTAAATGGGGTACCATAAACAAACGCCTTGTCCCTGTTGTTGTTTGTCTTTCAATACTAAGTCCTGCAAAATCATCCGGTGTATTGTTTGATGCTGTAGTTTGAACTTTTAATTTTGCATTTGTTGTACTTGTTGCCCCAATTCCAACATTACCGTCTTTATCCATTGTCATTTTAGGAGTTCCATCTCCTTGTTGCCATTGAAATAACGGGCGATTCGTTACAAGTGCACCAGCGATAGCTGATCGAAAAATCATTAAAGGGGATGTACCGTTATCTGATATTCCATTTGCTCGAATTATAAGAGATGGGAGTGATGCGTTGGAGTTAAAAGGAGTATTAGGAATTGTGGAAGTTGCATCTATAACAGGTAAGAAGGAACCACCAGCACTTGACCCACTTGTTATTTTTATAAATCCAGTTGGAGCAGTAGATAATCCAAATTGAGCTATATTAATATTAGGCGCACTCACCTGAAGAGCATTTGTCGGTGTTATTGTTCCGATACCAATTTGAGGTGTATTAGCAGGTAATGCACCGTTATTTGCTACATTATAAGTTTGAGCATTGGCATAATTAACAACAATTGCGCACCCAATTAATAGCATGTTTATTTTAATTTTTTTCATATTTTTAAAACTGTTATCCTATATACAGAAAGGTTTTATGGCTAATAAATAATAGATTAAATAATACTTTTTTTTGCTACTTATTATTTGACTTGTTTCAAATTTTAAATAACGCAACAAGAGTACATCAAAAAACAAAAAATTTTTTGAATTCTTATCTAACGGTCGGCTTATTTATTTAACGGTAAGAAAAAAAATGAGAATGGTTGATTTATTGAGGGAATGGTAATTATTGGAAACTAAGTTTTTCTAATAATTCCTGTTTTTTCCTCCTTGAAATTTCGAGATCAGAATTATTTTTTAACCGAATGGTATTAGTTGCACCATGGTTAATTTTAAGAATAAAGTTAGTATTCACAATATAGGTTTTGTGCACTCGAATAAAAGGGGAATCCGGATTACAAAGCATGTCTTCGTAATCTTTTAGGGTTTTTGCGACATGAATTTTGCTATTGGCGAGATGAATAGTGGTATAATTACCATCTCCCTGCAAATAAATGATATCATTAAAAAAAACATATTCTGTTTTTGTCTTTGTATGAACAACCAATTTCTTTTGCTGTTGTGAGATATTCAGGTTTTCAAGCAACACTTTATATTGTTCCGGATCTTTCTTGTCATTAAATTTCTCTTTTATAAGATTTATCATTTCTAATAAATCACTAACCATCACCGGCTTTAGTAAATAATCAAGCGCACTAAATTTTATAGCTTTGATAGCATAGTGACCATAAGAGGTGACAAAAATTATTTCGAAAGGAGGTTTTGGAAATTTCGACAAAAGTTCAAACCCATTGCCATGTGGCATTTCAATATCTAAAAAAACAATGTTTGGTTTTGTGGAAAGAATAAGATGATAAGCATCCGTAATGTTTTCTGCTTCACCAACTATTTCTATCTCTTTACAATAGTGCTGAATTAAATTTATAAAAACTTCTCTTACTTTGTATTCATCTTCAACAATTACAGCTGTGTATTTCATAAAATATTTTTACTAATCTCTATTGGATTCGGTGATGCGTTGTTCAAACATTATTATTTTTCGTAAGCATTTATTTCATTTCCCTGTTTTCAATTAACATAGCAAATAATGGGCGAATATATAAAAAATCCAAATGAACGATTATTAATTATCGATTAAACTTCAAACATTCTTAGGAGTCGCTTTTCTTTATCGATTTCAGATAAATGCAATTTCAAGATGATTTAATCAAACATTAAAGGCATAAATAGGTTCACTTCAGTGCCTGAAGATTTATCATTTTTATCTTTTAGGTCAATAATCTTGGCGGTGAACGGTGCGTTGTTTTTAACACTTAAAGCTTTTAAACGTTGCTCCATTAATTTCATCGCTTTTGAAACGTGGTCTTTGTTTTTATGCTGGGAAGCCACTCCTCTTCCAACACCATTGTCCTTAATTATTATCTGTAGCTCTGAATTCATTTTTTTTATCTCCAACTCCAGCAAACATTCATTTTTCTTCGGCATTAAACCATGCCAAATTGCATTTTCTATATAAGGCTGTATCAACATTGTTGGAATGTAAATATCGCTTTGGTCCAATTCCTCATCAATAGTTAAAGAAAATTTAAAGGGAACTTTAAATCGAATCTTCTCCAGTTCTATATATAAAGACAAGGTAATAATCTCTTTTTCTAATAGAATGTATTCTTTCTGTGAATTATCCAGCACATTTCTGATAAGATGCGAAAATTTAGCTAAATAATCATAGGAATTATATTTGTCGTTGGTTAAAATATAATGTTGAATAGAGCTTATCGCATTGAATACGAAATGAGGGTTCATTTGAGCACGCACAGCTGTCATTTGAAATTCAGCAAGTTTTTGATTGATCAGGTTTTTTTCTTCCTGACGTCTTTCAATTTTATTTACCCTCCATCGTATAACCAGATAAACAAAAATAATTAATAAAATAATTTCAGTTGTAATAAACCACCAGCTGAGCCAAAATGGTTTAAGGATACTAAAATTAAAAGTAGCCGGCACGGTGCTTTTAATTTTATCGTTATTTAAGGCATAAACTTGAAAGGTATAATTTCCATAAGGTAAATTGGTATATTGGCATTGCCCTGTTGATGATGACTTCCATTCAGTTTCATATCCATTTAATTTATATAAAAACTCCTTTTTTTCAGTGTTTTTATAGCTAATACCGGTAAATTCAAATGTAATATTATTTTCATTGTATTTTAAAACCGGAGATGTTGAAACCCGTATGGAACTATCATTTATTAAGATAGATTTAATATAAATTAAAGGAGGGACTGTATTAGGAATCATTTTATAACTATCAAAATAAAAAAGATGTTCTTTGGTGGAGCACCAAACCTTACCATTAAAAACCTTTAAATGCTCAATTTCTAAATTAGGCAACCCATGACTACTATTAAAACCATAAATTAAAGTCTTCACTAATCCCTCATTGGTGGTTATTTTATTTATGCCAACATTTGTTGCTAACCAAACATTTCCATTCTTATCAACATCCAATTCGTTTATTTTATTTGAGTTTAATCCTTTTGTTTGGTTAAATTCATAAAGCTCATTGTTTGAATAACAAAACAATCCCTTTTCATTGGTCGCAATCCAGAGATTACCATAAAAATCCTCAACCATATCATTAACACGGGTTTTCAACTGAGGGTATTCTTTAAAATATGGCGAGAATTCATTATTTTTATATTGATAAATCCCTTCATCATTTCTTGAACCAATTAATAAAGTTTTGTTTTTTAATTGTATCATTGATTTAACAACAAAAGGAGGGCGAATCTGGTTGTAATTTTTTTGATTATTTACAAAATAGATGTCCAATGTACTAGTTATAGCAAAAGAGTCTTTCCCAATTTCAATTATTTTTTTTGAAATTATATTTGGATTCTTTTGGGGTTGAAGAGTTTCAATAAGGATATTTTTTTTATTTTTCACAAAATATAATCCCTCACTAGTTCCATAATAAGAATTCTGGCCATAATTTATTAAATATTGCAAAACACAATTTTTTGGCAATAATCCAGAAATGTTTGAAGACATTGAATTTGAATCATCTTTATTAAATCTGATTGTTTTTTTTGAACCGAAACCTACATAAATATTTTTATCATTTTGATAGAAATTGCTTACATTATCATTTTCAGAAAATATCTCTAGAACATCTTTGTTTACTGATTTAAATACTCCTTTCTGAAGAGAACAAACCCAAATGTTGTTTTCTCTATCTATCATTATATCCGAAATTGATAATTCTTTTAAAAAATGAATTGGTTTTAATCTTAAATCTGAATTCTTGTAAAAATAACCTCCACTCTTTGTTCCTATCCATAAATCCCTATACTTATCTGAGTATATAAATAAAATTTCTGAAGGCGAATCATAATATTTAATTGAATCGCCAGAATACGGTATAACAACTAATCTATTTGCACAATCTATATAAATATTTTGAAATTTATCTATTCTACATCTTGAACAATTTGATTTATTTTTACGGATATTGTAGTCAAAATTAATTTCAACTTTTTTTTCCTTATTTGAATAATCAATTTGACATTTGATTGAATTTCTATAGCTAAATTTAGAATTGTTATAGGCTGTAAGCAATTCATCGCCTTTCAATTTGTTAATTAAAAAATACAAATTAATATCGTTAACTTTATGTAATATTAACTTTGAGTAATTTTTTTTGGGAGGTATTTTTACATAATATTGGTCAATTAGACCAAGAAATATTGTATCATTTTCTCCTAAAAAAAAAGAAGAGATTCCTAATGATGCTATTTTTTTCAGTTCTGTATTAGCTGCAATGGTATGAAAAGCATTATTTTCGTAATAAAATAGAAATCCCGACATACTATTGAACCAAATTCTTCCATGAACATCTTCATATACATTAAAAACTACATTCTCTGGTAACCCGTCTTTTGTAGTGTAAGTTGTAATTATTTTGCCATCATATTTACATATTCCAGCATCGGTGGTTATCCAAATAAATCCTTTGCTATCTTGTAAAGAGTGGTAAGTCTCTGAAGAGGGTAAACCTTGACCGGTACCAATGTTTTTGAAATAGAATTCTTGTCCGAATAAATTAATGTTGAGAATTATCAGACAATAAAAAATTAAAGTTCTCATTATAATTATAAATTAATTGAGAAGCGTTTTAAATTTTTTCGAATCTTATTATTGATCTCTGGGGCGGCTTCTGTTTTTAAAATCAAAAGAATAAAAACGCCTCCAACAATACTACTTCTTATAGCTATATCAATTATCGTATTAATAATATGCGGTATAAAATATCCCGGCAAAAATGCAATTACTGCAATCATAATAATTTTAAAGGTATTGGAATCATAGGGTTGCATATTCAATTTAAAATATAAAAAAAGCCAACGCATAATGTTGTAAGTAGCTATTGCAATTGCGGTAGCTATTGCTGAGCCCATGATTCCGTAAATTGGAATTAAAATATAATTTGATACTATTGTTAAAAATAAAATAATAAACATAAAATAAGCATCATACCTATAATATTTGGAGGTTAACATAATAACATAGTTAATACCTGTGGCCATATCTATTAAATTGCCTGCACTAATAAATAAAATTACATATTTACCTTCGGCATATTGAGGAGGTAATATGCTCATAATATTATCTATGTTACTCCAAATACCAATAAAAAGTAATAAACCAATTACAAGCTGAGAATTACAGGATTTTTTATACAAGCTATTTATTTCAACTAAATCATTTTTCTTGAATGCTTCTGAAACAATCCCCAAAGCAATTCTTAACAATGATCTGGAAGGAATAATAATGATGGTGCCAAAATAAAAAGCAATACTATAAATCCCTGTTTGAGTCAAGCCCAATTTCTGATTCACCATTAACATATCAATACTAGATATCAACAATCCAGCGCTTCCTGATAATATTGAAAAAAGACTTAATTTAATAATTTCATTTCTTAAGCTTTTGCTTACAAACCCTCTAACCGGTTTTATATGCCATTCGTCAAGCTTAACAATATAGAAAAGCAAAATTAAAGTAGGAATACAAGTGGATGCAACATACAAAAAAACAAAAATATTAAAATTGATTGTTTTTGTAAAATAAAGAAACAAGCTTAATAGAATAAGAATACGTTGAGTAAAATCTTTCGAGGAAGAACCAATAACTGAACTATAACAAGCTCTTAGATAATAATCAAACAAATTAAAAAAGAGTGTAAAAAGAGTAAGTGGCATCAAATAAAATAAATAGTCAACCAATAATTTCGACTTTTCCTGGTTATACTCAACAATTTGATTTTTGAATAATAAAAAAAATGCATAACAAATTAAAAAGCCGATTACAGTTGTTATGATTCCATAAAACAAATAGCCATGATGTCCTTTGTCTTTATCTCTAAAATATGGAAAGAAACGGATGGTAACAGTGTTAAAACCCAATCCGGAAAATTGAGAAAAAAGTGCGGAAATATAAATTAAAATTCGCACTAATCCATTTTGATCGGGATTTAACAAATGCGCTGAAATGGTGATTGTAATAAACCCAAGCGCTGCTCCAATGTATGAATATATTGCATTTTTGGTTGCTTGTTTTTCAATAATTCCCATTTGACATTTTTAAATATTTTATGCTGTAACGTAATTTGCAAATATAACCAAAAGAAAATAGGGGACAATATTGAATTGGGAGCTTTGGGTGCTTATTTTATAAAGGATTTTATTTAAATTCGTGCTCTTGAGTAATTGAAAACCTCAAAATAATGAAGATCACTTTTATTACCGACAGTTATGGAGGTCCAAGGATTCATAAACAAATAGAAGAGGTTGCGATACAACAAACCTTTCCGGAACTTTGTAAGACAGAGTTAATTAAACTTGATCATGATATTGAAATTGATTTCGCTTCTTTTAGAAAGGTCACAGATTTGCCTGCAATTTTTGAAAAATACAAAGGGGCTGATATTTATGTGATACAAGCTGGTATAGTAGATGCTTATCCTCGTCCTTTGAGTCAACGACTTACTATCTCTCAATCTTTTTTTGCAAAATTTCTTCGCAGAATGATTCGGATAAAGCGAAGTTTTTTTATCAAATACGTTCGCAACAAACCCTGGACAACGGAACAAGAGTTTGCAAAAGCAGTTGAATCTGTATGCGATAATAATAAAGCAAAATTAATATGGATTAACATTGCTCCTGTTAATCTTTTGCAAGAAAAAGAAACACCTGGAGCAAATCAGGCAATTAGAAATTTGAATACTATTTTATCCGGCATCATTAAAAATTATTCGAATTGTATAGAATTGGATATCTTTAATTTGTTGATGAATACAAAAGGTTATGAAGTCTATCTTCACCCTATAGATTCACATCTTAATAAGGAAGGGAATAAATTTTATGCCGATGAGATAATGAAATTATTGTAATATTTACAGTTTTTATAAAAAGATTTAACAGATATTTGCGAAATACATTCAGCAATCCTATTCAATGAAAAACATTGCCTTAATCGGAGCCGGACAATTAGGAAGTCGACATTTACAAGCACTTGCTTTGGTAAAACAACCAATCTCGATTCAGGTAATTGATTCTTCTTTTGATTCCTTAAAAATTGCTGAAGCGCGATTCAGGGAAGTAAGTATTAATTTTAAAGGGGAAATTTCTTTTCATACCGATTTATCTTCAACGAAAAGAAACATCGATGTTGCAATTGTAGCAACCAATTCAAAAGTAAGAAGAATAGTTGTAGAACAACTTATAACGAATTCGAAAATCAAGTATTTAATTCTTGAAAAAGTCTTATTTGTGAAAACAGCAGATTATGATGCGGTTGAAACTTTATTAAAGGAAAACAAAATAAAAGCATGGGTTAATTGTCCGAGAAGAATGATGCCTTTTTATCAGGAACTACAAAAAGAACTTTCGGGAACAATTCATTTTTCTGCAACAGGAAATGCATGGGGATTAGGATGTAACGGAATTCATTTACTTGATCTCTTTGCATTTTTAACGAGATCAAACAACATCGTTTTATCAAATGATTTAATTGACAAAACAGTCATCGAAAGTAAACGTCCCGGTTATATTGAATTTACCGGTACAATAACCGGACATACAGATAAACATTCTTTTCACATAACCTCTTTCCCAAATGATGTTTCCCCCCTGTATATCACCATTAATACACCCACTGCAAGATATAGTATCCAGGAAGGTCCAACAGGGAAAGTTCGAATCAGCAAACTGAATAACTCATGGAAATGGGAAGAAGAATCATTTACGATGCCTTTTCAAAGTCAATTGACAAATATCCTTGTTGATGATCTGCTTGAAACTGGGAATTGCACACTTACAACCTTTAACGAATCATCTGCTTTACATTTACTCTTTTTAAATAATTTGATCTCTTTTCTTCGAAAAGTAAATAACTCTAATTCCATTGACGAATGTCTGATAACCTAAAAAAAAAGATATTGCTTGTAGGAGCCGGTCAAATGGCTGTAGATTATTACAAAGTGCTTCAGGCTTTGCATTGCGGTATCACAACTATTGGAAGAAGCGAATCATCTGCGAGCCAATTTGCAGAAAAAACAGGAAGTAAAATTATCACAGGAGGTATTGAAAGTTTTCTTCAGCAAAATAATAAAACATTTGATGCGGTTATTGTTGCTGTTGGTATGGAACAACTTGCACCAACAGCATTTCAACTTATAAATAAGGGATTTAAAAACATTTTACTTGAAAAGCCTGCTGGATTAAATGAAACGGAAATCAAAGAGCTTGCTCAAACAGCGACCCATTACCATGCAACAGTTTTGGTAGCCTATAATCGCAGGTTTTATTCCTCTGTACTAAAAGCCAAAGAAATTATTGAACAGGATGGTGGTGTTACTTCTTTTAATTTTGAATTTACAGAATGGGCACATACTATTGAACCTCTTGTTAAAGCAAAAGGAATAAAGGAAAATTGGCTGCTGGCAAATTCTTCCCACGTTATTGATCTGGCATTTTATTTAGGTGGGAAACCTTCTAAAATAAACTGTTATGCAGACGGAAAATTATCATGGCATGACAAAGCTGTTTTTTCCGGAGCAGGAAAAACCAAAGATGATGTATTATTCTCCTATCAGGCAAACTGGGATGCCCCGGGAAGATGGGGAGTTGAAATACTTACCAGTAAATCACGATTGATCTTGCGCCCATTGGAAGAATTACAAATTCAATTAAAAAATTCTGTTGCTATTAATAAAGTTGAAATTGACACCACAATTGACAAGCAATATAAACCCGGTTTATTTCTTCAGACCAAACAATTTTTAACGGGAAAGCTTTCTGAATTTAAAAACATTCAGGAACAAGCTGAAATGTGTGAAATATACTCTCAAATTGCCAAAGGGAATTAATCAATAACATAATTTTCTTCCGTCTTTTAATACATTAAAATTAGTAGCTTTGTGTATTCAAAAAATTGAATATATGCAGACAATTTTAGTTACCGGTGCTGATGGATTTATCGGAAGTCACCTGGTAGAAAAGTTAGTTGACGAAGGACAAAAAGTAAAAGCCTTTGTATACTACAATTCCTTCAACTCCTGGGGATGGTTGGATTCCTTTCCAAAAGAAAAATTAAATAAGATAGAAATTTTTGCAGGCGATGTACGTGATCCCAATGGAGTTCGAACCGCTGTAAAAGGAGTTGATATCATCTATCATTTAGCGGCCCTTATAGCTATTCCGTATAGTTACCATTCCCCTGATAGTTATGTGGATACCAATATAAAAGGAACCTTAAATATTTTACAGGCTGCACGCGATTACGATGTGAAACGCCTTATAGTAACTTCGACTTCCGAAGTATATGGTACAGCAATGTATGTTCCTATTGATGAAAAACATCCCAAACAAGGACAATCTCCTTACTCGGCAAGTAAAATTGGTGCTGATGCAATGGCCGATTCTTTTTACAGAAGTTTTAATTTACCTGTAACCATTGTTCGCCCGTTTAACACCTTTGGCCCACGACAAAGTGCAAGGGCGGTAATACCAACTATTATTACCCAATTACTTGCAGGCAAAACAGAGATAAAATTAGGAGCGCTTCACCCAACTCGTGATCTGCTATTCGTAAAAGATACAGTGAATGCCTTTGTAGAAATTGCAAAATCTGATAAAACTATTGGTGAAGAAATAAACATTGCAACACAAAAGGAAATTTCAATTCAAGATCTGGCACAAACAATAATTGACTTGATAAACCCATCAGCAAAAATCATTTCTGATGATATTCGATTACGTCCTGAAAAGAGCGAAGTAGAACGATTATTAGGTTCTTCCGAAAAGATCAGATCACTTACCAATTGGAAAGCGCAATACATATTTACTGATGCTTTGAAGCAAACGATTGAGTGGTTTAGAAATCCTGAAAATTTAAAAAATTACAAAACCGATATTTATAATGTTTAAGCAAACAGTTGATTTTATTAAAGCACAATTCCCTTCAAAGGATACCATCCCATTACATGAACCTCGATTTATTGGTAATGAAAAAAAATATCTGATCGATTGTGTTGATTCAACCTTTGTTTCTTCTGTTGGTAAATATGTTGACGATTTTGAAAAACAGATCGCGGCCTACACAGGAGCTAAATATGCTGTTGCTTGTGTAAACGGGACAGCAGCTTTGCACATGGCAATGATTGTTGCGGGAGTTAAACAAAATGAAATTGTTATTACACAATCTTTAAGTTTTATCGCCACCTGTAATGCAATTGCATACATAGGAGCATCTCATTTATTTGTAGATGTTGACATTGATACCATGGGTTTGAGTCCTGCAAAATTAAAGATTTACTTGCATGAAAACGTTATAAAAAAAGCAGATGGCTTCTCCTATCATAAAACAACAGGACAAAAAATAGCTGCTTGTATTCCTATGCATACTTTTGGACATTCTTGCCGGATCGATGAATTAGCAATAATTTGCAATGAATATAATATTTCTTTGATTGAAGATGCAGCAGAATCCATTGGCAGTTTTTATAAAGAGAAACATACAGGAACATTTGGTTTATTAGGAACATTTAGTTTTAATGGGAACAAAACCATCACTTGCGGTGGTGGGGGAGCAATCGTTACAGATGATATAACTCTTGCAAAGAAAGCAAAATATTTAACCACACAGGCAAAAGTACCACATCGCTGGGAATTTATCCATGATGAAATTGGATACAATTACCGCATGCCGAATATCAATGCTGCATTGATAGTTGCTCAATTAGAAATTTTGAATTATTTTTTAGAAAATAAACGCGAACTTGCAACTCTCTACAAAGCGTTTTTCAAAGGAACTGAAATACAATTTGTAGAAGAACCATCCAATTCCAGATCGAATTATTGGTTAAATGCAATTTTATTAGCTGATAGAAAACAACGTGATGAATTTTTACAATATAGTAATGATAACGGTATTATGACACGCCCAGTTTGGAGGTTAATGAACAAGCTAGAAATGTTTAAAGATGCCATACATGGGGATTTAAGTAATTCACAAATACTTGAGGATAGATTGGTAAATATTCCAAGTAGTGTACGGATAAAATAGGTTAAAAATATGAAGACAATATACATATTTGGAACAGGTGGCTTTGCGAAAGAAGTTTATTTTTTAATTCATGAAATTAATAAAAAGAAGCCAACTTTTAAAGTAGGCGGCTTTATTGATATTAAACCTACAATTCAGGAAATAAATATTGGTGTAAATAAATTTGAAGTGTTTGAAGAGCAAACTTTTTTTAAGAATTCAACATCGGAAAATAAATGTTTAGCAATTGGTATCGGGAATCCGAAGATTTTAAATTCAATTAAAGACAAATACCTTTCTCGATATGAATTCCCAAATCTCATTCACCCCAGTGTAATAGGCTTGTTTGAAACGATAAAAATGGGTGAAGGAAATATTGTTACTGCGGGTTGTATTTTTACTCTTGATATATTAATTGGATCATTAAATATATTTAATTTGCATACAACATTGGGGCATGATTCTACTATTGGAGATTGCAATGTAATTAATCCCGGAGTAAATATTTCAGGAGGTGTTGTTATAGGTAACAATAATTTATTAGGTACCAATTCAACGATTTTACAATACATTAAAATAGGAAACAATAATTTAATTGGAGCTGGAGCTATGTTGAACACTAATATTGAAAACAATAAAGTAGCAGTTGGTTTGCCGGCTAAAGAGATAAAAGAAAATAAATAAAAAAATATTGCAATGAAAAAAGTTTATATAATAGCTGAAGCTGGAGTTAATCATAACGGCAGTTTAGAAAATGCAAAAAAACTTATAGAGGAAGCAAAGATAGCAGGTGCTGATGCAGTAAAATTTCAAACATTTATTCCAGAATTAAATATAAGTAAAACTGCTGAAAAGGCATCCTATCAAAAAGTGAATACCGGTAATAATGAATCGCAACTAGAAATGGTGAAAAAATTATTTTTAAATGTAGATGCACATAAGGAAATGATTAAGCACTGTGAAAGAACTGGTATTGAATTTTTATCTACGCCTTTTGATTTAGAAAGCATTGATATACTGAACGATCTTGGATTACAAACCATAAAAATACCATCTGGAGAGGTAACAAATTTTCCTTATCTAAAAAAACTAGGAAAACTAAATAAGCGAATTATCCTTTCAACAGGAATGTGTTTTTTAGGTGAAATAGAAACAGCGATTAATTTATTAATTGATGCAGGAACTCAGAGAAACAAAATTTCATTGTTGCATTGTAATACAGAATATCCAACGCCAATGGAAGACGTGAATTTACTTGCTATGAAAACAATGCACAATGCTTTTAAACTTGAAACGGGTTATTCTGATCATACCCTAGGAATTGAAATTCCGATTGCTGCCGTAGCATTAGGAGCAACGATAATTGAAAAGCACTTTACCTTGGATAAATTGATGGAAGGACCAGATCACAAAGCATCACTTGAACCCACAGAACTCAGAGCAATGATAATGGCAATTCGAAATATTGAAAAAGCTTTAGGAGATGGAATTAAAAGACCATCACCATCTGAATCAAAAAACATTGCAATTGCTAGAAAAAGTATTCATTTAATTAAAGATTTGCCTAAAGGACATATTATTGGTGAGGGAGATCTAATAATGAAACGTCCTGGTAATGGAATGACTTCTGTTTTAATTGAATATGTAATTGGTAAAAAATTGAATTCAGATCTACAAGAGGATCATAAATTAAGTTGGGAGGACATCCTGTGAGAATTGCTGTGTTGACGAGTTCGCGAGCTGATTATGGCAACTACCTTCCATTGTTAAAAAAAATGAAGGTAGATTCCTTTTTTAAATTAAAAATTATTGCCTTTGGAACACACGTTTCACCTAAATATGGCAATACTGTTGATGTTATACATGCTGACGGTTTTGATGTCGCGTATAAATTGGAAACAGTACCCGAATATGATAACGCTAAAGGTATTTCAGAATCAATGGGGAAAACAATTACTCGATTCTCATCGCTTTGGGAAATGGAACAAGAAAATTTAGATTTGGTACTTTGCTTAGGAGATAGATATGAAATGTTTTCTGCTGTCTCTGCTGCAATTCCTTTTAATATTCCGGTTGCCCATCTATATGGAGGTGACACAACTTTAGGGGCTATAGATAATGTGTTCAGGCATTCGTTATCTTTGATGTCAACATTGCATTTTACCTCACTCGAGAGTTCTGCTAAACGCATCTCTCAAATTATTGGCACTTCTGAGAATATTTATCCGGTTGGTGTATTAGGTCTGGATAATCTGAATGAAATAGCTCTTTTAACAAAGGCGCAATTTCAACAAAAATTCAATATTGATTTAAATTCTCCTGTGCTAGTTACTTTTCATCCTGAAACAATCGCTTATGAAAAGAATCAACAGTATGTAAATGAATTAATCGAAGTTTTGCATATTTTAGATAAACAGATAATTATAACTATGCCAAACGCTGATACAATGGGAAGCGTTATTAGAAAAACTTTACTCAACTTTGCAAAAGGGAAGAAAAATGTTCATCCTGTTGAGTCTTTGGGAACTATTGGATATTTTTCTTGTTTGAACTATTGTAGTTTTGTATTAGGAAATTCTTCGAGTGGAATTGTAGAAGCGGCTTCATTTGGGAAATATGTAATTGACATTGGGAACCGTCAGCAAGGTAGGGAAACCAGCAAAAATGTAATTCATTGTGAGATTGAAAAAAATAAAATAATTGAAGCAATAAAACTTATTGAAACACTTCCAATTCTTGAGGATAAGAATATTTATGGTGATGGAAAAACAGCTGATAGGATTATCAAGATACTAAAAAATAAAAAATGTATTATAAAACTCTAAATAGAACAGTTTTTTTATATATTTTATTAATTGGGCCAAATCTTATGAAGGCACAACTTCCAAAATGGATAGTAGGTAGTTCACAACAAAATGCAAGTGGAACATTTTATTCTTATGGTACAGGTAATCTTAAATTTTACGAATTGAATTTTTCTGGAACCCTCTTTACAACTCCTCGTATTATTGGTAATAGTATACAATCTATTAAAAGTGTGGGAACTCAAGATGTAATTCAAACAGCGGTCGATACATCAAGCAATACAGTGCTGTTTTATGCATTCATTGCTGCACTAGGCCCATACAATGCTGGATTCCCTGCAATCAATCCTGATACTGTTTATTTTTCTGCATATAATTCTAGCACATCTGCGGATGAAATTTTCGGAAAGATACCAACAACTGGATGGGGGGCATCTGTCCTTGAGTCTGAACTTATAAGAAAACCTGGCTCAATATCCGAATATTATTTTATTTATAAAACACAAGCAACAAGTTTATATTATGATAATATCAGGTACGTAACAATTGATGCTGTTAGTAAAACTGTTAGTGCTCCTATTGATATTGTAACTGCAACTAAAAGCGGAGAAGGCATGGCTGTATCCCAACTCGATTGTTCAACAAATCAGAGATGGTTATTTGTTACAAGACCGGAAACTAGTGGAAATATTACACTTCGAAAATGCTCAATTACTAATTCGGGAATTTCTTTACCGACTGACATTTACACTGTTTCTATATCAGGTAATTCTATTGGAGTAATTGGTGCAATAGAAATATCTCCCACAAATGATAAATTAGCTATTGCAAATTTCACTACTGCAAGTGTGGCAAAAAATTTGATTTTATTTGATTATAATAATGCGATAGGTGCTGTTTCAAATGAATATTCGTATACAAATCAATCTGGAGGACCATTTGTAACAATGGAATTTTCACCCAATAGTTCAAGAATTTATATATTACAGGGGGGAGCAAGTGGATATTCGAATGTTGTATATAATTGCCCAGTTGTAAGTAGTAATTATACTGTTACATCAGCAAACTTAATGACAGGTATGACTTTAATAAATTCCTTAACTTTAGAGTTAGCATATGATGGGAAAATATATGTTAACCAAGGAGAAAGTTCCAACTTTATTTATTATATCCCAAATCCTAATTCCACAAGCCTTTCAGTTTTATCAACAGCAGCTAATTTTTTTGGTGTAAATCAACAAATGGGCTCGGGGTTTCCTGATCAGGTCGATGGAGACCGAAACCCAAATAATACAATAAACGCTTCCATTTCTCCTTCTTCCACATCAATATGCATTGGTCAATCAGTTACACTTACTGCTTCCGGTGGAACAACGTATCAATGGAGTGGTGGAAGTTCAGCAACATCTTCAACCATAACCCTGAGCCCTACAGTAACTACAACCTATTATTTACAAGCTTCTAATGGTTCATGTATTGATAATGATTCCATAACTATTCAGGTAAATTCAGTTCCGGTGGCATCAATAAGCGGTAACCAAAATATATGTTCCGGACAAAGTTCAACCCTAACTGCTAATGGTGCAAGTTCCTATCAATGGAGCGGAGGAAGTACTGCAACAACTGCGAGTATTTCTGTTGCTCCGACAACAACCACAAATTATATCCTTACACCAAGTAATGGTACTTGTCAAGGAAATCCTATAACTGTTATAGTAAATGTTACTCCAATGCCAAGTGCTTCCATTTCTCCTACTTCCACTTCTATCTGCAACGGACAATCAGTTACTCTAAATGCTTCCGGTGGAACAACATATCAATGGAGTGGTGGAAGTTCAGCAACATCTTCAACAATAACCCTAAGCCCTGCTGTAACTACAACCTATTATTTACAAGCTTCTAATGGTTCATGTATTAATAATGATTCCATAACCATTCAAGTAAATTCTGTTCCGGTTGCTGCAATAAGCGGTAACCAAATTATTTGCTCAGGACAAAACACTATACTTACAGCAAGTGGTGCAAACTTCTATCAGTGGAGTGGAGGAAGCAACGCGATAACAGATACGATTTCAATCACTCCTTCAACAACTACAAATTATATTGTAACACCAAGTAATGGATCTTGTCAGGGGAATCCGGTTTCCATTATGATTAATGTAAATCCAGCACCAACAGCAGATGCAGGAATAGATCAAACAATTACTGCTGGAAACACAGCTGTTTTAAATGGCAATGGTGGGGGCAACTATCTTTGGAGTCCATCAACCGGATTAGATTGTTCCACTTGCCAAAACACAATAGCTAACCCACTACAGACAACTATATATTCTTTAACTGTAACAGATACAAATGGATGCTCTTCTATTGATTGGGTAACTGTAGAAATTAACTGTGGAGAATTATTTGTTCCTACAGCTTTTTCACCTAATGACGACACCGAAAACAATTTTGAATGTGTGTATGGCAAGTGTATTCAGGCTATTTCATTCGTAATATTTGATCGTTGGGGAGAAAAAGTATTTGAAACCAGTGACCAAAGTTTATGTTGGGATGGAACTTATAAAGGCCAGAAGCTGGATGCTGCAGTATTTGTTTATTTCTTGAAAGCGACTCTTATTTCAGGAGAAGAAGTTTTCAAAAAAGGAAACATCTTTATTGTTAAGTAAGTAATTCGATTGTTTCAACAAAAAAAATGCACTCATTAATTCATTTGAATCTGAACAACGAACATCTTTTCCAAGAACATAAGAAAAAAGGAGTATCGGAAATCAAATAGCTTCACAGAGTAAAAGACCAATAATTATTCGAAGATGATTTTACCTGCCGCTATTTTTTTATTGCCTTCAATTATTTGATACAAATAAATTCCGTTTGCAAGAGATTCTCTTTCAACAACTACTTCTTTTCCTTCAAAAACTTGGGTCTTTACTTCTTTTCCCTGCAAGTTATAAATTTTTAATGTAGCATTTTTTAGTTCATTATTCAAAGAGAAAACCGATTGGTTAACAATTGGATTTGGGTAGATTAAAACATGGTTCACCAAACTATGTTCAGCTATTCCAACATCCTGAGGTGTATATTGCCAAAAATCAGTTGTATATGTCCCTCCATTAATTCCTGTACCTACATAACCATAACTCCCTATTGAAAAACAAGGAGCACCAGATCTAACTCCCCCACCGAAATTAGCCGCAGGAGTCCAAGCATTAGTTGTCGGATTATACATCCAAAAATCATTATAAGCAGCACCCGAAATATTGCTGCCTGCACCAATATACCCGTGGTTTCCAATAACGAAAGAGGATGCATGCGTTCGCGCATTTCCTCCGTAATTGGCTTTTGTAGTCCACAAATTACTGGATGGATCATATTCAAAGAAATCAGAATAAGCTTGATTAAGTGAAACATTGCTACCCAAACCTATGTAACCCTTTCCACCTATAGAAAACCCTTTTGCTCCACTACGAACAGATCCCGCAAAATTTGATTTTTGTGTCCATATATTGGTGGCCTGATCCCACTCCCAAAAATCATTTTTAAAAGTAACGTTATCATAGCCTAACCCAAGATACCCTTTTGTCCCAATCGAAAAAGCTGTTGCGAAATATCTTGCAGGACCACCAAAATTCGCTTTTGCTGTCCAATTATTTGTTGATTGATCATACTCCCAAAATTCTTTTGTGTAAGTTCCATTAAACCCTGTTCCAATGTATCCTTTTGTTCCGATTGAAAAACCTGCCGCTCCTCTGACCGGTGTACCAGGATAACTTGCTTTCTGAGTCCACGCATTTGAATTTGAATCATATTCCCAAAAATCATCATAATTACTAGAACCGTTATATCCCGTTCCGAAATACCCCTTTGTTCCAATAGAAAAACTGACAGCCAATTGCCTTCCACTTCCGGCAAAATTTGCTTTAGGAGTCCAGACATTCTGTGCATTTATAATACTACAAATGATGATTGATAAAATAAGTAATTTGGTTTTCATATTTTATGTTTTCAATGTTTCCGAGTAAAAGTATAATATCTTTTTATTAAAGGCTAATTTTCAAAATATTTATAAATTAATAGTAGAGAATATAAATTAGTTTCATAAAAACACCATTGAAAATGTATTTTTATTACAATTAAATTTACCTTTGATTTCCATTATTAGTTCAAAATTAAATGTAATACATAAGAATCATTTAATGTATGATTGATTTTAATAAATATTTTTTTTCCGAAAAAGGTACCGCTCGCGAAGCATTGCAATTGATTAATAAAATTGCAATTCCGAATATGGCTGTTTTTATTATTAATGAAAATAAACAATTGGTGGGATCTTTAACTGATGGTGATATCAGAAGAGGTTTATTAAACAGTCACAGTATAGATGAGCCGGTTACCAATTTCATGAACAAAAACAGTAAATGTTTTGTAGAATCTGAAAACAATTTCGAAAAAGTAAATAATTACAAAAATGAAGGGATTCGTTTTATTCCTGTGATTGATACGAATAAAAAAATTGTGCGGATCATTGATCTGGATAAAGTTCGTTCCATAATTCCTGTTGATGCAGTTTTAATGGCAGGAGGAAAAGGGAAACGACTAAAACCATTGACTGATAACATTCCTAAATCCATGTTGAAGATTGGTGATAAGCCCATTATCATTCGTAATATTGAACGGCTTGCTAATTATGGTGTAAATAATTTTCATATTTCAGTGGGACATTTAGCCGACCAGATAATTGCAGGAGTTGAGGAAAATAAATCAGATGGCATTTCTGTTAATATTGTAAAAGAAGAAAAACCTTTAGGTACCATTGGATCAGTAAAGTTAATTAACAAATTTATTTATGATTCAGTTCTACTGATGAACTCTGATCTGCTTACCAATATTGATTTTCAGGATTTCTACAAAAAGTTTATTGAATCGGGTGCAGATATGCAAGTGGCTACCATTCCTTATCATATTGATGTTCCGTATGCGGTAATGGATATTAATTCAAAAAATGAAGTAACTTCTTTCAGCGAAAAACCTCGTTATACTTACTATTCGAATGCAGGAATTTATATTTTCAAGAAAGATCTGATCGATCTTATTCCGGAAAATGATGTATTTGATGCAACACATTTTATGGAAGCCGTTATCGCAAACAATAAGAAATTAATTTCTTATCCTATCCTTGGATATTGGTTAGATATTGGACGTGTAGAAGATTTTTACAAAGCTCAGGAAGATGTAAAACATATTTACTTCTAGTGAAAGATACCACAGAGACACTGAGAACACAGAGATTCACTGATTATAAACCGAGTCGAGCAAGCCAATCTAAAAATTTTATGCATCCCAATAGCACAATCCAATTATCGTATAGAAATTTCAGTTATTTTTTTTGAGTAATCATCTCCGTGGTTCTCAGTTTCTCAGTGGTTTATTTTCTTTTAAACAAACCTTGCCTTTAATTTTCCTTTCACAAATTTTGTCAGTTTGGTTTCTGTGAAATAGCCAATTGCAAATGCTATCGCATTGGAAACAATAAATCCTGTTACAAAAAGTGTATTCCCGGAATAATCACTATTGTAATGCGAAAGCAAAAAATCATAAATACTATAATGTACCAAATAGAGCGTGTATGAGTAATTAGCAATTAAGCGCACCAACTTTGAAATACTTTTATTTATTTGCAGATTACTGCAAAGTTCAATCGAAATCAATAAGCTCACTGCTAATAAAAAAACAAAGATCCCTTCGTATTCCTGCAACGTATATTCAACTCTGGCAGCAGCCAATAATAGAAACAAGAGTAACATGATCCATTTAATTGATTTTTTTAGATCAAGGTTCTTGTATTTATCGTACAGCAAACACACCAATAAACCGAACAACCAGTAAACGGTTAACCCGTTTCCTCTCCCTGAAATAATATTATACGCAGGAACTATACATAAAAAAGCGAAAATCAGCATATTGAGGATTGAGAATTTATTGGCCTTTATAATTTTTATTGACAAGAATCCGAACCACATATAAATCCACCATTCGATAGCCAAGGTCCATAATGGACGGGCAGAACCAAATGATGTAATTTTCATTGATACATGTTTTAAAAATGGAAAATCCTGTAACATAAAAATATTCCCAATAAAGGTTTTGATATTAAAAGCATCAGAATAAATATAATTGATTGAGTTTTTTGAAACACTGAAGTAATCAATAAAAAAAACAAAGATCAAGGCCGGTATCAAAGCAGAATATATTCTTGAAAATCTATCAATGAAATAAGAAGTGAACGAATAATTTTTATTTGAAGCAATATTATAAAAGATCGAATTACTTATTAGATATCCTGAAAGCAAGAAAAATATTACCACAGCAATATTTTGCATAAAAGGAAAATAAGGAGGCTGTAATGATGGGAATATCGCGCAAAAACTTATCCCATGTCCGACAACAACTAACTGAACAGAAAATGCCCTGAGTAGATCTAAAAATAAGGAACTGCCTTCTGTAAGTTGTTTTGTTTTCATCAAGGAAAAATTGTTCTTATTTTCTAAATACAGGTCCAACCACCATCAATGATTAAATTTTGTCCTGTAACATAATTTGCTGCATCTGATAATAAATAAACTACTCCTGGAGCAATATCTTGCGGAGTGCCCATCCTTTTTAATGGAACTTTTTTATTGTAATTTGACAAAAAAGGTTCTGGTTGGTTATCAAAAATTCCACCGGGAGAAACCGTGTTCACTCGAATCCCATTGCCACCATAATAGGATGCTAAAAATCGGGTAAAATTTACAATTCCACCTTTAATAGCTGCGTAAGTAACAGAATTGGACATCTTGGTGCCTTCATAAATTGTAAAATCCGGTCCGACAACTCCATAAATGGATGCTATATTTATTAAGCTTCCTTTTTGATTTGGTAACATGGCATCAATAGCCAATTTGGAGGCAATAAAATATCCATTCATATGCATATCTACATTTTTTCTGAATGAATCAAAATCAATGTTATCAATCCGATCTCCCCAATCAGCTGTTCTAGGGTAAGCTGTATTGATCCATCCATCAATTCTTCCAAACTTATTTACTACACTTTCAATCAGATTTCGAATCGAGTTTTCATCTGTAATATCACATTCAAAAATGTGTTTGTCCAAATCCGAATCCAGGTTAATATCCGCATTAATAGCGATGCCTTCATTTTCCCTGATCTGTTTCACAAACTCTTTTCCGAGCAATCCATTGCCACCGACTACAACAATAATTTTGTTTTTTAAATTTATCATGATAAAGCAATTTTTAAAGTGTTTACTGATTCGGATAATGAATTTGAAAGCATCTCATTCCTTGAAATAGTTTTATAAAAATACTCCATTTGATCTTTATAAGTATCTAATCCAGTTTGTTTTGATTGAAATACAAATGAATTGTTTTCAGTATTTGTAATATTATTTTTCAGTAGGTTCACATTCCAGGTTACATCATCAAAGATTATTTCACATGTCCTTTTTGCATCTCTTCTATAATAATTCAATATAATATTCACCACAAAATCATTGTAAATAAGTGCATAATTTGCATAATCAATTGCTTTAATATCAATTTTAGATTTACTTCTCAAAATAGATCTTACTTCCAATGGTTGACCAAAGATCCATAAAACATAATCCAATTCATGGATCAGATCCAAATGAGCTCCACCACCCATGTCAGAATTAGCACTGTAATTATTTTTATAATCCGTATTACTTCTCCATTCAGGTAAATAGGAACCACAATATACATTCACTTCCTGCACTTTACTTGTTTGTATGTTTTTCTTTACATAGTTCAAACAATCCAGAAAGCGTAAATTAAATGCAGTGTATGTTTTTAGTTGATTTTCAGAAACTAAATTCAAGATCTCATCCACATCCTCTAATGTATGAAAGGGAGGTTTTTCAATAAACAAATGTTTTTTAAGTGAAGCAACTTTTTTTATTGCATCTGCATGAAATGCAGTTGGATTTGAAATAATTACAAAATCAATTTCAGGACATTCATCAATGGAAAAAACATTTTTCACATTTTCATATTGCTCTGAAATTGAAGTACTCCTTAATGCATATAGTTCTGCACTTGGATCAATCTGTTTGATTGCATTGATATGCTTTTTAGCAATTGAACCTAATCCAATGATAAGTACCTTCATAGTTCAAAATTTAATTTTTTATTCTTCAATAAAAATTCTAAAAATTCAAAATCTAGAGGCTCATCCAGATCAAAACAAACATGAGGCACTTCATAAATGATGCTTTTGGGAGTCATTGCAGAATTATACATTTCAAAGAAATGTCGTTTAAAAATATAAAATGATGCATTTAAGTCATAAACCTTTGGTGAAGACTGTCGCGTTAAAAAATTTCCACTTTTTACTAAATAATAAAACCCGTCCGGCTGCTCCTCTACCATATTAAAATAGGGGTTGCGGTGTGCTTTGCTTACTGAAAATAAATTTACCGCTTCTTTACTGTCAATTAAAAGAGTTAAAGCTGATTGCAGATCATCAATTGTCCGCAAGGGAGAAGTAATATCCAGATCAATAACAAAATCATAAATTGTATTATTTAATTTTTCATGATAGTGCAAAACATCTTTAATTACAGGAAGTTTCCCTGCACTATCGGTAGCAAGATCTGCAGGACGAATGTAATCAGTTTTCAATCCGAATTTTTCGGCAGTATTTTTAATATCAATGGAATCAGTCGAAAGTGCCAATTGAACATTATGAAGATTCGAAAATTTTAAGGCTGTTTCAATGGTATAAGAGATCAATAGTTTCCCATTCATCATTTTAATGTTCTTTCCCGGAATTCCTTTTGAGCCGCCTCTTGCACAAATGGTGATCAATATTTTTTTCATTCTATTTATTTTACAGAATATAGTTTAACTAATTCTAAGTGCTTTTGTCATTTCGACCACTTCGACTTTGCTCTGTGTAAACTCCGCAGAGAAATCTTTATAATTAAAAGCAAGATTCCTCCACTCTGGTCGGAATGACATTTTATTTGCAAATTTAGAAAATGAATCATCCTAATTTACACAAGTATTACAGTTTTATCCGCTTAAATGCATCTATAAAAGACACTTCACTCGCATTTAAAATAGTACAATTATGTTTTACTGCGTAATCATTAATGAGATGATAGGCATAAAATGTCCTGCTCCAGATATCAAAAAACTCATGTGCCTTCCGGGTTCCATTTCCGGGGATTCCACTTATATAATACGGTACTAATTTTATTTCTGTATCATTTTCGTAAAAGTGAGTCACTTTGGTATGAAGAATATTTTCATCACTCATATGCAAATTCTCATGCCAGGTATGATCAGCACCAACCAAATAAATTTCTTTATAACCCAAGTTGACTCCTAGAAACAAAGCTGTTATTGTAACATTTAAACTTTGCGGCATTGCCAGGTTTTTATTATAAAACCAATGCGCAACATTTGAAAATCCTTTAAATACGGTATAATTAAAAGGTGTTAAAACAATATTGCTGTTTTTCTTTTTCAATTTCTGAAATATTGGATTATTCATTGCATGTTTCGGAATAAGTAAATGCAATTTCCAGGTTGTTTTTTCTTCTAAATTTTTAAAGGTCCTTAAATTAGTTTCATTTTTAATATCCCATAAAAATGGGTCCAACATCACATAATATTTTGGTTTTAGCGACTCAAACTCTGCTGTTACAGCAAATGTATTCACGCAAATAAGTGGATGTTGTTTAAATAATTCCGGATGTTTTTCAAGCGATGTTTTAAGCGAAGGTCCATTTGCAAGAACAATACATCTATTGCTTTCTGCCTTCGGTAGTTTCAATCCGAACTTTGATTGAACAATAATTTTCAAAACAGAAAGGAATGTATTTACACATTGTGTAATAAATAATACAAAACCTTTATATGCTTTTTCGCCCGACATAGATGTTATTTAAGGAATCTCTATTTTACAAATGTAATTATAATCATTAAAAAATGAATAGCATTCTGCTTTTATGAGAAATCCGATGTATTTTAACTCGGCAACATTAGTAATTTCAGACATGCAGGTCGTATTTTTTTGTTATTTTTGACATCTGTTATATGATTTAAAATAGATTACAAATGAAAAGTAAATTACCAAGGCCAATTGTCAATTTAGCAAAGAAAGTAGTTATCCCAATTTTAAGGAACCGCTGGAAAAAAAATCCAATTGTTGCTGAATGGGTTAAGAAAGGATATATCGATGATGCTGAAATTGATTTTATTGTAATGGACTGGAACCGATACAATGCTCCTACTCCACCGCCCCATAAAATAAAACAACTGACCATTGCCGAATATGGTAAAAAATACAACTGTAAAGTATTAGTGGAAACAGGTACTTTCAGAGGCGATATGATGGAAGCTCAAAAAAACAATTTTGATAAATTATTTTCCGTTGAACTCAGCACTGAATTCTGGGAAAAAGCGAAACAACGTTTCAAGAATGATACTCAAATAAATCTGATACAAGGTGATAGCGGAGAAATATTACCTAAACTTGTCCCAACTATTGATCAACCGGCATTATTCTGGCTCGATGGTCACTATTGTGGCGGAGATACTGCTTTAAGTAAGGTAGAATGTCCTATTTATGCGGAGATTGATGCTGTTTTTAAAAATAACAAAGGTCATGTGATGATCATTGATGATGCTCGTCTATTTCTTGGAAAGCACGATTACCCTACTATTGCCGAACTGACCGATCATGTAAAAAAAATAAATCCAAAGTATAGTGTTACCGTGAAGGACGATATGATACGAGTAATTGCTGAATCGTAAAAAATAATTTAAAAATTGTATGAACACCTTTGAACGGATCACCAAAAAACTTTTTCAAAATTGCGGAATACTTATTCGCAAATATAATGCAGCGACCAGTGAGGAGCTAAGAAGGATAAAACTTCTCGAGCATTATAACATCGATCTGGTGTTTGATATCGGTGCCAACAAAGGTCAATATGCAACCGGAATCATTGATGCCGGCTATAAAAATAAAATTGTATCCTTTGAGCCTTTGACTTCCGCGTACAGCGAAATTAAAAAAGAAAGTGAAAAATATAATAATTGGGATGTAGCTCCACGTTGTGCCATCGGCAGCAAAAAGGAAGAAATAGAAATTAATATTTCAGCCAACTCGGTTAGTAGTACCTTGCTGAATATGCTCGACTCCCATTACGAAGGTGCTCCGGATTCGAAAATTATTGGAAAAGAAAAAGTACAGGTATTCCCTTTGGATGAAATTGGTGCTGAATATAGTAAAAATGCAAAAAATATTTTCTTAAAAATTGATGTACAGGGTTTTGAACAGGAAGTTTTAAAAGGTGCTCAAAACATGATCAACAAAGCCAAAGGAATTGAAATGGAGATCTCTTTGATTCCGCTTTACGAAAACCAAAATTGGTTATTGCCGCAGGTTTTAGAATACATGGAACAAAATGGATTTCAACTCAACAGTATTGTTCCTGCCTTTACAGATAACAACACAGGAGTAGTTCTGCAATGCAACGGAATATTTTTCCGTAAAAAATAAGATCCAATTCTATAATTTATTCGAAACTACTAACACCCAAACCATTAAAAATGAAGATTAACATTATCGGTGGCGGTGTTTCAGGTTTATCAGCAGGATGTTATTTGCAAATGAACGGGTTTGAAACCCAGATCTTCGAAAAACATTCTATTCCCGGTGGACTTTGTACCAGCTGGAAAAAAGGGGGCTACACCTTTGATGGAAGTGCACATTGGATCTTAGGCTCCGATTCGGGAAGTTCTTTTTACAAATTATGGTCTGAGCTTTTGGATATGAAAAAAATAAAGTTTCATAACCACGACATTCGTATTGAAGTTGGAGTACTGAATAACATCAATAAATATGGTGAAAAAAACTTTAAACTTTACACTAACCTCGATAAACTTCAGGCATATTTAATTGATCTGGCTCCTGATGATACCAAAGCGATAATGAATTTTATCAAACCAATGCGAATCATGCAAAAGTTTGACTTACCTCCTATTCTGGATGATCTGCCATTTTTTCAATCCATGATTCGGGGAATAAAAATGATACGTTATGTAGAATTTTTATACTGGTTCCTGAAAATAAAGAACGAAACAAATTTTACCTATGCTAAACGATTTAAAAATCCTTTCTTAAAGGAGAGTTTTGAATTATTGTATGATGGCGAAGAAGTCAATATGATGGTGCTCACTATGCCATTATCGGTGTTCGATAAAAAAAGTGCGGGATATCCAATTGGTGGATCCTTAACCTTCGCAAAAAAAATTGAAGAAAGCTATTTATCATTAGGAGGAAAAATTCATTACAATACTCCCGTAAAAAAAATAATAACTGAAGAAGGAATTGCAAAAGGTGTATTGGTTAGAAATGATGTGAAACATTTCTCAGACATTACCCTTTCGGCTGCCGATTGGAATTATACCGTATTTGATGCCTTGGATGGAAAATTCCTAGATCAGGAAATACTTGACCTGAAGGCTTTAAAAAAATTAGAAGTTTTTTATTCGGTCATGCAATTTTCATTTGGCATTGCAAAAGAATTTAAAGATTTCCCTCATTACTCCAGAATTCCATTAGAAGAGAAATTGGTATCGCCAGATGGCACAATATACGAACGTTTAGAAGTACATGTTTATAATTACGACCCAACTAAAGCTCCTGAAGGAAAAACATCCGTAACCGTTAGTTTTTACACCACAAAAAGAGAATTCTGGATAGATGCACGTAAACATGACAGACCAAAATACCGGGAAGCAAAAAAAGAATTTTTAGAAAAGATAATTGACTTGTTGGATAAACGCTTAGGCGGAATAAAAGACAAAATAGAAGTGATCGATGTGGCTACTCCTGCAACTTTTCTACGTTATACAAACAACTGGAAAGGCAGTACCCAAGGATGGTTACCCGGAAAAAATTTATTAGCTAAATCTCCTGTAGGTTTTAAATTACCGGGATTAAAAAATTTTTATTATTCCAGTCATTGGAATCAACCCGGTGGAGGATTGCCTATTGCCATTAAAACAGGACGGGATGTTACAAAATTGATCTGTAAAGAGAATAAAGTAAAATTTAATACCAATGCAAGTTGGAAATTAAAAAGCTAGAAAGCCTATCCCTAAACGTAAATTAATGAATTGTTGCAAAAATATTTTTCCAAATGTTTTATAGCTTAATTCGTCTTCATAGTCAGAATGAGTTTTATTATAATCATCATTTTTAGTAATTACAATTGCTCCCCTGATTCCATAATCAATTAACAATTTATCAAAAAAAACACGTTGTTTCCCAAATCCCAAAGCCAATCCAAAACCTTTGGATTTTAATTGCCCTGAGTTATAATTTTCTGTTTCCGGAGAATGTGTAACGTAATTGTTATAAGAATAAGCATATTTTTGATATTTTATTGTATTCAGTAAAAATAAACCATCCCACCTCAAATAAGGTCCGACCGGAGCAAACCGAGATCTTTTAAATAATTTTATTCCTAAGGAAAATCCTAAAGAAGATAATCGAGCATTATTTTCAGGTTCACTGAATATATAATTACTTTGATTATAGCCTATAACAGAAGTATTGTCAATCTTAGAACCTATATATGACACTGAAAAACAAATTGCTTTTCGGTAATGAAATACATAATTCAGATCTACTATCTGTGATGCATTTAAGCTTTTTATCCTTAATTGTGATCCAACAGTTGAATTATAAATTGTTCCAATAGAGGGTGAGACCAAATTTGTATATCCAATAGAAAACCTCCTTCCCATATATCCTGCAACTTGAGCAGAGAGCGTAATGGAATAAAATATGAATAGAAGAGTAATTATTTTTTTCATTGATTTAAAATGCTAAAAAGCCAAGACCAATATGAAAGTTGAATAATTGTTGTCGAAAAATTCTGAAGCGAGAATCAACTTTAAATCTATCGTCCATATCTCTGACATTATCGACTGTATATAGCCCCGTAGGTATCACCACAGGAGTTATTGCTGCTCTAATACCATAATCCATTACTAATTTATTGAAAAATATCCGTTGCTTACCCAATGAATAAGTAATCGCAAAATTTCTATACGTATATTCTCCGGTTCCTAAAGTTATTGGAACATTTTCATAGTAATTCTGTTCATGAGTAGTAAAATTATTATTTTCGTACTTTACTTTTTCAAAAAAAAGTAATATTTCAAATTTTTGGTATTTACCCACCGGGGCAATATTTCCACGTCTGAATACTTTAAATCCAAAGCCAATATTGTTTGAAGTTAATTGTGCAGGGGTTGAAAAATTTCCACTGTATTTTGATTCCTTCGGATAGGCATAATCATCTCCTTTATAAGCAATGCCGGTCCGTAAATGTTGCAAAGAGAAGCAAACATTCATCCTTTGTTTAACTGTATAATCAATATTTAAACAATGCGTGGTATTGAACCCCGGTGAAAATGACGGTCCGGGATTTGCATTGTTTTTACCCGGTCCGTAAAATGCAGGGAAAAAATAATTTTCGTAACCAATCACAAACCTTTTCCCCATATAACCAGGTACCTGAGCAAAAACGGTGCTTGAAACTAAAATTAAAAAAACAATTATTTTAGGTTTCATATTTAAAATGCTAAAAATCCAAGACCGATATGAAAATTGAATAACTGGCCAGCAAATATTCTATATTGAGTATCTTGTTTAAATTGGCTCTCCAAAGCTGAATTGGACATACTGCCATCAAAAATATCATCAAGAAGAAAATTAAAAACTGCATTTGGTGAAACACCAAAACGGAATCCGGTATCAAGAATAATTGAATTAAACAAAACGCGTTGTCTTCCCAATGTTAAAGCAATTGCAAAAGTTTTAAAGTTATATTCCCCCAGACCTAATGCGGGTAGCCGAGTATCTGGTGAATAATATTGATCATAAAAAGAATTTTTATCGTAAATGATCTTATTTGAAAGTAAAACAAATTCCAACTTTTGATATTTTCCCACAGGTGCAATAAATCCCTGCCTAAAAAACTTGAACCCTAATGAAACATTCGTACTTTTTAATTGAATAGGTGTTTTATCACCGGGCCTGTAAATGGCTGAACCATAATCCGAATATCCACCGGCAGAATATTGATATCCGTCTTCTCTGGCGATGCCTGTTTTATAGAATTCGACAGAAACGCAAAATTCAGTTCTTTTTTTTATCGCGTATTCGGCATTTATACAATGTGTTGTATTTAAACCAAGTTCATATCTATCTGTACTTTTGGATGAAGGATATATAAAAGAAGGAGAAAGATAATTTGCATATCCGATAGTTAAACGTTTCCCTAAATAACCCGGCACCTGAGAATAAACAGAGCATGAAACCAGAAATAAAAAAACAACTATTTTATTTTTCATGTATTTAATATATTAATATTCGGAATAGTTTCAATGTGAATTTTTAAGTACATTAACTAAAAAAGTTTCTTTTAAAATAAATTACTGTTTAGGTTTCTTTGCAACATGCATCAACGAATTGTAAACAAAAGAGCTTATCAGATCATTGCTGTCTTTCGCACGTGTATAGCGTGTTTCAAATTTCATTAATTTACCGGTTTCTAGATCCAATAAAATAAAAAAGTAGGTATTTCTATAAGCTCCGCCCTTGCTATTATAAACACCACTCCAGGCAACATACTTTGCGCCTAATTTTTCTATCAGCTGCTTCATGTTTTCAGAACTTGTTACCAGTTCATCATTATTGTCACCATGCTTAAAACGTTCGCCTAACCATTCATTTAATAATGCATTGTCGTTATAACGTTCAATGTCTCCTGCAGCAATATCTTTAGTGGTAAGACATGTGTATTGTAGTTTTAAACGGTCCGCACATTTTTTTTGAATATCCAATAATACTTGCTGACGATCTTCTGATTCATAAAATTGAACATTTGCTTTTCCATGTTCATTTTTTATTTTCATATAAAAAGGATCAATAAAGATCACTTTATCTATCCCGAAGAAAGGAGCATCAGTAGTCTTTTTCTTTGTTTGAGGCTTTGCTTTTTTTACATATTCATCTGTAACCGGCTTTTGAGTTAAACCTTTAGCCATTTTAGAATAACGACTTACAAATTCATCATCTTTTAATAATCCAACAAAAGCATATTTAGTAAAATTATCCTCTGTCTCCACTTCAACTTTTTGTTGTTGTTTTTTTATTTTCGAATATTTGCTTTCTTCCACATCAGTTGAATCTACTTTAACAACTTGAATTGTATCCTGATTTTTTAGTTCTGTTTTTGATTTTCTTGAAAAATCATTTAAAAATAAACTATTAGAGTTTATCATAAAGGAAAACAAACTATCAGTTAATGCTGATAAAGTTTTATCATCCGGATATTGTTTATGTGCCTTGAATGTGTATGCCAATGCGATTGTGTTCAACTCTTTTGATTCAAGGTTATCCATCATATAATACACCCTTTGAGAGGTTCCTTCTATTTTTGTATAATCAGGGATTGAATAACTCCTTGAGGACATTGAACTATTTCCTGCAATTGATATCGTTGACCGATTGTAGGATGATGATTTATTTACAAGAACATTGTATAGTCCTTGTGAAACTGTTTTTTTAAGAAATAAATTATCCGGATATTTTTCCAGTAAAATATAAGATGCATAAATGGCATTCATATAATCTCTTTCAACCATATATAATCGGCAGAGTTCAAAACGAGCGGTTTCTCTCACGTTTTTAAATTCCTCCTCTGATACTAAATATTTTTTGCGACTGGCTTCGTCACTTACTTTTAATTCCGGTTCTATTGCCCCACGCCTTTTACGAATATTTGGATGTGTACTTTTTGAATCATCATAATCATCATTGGCTTTTATATCGGATGTTTGCTTTAAAAAAAGTGTATCGGGCAATGTTAAATATTCATCTTCAAAAAAAGATTTTTTAAAATCAACTAATTCGAATGGTAAGTATGAATATTGCAAAACATCAAATGCTCCATTTAAAGCCTTAATACTATAATTTGTTTTTTTTATCAAACTTAAACCTTCCATATCAGCATCGCTTTCCTGCTCTTTTGAGAAACGGTATTTTGCTAAACTACGTTCATCGTACGAGCCACGTTCGTAATTACTGGTACCATTTTCAAGTTTTACATTTTCAATATATTCAGTTACAGAATGTTTTTTCATTACATGGTCGATCTCATGTGCAAGTATATATGCTAATTGCGCTTCATTCTCTAATTGAGCAAGCAAACCAACATTTACAAATATAAATCCCTTGTCAAAAGCGTATGCATTTACATCTGATGATTTTGTTACGTAAATGTGTATTTGTTGACGAAGAAGCGGGTTGCTTTTTAATAGTTCATCGGCAACCTTATTTACATATTTTGTAAGAGGATCGTTGATCAATACTTCACCACTCAACAAGAGATCTTTCAAAAAATAATTATTCGACATTACGAACTGTTGTTTCACAGCCCTGTCCTGCCCATAACCAATGGTTTTAATATCTTCAATTGACATAGCTCTGGCTGTTTTCAAAAACTCTTCCGGCAATGAACCGCTTGAAACTATAGGGGTATAATCCTTAGCGAATTGGCTATTAGCAGCACTGGAAAATAATAGTGCAATTATTCCCGTGTAAATCGATTTTTTTAAAACAGAGTAATTCATAGTGTGTATGGTATTTGTGTCATTCTTAACAAGAACTATTTTTTTATTTCAATAGAAAAAAGCATATTTTTTTTCTTTTTTCGTTCAACAGCAACAAGGTTATTTTTTCTGCCATTAATAAATCTTCGAACATATAAATTAGTTTCATATTGTTTTGCTTCCCAAAGATTATATTTTTTTATTATACCTTTTTCATCAATATCAACAACAGCAATAAAACCACCAGCACGGATATTCGAATCTCAGGATGCGTCAGGAAATCGATCAACGTAGCTTTTTTAAGAGGAAATTTGCATGTTTAACATTCTCTAAATAAATCTGGAACATCATTTCGTTTGCAAGAATTTAACGAATTTTTAAGCTAACAACATTCCAAGTATTAATTTTACTTGGAATGTTGTTTTGCAGAGTATCACTCCTAATTATTCTATTTTACTTCTATCGAGAATAATTTATTCATTTTCTTTTTTCGTTCTGTACTTATAATATTATTATTTCCACCATCTTCGAATCCTCTTATAAAGAAATTAGTGTCGAAGTCATTAATTTGACCTAAACTAAATTTTTTAACATCTCCTTTTTCGTTAACCGTTACTGCTGTTAAAAAGCCACCCATTCTATTTTGATGAACTTTTGGAGCTTCAGTAGCAGGCAAATTCAGGTTCTTAATATTGTCGATATAAAAAATGTGTAAATCATTTCCTGTTATCATTGAATTGATAGATAATCCATCACCAATAGCATCGCTGCTATGTTGCGCTTTCGGAATTTTTTTTACCCATTCCAATTTCCCTTTTGCATCAATACTCATAACAAAAATATCATCTGCATAGGTATCGTATTTTGTCTTCATACAATGACAGCTATTATCATAATAAGTAATCCTACGTACCCAATATTGTTCAGAAACAATTTTTGTTGATCCATTGGGCATCTCGTATATATCACGGATTCTTAAATTATCAACACCAATATCCCCCTCAGCATCTTTATCTTCCTTTTTCTCTAATTTTCTTTTTTCTCTTTCGGAAGTAAATGCTTTAATTATCTCACTTGGGATTTCAAAATAACCCCCATTAACCTTTGAAACTGTTGCTTTTTCCACATCTAACTTTACCATATAGGCGCCATCAACAGGCTTATTGGCAGCCTTTCCATAAAAACCGGCAATTACTATGTTATGATTATCCCCTTCGTAAATATAAGCCTCCTTTGGAAAATAATTATCAATTTTTATCTCAACTGACTTAGGTGTTTTGCTATCTTTTTGATATATCAATATTTCAAAATGATAATTAGGTACACCATCTTTTGTAGCTGCTTTCCGGTCATCATTTTCAAAAACTTTTGCTAATAAATAAACCTTTCCATCATCAGCGATTGTATAGCCTAAATTATCCATAATCGCTTCAGTATAAGGCATTTCATATTCACCTCCCCACAACTTATTTAAATTTTCATCAAAAGCATACAATCCAATTATATCCTTATTGAGTTTGTCTTTTTTCTCTTTCGGAACCAATGAATAGCTATATAAAAATTTTGTTGCATCATTGGAAACATCAAATGTATATGCACCTGTATATCCTTTCACGTAAAAATAACCTAAAGCACTTACCCCTGATCCCCCTAGTGTTCTCACCTTATCGGACGATTGAAAAAGACCTTTAGAGCTTCCTGTAAAATCCAAATCTTTTGGAGAAAACTCTAAGGCTGAAATTCCTTCTGTATGAGCTTCTTTGTTCACATCACGCACAAATAAATATGTCTTGTTCTTAAATTTAAAAAACCTATCATAACTGGTATGTTCATTTAATTTAGTTTCAGTATTTACGGTATTTTCTTTAATAAATTTCAGGTCGTTGGAAAACAATTGAAATGAAAATGATTCAGATTTTTTTGCATTTACTTGAATAATGCCATCTTTTCCATAAGGCACAGGATCCATTATTTCGTGTCTTTTGGGAGATTCAAATTCTTCTGAAGATTTAACAACATAAGGTCCTGCTTTTTGAGCTTTCATGTTAATTCCTGAAAAGGTAATTAACCCCGCTATTAATAGTAGTTTTGGTTTGTTCATAATGAATATAATTTTGGTTTGTATTTTTTGTGTTTGTACAAATATAGAATTATTTGGCAAATTTAAATCACAATTTTTTTTAGTTAAAAATATTGATAAAAACTTCAGCAATTAAATCATTATAAAACAAAGAAACATAAACAAACATGATATTGGATAGGTTTTAAAAAATTCCTAAAAAAAATGCTTTCATTGAATTTCACAACGAAAGCAAAAGAAAAAAAGTAACCTCAATAGGTGTGCAATTGCTCAGCTTATCTACAATCCTTCACCGAAACCGATTTACTCATAGTATTATAAATATCAACCAACGTATCATCTAAGTTCCATTTGTACTGCCATTCAGGATAATCTTTCTGAAACTTAGATACATCACTGATATACCAGATATGATCGCCACTTCGGGCGTGTTCGCTATAGGTATAGTTTAATTTTTTATCACTTATCTTTTCACATAACGCAATTGCTTCCAGCATGGAACAATTGGCAAAGCGTCCTCCACCGGCATTATAAGCTTCCCCCTTTTTCGGGTTTTGATAAAAATGCCAGAACATATTTACGAGATCGGAACTATGAATATTATCTCTAACCTGTTTTCCTTTATAACCAAAGATAGTATAAGGATTGCCTGTAAGGGTACATTTCATTAAGTAAGATAAAAAGCCATGAAGTTGTGCCCCGCTATGGTTTGGCCCGGTTAAACACCCTCCACGAAAAACGCCAACACTCATATCAAAATATTTTCCATATTCCTGAGCCATAATATCTGCTGCAACTTTTGATGCGCCAAAAACAGAGTGTTTAGTATGATCAAGACTCATGTGTTCGTCAATTCCATTTTTAAAATACGCATGATCTTCAGCTATTTCCCAACGGGTTTCTTTTTCTATCAATGGCAAATAGTTAGGATTATCGCCATATACTTTATTGGTGGAAGTAAAAATGAAAACAGCTTTTGAACAATGTTGACGGGTTAATTCAAGTATGTGTAGGGTGCCTGTTGCATTAACTCCAAAATCGGTTAACGGTTCTTTAGCCGCCCAATCATGACTTGGCTGTGCAGCAGTATGAACAATTAATTTTATATCATTTCCATACTGATTGAATATTTTTTCCAGATCAGCATAATTACGAATATCAATATTGTGATGCTCATAGTTAGGAACATTTTCTTTGATCCTCTTTACATTCCAACTGGTAGAAGCTTCTTCACCAAAAAAATAGCTGCGCATATCATTATCAATGCCGATTATTTTATCGAATTTTTTAGAGAAAAAAGAAACGGATTCACTACCTATTAATCCACCTGAGCCGGTTATAATTGCTATGTTCATTTTGTAAGGAATAAAATATTAGTATGCAAAGATATATATTAATTAGTGTCTGTCCATAGAGTCGGGATTAAATCAAAACAAAAAAACAGAAGCCGCAGATTCGCAGATTAAAAAGGAATCCGCCTTTGGCGGATAATCAGAGAAAATCAGCATGATCTGTGGCAAAAAAGTGTGTAGTAGTTCAATTTTAATCTGCGAATCTGCGGCTAATTTTTACATTATGGACAGACCTAATTATAATTATTTAAACACCTTATTTTGCCCAGGAAGCAATCGTATCATAACTTTGCTTCACCAATGTATTCAGGTCCTTTGAAATTTGTTGGGCCTTGTTCTTTTTTGTTTTTATGTCATCCAAAGTGAGCGAGGACAATACATTATGAACAGTTGACTTAAGTTTCTCATTGTCCTCCACTAACCAACCGGCATCGTGCAATAAAACCCAGTTATCACTTTCTTTATTTCCACAAAATAAAATGGTTGCCCCGGAACAAACGCTGCTTACCGCTTTTGAAGGGACTGCAATGTGCGTCCATGAATTTACTAAGGTTACTAAATGAATATCAATATGATGCAATTCGTTTCGGGGAATGCTTTGCATGATGGTGATTCCTCGTTTACCATTTGCATAGTTTTTTAATTGCTCTGCTTTGATGCCATAAACGGCAAGTATCATGTGATATTTTTCAGGATCCACCTCATCAATAACAGCTTTGATAAAATCGACAGAATGGGCATTACCACAATTACCAAGATATCCAAGATATATTTTATCAGAATGGATTTTCCATTGCGGTATCGTTTCAACTTTATTCTGATCTAAAAATACACCACAAGGCAAAATCACATGTTCAATCTCCTTATCGTATTTTTTATCTAATACTTTTTTTTGTTGTGGTCCGAGTGCAATAATTTTATCAGGAGCATTCTTGTAGGTTTGCTTTATTGCATATTTGTATAAGAAATTTGTTTCACTTATCTCATTTGATGCTGCAAAACCTTCCGGAAACAGATCCATGCTCCAAAGTATCCATTTGCTATTTTTTTTTCCTAAAATTTTGGAGGCCCACATGGGCAATAACGGAGGACTTGTCATTACGATGATCGGTCCATGATCTAATTTTTCTGCTTTGCGGATCAAATTATAGCCGTCTAAAATACTACTCAGGTAACGTAGTATTTTATTGTTGCCTTCGTAAATTGTTTTAATTGAAAAGATCTTGCCAACTGGTGTTCGTTTATTTCCGCCACCTTCATAGCTACGACTTATATGAACGATCGCGACATCAATTTGATGTTGTTCAATTAAGTAATTAGCAAGGTCCCAGGCATTTTCACCAGTAATATTAACATTTGGTGGGTAATGTCGGTTGACGATGGTCAGTTTCTTGCCTTGCATAAAATAAATAAGGTATCAGCTATAACTTTTTCAATAATGCTTCACAATCTGTTTTCGCTTTTTTATCATCATCATTTGAAGGAACTACCTCTAAGGCTTTTTGTGCCCAAAGCTTAGCTTCCACAGTTTTCCCCATTTCGTAATAGGTTTGAGCCAGTTCATATTGATGATTCATGTATTTAGGTTCAATACTTATCGCAGTCATAAAAGCTTTTATAGCATCCTCATACGATCCCCCCGGAGGCACGCCTCCAAAAAATGAGTTGATCATCATTTTTTCTACTCCGCTAAAACCTGCAATGGTACGGTTCCAGCGACCAAGAATATGATATGCTCCTGCTAATCTTGGATTCAGAGCAATGGCTCTATCCACTTGCGTTTTTATTAATTTAGCATTTGCTATTTTTTGCTTCGAACTGGCATTTTCATTGATACGTCCCAAAGCCATAGCATAAGCATAATGTGCATCTGCACTTGTTTCATTTATTTTAATTGCTTTTAATGCAAGATATTCTGCAGTTTTATAATATTTCATCTTTTCCGCTTCCGGGGCATAATAAAAACCAAATTTCGAATAACAATAACTTGCATATTGAACATAGTTAACATTTGCCGAATCGCTTTTTACTAATGCCTGAAACATAGGAAAAGCTTCCTTGTATTTGTATTCCAATTTTAATTTATATGCTTTTGCATATTGCTCTTCATTAGTTTGAGCAAAGATTTTAGTAGTTGATTGTGCCATGTTTAAAGCGATTAAACTTAACATAACAAAAAAGTAATTTACTGTTTTCATTAATTTTATTTTTTTTGACTGGTTATTTTATTAAATTCTTTAATCCTAATTCCTATAATCCATAATCCTTATTCCTATAATCCTTAATCCTTTAATCCTTATTCCTATAATCCTTTACTCCTAAATCCTTATTCTTTAATCCTAAATCCTTATTCCTATAATCCTTATTCCTATAATCCTTATTCCCTTAAAACGCTCTGCTAATGCCCACAACAAAACGATATTGCAAATAATCTTTATCTGTTGCAGGGATTTTATTTAAGAAAAATGGCATATCAAAACGAATCGTTAATGGTTGAACAGTTTGTAATTTTCCAAACTTTTTTATTGTTAAAGCACAACCTAATCCTGCATCAACACGCACATCACTCATTTTCAAAACAACATCACTTGTTTTACTGTAATTGATGATTCCTGCATCTCCAAACAAATACGTGCTTAATTTAAATGTACGTGTCAGCCAATTTTGTTTTTTGATCTTGATAATTCCATCAAAATCCAATTCAGCATTAATTGCGGCTCCTGTTTGTCCCTTGTATGTTAATGCAAGTGTTCCATCGCTTTGTAACTGAGGTGCAACATATCCTGCATAACCCCGTAAATTAAGCCCTCCTCCATGCTGAAAATAATTTGTTTTAGCACCAATAGTTGCCCAGGAAGGATCAAAAAATCCTTGTGACCGAGTAAACTTATTTTCCATCATCTCTTCCGGATTTGCACCAGCCAGAAATAGGGATGATTCATCTGCCCAATTTTTTCCGGTTCCATATTGCCCAACCAATCTTGTATTTAAAATCAATCTCCACAAACGTGTACGGTTAACCACATTTAAATTAATAGTTTGAAAATCATAATCACTTAACAGAGCTGAACTACGCAATCCTAAATTTATATTTCCTATTCCGGTTCTGTAATTATAAGTATGCTCCAAACCAATATTGATCGTATTATTAAGCATATTAGGTTGCCACTCTTGAGGGATCAATAAATAAGTCAGGTCATTTAACCCTTTTCGATACATGGATTTAAAATACATGTATATCTTATTTTTTCCTGAAATATCTTTTCGGTCAAATCCAACTGTGTAAGCATTTAATCCATCCAGCGCTTTTGCAGAAAAATAAAAAGACGAACCTTTCATAAATTTATCGGTGGAGGTCCTGTAATTGATTCGAAAAGATACATTATCATACAAGTCCTTTGCACTTTTTCGAATGTTTGAATCCAGATACGATTGACCTATTCCTGTATTAAACCATAAGGTTGCATCAAAAATGTGTTTGTAATTCATGTAATTACCATTCAGGTTTAAACCGGTTTTTAAACCATCATATCCGTTGTACCAAACATCCGGACGCGCAAACAATTCATATCTCGACCAATCGGATGGATTATAAATTTTTGAATCAAAACGATATTTAATTGGAAATTTCCTATTATTATTCAACATATTCACATCCGCCAAACGGGTGCTTGAATCAATGATCACATCTAAAACTCCACTTGGAATAATTACCGAAGCAGTATAAGTAGGTTTTACTTTATCCCAACCGATCCACCGTGGTAGCACAGTTGCCTTTGTTTGTTTTACAAACCAGGTGTTTGGGATATGATAATTATATAGGCTATCGTTTTTTCCAATCACTGTAAAATCAATCGGCATTTGCATTCCTTTCCGTTTGAATGTAATTAAATATTCATCTTTAGAACTACCTGCCCGCACAGATTTTACTGCATAATCAATAGTTTTAGAGGTCTCCATCCATTCATCAAAAAACCAATTCAAATCAACATGTGTGTATTGAATAATGGAATTTCTGAAATCTTCGATATAAGGATGTGCAAATTTCCACTGATTAAAATAATTGTTCATTGCGGCTTTAAAAAGTGAATCACCTAATGTGTATTGCAAATTATAAAGCATAGTGGCTGTTTTCATATACACTTGTCGGTACCCGCCTCCATGCCCCATTGCCCCATTATACATATCAGAATGAACACACATAAATGTTTCTACGCCTCTTGCAGCATCATTCATATATCCATTATAAATTTCGCTGTTCCGCACATAATCCGGCTCCATGAATCGTTGAACATAATTTGATTTTGGAAGATTTTTTACCCGCTCTTTTCCTTCAATTTTTTCATATGTCCAGTTGGTCAAAAATTGCGTGAATCCTTCATCTAAAGCAGCACGATAGGTTTCATTATTTCCTACCATTCCAAAAAACCAATTATGACTAATTTCATGTGCAAACAAATCGCGGTAATCCGGATCAAATCCTCCATCAAGAGTAAGCATTGGATATTCCATACCATCTTGTGCATCTGCAACTATCATTTTGGGATAAGCATACATCCCAAAATCTTCGGAGTTTACTTTTATAATTTTAGCTGCATATGCTGCCGCATTCTGCCAATGGCCGGCATGTGGCTCCTGAACTAGAGAAATACATTTTATTCCGTTCCACTCTACTTCCCCTATCCGATAAGTTGGATCAGCCGTAAGTGCAAAATCATGCACATTCTCGGCATGGAACTTCCATGTTTTTGTTGTTCCATCAGCCTGAACAATAACTGACGGGGCCTCGTTCCAGACTTTATTCTTAAAGTTTTTAATATCTAATTTTGCACGCAGGTCAGCCGGCAACACCTCTTCTTTATTCAATAAAATTCCGGTTGCATCTAAAATGTAGTTATTCGGAAAGGTAAAAGAAACATCATAAGTTCCGAAGTCGCCATAAAATTCATGATCCATATGTTGATAGGTATCCCAGCCAAATTTACGGTCATACACAGAGATCCGAGGATACCAATGCACCACATCATAATGCTTAAAACCCCATGAATTAAAAAGTTTCATTCTGTTTCGAATAGTTCCTTTATCAAAATAAGTCTTGAAATTTATTTGAAAGGTGATGCTTTGGTTTGATTTTATTGGTGTTGGCAGATAAACTTTTAATATGGTGTTATCCAATTCGGTTTTTAATTCAATACCATTTAATGTAATTTTCGAAACTGCTGTTCCTAATCCTTGCTCCTGGTATTTTCCATATTTTATTTTTGAGCCGTTATTTTTATTCAGATCTGATAAATAGGAACCTTTCACCTGCGCATTGCTGTATAAGTGAAAGTAAACAAAAGTAAGATCGTCTGGCGAATTATTAGTGTAAGTTAATTCTTCTGTTCCATCAACAATGTCAGTTTTATCATCAATTGATGCTGTAATTTTATAATGCACATCTTGTTGCCAATAGGCCGCATCCGGTTTTCGATTTTTCCAATAAAATGGATTACCGGAACTTTGGTAGGAATTATCTGGAAATTGTGCAAATGTGTTTAATGCAAATGCGAGCAAAACAAATGTAATAAATCTAGATATTATCTTCATAAAATAGCGTTCTTTTATCCTTGTAAATATAGAAGATTTTTCATTATTGATGGTAATTTTTCATTTATAATCACTATTATTTTTACAAGGTAAAAAAAATAATACTCATTTTCATTTATCAAATAGTATCTTTTCAATTGCTAAGATTACCTCATATTAAATCACAAGCATTTTCTAAAATAGAATATCTTTATTAAAAAACTTTCAACGAAAAACTAATACCTTGAATTACAGTATGCTGGAAGATCATTTTAAGAAATTCAGAAAAAATACGATCGGTGCAGAAAAGGCATTTGAAACACCTTATGGCTTCAAACAATTACTTTATGTCGATTGGACTGCCAGCGGAAGGCTCTATAGGCCCATTGAACAACTGATTTCTGAGGATATCGGTGTATTTGTTGGAAACACACATTCCGAAACCTCAGTTACCGGAAGTACAATGACAAATGCTTATCAAAATGCCCTATCGATTATTAAGGAACATGTTGGTGCAAATGATAATGATATCCTATTTTCATCCAACTCCGGAATGACCGGTCTTGTAAATAAATTTCAACGTATTCTTGGCTTACGGATTCACGAAAAATTCAAAGATCAAATTATTATTTCTGAAGAAGACAAACCTGTTGTTTTTGTTACACATATGGAGCATCATTCCAACCAGGTTTCCTGGATCGAAACGATTGCAGAAGTTGTTCTTATAGAATCAACCAAAGATGGATTAGTAGATTTGGAATATTTGAAAAATTTATTAAAAATCTATAAATCCCGAAAATTAAAAATTGCGGCAATAACTTCCTGTTCAAATGTTACCGGGATTTTTACACCGTATCATCAAATTGCTGAACTGATGCATAGTAATAATGGCTTGTGTTTTGTTGATTTTGCAGCTTCAGCGCCCTACATAAATATCAATATGCATCCTGAAAAAACAGACCAATATTTGGATGCAATCTATTTTTCACCTCATAAATTTCTGGGAGGCCCGGGAAGTTCAGGAGTATTGATTTTTAATAAAAAATTATATAAAAATGCTATTCCTGATTCACCTGGAGGCGGAACAGTTGCCTGGACAAATCCTTGGGGAGGGCATAAATATTTGGATAATATCGAAGCCCGTGAAGATGGAGGGACTCCGGCATTCTTGCAAACAATAAAAGCCGCTTTGTGTATTAACCTTAAAAACCAAATGGGCGTTGAAAATATGCTGAAACGTGAAAAGGAAATGATGACTAAAATTTGGGATGGATTAATAGGAATTCCAAATCTTCATATTTTAGCAGAAAACACTAAAGATCGTTTAGGTATTTGTTCGTTTTTTATCGATGACCTTCATTATAACCTTGCTGTAAATTTATTAAATGATCGGTTTGGAATTCAGGTAAGGAGCGGTTGTTTTTGTGCAGGAACATATGGTCATCACCTTTTGAATATTGATCGGAATCATTCAAGGGCAATAACAAACAAGATCGACAATGGATTTTTTTGCGAAAAACCAGGCTGGGTGCGTTTATCTATTCATCCGGTATTAACTGACAAAGAAATTGAGTTCTGTATTGATGCTATCATACAACTTTGCAAAAACCATATCCTGTGGGCAAAAGATTATACTTATAATGTAAAAACAAATGATTTTACATATACTGCAAAAAAACAAATGGATACTAACATTGTATCTGAATGGTTTTCAAGAGATCTTGCTGAAGAAAAACCTATTGCTCAATGATAAATAGGAAATAATTTACTTGATTAACTTCCAAGCTTCGATAAGCTTTTCCGAACGATATTTAAATCGTTTTCAATTTTATAATCTTTTGAATAAGCTAAATGCAGTCGATTACGAGTATCTGCATTAATGTTTATGTTTTTTATTGCATCGGCCGGAGAAAGTACAGATGGCCTAAGTTCAGGCAAATGGTCATAATTATCTTTTCCATATCCAACCCATGATTTAAAACCAAATAATACTTCAATAGTGTTTTTAAAAAAGCCGGTTTTGTTTTTTTGAATAAAAGTTAAAACAGGTGAAAGCATTAGTAGCAATAAGCTGCACAATACATCGAACAAACGTTTATTTCTTTTGTTCTTAGGTTTACTAATTGAATTTACATCAATAATATACAAATCACCGGCTGTATCAATTGAATTACTTCCTATTATTGACAAGCTTTCCGGTGGCGCAATTTTAAAATCAACTTCTGCAGAAACAAGTGTGTGCATAAAATCAATAATCCCCTGAGAGGAAATATCTCTGGAGCAAAAAATAACCTCATTGATCTTGTATATTTTAATAATTTCTTCAATCTGGCTTATGTTTCCGATATAATTCGGATGATGTATCCCATTATCATCTGCACTTACAAAACCTAAAAAACTGGTATTGGTATTGGTTTGTTTTAGCAAACTATTCACACGTTCAAATTCTGCTTGTTTCCCAATAATAATTATATGTTTACTTTTATCCGGATTAAAATTGAATGATTTCATTCCAACAAAATGAAATATTAATCTTGAAATAAAATACGCCAATAATACCCATATAACACCCAATAATATTAACGCTCTGGAAAACCGATATGCTTCTGGAAGCAAAGCATAACCAATTAAAATAATACCTGTACCAATTAATACTCCTCGTAAAATGCGAAATAACCGAATGGGCTTATCATATCCACCACTTAAATAAACAGTAAACATCCAAATAAAAATGTAGGCTGGAAATGCGATGGAAATGAGTGCATAGGAATATGAACCACCCGAAATAAATTTTATGTTTTTTTCGTAATAATCCTTTATTAAAAGCAAGCCTACCATTATTAAACTAAAATCAAATGCTGGTAAAGCAATTGATTTTAAGAACCGAATTGCTATTGCAACGCTTGCTCGAAGGTAGATGGCAATGTTAATTAAGAAAGAAAATAATTTTGCATTATTATGTGAAAAATGCTTTTGTGCAAAAATAACCATTGCCTTATAAAAAATAAACACATAATTGACAGTACTCTTTTTCGTACTCTCTCCTTTATAATGAATAATACGTGTTTCAGGGAAATAATAATTTTTGTATCCTCCAAGGATCAATCGATAAGAGAGGTCAATATCCTCTCCATACATAAAGAAGGTCTCATCTAATAATCCAACTTTTTCCAGAGCTGTCTTCCGCATCAACATAAATGCTCCTGAAAGTATTTCAACTTCATTCGTTTTATCTTTATCCAGAAACCCAAGATGATATTTTCCGAATGTTTTTGATTTTGGAAACAATTTTGACAACCCAAAAATTTTATAAAAGGCTACTGCCGGTGTTGGTAGTCCGCGTTTTGATTCCGGAAGGAATTTTCCTTTACCATCTAACATTTTAACACCTAATCCTCCTGCTTCAGGATGTGTATCCATAAAAGCAATAACCTTTTCAAATGTATCTTCTTCAACAACAGTATCAGGGTTAAGGAGTAAAATATATTCGCCTTTTGCAATTCGAATTGCCTGATTATTTGCGAAGGAGAACCCGGTATTTTTTTTATTTTCAATGAGTTGCACTTCCTGAAATTTTTCTTTCAGCATCTGCACCGATCCATCCACAGAATTGTTATCCACTACAAAAACTTCAGTAGCTATATTCTTCGCTGCAGCAAATACAGAATGAAGACATTGCTCCAAAAAATGCTGCACGTTGTAATTAACAATTATTACTGAAAGCTTCATTTAAAGGAAAGTGAATTTTCGTAAAGAGTACGATTTATAATTGAACGCCCTAAAGTTACTTCGTCTGCATATTCTAATTCATCACCAATAGCAATACCTCGGGCAATAGTCGTTACAGTAATTGCGTAAGCCTTTAACCTTTTATAAATATAAAAATTGGTAGTATCTCCTTCCATTGTAGTACTTAATGCCATTATCACTTCTTTAATTTCTCCTTTAGCGGCCTTTTGCACAAGAGACTCAATAGTTAAATCACTTGGCCCTACTCCGTCCATTGGTGAAATTATTCCACCTAAAACGTGATAAACGCCTAAATATTGTTGCGTATTTTCAATTGCCATTACATCCCGTATATCTTCAACAACACAAACCGTAGTTTGGTCTCGCTTAGGATTTGCACAAACTTCACATAAAACTTTATCGGAGACATTGTGACATTTTTCACAGTACTTTAATTCGGAACGTAATTTTATAAACGTATTGCCAAATTGTTCCACTTCGGCTTTGTTATTTTTCATCAAATGTAAAACAAAACGTAAAGCAGTACGTTTACCTACACCAGGTAACTTACTAAATTCATTTACAGCTTCTTCAATTAATTTTGAGGAGAAATTCATAAACTCAAAAATACTATTTTTTTATGATAACTTTATCGCTTAGATGCAGGTAATGCTTTTCTTATTTTCAAATCCTTTTGCTCTTATTTAATTTAGGTATTTTCGTAAGATTTTATTTTTAAAGCATAGTAAAGATAAAATCATCATTTTAATTTAAAACCTGTTAAATGAACTATTTTATACGAACATGAAACTTCACAAAACACTTGTAAATGCGATCACTTTAACTCTTCAACAAATTTTTGTTAATGGAGTGTATGCTGATAAAGCTGTAGCACAAGTATTGAAAAAAGATGTTCGGTGGGGTTCCCGCGACAGACGCTTTATTGCAGAAACAATATATGAAATGGTGCGTTGGTGGAGGTTAATAAAACAATCTGCCGGTATCCCGGAGCCAATAACTGAAAATGATTTTTTAAAACTTTTTGCTTCCTGGCAATTAATTAAAGGTAACGAACTGCCGGATTGGATAGAGTTTAAAGAAATTGACAAGAATAATATTTTAGGAAATTTTGAACTGGCAAAAACAATTCGAAAATACAGAGACTCTGTTCCTGATTGGTTAGATGAAATAGGCACCGCAGAACTGGGAGAAAACCTTTGGGGTAAAGAATTAACGGAGTTGAATAAAGAAGCCCAAGTTGTTCTTCGTACGAATACATTAAAAACATCAGCTGAAGTTTTACAAAAAAAATTAGCCGCACAAAATATTGAAACACATATCCTAAAAAATGGAAACCCAATTTGGGAAATCATTTCGAAAGATGCATTGGTTTTGGAAAAACGTCATAATCTACAATCTCATGATGAATACAAACTAGGGTTATTCGAAATTCAAGATGCCTCTTCACAATTAATTGCACATTTTATGGACCTAAGATCCGGAATGATTGTTATTGATGCTTGTGCAGGAGCAGGAGGAAAATCTTTGCACATTGCCGCATTAATGAATAATCAAGGCAAAATACTTTCGATGGATGTTGAAGAAAAAAAACTGATCGAATTGAAAAAACGTGCTGATCGAGCAGGAGCAAGTTGCATACAAACGCAATTAATAAATGAAAATATACTAAACAAATTTAAAAATGCCGCAGACCGATTATTGTTAGATGTTCCTTGTTCCGGATTAGGCGTTCTTAGGAGAACCCCTGATGCCAAATGGAAATTAAATTTGGATTTTATCGAACAAATTAAAAAAAAACAACAACAGATTCTTCAAAAATATTCAGAAATGGTAAAACCCGGTGGAATTATGATATATGCAACATGTAGCATTTTACCATCTGAAAACCAGAATCAAGTTGGAGAATTCTTAGAAAAAAATAACAAGCAATTTAAATTTATTGAAGACAGAAAAATTATGCCAAGTGAAGGATTTGATGGGTTTTACATGGCTAAGATGTTGAAATTGTTATAAATATTTAAAAATGGCAATTTTTAAATCAAAAAGATAATTAGTGGTATAATAGCAAAAAATAGTTGGTAAAACAACCTATAATCTAATATAGGTAAAGGATTGAAGGAAGGATATTGAAAGTGGTTTCAATATCCTTTTT
>MEPB01000073.1 GCA_001769385.1 Bacteroidetes bacterium RIFCSPLOWO2_12_FULL_35_15 | reverse complement strand
CGATACAATTTCGCGAAAAGCGAAATTACTCGAACTGACCATCGTGCTGAGAAAAGCGAAATCAACACACTGACTAGCAATGACGGATTCCTTAATATTTCGATGAAGTCCGTTCGAGTGTTTCTGCAGCGGTAGGGAAAGAAATGTATCGAGAACATTTTTGGAGTTTTTTTTGTTTTTAAAAGTTCTCGATACAATTCCGCGAAAAGCGAAATTACTCGAACTGACCATCACATGGAGAAAAACGAAATACTCGAACTGACCATCACGTGGAGAAAAGCGAAATACTCGAATGAGCATCGTGTGGAGAAAAGTGGAATCAGATGAATTGGAATTTTTCTTGAAATGAGATACTTTATTTTATTGCACCACCATTATTTATATCTGCTTTTGTTGGTGCAACAAAACTCAATTCCCCTTTATTATTTTCGGCCATTAAAATCATTCCCTGGCTTTCGATACCTTTAATTTTTCGGGGTGCAAGATTTACTAATATGGAAACCTGCTGACCGATTATTTCTTCCGGTTTGTAGGAACCTGCAATACCTGAAACAACAGTACGTTTGTCAATTCCTGTATCGATCAGTAATTTCAAAAGTTTATCGGTTTTCGGTACACGCTCTGCTTCTAAAATTGTTCCTACACGGATATCCATTTTACTGAAATCATCAAATGAAATATCTGATTTCGGAGCTTCTATTTCTGAGGTTGAATTTAGTTCATTCATTTTTTTTGAATCGGCTAATTTTTGAACTTGTGCCACAATGGTTTCATCTTCCACTTTATCAAATAATAAACTTGCAGCATTTATTTGATGTCCGGGTAATAATAAATCGGTGCGTGTTGCATCGATCCATTTTAATCCTTCGTTTAAATTTAACATGGCGCCTAATTTTCTTGAAGTAAATGGTAAAAAAGGCTCCATTAAAATGGTAAGGTTAGCTGAAATTTGCAAGGAAAGATTCATAATGGTTTGCACTCGTTTTTCATCTGACTTTATCAGGATCCAAGGTTCGTTATCAGCTAAATATTTATTTCCTAAACGCGCCAGATTCATTAATTCTGCCAATGCTTCACGAAAACGATAGTGCTCAATACTTGCAGAAATCTTTGCAGGAAACTTACTTATTTCTTCTAATAAAATTATATCGCCTTTGGTGTATTCTGCAACAACAGGCACTTTTCCATTATAATATTTATGTGTTAATACCAAGGTGCGATTTACAAAATTTCCAAGTATAGCAACTAACTCATTATTGTTTTTTGCCTGAAAATCTTTCCATGTAAAATCATTGTCTTTTGTTTCCGGGGCATTTGCGCAAAGGGTATAACGCAACACATCTTGTTTATCTTTAAATTCCAACAAATATTCATGCAACCAAACTGCCCAATTTCTGGAAGTGGAAATTTTATCACCTTCCAGATTTAAAAATTCATTCGCAGGAACATTCTCCGGTAAAATATAAGAACCTTCAGCCATCAACATGGCAGGGAAAATAATGCAATGAAACACGATGTTATCTTTTCCTATAAAATGAACCAGCTTGGTTTCTTTATCTTTCCAGTATAACTCCCAGTTGTTGGTTGTAAGTTGTTGGTTGTTGGTCTTAATGTCTTGTGTCTTGTGTCCTGCGTCTTGATTCTGAAACAGGTCTTTTGTTGCAGAAATATAACCGATAGGCGCATCAAACCAAACATACAAAACTTTTCCTTCGGCACCTTCAACAGGAACTTTAACACCCCAATCCAGATCACGCGTCATAGCCCGGGGTTGCAATCCGGAATTCAACCAGCTTTTACATTGTCCGAACACATTGCTTTTCCATTCTTTATGTGAATCGATGAAGGCTTCAATTTGTGGTTGCATTTTATCCAAAGGCAAAAACCAATTTTTTGTTTTTTTCAAAATTGGTTTTTCTCCTGACAATGCTGATTTCGGGTTTATCAGATCAGTTGCGTTCAATGTACTGCCACATTTTTCGCATTGATCGCCATACGCATTTTCGTTTCCACATTTCGGACACGTTCCAACAATGTATCTATCTGCCAAAAATTGATTTGCTGTTGAATCAAAATATTGTTCCGTAATTTCTTCCATGAAAACACCTTTATCATAAAGTGTTTTAAAAAATTCGGAAGCCGTTTCGTGATGTACTTTTGAAGAAGTGCGTGAATAAATATCAAAGGAAACTCCAAATTCTTTAAAAGCATCCCCCATCATTTTGTGATATTTATCTACTACTTGCTGAGGAGTAATTCCTTCTTTTTTTGCTTTGATAGTAATAGGCACACCATGCTCATCGGAACCGCAAATAAATTTTACATCTTCCCCTTTCGAACGTAAATAACGAACGTATATATCAGCAGGTAAATAGCATCCCGCTAAATGACCAATATGCACCGGTCCGTTAGCATAAGGTAATGCTGCTGTAACGGTATGTCTTTTAAATTTCATAAATAAATTATTTTACCAGTTTTCATCCTTTTGTTCTTGAATAAAAAGGCTAACAAAGATAAAAATTAATCCTTGAGTAGCTTCTTTTGCATGATATAAGAAACACCGGTAGCTCTGTTCTTTGTAGTTTCAGCATTTGGACCACTAAAAAGCTCATCAACAGATTCCAGAAAAAGTGTCAGCCAAACTTCAAAATCTTCTTTCTGAAATGGTAAATGAAAATGCTTTTCTATCAAATTTTGAGAATAGGAATATTCAGGAAATATAACCGCATTCCAAAAACTATCTACACGAGGCAAATGCTCCTCCAAATTCAAAGAGATAAAATGATGTTTTATTGAGCTTCGTAATAGCTTATCATAAAAAGTTTTGATTAGTTTTGTTACATCAGCTGTAGAAAGTATATCGGATTTTGTCATTTTTGTTTTTTTACAAATATCCAATTTATTCGCTAAAAAATTCAATCACCAATGAATATGATTCAACCTTCCTATTTAAAAAAAGGCGATAAAATAGCCATTGTGGCTTCCGCTCGTAAAATTTCTCTGGTAGAAATAGAACCTGCTATTGCTATTTTTGAAAACTGGGGATTGGAAGTAGTGACCAGTAAAAATTTATTTAATGTTGCTGATCAATTTTCGGGAACAGATCAGGAACGTGCAGAAGATATGCAAACAATGTTAGACGATGCTTCTGTAAAAGCTATTATTAGCGCTCGTGGTGGTTACGGAACAATACGGATAATTGATAAACTTAATTTTACAAAATTTAAACAGCAGCCGAAATGGCTTGTTGGATATAGTGACATTACTGTGTTACATTCACACATTCATAATTTAGGAATTGAAACACTACATGCTACCATGCCTATCAATTTTACAAAAAATGAAGAGGCTACGGAATCATTGCGCAAAGCTTTATTTGGAGAACAATTAATTTATGAAATACCCAACCATCCCTTAAACAGAAAAGGATTCTTCGACTCCGCTCAGCATGACATAAAAGGCGAATTAATCGGAGGAAATCTTTCCTTAATCTATGCTTTAACAGGAAGCACTTCTGACATTGAGACTGCTGGGAAAATTTTATTCATTGAAGATCTGGATGAATATCTTTATCACCTTGATAGAATGATGATGAACCTGAAACGTTCAGGAAAATTAAGTCATATAGCCGGATTAGTAGTTGGCGGCATGACAGACATGAAAGACAATCCTATTCCATTTGGAAAAACTGCTGAAGAAATTATTTTGGATGCAGTAAAAGAATTCAACTATCCTGTTTGTTTTAATTTTCCTGCCGGACATATAGATAAAAATATGGCCATCTATTTTGGAAAAAAATCTCATCTAAAAATTGAAAGCAAAATAACATTGACCTTTTCAATATAGTCATCTCTTTTAGAATTATACTTGAAAAACCCTGCCATTAACCATCCAATTGGTATTGCTAAACAAAATTTGCTAGTACTCAATGATCAATTCATTAGATCGTCTAAATTTTTTTTGCTCTCTTCATCAGAAGAAATCCCTATCTACTATTTTAATTTCTCGGATAATTTTTAACCTCCTCTTTTTTCAAATAAAAATTGGTGCACTAAATCATTTGATAATAAAAAGAAAAGACGGATATTGCAAAAATAAAATCCGGTAAAGTACTACTCTCATTTTCACGTGAGAAGGTGAAATCTAAAAAATGAAAAATGAAAAGATTAACCGAAATGCACTGCAGAAGCTCATTCCTATACTTTCTGAAAAAGTTTGGAAAAGTTACACTATTATTTTTTGTATCCCTTCAGAGCTATTCAACAGCTCAAACAACAATCACAATTGGAAACGGAACAAACTCCAATTCAATTTATGATTATCCCGCACCATATGGCAACTGGTATTTTGGCGCGAAAAACCAGCTTCTGATCAGGGCCTCTGAACTGACTGCTCAGGGAATGATTGCGGGTGATATTTCAAGTGTCGCATTTGATGTAGCTACCATTGCAGGCACGCCTCTTACCGATTTTACAATTAAAATAAAACTTACTTCTGCAAATGACCTGACAGCCACAATTGACAATACAGGCTTAACTACTGTTTTCGGACCACAAACATATACAGAATCGGCAGGATGGAACACACATAATTTCATTAGTCCGTTTTATTGGGATGGAACTTCTAATTTATTAATTGAAACCTGTTTTAATAATAGCAGTTATTCATCAAACGCAGCTGTTTACTATACTGTTACAACTTTTAACAGTTCGCTTTATTATTTTCAGGATGGTATTGGTGTATGTTCGAGTTCATTCGGAACCCCATCAGTTAATCGTCCAAATATTCGTTTAAATTATTTCCCACCCAATGTTGCACCTGTCGCAAATTTTAATGTCAGTACCATTTATACCTGTTCAGGTCAGGTTTCTTTTTACGATCTGTCTTCCTTTAATCCTACTTCCTGGTTATGGAATTTTGGAGATGGAAATACAAGCACACTCCAAAACCCAACACATACTTATCTGACAAGTGGCACCTTTACTGTTTCATTAAAAGCTACCAATTCCTTCGGTAATAATACCAAAACAATTGTAAACTACATCACTGTTAATACATCTGCAGGAACACCAATAGCGGCTTCCTGCATCCCAAATACCATTAACGGAACCTTTGGGTTTGGCATTACCAACTTTACTTTTAATACGATCAACAATACATCGGCAGGTGCATCAGCCGGGTATAGTGATTTCACATGCAATCACACAAGTGTCTATGCTTCGCAAAATTATTCCATTTCTGCAATTACCAATTCACCTGCTGAACATAATGTAAGGGCATGGATTGATTATAATAATGATGGTGTTTTTAATGCTATTACCGAACTTGTTTTTTCTGCTGATGACGCGCTCACTTCCAGCGGAACGGTTACTATTCCGGCTACTGCAACTTTAAATACACCTCTACGGTTGAGGATTTCTGCCGATTATAATTTAAGTGCAGACCCTACTCCATGCGGCAATCCGGATTACGGGCAAGCGGAGGATTATTCGGTTACCATCCTTCCCAACACATTTCCGCCAGTGGCGGGTTTTACCGAAAACAATACGTTGACTTGTAATGGAACAGTTTCTTTTACTGACATTTCAATAAATATACCTACTGCATGGCTCTGGACCTTTGGTGACGGAAACTCTTCTTTCCAACAACATCCTACACATACTTACACAGCAAATGGAACTTATACCGTTACACTTATTGCTACCAATGCGAATGGGAATAATACCAAGGTAAAATCTAATTTGATAACCGTTAATTTGGCGGGGGCTTTAACTCCTTCCTCCTGCTTACCGGGTACCTTGAGCTATTGTTGTGGTTATGGTATTTTCAGAGTTCAATTTAACACGATTAATAATTCCACCGGAAATGGTTCTGAAAGCTATCAGGACTTTTCTTGCCCTTATTCCACTATTGTTACGAAAGGACTTTCTTATCCGATTTCTATCAAAACCGGAATAACAAATCCGCAGGATACCAAAGTCTGGATTGACTTTGATAATAACGGTTCATTCAGCACAAGCGAACTTGTTTTTCAGAGTTTAAATACAAATGATCCTTCCGGAAACATTACTATTCCACTTGGAACTGCTTTGAATGTTCCTTTACGGATGAGGGTTTCCTCTGATGTGGTCGGAAGCAATCTTAACTCTTGCGCTAGTCCAACATATGGACAGGTGGAAGATTATTCGGTAACTGTTCAACCACCAAATTCAATTACAACTCAATTAAATGAAAAAAACACCTTGGTAATATATCCTAATCCAGCATCTTCATTATTAACCCTAACTTATCATTCAAGTTCCAATAATGAAAACAGTACTATTTCAATAGAAAACATTTTGGGTAAAACTGTGTTTTATAAATCCGTTTCTAATCGTTCTGATTTTTCAGAAACTATTGATGTTTCCGAGTTTTCAAAAGGTATGTATTTTATAAATTTCAATTCAAAAGAAAATCAAATAACGAAAAAAGTAATCATTCAATAATAACAAATTAAGAATTCACAATTAAGAACCTTAAATTTTATTCAAAATGTATTATATGTTCATTTCTGACTCCTTCGACTTTGCTCAAAATAAACTCCGGGAGAAACCTCAATGAAATTAATCTAAAAATGAGATTTCTCCCTCTGGTCGAAATGACAGGATGGTTAAAAATATCTATTTAAATTTTTTATTGCAATTTAAACAGGTCCAAGAATTAAAAATAATATTTTGCGTTTCTGCGTTTTCGTGCAGAATTTTTTAAAAATCATAAATGAAAAAATACGTTCGAATATTAATTTGTTTCTTATTATTTCTTTTTGCTTTCCGGCAAGTATCAAAAGCGTCACACTTAATTGGAGGAAACTTAGGTTATCAATATATGGGAAATGTTGGTGGCAACATGTTTCGCTACAAGGTCATTTTAACAACCTACACCAATTGTGATAATACTTCGCAAGTCCCATACCCTGAAGATCCTTTACAAATAGGAGTTTATAATTATAACAATGCAAGTCCGAATGCTGATAAGCAATTTTACACTTCGATTACTGTCAATTTGGTGGATACTACTTTAATTCAACCGGCATTACCAAACAATTGTACTGTCGGGCTTGGTACTTGTATAATTGAAGGAGTTTACGAAGGGTTTGTGGATGTGCCTTTAAGTTTCAGCGGCTATTATTTATTCTACGAAAGATGTTGCCGAAACAATGGAATAGTAAATTTAATTACTGACCAGTCGAGTTCTTTTCTCGCATTTATTCCTCCAACTTTAGTAAACAACAGTTCACCAACCTTTACCGATTTACCTACTCCTTTCCTTTGTGCGGGAGATACCACAACCATACTTAACACAGCGGTTGACCCTGATGGTGACCAGCTGATCTTTTCCTTTGTAATTCCCTACAACGGATTTGCCGATGTTTCTAATCCCGCTCCTGCCCCTCCAAACCCCTTATTAACATGGCCCGTTCCAAATGTAATATATAATCCGGGGTATAGTGTCAGTCAACCTTATGGTGCGGGTGGACAAGCCTATATCAATGGAGCAACCGGCTTAACTGAATATATGGCTCCTGCAATTGGAAAGTATGTTGTAGCCATCGAAATAAAAGAATACAGAAATGGAAATCTTATCGGAATAACAAGAAGAGACCTTCAGATTCTTGTTATTAATTGTCCGTCCAATCCTGCACCAAACCTTTCTTCTTCAGGAGGAAGCGGACAAACTAATTATACGATCACAGAAGGGCAAACACTTTGTTTTCCAATAACTTTTTATGATTTAAATGGAGACAGTATTGATTTGGCAGCATCGGGGCAAATCTTTAATAATACGCTTGTAAACCCCTCTGCAACGATCACTACTCCGGTAAGTGGTGATAGCATTGTTACAACTAATTTTTGCTGGACCACTGCATGCGGTCAGGCTAAGCCCTTACCTTATCTTTTCAATGTTTCAGTTCCTGATGATGGCTGCCCGCCAAAAACTACGAATGTAGTATATTCCATTCTGGTTAATCCTCCTCCCAATCCTACATCTATTACAGGTTTACCAAGTGTTTGTCAAAACTCCTCCAATACATATACTACTCCGGTTATTGCCGGAGCAACATATAGTTGGTCTGTTACCGGTGGGACAATTACTTCGGGAGGAACAGGAAATTCCATAACTGTAAATTGGGGAAGCCCTGGTTCAGGAATAGTTTCTGTTGCTGCAGTCAGTTCGTTTGGCTGTCTTTCAACTCCTTTTACAATGAATATAACCATCATTGGTTCACCAGCTACCGATGCAGGACCGGATAAAACAATTTGTCTTGAAAATCCGGTTCAAATAGGTGGTACCCCTACCGGACCTGTTGGAGCAATCTTTTCCTGGTCTCCGGCAACAGGATTAAGCGCTGCAAATATCGCTAATCCAACTGCTTCTCCAAGTATTACGACCACCTATGTTGTAACAGTTAACACCGGAAGCAGCTGCTTGGGAACTGATACCGTGGTTGTATTTGTTGGTTCAAATGGCAGTGCAAATGCAGGTACTGATGTGGGTATTTGTTTAGGAAATAATACACAACTTAATGCATCCGGTGGAGTCAGCTATTCCTGGTTGCCGGTAACAGGGTTATCAAATTCTTCTATTGCTAATCCCATTGCGAACCCTATTGTTACAACTACTTATACGGTAACAGTAACAGATGCTGCAGGTTGTTTAGGAACAGATAATATAACAGTTACAGTTAATTCTAATCCTGTTGTGGATGCCGGCACCAATACTTCTATCTGTACGGGCGCTTCTGTTACGATTGGGGGGGCGCCTACCGGTCCTGCCGGATCAACATATTCCTGGTTGCCTTCTTCCACATTAAATAATTCATCTACAGCTAATCCTGTTGCCACACCATTAGTAACTACTACTTATACTGTTACAGTTAGCAACGGTGGTTGTGTTAATACAGGAAGTATTACCATTACTTTAATGTCTTTACCAACTGCTGATGCAGGTATAGATGCAACAATTTGTACCGGAGGCAGCACACAGTTGACTGCTTCAGGAGGAGCTACTTATTCCTGGCTGCCTGTTACAGGTTTATCTGATCCAAACATTTCAAATCCGGTTGCTAATCCGGTTGTGACAACAACTTATTATGTAACCGTTGGATGGGCAAACCCCTGTATTAATACAGATTCGGTTGTTGTAACAGTGAATCCTTTACCTCTTGTGAATGCAGGGAATGATGTGGGTATTTGTTTAGGAAATAACACAGCACTTAATGCGACAGGTGGAGTTACTTATTCCTGGTTGCCAATAACAGGTTTATCCAATCCTAACATTGCAAATCCTATTGCGAACCCAATTGTAACAACTACTTATACGGTAACAGCAACAGATGCTGCAGGTTGTTCAGGAACAGATACTATAACCGTTACAGTTAATTCTAATCCTGTTGTGGATGCCGGCACCAATACTTCTATCTGTACGGGCACCTCTGTTACGATTGGGGGTTCGCCTACCGGTCCTGCCGGATCTACGTATTCATGGGCGCCATCAGCTACATTAAATAATGCATCCACAGCTAATCCTGTTGCCACACCCTTAGTAAATACCACTTACACTGTTACCGTTACCAACGGTGGTTGTATAAATACAGGGAGTATTACCATCACCTTAATGACTTTGCCAATAGCTAATGCAGGTATAGATGACACCATTTGCATTGGTGGCAATACGCAACTAACAGCATCTGGCGGAACCTCTTATTCCTGGTTGCCTGTTACGGGTCTTTCTAATCCGAATATTTTTAATCCTGTTGCAAATCCTATTGTTACAACATCTTATTATGTAACAGTTACCGGTGCAAATACCTGCACAAATAAAGATACTGTTATTGTAAATGTGAATCCATTGCCTTTTGCGGATGCAGGGGCTGATGTTTGGTTATGTCCCGGAGACAATACCTTTTTAAATGCTTCCGGGGGAATCATTTATTCCTGGTCACCAGTAACTTATTTATCTGATCCAAACATTTCCAATCCTATTGCAAACCCTGTGGATTCAACAATATATTATGTAACAGTAACCGATGTTAATGGGTGCTCCAAAATGGATTCGGTAGCAGTATTCATAAATAAAGTTGTTCCAACTAATGCAGGACCGGATAAAACTATTTGTAAAGGAGATACCACTTTAATTGGAGGTGCACCTACTTCACCAATTGGTACTACATTCAGTTGGAGCCCTGCCGGAAGCCTTGATAATTCAAACATTTCAAACCCTAAGGCATTTCCGTTAACAACAACGACTTATTATGTAACTACCGCTAATGATACTTGTAGCGGAAAAGATTCCATCACAGTTTTTGTAAATATTCCGGCATCTGCCAATGCCGGTTCAGATGCTACAATTTGTTTAGGCGGAAGCACTCAACTTTCGGCATCCGGTGGAAACACATATAGTTGGTCTCCGATAACAGGCTTGAATAATCCAACTATTTTTAATCCAATAGCCAGTCCTGCAATTACAACAACTTACACTGTAAGCATTATTGATAATAATGGATGTTCGAATTCAGATTCTATAACTGTTTTTGTTAATCCGTTGCCGGTAATTGATGCCGGTACAAATGCAGCTATTTGTTTGGGAGATTCTATTACATTAAATGCTACAGGTGGAATTAGTTATACATGGTCACCCACTACAGGGTTAAATAACAGTACTATTTTTAACCCAGTTGCAAGTCCAAACAATACCATAACTTATTATGTTACCGCAACTGATTTGAATACATGCACGAATACCGATTCTGTCATTATTACCGTAAACTCACTGCCAATAGCGGATGCAGGAAATGATACGATGATGTGTATTGGTAATAGTGTTCAATTAAATGCAAGTGGAGGAATAAGTTATTTATGGTCACCTTCTGCTACGCTAAATAATTCAACAATTTCTAATCCACTTTCAAATTCCCTTGGCACAATTACATATTCTGTTTCTGTTACTGATGCAAATGGATGTAAGAATACCGATTCTGTTCAAGTGATTGTAAATCCTTTACCAACAATTGATGCAGGCATAGCTTCTCCAATTTGTAGCGGAGACAGCATTCAATTAAATGCTACCGGTGGCACCAGCTATGTTTGGTCGCCTGTAACGAATTTAAGCAATGTTACTATTGCTGATCCCTTTGCTGATCCTGTTAGTACAACAGAATATTTTGTAACAGGAACAGATGCGAATTCATGCGTAAATTCAGATTCAGTAACTGTTGTTGTTAATGCTTTACCTATAGTAGATGCAGGTTTCAATACAGCTATTTGTTTAGGAGATTCAGTTACATTAAATGCTACAGGTGGAATAAGTTATAGTTGGTCTCCTGCAAATGGATTAAGTAATACCGGCATTTTCAACCCCATTGCAAGTCCGAACAATACAACAATTTATTATGTTACAGCGATTGATATTACTACTTGTACAAATACCGATTCTGTAATTATTACCATTAATCAGCTACCAATAGCTAATGCAGGAAATGATACCATGATGTGTATTGGGAATAGTATCCAATTAAATGCAAGTGGAGGAATAAGTTACTTATGGACCCCTTCTGCTTCCTTAAATAATTCAGCAATTGCTAACCCTTTTTCTAATTCTCTTAGCACAATTACGTATTCTGTTTCTGTTACTGATGCCAATGGTTGTGTGAATACGGATTCTGTGCAGGTTACTGTAAACCCATTGCCTGCGATTGATGCAGGTACAGCTCTCCCAATTTGTATTGGGGACAGTATTCAATTAAATGCAAGCGGTGGAACCGGATATGTTTGGTCACCTGTAACAAGTTTAAGTAATCCGAATAGTGCGAATCCTTTCGCTTATCCAATAATTACATCAGAATATTTTGTTACCGGAACAGATGTGAATTCATGTGTGAATATTGATTCGGTTACCATTATTGTTAATCCTTTGCCCGTGATTACTATAGATGGAGGATCCGGTGTGGGGCTCGATATAAATATTTGTCGTGGCGATACAGCAACATTGCTGGCAACAGGTGGTGTCGGTTATATCTGGACGCCTTCCACAACAATTAATAATTCTAACAGTTCGTCTCCTGAAGTTTATCCTGATTCTACACTTACTTATTTTGTTTCTGTTACTGATGTTAATGGTTGCGTGAATAAAGATTCGATACACGTAAATGTGTTCAGAATAACAGTAAGTCCGGATACTTCTATTTGTGAAGGAGACTCGGTGCAACTATTCGCTATCGGGCCAAATGCCTTATCTTACATATGGTCTCCTGCAACAGGGTTAAATAATCCTGCTTCACAAAACCCCATGGCTTCTCCCTCTTCTTCCACCACCTATACCGTTTCAGCTACTGATATAAATCAATGCAGTGATGTAAATACTGTTTCGGTAACTGTAAATATTAATCCTACTGCTGCGTTTAGCGTAGTTTATTCGCCAAGCTGTAGTGGAATTTTAGCTGATTTTACAAATGAAAGCATCAATGCTGATTCTTATATTTGGAATTTTGGCGATGGCAGCACCTCTTCACAATTTAATGTCAGTCATATTTTTCCTTACAATGCTACATTTATAGCTACTCTGATTGCAATAAATAATAGTAATTGTTCTGATACCCTATCCTTACAAAATAGTATAAATTCCTTTCAGGATTATTTTACTATTTCTGTTCCGAATATTTTTACACCAAACGATGACGGAATAAATGATCAACTTGAAATAAAGTTAAGCGGTGATGTTTCTGATTGTTTTAGTTTTACAATTTTTGACAGATGGGGACTCAAAATGTTCAGCTCCAAACGCACTAAACTTGAATGGGATGGACGTACAACCTCCGGTTTAAAAGTAGTTGCCGGAACTTATTTTTATGTTCTCGAAATTAACGAAATACAGTACAAAGGATTTATTACTGTGTTGGAATAAAAAATGTTTTTGATTTTTATTGGTGCAATTCATTTCAGGCGCCCGAACAGAAACAACCTAATTGGGATTCACTCTAAAACTAAGAAAAGCAATATTGTCGGATCATTTGAGCCTTTTTTGTTTTATTTGGTGCAAACATTTCTATTAAAAACATGAAATTTCTTTGCACCTTTTTTTCTTTTTTCATGATAAAAAAGAAACAATTCTTCAGAGAAGAACTAGAGCAAACGATTCCTCCCCACCTCTCTCCATTTTTCTGAATGTCTATGTGCGCGGCTAAAGCTCGCACCAAGACCTTCATAAAAAATGGAGTTCACCCCGACTCTGCACCGCGTTTGCCATTCCTCACGCGCATTTTCAAAATAGAATTTTTCTGAAAATTATGCACCATTGATTTGCGCTTGCTTTACGGGACTTTTTGAGTGAATACCCTAATTGCATTTTACATTTTACAATTTTATTTTTACTTTTTAAATTCAATAGAAACAGAATTAATACAATATCGTAATCCTGTGGGAGCCGGGCCATCATCGAATACATGTCCTAAATGTCCGCCACATTTTGCACAGGTAATTTCTGTACGCATCATTCCAAGACTATTATCTTTTGTATAAACCACCTTACTCGAATCAAGTACATCCGAAAAACTTGGCCAGCCACAACCTGCATCAAACTTGGCATCCGACTTAAATAGTTCGGTGCCGCAAGCCGCACAAACATATATTCCTTTTTCTGTATGTAAATAATATTTTCCAGAGAATGGCGCTTCAGTTCCTTTTTCACGCAATACATCGTATTGTTCAGGACTTAAAACTTTTTTCCATTCTTCTTCTGTTTTTTCAATTTTAGTATCCATGGTGGTTTTTGATTTCGTTTGATTGTTTTGGCTGTTGCCATCGCATGCTGAAAGCAACACAATAATTAGCAGATAGAAACTATTTTTCACTTTTTAATATTTTTATTTACAGGGGTTTTTTTGCCCGGGACATTTTTATCGGGAGGTACTAAAGGCGGTGCACCGGGCTTACGAAGCAAAATGTTTTTTTCTACTTCAAACACATAATCCGATTTATCATAAACCATTATATCTTGTGTTATATCCTCAAAACCGGGACTGGTAACTGTTAGAATATATTTTTTCCCGGGATCCACTGCAAAAATAAATTTACCACTTTTGGGATTCGCATTTTTTGCATCCAACTCTTCTTTTGTTGCAACATCTGTAATTGTCACAAATGCATCTATATCACCTTTTAGAGTATCATCAACCGAAACAATTCCTTTTATTATTGATGGACGTAACTCAATATCATTAAATATAATTTTATAAATATCCAGATCACCAAAGCCTTCTTTTCTGACAGCCGAAACATAACCATCACGCTTATTTTCTGCCAAGGTAAATTCCATATTATCTTCCGGAGTATTTATCGGATAACCCATATTTACTGCCGGTCCAAACTCTTGTGTTTCAACATTAAATTTGGATTTAAAAATATCATATCCTCCCATATTGGTATGTCCTTCCGATGCAAAATAGATGATTTTATTTTTTTCATCATATACCGGAAATGCTTCATTGTATTCGGTATTAATATTCGGACCTATATTTTTAGCTGCTCCCCATTCTCCGTTTGGTAATTTTTTAAACATGAACAGATCTGCTCCACCCAACCCACCAGGGCGATCACTTGCAATAATTAGCATATTCCCATCTTGCGAAATGCAGGCCTCCAGTTCAAGGTCTTTGGTGTTTATAGGTTCCGGAAAAGGAATTGGTTTCGGAAATGCTTTGTTTTTTGTGGTAGAAGTTATAAAAAGATCACCCGAAACTATTCCATTATCCATATAAATGATCATATTTTTTCCATCAGGCGTAATACCTACACATTGTTCATCTTCTAAGGTGTTAATGGCCGGTCCAATATTTTTTGGCTTTGTCCATTCACCGGATTTCACATTCGAATAATAAATATCCGCAGTATAATAACCTTGCCAGCTTTTTATTTTACGTGCATTGCCTTCGCGTCTGGATGTGAAATAAAGGGCGCTTTCATTTTGCGTAATAAAGGGATAATAATCAGGAAATTTTGTATTGATATTTTTTCCTAAGTTCTGGAACGTAACATTTACCGGATTTTTTAACAACACTTTTCCATTTTCACAATTTTCAATATAATGATCCACCTCCTCATATTTTTTCGGACTTATTTTTGAGCGATACTCATTAAAATATTGAATTGCTTTATTAAAATCATAATTGTACATATAGGCCAATCCTAAATTTAATGTAAGTTCAATGGCTGCCTTATCATTTTTGTAAACATATTCGAGATAAGGAATTGCTTTTGAACGATCATCGTTAATATGGAGATAACAATAACCGATGTCGAAATTTATTTCCAGATCATCTTTTTTATCTTTATATAATTTCAGAAACTCTTCGAGGGCACGATTATAATCATCGTATTCTAAAAAATCTTTTGCAGTCAAACCTTGAGTAGTCTGAGCTTTCGAAAAATTAAAAAAGCTGCAAATTAAAAAAGCAATAAGTACTAATAAAACTTTGCGCATTTTATTTACTATCAAATTCTAACATCTAAATTTACAAATTCACATTCAAAAATCAATTTACCCGGCCCAACTTTCTCTATCTAAACTTCGATATTGAATAGCTTCCGCCAAATGAGCGGTTTCTATATTCGCACTTTCTTCCAGATCGGCAACGGTGCGTGCTACTTTCAAAATACGATCGTATGCCCGTGCAGATAATCCAAGTTTTTCCATTGCTGTTTTCAATAGCTGATTCCCGTTTTCATCGATCTTACAAACTTCACGTAATTGTTTGGAGCTGATCTGAGCATTGCAATGCACTCCTTCGTTTTTTTCGTATCGTGTTTCCTGTATCATACGAGCTTTTATAACGCGCTCACGTACCAGTTCACTTTTTTCGGAGATACGTTCAGCTGCCAATTCATTATACGAAACAGGCGTTACTTCCACATGAATATCAATTCTATCTAATAGTGGTCCGGATATTTTATTTAAATATTTTTGTACAACTCCGGGGGCACACACACAATCTTTTTCAGGATGGTTAAAATATCCGCAAGGACAAGGATTCATAGATGCCACCAACATAAAGCTCGCAGGATATTCCACTGAAAATTTTGCGCGTGAAATAGTAACAACTCTGTCTTCCAATGGCTGACGCATTACTTCTAAAACTGTGCGTTTGAATTCAGGCAATTCATCCAGAAACAAAACACCATTATGTGCCAATGAAATTTCACCGGGCTGCGGAACTCCACCTCCGCCAACAAGGGCAACATCGGAAATAGTATGATGTGGCGAACGAAAAGGACGTGTAGAAACCAACCCGGTATTTTTTCCTGTTTTACCTGCAACACTATGTATTTTAGTTGTTTCCAAGGCTTCATGCAAATTCATTGGAGGCAAAATAGTAGGCAGGCGTTTTGCCAACATGGTTTTGCCTGCACCCGGAGGGCCAATCAATATTACATTGTGTCCGCCTGCAGCAGCAATTTCCAAAGCACGTTTAATATTTTCCTGGCCTTTTACATCTGAAAAATCAAATTCAACATCATTTAATTTCGAAAAAAATTCGTCACGTGTATTCACAACTGTTTGTTCCAGTGTACTGTTTTCATTAAAAAAATCAATTACTTCCAGGATATTTTCTACACCATAAACTTCCAGATCAGTAACAATAGCTGCTTCCCTCGCATTTTGTTTTGGGAGAATTATTCCTTTGAATTTTTCTTCACGTGCCTTTATTGCAATTGGTAAAACTCCTTTGATCGCTTGTAATCCGCCATCAAGGGAAAGTTCTCCCATAATAATGTAATCGCTTACCTTTTCTGATTTTATTTGCCCTGATGCCGCTAAAATTCCAACAGCAATTGTTAAGTCATAAGCAGAGCCTTCTTTTCGGATATCGGCTGGAGCCATATTAATAACAATGCTTTTACCCGGCATTTTAAATCCGTTATTTTTTAATGCGGCATCTATCCGTTGCTGACTTTCTTTTACAGCACTATCAGGCAAACCAACTAAAAAAAAGTTTACTCCCGGATTAATATTCGTTTCAACAGTCACTGTCGTGGCATTAATGCCATAAACAGCACTGCCATAAGTTTTTACAAGCATATATTTTTTTATAAATCGACTATAAAAGTACAAAAACGAATAGAGCAAAATAAATAATAATGCAGATACTTAATGAAGTTCGAATACTAAGAATAATTGTATTTTGAATTTTTTATACCGGCTTTTTTATAGTATTTTAGCTACCCAATTAAAAAAACAGAAAAAAATGAAAAAAATAATTACCTTGACTTTAACATGTTTACTTGGTGTTTCAATGACCAATGCACAAACATTTTCCGATGATTTTGAATCCTATACAGTAGGGGCAAAACTCGGACCACAATCTACAGACTGGACCACATGGAGCCTGAACGATGCTCCGGCAGAAGATGTAACTGTTGTGAATAACGACAATCACACAAGCGGAGGTTCAAAATCTATTTATTTTTCTTCGACCGCAACAGGCGGTGGTCCTACTGATTGTGTGTTACTATTTGGAACAACACCAATAACTTCCGGACTTTTTACATTTACTTCCTGGTTAAAAGTACCTGCAGGTAAAACAGGATATTTTAATTTTCAAGGTACTGCTGTAATGGGCGATACTTACGCCTTGGAATGTTGGATGCAAAGTGGAACCATTTCTATAAAAAATGGTGGAGGTACTACCGTTTTTTCATGCCCTCAACCTGTTGGTACCTGGTTTGAATTATCTCTTGCTGCAAATCTGACTACCGGCAATTGGGAACTTCTGGTTGATGGTGTTTCTCAAGGATATTGGGTGAACGCTGTAAATAAAGTTTATGCAGCTGATATTTTTCCTCCAGATGCTTCTGCCAGCTATTGGATGGATGATGTTTCGTTTAACATTGCACCATATGTTCTTCCAAGTGTTAATGCAGCAAGTTCATTTGTTGGTAGCTTGTTAACAATAGACGGAGCAAGTAATGGAATTGGGGCTCGTTTGAATGGGGGAATCGTTGGAGCATCTAAAAACTTATCTGTTAATATTAAAAATTTTGGTTCTAATGCCATTAATTCTTTTGATGTTTCTCTTACACAAAATGGCGGGGCACCTCAAGTTGTAAATGTTACGGGATTAACCTTGGCTTCTTTAGCAACTACTACTGTTAATTTTCCAACACCCTTTTCTCTTGTTGCAGGAACAAACACATTTACTGCCACTGTTAGTAATGTGAATGGTGCCGGTGTTGACGGAGATCCAAGTGATGATGTTATTACTCAAACATACAATCCGGTGGTACCTGCTACAGGAAAAGTGGTGGTTGAAGAAGAAGCTACCGGAACCTGGTGTCAATGGTGTCCTCGTGGAGCTGTGTTTATGGATCTGATGTCTGATTTTTACGACACTTATTCTGCCGGAGTTGCGGTTCATAATAGTGACCCAATGACAGTGGTTGCTTATGATTCAGGGGTTGCACCTTTTATCGCTGGGTATCCAAGTTCCTTAGTAGATCGTTTGCCTGAAATTGATCCGGGAAGCATGGAAACTGATTTTTTAACACGTGTTGCAGTTGCACCCAAAGCATTTATTGTAAATGGTGCGAATTACAATTCCACCACCCGCGTTTTAAATGTATCTGTTACAAGTACGATCCAAACAGCAATTTCCGGAAATTATAAAATAGCATGTGTGATCACAGAAGATAGTGTTACAGGAACCAGTAGTACTTATAACCAATCTAATGCATACGCTGGCGGAGGTGCCGGAGCAATGGGTGGTTTCGAATTATTAGGGAGTTCTGTTCCTGCAGCACAAATGAATTACAATCATGTTGCCCGTTTTATTAGTCCTGATTTTGGTGGGATTCCTAATGCAGCCGGAACTAATACAGGAGTTGGTGCTTCTTTCACCTGGAATTTTTCATTCACATTACCGGCTTCTTACGATGCTGCGCAAATTCATATTATTGGTATGTTTATCGACCCAACAGGAAAAATAAATAATGCCGGTAAAGCTACCATAGCTCAAGCCGTTACAAATGGTTTTGTTGCCGGTTCCGGTGTTGGGGTGAATGATATTGCTTTTGCACCGGATGCTCAGGTAACTATTTATCCGAATCCTTCTTCTGATTATTCTACCATTACTTTAAATCTTGCTAAAGAATCAACAGTTTCTGTTGCTGTTTATCAAGTGAATGGGGCTTTGGTTGCTAAAAAAGATTATGGTAAACTTTCAGGTGGCATGTTATTGCCAATTGAAATGGCAAACCTAAGCAAAGGAATATATTTTGTGAATATTACTATCGATGGACAAACAACAATTAAGAAATTAGTGAAAGAGTAATTTTTTATTTGATTTTTTTCAAAACAAAAATGCCAGGAAATTTTTCCTGGCATTTTTGTTTTTACTTTACAAATTAAATTATACCATTAGCTTATATAAAATATACCAATTAGGGTTCACTCAAATATTGCAAGCAGCAATGTTAACAAAGGATTTGACCCATTTTTATTCTATTGGATGCAAACATTTTTATATAGAATGTCAAATTTCTATGCTCCTCTTTTTCTTTTTTCTTGAAAAAAAAGAAACAATTCTTCAGAGAAGAACAAGAGCAAACGATTCCTCCACTCCTCTCTCCATTTTTCTGAATGTCTAAGTGCGCGGCTAAAGCTCGCACCAAGACTTTCAATAAAAATTGATTTCACCGCGACACGACATCGCGTTTGCTCAAAGCTCGCACACATCAAACCAACAAACATTTTAATAAAATTAAAAAATATTGATTCAAAATTTTGGAAACCTTACTTTTTGAGTGAACCCCAATAATTTCCCTCTCTTTCGGAGAGGGATTAAGGGAGAGGTCAGAAAAAAAACTGTTTGATATAAGCTAATGGTTATAACGTTGATTCAACATATTGAATAAGCGAATGAATTACTTTAATATGGATCTCCTGCGCCCTATCAGCATATTTACTATGCGGTGCCCGTATCTCCACCTCACAAAGTTTCGCCATTTTGCCACCATCTTTTCCGGTTAAACCGATAACAGACATTCCTTTTTTATGGGCTGCATGAATTGCATTTAAAACATTCAGCGAATTTCCACTGGTGCTGATGGCTAACAATACATCCCCTTTATTTCCAATCGCTTCAATATAACGAGAAAATATTTTATCAAAACCATAATCATTCCCCACGCATGAAATATGGGAAGGATCAGAAATAGAAATAGCAGGCAATGCTTTTCTATCCTCACGAAAACGGCCGCTTAACTCCTCTGCGAAATGCATGGCATCACACATAGAACCACCATTCCCACAGGAAATAACTTTGTTGCCTTTTTTAAAAGTTTTCGCTAACAATTTACCTGCTTTTTCAACAGCAAGAATTTTTTTAGGATCTGAAATAAATTGCTGAAGACTTTGCTGAGCTTCTTTTAGATTATTTTCGATAATTGATTTAGCCATTACGAATTATAATTTTTTACGAATATACGAATAAGGGAATTTGTTTTGTTGTTTAAGCAAAACTTGAAAGTCAAGCAATTTTTAGTTTCTATAAAGATAAAATTAAGTCTTTTCATATAACATTTGAAATTATTGCAGAGTTTTTATATATTTATAAAGTTATTTATCATATATCTCTAATTCCTATTTATACACATGAAAAAAATAATTACAACTCTTGTTATTTTATTAAGCTCAACTGCCTTTTTAAATGCTCAAACTGCAAAAGAAGAAACAAATTGTTATTTGAAATGGGCCCAAAAGTTTGAAAATCGTGGTGCGGAAGAAGTTGCGGATGGGACGTATTCTGATGTGATCATTACTTTTCGTAACGGAAGTGATGCATCGTGCTACAATGGAAAATGTGAAATAAAAGACGGAAAAATAATTAGTATGTATATTAAAAAGGAGGATGCTAGTTATGAGTTGGTGAAAAAGAAATTACGTTATGACTTTCCGATAACAGTTACAAATGGTATATCAAAAACAATTTTAACTATTGAAGATGAACTTATCAATGTGCTTTTTATAAAAAAGATATTACCTAAGAAAGCAGGTTTTGAAAAAGCGCCAGATCCTTCTGATGACTAAGCTTTCATCTGTTTGATTTTCAAATATCCTTATTTAGGGTTCACTCTAACACTTAGAAAAGTAATGTTTTGTCGGATCATTTAAGCCTTTTTTGTTTTATTTGATGTAAACATTTCTATTGAAAACATGAAATTCCTTTCCACCTTTTTTCTTTTTTCATGATAAAAAAGAAACAAAAAATCTAGAGCAAACGATTCCTCCCCGCCTCTCTCCATTTTTCTGAATGTCTATGTGCGAGGCTAAAGCTCGCACCAAGACCTTCATAAAAAATGGAGTTCACCCCGACTCTGCACCGCGTTTGCTCATTCCTCACGCACGTTTTCAAAATAGCATTTTTCAGAAAATTATGCACCATTGATTTGTGCTTACTTTACGGAACTTTTTGAGTGAAACCCTATTTAAGGATTATTCTTACAATAATGCCACGCTAAAGTCTTCGACAAACTCAGACTGACCGCGCGATGATCATTTTGAGTTCGGCTTGTGCTGAGTTTTTTCAACGTATCGAAATATGTGTCATAGCCTATTTGAGATAAACAGGTAATATTCTTTTCATGCTGAATTAATTCTTTCACCCTTTTCATAAAAATAATTTTATTTTCTTTCATTTTTATTTGGTTTATATTATAAACTACTTTACATTTGCAACTTATTTACAACAATACACTATACGAATTATACCAATTGAAATATAAAATAGTCCATTTTTTAAACCTCACCCAAACCCTCTCCTTGAAAAAAGAAGAGGATGATTGGATTATTTTTATTTCAATTGATATTACAGATAAATCATTAAAAAAATATGACAATGGAAAATGAAAAACAGTTAACAGAACATGAAAGTTTACAGATCATTCATGAAATGATCAACGCTGCAAAAAATGATGTAAAAGCCGATGCATTTATTTTTCTGCTTTGGGGATATTTAGTATTGATTGCGAGTATTGCACAATTTATTATGTTGGAATTAAACCTCAATCACAACGGAACACCTTGGTTACTGATGCCATTGGGCGGACTTATAACTATCATTTATGTCTTCCAAAAAAATAAAAAAACAAGAACCAAAACACATGTTACTGAATTTATAAAATTTATCTGGATCGCATTTGGAGTTGCACTTGGAATTATAATGTTTTGTACTTCCATTTCCGGTTTCCAACTAATGCCCTTAATTATGACGCTTTATGGTGTTGGATTATTTTTATCGGGAGGAGCATTAAAATTTAAACCATTGATTTTAGGTGGTGTTTTCTGCTGGCTCTGTGCCATTGCCGGCTTTGAAACACAATCCATTTACCAATTGCTGATACTAGCAACTGCTGTATTAGGAGGTTATATTATACCGGGGCATTTATTACAATTTAATAACAGAACAGCAAATGTTTAAGGACCTTGACCCATTATTACATTCGCAATTACGTTTATCAATCATGAGTTTATTGATAAGTGTAAAAGAAGCAGACTTTAGTTTTTTGAAAGAAAAAACGAAAGCAACTGCCGGTAATTTAAGTGTACAGATCACTAAATTAGCGGAAGCAGATTATATCACCATCACAAAAACATTTAAAGAAAATTACCCCTTAACCAGCTGCAGAATAACAAAAAAAGGCATTACAGCATTTGAAAAATATGTTGACGCAATCAATGTTTATATTAAAAAAAACTGATGCGTCTTTTCAGATTGATTTTAGATTGACAACTTTTTTACAAATTTTAGTAACGATTTAATATTTTAAAAATGTTGGTATAAAATTTACAATCTCTAAAACAGAAATAAAAATCAAACAAATAAAAAACCAGCTAATGGAAAACATGGATGAAGAATTATGGCGCATCGCAAAAAAACGTGTGGCATTTAAAAAACAATTGGCCTCTTACATTATTGTTAATGGATTTTTGTGGGCCATCTGGTATTTCACAAAAGGCTATGCCGACTTAGATGATATGGATGGAATAAGTTTCCCCTGGCCAATCTGGAGCACACTTGGATGGGGAATTGGTTTGGCATTCAGTTATTTTAATGCCTACCATTACAATCGCTCGGAAGATGTGGCTAAAGAATTTCAAAAATTAAAAGATAAAGAAGGGAAATAAAAAACTTTTTTACAATCGTGTTGATGAATTATTTTTTTTGATTGTCAATCAACTTTGCTAAGGATAAACTCCAGGAATCAATAAAATAAAAATAAAAAGGAGATTTCTCCCGGAGTTTATCCTGAGCAAAGTCGAAGGAGTCGCAATGACACTTAATACATTTATACTTTCAGTAAAAGCTGAATTGAAAACGTACGTGGTGATTCAATTTTCAGAGGGCGCAATGAATAGCTCTGATTCATAACATTGTTTACTACAATAGCTGCTTTCAACTTTTTAGTTATATTATATGCAATACGTGCATCAATTATTTGAGTGCCTTTATTGTGTTCTTTTCTGTATTTTTTAATTCCTGAGGGCAAAATATGTTGATCAAAATAATAAAAAGCATAATCAATATTCTTCATAAAACTATAATAGCGCCAACTGCCACCGATTGAAAACATTTTATAGCTGAGCTGCATATCCACTTTTGCAATGTGTTGAAAACGATATTTTAAAATATTATTTGTTGTATCTGTACTTGTATTTATATAGGTCATTTTATTTGGCAGGCTATCCGTTGCAAATACATTATTCGGATTAATACTTTGAGGTAAAGTATAGGTATATCCGGCAATAATATCGATCTTAAAATCTTTTGTGATCTTCCCTTCACCTACTAAAGATGCATCTAATCCTCGTATTCGAGTATCACCGGTATTTACAAATTTAAACCCGGGCAAATATCCCCCATACTCATCTTTGTTCCAAAAGGCATATACAAATTCTATTGTATTTTGATACTCCTGCCAAAATGCTGCAAGGTCAACAAATCCAACAAAATTTTTAATTTTAAATCCTTGTTTTAAACCCACTTCTGTATTCCAGCTGGTTTCTGGCCGTAACTGAGTATTGGGATAAACAGCTATTCCGCCTGTGCTTGTATTGATAAATTTTTCTGTAATGGTTGGAAAGCGATAACCTTGTCCATAGGAATAGCGCAAAAATGTAATTTTTGCCAATTTTAAATTCAATCCGGAACGGAAAATAGGTTTTGCAACATACTCTTCATTATTCATTTTAAAATATTCGCCCCTGAATCCCAATGATGCATTTAACACCCGCCAGATTTTTTTGTCGAGCTGTGTGTAAGCAGCATAATTTTGCAAATGATTATTTGGTGAAACTCCATTATTATATAATTGAGCATGAGAATAAGTTTGATTCATTACAATACCGCCTGTCAGATTCAATCCTTCGATATGAGTAAGTTGTTTACTAAACTGATATTCGCTGTAAAGGACATTCGTTTCATTAGACTGGTCATTTGTAAGATCATTTTTTGTATAATAATATCGTGTTCGCAAACTATGTTTCAATCCACTTGTTGTATAATAATTAATAAAAGGGTCGATATATAAAATCGTTTGATCCTGCAAGGTCATTGTATGTGGAAAAGCACGATACAGCCCGGTGCTATCATTATCCCATACCAATGAAAAATTATTTATCGATTTCATAAAATTACCGTTGATTCCGAAATTCAATTGTGGAATTTTTGCAGGACGATAGCGCAAATTAAAATTAAAACGTCCTGTTCGTTCTCCCACTTGTTTTTCTGTAATTAACGTATCGTCATTTAATCCGGGAGTCAGATGTTTTGACGGAGGGCCAATAAAACCATGATCATAAATGGCCATTCCGCCAATCACAAGATCCAAATGCCCGAATTTTTCAGAATGAAGAAAACTAAAATTTGAAAAATTGGCCGTTCCTTTCCACCATTTTGCACTGTCAACTGATGGAGAATCATATACCCCTGAAGATACATTTACTTTTGTTACAGGTTTATCTGCCGGGTATGCGGTACGAATATTTATGCTTCCACTCAAAGCCGATGAACCGTATGTTACAGATGATGCGCCCTTTATGATCTCCACCTGTTCTACGTTTTCTACCGGAATAAAATTCCATTCCGCCCGACCTGCATCTCCTGCCAAAGCAGGCAATCCATCTATCAATATGGCGACCCGGCTTCCAACTCCAAAACTAAAACCACTTCCTCCACGGATCTGTGGCTCACCATCTAAGATATTTAATCCGGGTGTTTGCTCCAGTGCTGATTTTATATTTGCTGAATTTTTATTCTCGATCAGCGCAGGTTTAATCAATTCCATGGAAACGGTAATGTCTTCAAGCTTCTGCTCATATTTACCTGCAGATACAACCATTGTTTGTAACTGAGTGGCAGTAGATTTTAGAAGAACATTGTATTCAGAAGTCTTCATTGAATCGATATAAACAGAAAACGTATCTGCTTTCATACCAACAAAAGAACAGATCATTTTATGCTTCCCAAGGTTTAACCTTAATTCGTAATTTCCATTTACATCACTAATAACTCCCCGAGTAATATCATTTGCATCATAAATGGCCGCACCCACAATAGCCTCTTTTGTAAATGCATCCATTATTTCACCCTTAAGAATTCCATACTCCTGGGCAGGAAGAAAAGCAGAAGAAAAAATAAAAAATGTAAAAAGTATCTTATAAAGATTTTTTTTCAACGTGGTAATTTTTAAAATAATTGGAAAGGTTTATAAGCAAGCAAGGATTATAATAAAAAAAAAGTCCTTTTAACAAAAGTTAAATGAACCGTTTTTCTATAGAAGTCAAAATTATTTTTGAATAATAACTTTATCCGTTTTAATTACCTTGTTTTTTTCATCCCGAATGGCATAGATATATAATCCTAAAGGGAATCCATTTAAATCAACAACGGTAGAAGTTCCTTCTAAATTCTTCTCAGCAACTTTTCGCCCGGTTACGTCATATAAAACAAAAACACCTTTTTTAATTAACGTATTGGTGATTAAAAATATACCATTTGAAGGATTTGGTCCAACGGTTAATTGTAATTGTGCCTGTTCGGTAATGCCTGCAGAAGAAGTAAAAGCAAGATTAAGATCATCAAAATAAGCGGTGCTGTTTGCAAAGTGAGTAACCGCATCCTTACTTGAAGATAAAATCCAGATCGATTTTACAACAGGATTAACAGAACGATAAACAATTGCTTTCGAAAACCTTGTATATGTTCCAACAGTTGTTGCAGGCGTTACAAAACGCACATATCCGATCGTATCCGTATCACCACCCGCTCCCAGTAATTGAATTTCAGCAAAACCATTATCTCCTGTTACAGGTGTATATTTATAATACCCAACAAGACTATCCGGTCTTAAAGTATAAGGGATTCCTCCTCCGATTGTTTGGGAAGTTGTGTTGATTGTTCCTGTTGTTGCTATTCCATTTGCTACCTGCCCGAGGATAGATTTTGTAATTAGTTTTATGGCAGCAGCACCTGAATGAAACTCACCTGCTACAGACCCTTTAACACAAGTTATTTGTCCTAAGCCTGCTGTTGTAGAATTGAGAGTGTTCCAATTATCAGGAGTATCGTAGGCAGGAGCAGGAAAACTTGCTGCAACGTGTGTCCAGCTTTCAAATCCCGGATTGGGTGTAGCCTGAGCAAAAATAACTGTATTAGAAAAAACAAAAATAGAAAACAGAGTAAAGATTTTTTTCATGGGGATGTATTTTAGTTTATCAAACAAATTTAATAAATATTGCTTACAAATTATTCTTTCTCCACCCAATCGCCATATTTTTTTATCAAGTCAATTAATGCATCAACAGCATTTTCGGAATTGATATTTCTCTCTACGACTTCCCGTCCTTTATATAATGTAATTTTCCCAATTCCGGTTCCTACATAACCATAATCCGCATCAGCCATTTCGCCTGGTCCATTCACAATACAACCCATGATCCCGATTTTTATCCCTTTTAAATGATCTGTTCGTAAACGAATTTTTGCGGTGGTTTCCTGCAGATCAAATAATGTTCTGCCACAGGATGGACAAGAAATATATTCTGTTTTTGAAATACGGGTTCGTGTTGCCTGCAAAATTCCAAATGCAGTTGAATTCACATTTTTTGGCGAAGTACAATTCGTTTGTTCGATCCAAATGCCATCACCAAAACCATCTAAAAATAATGCTCCGATATCGGTTGAGACATGTAATTGAAATTTTTCTTCAGATATGTTTTGATAACTTCTTTTGATGATAACCGGAATTTTAAGATCCCCTTGCATCAGCTCCATAAATGCTCTTCGTTGTTCCGCCATTCCATGTTTGTTATCTGTTTCTAAAACGAAAACTAAAGAGTTGGAAAGTTGGAAAGTTGAAAAGTTGGAAAGCTGAAGTATTTCATTAATAGTTACACTAACAAAATTTAATATTTCTGACTTTTTCTGAGATTGAATGTATTCCTCCAGATTGAACAAAGGATAGCATCTTGTTTTGTTTTCAAGATGACTCCAGGCTTCAGCATTGTATATTAATCCGAGTGTTCCCGGTATTTGAAAATTTATATTGTTATCCCCGACAAAAACATAATCACAAGCCTGATCTGTTAAATTCCATTTATCTGTTGGTACAGAATAATTATAACCTGCCGCAAAAAAAGTTGCAGGAGTAATGTTTTGTTTTTTACTAAAATCTGCAATAACACGGGGAACATTATGTCCACCGAAATTTAATACCTCTTTGGTTTCTCTTCGTTTGTAATCGTAAGGAGAATATGGAAGTTTAATAATTTCAGGGATAGGTTTGTGCGGATTTCTATTTGAATAGCGTTCAACAATATTTTTTGCAACCGGAATTTCAAATTCTGGATCTTCTGTTAATGAAACACGAATGGTGTCGCCAATGCCATCTTCCAGTAATGTTCCAATTCCGACAGCAGATTTGATTCGTCCATCTTCACCTTCACCAGCTTCAGTTACTCCAAGATGCAATGGGTAATTCATATTGTATTTTTGCATGGTAATGATCAACAAACGATATGCCTGCACCATCACTTGTGTATTGCTTGCTTTCATGGAAAGAACAATATTGAAATAATTATTGTCTTCGCAGATGCGTAAAAATTCCAACGCACTTTCTACCATTCCCAGCGGAGTATCGCCATAACGGCTTAAAATACGATCACTTAATGAACCATGATTGGTCCCGATCCGCATAGCGGTTCCATATTCTTTACAAATTTTTACAAGAGGGGTAAATCGTTCACGAATACGCTCTAATTCTTTTTCATAATCATTCCCTGAATAATCAATTGATTCAAACTTTTTCTTATCCGCATAATTTCCAGGGTTCACACGAACTTTTTCAACGATTCGGGCGGCAAGTTCGGCAGCATTCGGAGTAAAATGTATATCCGCAATTAATGGAGTTTTATATCCTCTTTTGAGTAATTCTTTTTTTATATTCTCTAAATTCTGTGCTTCTTTTATACTCGGAGCAGTAATCCGGACATACTCACAACCCGCTTCGATCATCCGGATGCTTTGTTGTACCGTAGCCAGCGTATCCATTGTATCGGTTGTGGTCATTGATTGTATGCGAACAGGATTTTCTCCACCCATAGGCACATCGCCAATAGTTACCACTCGTGTTTTGTATCTTGAATATTGAGTTAAGCTGTTACAATAGATTTTACTAACCATATCTAAATTATTACTATTACAAATTTAGGATTATTGGTATTGTCAATCCATTAATTTTTTTATTTTTGTTATGATAAACTAAAACACCCAACCATGAAAAAAAATTACTTTTCAATTATGCTTTCATTTTGTGCCATTTTTTTAATAACACACGATGTAAATGCACAGACATGTACCGCTAACTTTGGTTATACAAATACCGGAAACACATTCAATTTTTCGGATTCATCCATTGTAACCAGCGGAAGCATCAGTACCTGGATCTGGAATTTCGGGGATCTTACAGCCCCGTCAACACAACAAAATCCAACACATACGTATTTAACCTGCGGAACATTTAATGTGTCTCTAACAATTGTAACATCCGCATTTTGTACCAATACCTATACAGCTGCTGTCCTTGCAAATAGTCCGATGACAATTTCTTTCACATCAACGGTGGATACTGCAAACGGAAATACCACATTTCAGGCAACACCCTCTTCAGGGAACCTGATTTTTGATTGGGATTTTGGTGACACCACCTCCGGAAGTAATGCGAATATTGTTCATACTTATGACACAGCAGGGACTTATTATGTATGTTTAACGGTGGCTGATACAGGTGGTTTGTGTACATCAACAATTTGCGACACGGTGGTTGTAATTATCAATCCTCCTGTTCCAACTTGCAATTCCACTTTTATTTCAAATGGAACCGGTGGCTTAACTGTTTTTACCGCACAACCTTTTAACTTTAATTTTAATTATGTCTGGGATTTTGGTGATGGAATAGGTACCGGAACAGGATTGATCACAAATTACACCTATACTATCCCCGGCGCATATTACGTATGTTTAACAACTTACGATTCGGCAACAAGTTGCAGTAGTATTTTTTGCGATTCGGTAATTGTTACAATTGATACAGCATGTTTCCCGACATTTACTTACACAACTAATATTGGAGCGGCAACTTTTACGCCAACCCCATTCAATTTACTGAATACTTATGCCTGGGATTACGGAGATGGCGGAACAGGAACTCTTTTGCTTGGTTCTCATACCTATGCGATCAATGGAACCTATTATGTATGCCTTACCATGACTAATCAACAGGCTTGCACACAAACATTTTGTGATTCAGTAACAATAGCCGGAGTAGGCATAGAAGAATTAACTGCTAGAAATAATTATCTGTCAAACTATCCGAACCCATTAACTAAAGGAACAACTATTAATTATTTTATCAACTCTTCAAATGAAATAGAGTTACTTGTTTTAGACCTTTTGGGAAATAAAATTTCTGTTATTGAAAAAGGAACAAATTCTAAAGGCAAACATACTATTTATTGGTCTGCTGAAGGATTATCAAAGGGGATCTACTTTCTTCAACTGAAACAAAACAACCAAATCTTTACAAAAAAGATAATTGTTCAATAGCGCTTTTTGCGAATTGAAAAAGCAAGATTTCTTAAAATAAAGAAATCTTGCTTTTTAGTTTAGCTTACTTTTTAACCAATCGGGATAATTAACAATATCCGCATCCCCGGAATCAGATGCTTCTGATAATCTTAAAACCTCATTGATCAGATTTACTATTGATTTTTCCTTTTTATAATTATCTGAAAAGATCATTTTGCTGATTACATTTATCATCAGCACTTGTTTTTTATACTCCGGGAGCTTAAGGATATTTTTAAATTCTTTTTTTATTCGTTCTGTTTTATGTTCTAAATAATCAAAATCTTTCAACTCAAAACGGATCATCAATTCAAACACGGCTAACTTTAAACGGAAAGCCTCATCCAAATTAGAGAAGGCATCTTCCAAAAGCGGTTTTACCAAATATTTCAGAGCCTCCTTGTAAGGGCAATGTCATATTAACAGGTAGCAATTGGTTTAACTTTGTTTGTTAGTAGTGCATTATAGAGGAAGAGTTCAAATATTTTTTCTTCTCCT
>MEPB01000072.1 GCA_001769385.1 Bacteroidetes bacterium RIFCSPLOWO2_12_FULL_35_15 | reverse complement strand
TCTGTTTTTTCCCCGATAATGGCTCGGATAAATGAAGGATAGAAAACAAATGATTGTCTTTTTTCGATCACCGCAATACGGTAATCAGGAAGCATTGCACGCAGTGCATGGGCAGCGGTCAAACCGCCCCATCCGCCACCTAATATTACAATTGTTTTGCCCATATTTTTTGAAGATTACATTTTTTCAAGAATTGCATTTTGCTTTTTTAGACTTTCTATTAGAACTTCACGCATTAGTCGGCAAGCCTGAGCAACCTTTTTAGAAGAAAGTGAATAATAATTGCATTGCCCTTCCCGTCTCATTTTTAGGATGCCTTTTTTTGTCATTACCGTAAGGTGTTGCGATAAATTGGATTTTAATCCGCCAGTTACTTCAAGAATATCAGAAAAACAAAGCTCTTTTTTTTGTAGCAAGTCAATAACTTCAATTCGCAAAGGATGTCCTAATGCCTTGCAAACATCAGCGTGTAATTCAAAAATTTTCTTCCCATTCATTGTTTAAGTGTTTAATAGTTCACAAAAGTATGAACTATTAATTAGACTACCAAATTTTTCTTGTTAGGTTATGTTGAACTTATAGAGTAATTAGGGAATTTAGCGGGGGAGAGAACTTGGCAATGAAAAAAGTTTCTTGTCGAAAACTAAAAAAAAACAAGCCTCCACCCATAAATTTCTATTCTTCCTCCTCTGTGTTTTTCATTTTCATTAAAAGAGTGTATGCTCCTTGTGTTACAAACGTTTTGTTACGCATATCGGTGCTATCGGCAAAGGTAATTTGAGTAAAACCCATTTCGTTGTTTTGTGTGGTTACTTCTTGCATCAGGTATTTTTTGTTTTCGGTTTCAATGAAAACATATTGTTTGCCTTCAAAGCGAACCAAGCCATCGTTTGGAATTACAAATGCTTTATTGGTGGCTACTTCCACTTCTGCATTCATATACATTCCGGGGATTAAGGATTTGTCATATTTTTCAAAATGGCAGTGAACAAGAACAGTTCTTTCGGCTGAAATATCTTTACTGATTAGAATTATTTCGCAGCTATATTTTATGCTCGTTTGATTATTGTTGTAAGCAACAATTTTTTGCCCGATAAATAGTTTATCTAAATCTTTTTCAAAAACGGTTAAGCTCAAATGAATGTCGGCAGGGTTTACTAATTCAAACAATACATCGGTTGGTGTTGCATATTTCCCAATGTTTTGTTTTACTTGCGAAACAAAACCGTCAATGGGTGAAGTTATGTTGATGCTTCGAGAAATGGAATTTTCATTGAGGTTGTCGGGATTGATACCAATGAGCTTTAATTTTTCACTCAATGATTTTACCAACACCTTTTGAGAGATGTATTCAGTTTGTGCCTGCTGAAAAACTTTGTCGCTGCTTGCTTTGCTTTGGTTCAAATCTTTTTGACGGATGTATTCAGCTTCAATGGAAGTAAAGTGTGCTTTTGCCGTTAGGTAATCTTGTTGTAGTTGAATGTATTGCTGATCTTCCATTGTGGCAATTACTTCGCCTTTGCTGACGTGCATACCTTCAAGCAATTTTGTTGATTTTAGATAGCCACCCATAGGAACGCTGACTGACACTAAGTTTTGAGGCGGCACTTCAATTTTGCCGTTCACCTTTAAGAGTGATGAAATACTGCGTTGCTCAATTTTTCCTGTTTTGATTTCAGAATGATTGAGTTGAGCATCGGTGAGTTCAACCATGTTCTCGTTTGGTGTTTCTGAGGTAGCTTCCGTTTCACTTTCTTTGCTTCCGCACGATGTGAGGACTGCAAACGCTATTGATATAATAATATATTTTGTCATAATTGAAATTTATTTAGAAGTTAAGTAATTGAGATGATTAATTGATTGATTAAGATTTTTGACTGCATCAGCATAATTACTTTTAATGCTTACTACATTGTTGATTAGCATTGTCCATTCCAGGTAATTGATGTCGCCATTTATAAATTGCTGGTTGGCGGTTTTGGTAATGATGCTCGCATTTTGCAAGGCAGTATCCTCAAAATATTTTACAGTTTGTAATTGTGTTTGGTATTGCTTGAACGCAGATTGATATTCTGTTTTTAACGTTTGCAAACCCAACTGATAGTTGTTTTCTGAAATCAGTTGATGCACTTTAGCAGAGTTTATTTTCCCTCTTTGAGAAAAGAAAAATAAAGGAACACCTATTCCAAACTGAATGGAACTGAAACGATATGCTTTTGGATACACAACATCATTTGCTCCTGTTCCCTGAATGCTTTGGTTGTTGTAACCAAAGTTTAATTCGGGAAGTAGTTTTGATTTTTCCAATTGCTTTTTTACTAATGAAATTTGTTTATGCTGCTCCAAAACTTTAATCTGTGGATGATTATAGATTACAGAAGTGTCAAGCGATGCTGTGAAGAACATTTTCGGATTCTCTGCTGATGGTGTGAAAACAGTTATTGTGTTGAGCAACAATTGAAATTGCAGTTGTAGTATTTCAATATCATTTTTCAGTTCGTTTAACTGAATAGCTATTTGTCCACGTTGTGTTTCGGCTGTTGTTTTTTCTAGCACATTACTTTCGCCTTTGGCAAAACGCAAGTTTTCTTTTTCTAAAAATGAAGCATACACACTATCATTCTGCAAAAGAATTTCTTGTTTTTGCTGTAAATAAACCAACAGGTAAAAAATATCACTCACTTGCTTTTTCAGTTCGGCTTCCTCTACTGCAATATTCAATACACTGCTTTTATAATTTTCGTTTTGCAATGATTTTTGTTTTGAGTAAACAGTTGGAAAACTGATTCCTTGTGAAATTCCAAACTTCGTGTCTTTGTAAAAAGAGTTGATTTGTCCGTATTCGCCTGTGAAATTTGTTTGAGGAATGTCAACGGCTGCGGATTTCAACTTCTTCTGATATTCTGCGTTTAGTTTTTCATTCTTTATTGTCAGATTATTTTTCAATGCTGTGTCAATGGCACTTTGCAAAGTGATTGGCGATTGTGCATTTGCATTTTGAAAAGAAAAGAATGTGAGCAACAATATTGAAATTGCTGTGATTGCACTTTCCTTTTTCCTTTTTAGCGAAAAGCCTTTTTCAAAAAGAATATACAACACGGGCAAAACGAAAAGTGTAAGGAAAGTTGCTATCAGCAAACCACCGATTACTACAGTTGCTAAAGGTCTTTGCACTTCTGCACCAGAACCGTGGCTTAATGCCATTGGTAAAAAACCAAGCGATGCAACAAAGGCAGTCATAAGCACTGGTCTCAAACGGTGTTTTGTTCCTTGCAAAACAATTTGTTTTGTATCGGTTTCGCCTTCATTTTTTATTCGGTTGAACTCTGCAATCAAAACAATTCCATTCAACACCGCCACACCAAACAAAGCAATAAAACCAATTCCTGCACTGATGCTAAAAGGCATTCCTCTCATAGCTAAAAATAAAATTCCACCTATTGCAGAAAGTGGAATAGCCGAATAAATAAGCAATCCCTGCTTGATAGAACCAAAAGCAAAAAAGAGAAAAAGAAATATCAACAATAAAGATAGAGGAACTGCTATTGATAATCGTTTTTTTGCAGCAATTAAATTTTCAAATGCTCCACCATAAGTAACATAGTAGCCCGAAGGAAATTTTATTTGTTTTTCAATTTGAATTTGCAAATCTTTTACAATAGTCTGTACATCTCTACCACTAACATTGAAGCCGACAATAATTCTCCGCTTTGCATCTTGCCGTTGAATTTGATTTACACTTTCCTGAATCGAAACATCGGCAACCTGATACAATGGAATTTGTGTTCCTTGCGAAGTAGGGATTAAAAGATTTTGCACATCTTCTAAATTTTGTCGGTTCTCTCCTGCAAGGCGAACGACCAAATCAAAACGCTTTTCATCTTCAAATACCAATCCGCTGCTTTGCCCTGCAAGTGAAGTGTTCACTACTCTGTTAATGTCGGAAATATTTAGACCGTATTGAGCAATGATGTTTCGTTTGTAATGAATAATGAGTTGTGGAAGTCCGTCTATCGGTTCTACATACACATTTTGAGCACCGTTTATTTTCTCTGCTACATGGCCTAATAATTTTGAATATTTTGAAAGTGTATCTAAATTTTCTCCAAATATTTTACACACAACATCTTGTTTTGCCCCCGTCATCAATTCATTGAAACGCATGGCAACAGGATATTGAAAACTGTATGTAACTCCGGGAACATCTTTTAACGCTTCACTCATTTTCTCGGAAAGTTCATCCCAGGTTTCGGCTGATGTCCATTCGGATTTGTCTTTCAAAATTATCATTAAATCGGCTGCTTCCATTGGCATTGGGTCGGTTGGGATTTCACCGCTTCCCACTTTACCAATTACTTTTTCCACTTCTGGAAATTTCTTTTTCAGTATGTGAGCCGCTTTCAAACAAGCGTCAACTGTAGTGTTTATATTGCTACCCGTTAACACTCTTGTTTCAACGGCAAAATCTCCTTCCGGTAATTCTGGAATGAACTCTCCTCCCATTTTTGAGAAAACAATTCCGGCAATTAGCAATAATCCAAAGGCAATTCCGATAGTAGTTTTTGGGAAGTTCAAAATTTTAGAAAGATATTTTTGATGAATATTTATAAAGATGTCCATCATTTTATCACTTATATTTTTTTTGTGAGAAATGTTTTTGTTAAGAAAGAAAGCACTCATCATCGGAATGTAAGTGAGTGAAAGAATGAATGCACCCAACAGTGCAAATACAACGGTTTGAGCCATTGGCTTAAACATTTTTCCTTCAATTCCTTCAAGCGTAAAAATTGGAAGATACACAATGAGAATAATTATTTGCCCGAATACCGCACTGCTCATCATTTTACTTGAAGATTGATTTACGGTGTCGTCCATTTCCTTTTGATTTATTCTTGCAATACTTCCTAAAGTTTTACCATGAATTAAACTATGCATCACAGCTTCTACAATAATTACTGCACCATCTACTATCAAACCGAAATCTAAAGCGCCTAAACTCATGAGGTTTCCGCTAACACCAAAGATATTCATCATAATCACAGCAAACAGCATGGAGAGAGGGATTACCGAGGCAACTAAAATACCTGCTCTAAAATTTCCTAAGAATAAAACCAGTATGAAAATCACAATCAATGCCCCTTCCATTAAATTTTTTAAAACTGTGCCTATTGCGTTGTTCACCATTTTTGTTCGGTCAAGAAATGGTTCTATTTCCACACCTTCCGGCAAAGTTTTTTCAATTTGTTTGATGCGTTCTTTTACATTTTCTATTACTTCACTGCTGTTACCTCCTTTCAGCATCATCACTACTGCACCTGCCGCTTCGCCTTCATCGTTGTATGACATTGCACCGTATCGAACAGCACTTCCTATTCTCACTTCGGCTACATCGTTTATTAAAAGTGGCGTTCCGTTGCTTGTATTTTTTACAACGATACTTTTTATATCATCTATTGTTCCGATCAAGCCTTCGCTGCGGATATAAAGGACTGTTGACTTCTTTTCAATGTATGCCCCCCCTGTGTTTTCATTGTTGTTTTCCAGCGCAGTGAACACATCATTAATCGAGATACTGAATGATTTTAATTTGTTCGCATCAATGGCTATTTCAAACTGCTTCAACTTTCCGCCAAAGCTGCTTACATCGGCAACACCTTTCACGCCCAACAATTGTCTGCGAACAATCCAGTCCTGAATTGTCCGCAATTCGGTGGCATCATATTTTGTTTCGTAGCCGTGTTTTGCACGGATTACATACTGATAAATTTCTCCTAAGCCCGTTGTAACCGGGGCTAACTCAGGTGAACCAAGTCCTTTTGGGATTTGCTCTTGTGCTAACTTCAATCGTTCCGTTACTTGTTGCCTTGCCCAATAGACATCTATATCATCATCAAATACAATTGTGATTAACGACAAACCGAACCGTGAGAAACTGCGAATTTCTTTCAGCCCCGGAATGTTGCTATTGGCCTGTTCAATGGGAAAAGTGATGAGACGTTCTATGTCAGGTGCGCCAAGTGAAGGTGCAACCGTGATTACCTGCACCTGATTGTCGGTGATGTCTGGCACGGCATCAATCGGCAGTTTTGTGATTTGGTAAAGCCCGTAACCAATGAGGACTAAAACGAATAGCCCTATTATGAGTTTGTTCTTTATAGAGAACGTAATTATTTTATTGAGCATAGTATTATTTTGTTATATGATGATAGTAATGCCATATTCTTTGAGCATCTGCATCAATAAAATGATACAGATGATAACCTCCAATTATTCGGAGAACAGCTTTATTAATGGCTTATTACGAGATTTTTTTATTTCTTTTTGGTTTTCTTATTAAATCTGGTGAAAGGGCCTTTTCTATTATCTATGCGCGTAGGTAATAGAAAAGGCGTAATAACTCAAAGGCAATTATGCCTTAATTAGAGAATTACATAAAAGAACAGATTTAAACTTTAGGTGGTTGCCAGATATTAGCAAGATAAGCAGAAGGAGAAAATGACTGACTAAAATATTGATTCTTTACAGAACTGCTTTGTGGAATTAATCTAAAGTCAGAATAATTATTAGCGTAAAATTGCAACAATTGTATTGGGTGATTGTGTTCTCCCTGAAAAGGTAAACAACCTTTATTGTGATTATCGCCTTTATGATTGCTGTGCTCTTGTGAAAAATGAATTTGTAGAAACTGAGCTAATGAAACATCGGGATGCTCTGAACGATGCTCAAAGAAATGATATACGACATGGGGTAGTTTAAATAACTCGTGTAACTCTGTGGTCGAACTGAGAAATCCGATTAATACTATTATAGAAAAAAATCGTTTCATCGCTGCGAAGATAAGAAAATTATTTGCTTGGGAGGGATGATTTTTTTTTGCTTATGTTATTGATTTGATCGGTGAGTTATTTTTTCTGATTCAGGTTCACTTTTTGCAAACTGATCAAATGTTTTTAGCTAATCCCAATTTTTGCATTTTTACACACCCCAAAATATATCAATAGCATAAAGAATTAACCCTATTAGTATTAAAATAATTAACAGGATTACAACATCCAGTAATACCAATCCATACTTATTATCTGATTTTTTCTTAAAAAACCGTTTCATAATTTGGGGATGTAAAAATTTAACCGGAAGATCACTGCCGATTAAATGCACAAAATGATTTTGCTAAATGAAAAGCAAAATATTCTTGTTAATTTTTGGGGATGATTAACGAAGCAAATATATATTAAATTTTTCAGACCTCAATTATTTATAGCAATTCCAACACAGCATCTGAAAGAGGCTTACTGAAAAATCCAACAACATTTTTATACGATTTTGCTTTCCCTTCATCTGCTGGGTTTACAGAGGCAGTAAGCACAATGATTTTGCAATCAAAAGGCAAGTTTAATTTCTCAAAGCCTTGCAAAAATCCCCATCCATCCATCAAAGGCATATTTATATCTAAAAAAATATAATCGGGAATAAGTACAGGGGAAATGTTTTTCATCTTTTTAATATTTGCAAAATATTCCAAAGCACTGCTTACGTTTGTATGCACCAAAATATTATCAGAAAAAAATTGATTCCTTATAATCCGTTCGTTAATGAAATTATCAATAGTGTTGTCGTCAATAAGCATCACAGAATTACACTTGAAAGTGGGGTTGGTTGGAGTCATTTTTTAGGGTTTAAAACCCACCTAAAAAATGGTGGGTGCGGTAACTGAACTTGTCTAAGTCCACAGGTACCGCGAAGCACCCTAACCTAAAGCAAGACAGCCCGCACCCATATAAGGGAATCGGGCTGCATCTTTAGGTTAGTTTGAAATTCGCGGTTTCGTGGACTAAGAGGCAGCTATTAAAAGCTATTTTATAAATTACTTTGCTGTTTCGTATATAATTTTTGGTTGTGTAAAAATACAAAAAATAGATTACTTAGATTTTTCACTCTGATTAAAATTTGCCAATACATCAGAAAGTTGCCGAATACCTTTGAAAATTAGCCAATACTTCTGAATACTTCCGAATACTTGCCTCCCCCCTATTTTATTAGAATAACATTTGTCAAAAAAAGACAAACAAATTTTCTGATATATAAAAAAATGGCAAAAGAATTAGAATTAACCGGGCAATCATTCAAATCCATGCGAGAGCATTACAAAATGAGCTATGAAGATTTTACAGCTTGTATATCACCAATAAAAAGGAAACTAGACAAAATGACAATCAAAAACCGATACCAAAACCTCTTACCAAAACAAGTAAAATTAATCATTGAACATATTGAAGGTAATGGCAATTAAAAATAATACTAACCAATATTTATACTAAAAAAACATGACAACATTAAGCTATTTTGAATTTAACAGGCACTATCAGGGTATGAATATCTTTAGTGCAAAAACAAATAAGAAGCTAATAAAAGCTAGTGTTTACTACGCTTTTCATGGCGAACAATCTTTGTTGGAGCTGGATAAGAACCCGGACTATATTATCCGGGAGAGAACAGAAAAAGAAAATGATGATTGGGAGCGATCCATTCTTAACTCATCAGGAAAAAACTACAAGCTTTTAATTAAAAAGGATCAGGAAGGTCAAGTCAATTAATATCAAATATCCATCATTAAAAAAACGGTTCGGAAATCCCCAACCGTTTTTTTTGTTTTTGTTATTAAAATACCATTGAATATCTGCCAAAGATTATCAAAGTTATCCGAACCTTATCAAAATTATCCGACACCTCTGAAAGCTGCCAATTACATGCCTCCCCCCTATTTTATCCGAATAATCTTTGCTGAAAATAAAACAAGAAATGTTTTCTATACAGCACCCGAATATGTATTTGAACACTGTAAGCAATTTAATTGCAATAGTATTAGGTTGCCTCGCTTCCATCTCTCAAAGCCCGGAGATCTCGGTTACTGCCAATGTTATTTCCACTTTCCAAACTCCTGAAATCTACGAATTTCTATTGCGCTCCGCTGTTGGTGGAATCATAGCATTTGCAGTAAAAGTTGGCGGTGATCTAACTCTAAACTGGTTGAAAAAGCGCAAAAGCAAAGGAGGGAAAGATGAGTAATGTTAAAAAAGTAGTGGTAATCACCAGTATCGTTGGAGTAATCTCATTTGTTATGTATGGTGCTGTAAAAGCCACCAAATCTGCTAACACAGCCGATAAATTAGATTATGATATTAATGGTTTCACATTAAAAGAAGTAAAGAAAAATCCAATTGGTGTACCAACCTCATTGATCTACACGATTGATTTAAAGCTTAACAATCCAACCGATCAGGATTTAGTAATCAGTAAACCATACATAAAGGTTTCAGTAAAAAAAGCGAATGGAACAATTTCAAAGCTCGCCAATACGGAGATTCCGGCAGATACAGAAACAAATATCCGCGCAAAATCTTCAACGGATTTAAAGCATGATGTTGAAATACGCATCTTAAATGCAGCAGCATTAATACCAAATTTTCTTCAATACATCATTGACCGCATTCGCGGAGAAAAAGCTACACAGCAAGTAATTGTTGATGCTACGCTCGATACAATGGGTTTAACTATTCCGGTTCAAAAAATTGTAAACCTATGAGCGAGCCAAATCAATATAACCCCATTGCATTTTTAGGTTTGGTTGCCGAATACAGACGGACATTGAAAGATGGCAGTCGGTACGATAAATACATTCCTAAAGCACAAGGTACTTACGATATAGTTACCAATAATGGCAATGTACATCGCACTGTTCAGGACATGGATAAGTATTGTCGTGAAACCCTTGAAGATACAGTAAAACTTGTTCCTCTACTTAAAGGGAAAACCTTACCGGAAACCCTAAAAAACGTATTCTATTTTTGGTTTAACCACTGCCAATACAAGCTGGATAAAGATGGCGTAGAAGAATTACGCAGACCGCGCAGAGCTTGGCACGATGGACAAATACTATCCCGAAATCCCAAAACCGAACCACAAGCCGGAATTGATTGCGATTGCTTCAGCATTGCAGTTGGCTCTTGCCTGATGAATTTAGGAATCAATTTCAAGTTTCGCATAACAAAGTACAATGCAGGTTGGCAGCATGTTTACGTTGTTGTCCCTGTCCCCAATGATAGCAAACGCTACTATGTAATTGATTGTGTGCTGAACGAATTCAACGAAGAAAAAACATACACCGACAAATTTGACCATACGATGAACTCACCCAAAACATTTTTAGGAGGAATCCCTCTTGCACGCTTAGGAGAAGTAGGCGAAACAACCATTAACACTGCCCAAGACAAAGATGATTTACTCAATGGGGTACATTTTAACGGTATTGAATTAGGCACAGTTGAGGAAGAAAACAGCCCAATGCTCCGGGCAATCCACGATCACCTTGTCCTTACACGAGATATAATCCGTAAAGACCCTGATTCTGTGAAAGTAGCAGGTGGAGCTACCGCGCATTTAAAAATGCTTGACCATGCCATCTCAAAATGGAATACTCCTGAAAGAGATGCAGCACTTGAATTACTTGAACAAGAGGAAGAACGTTGGAATCAGCTAAATGAAAAAAACGGAGCCTTAAACGGAATGGATGGCACTGAAGAAATTGAAATGGGTTTTGCTTCCGATGAAGATAAGTTATTTGGTGATCTCAGTGAATTAGGCGACTTAGGGGATATGGAAGAGTTAGCTGGTGATTTTGATGAGCTGCATGGAGATTTTAATGGATTCATTGATGAGCTGCAAGGTTTGGGTAAAGCAAAATCAAAAAAAGCAGGAAAAAAGTTTTTCTCTAATGTAAAAAAAGCTGTAAAGGCTGTAAAAACGGTCAATAAAAAAGTTGTGTCAGTAATAAAAACTGTTGCAAAGAAAGTTGATACGATCAACAAAAAGATTGTTGTAAAAGTTGGTGGGAAAGCCGGAGAAAGAATAGTTGCAAAAGTAGATGCCTTTCAAAAAAAGACAACCATTGCTGCAAAAAAAATAATTGCAAAAACGAAAGAGGTTGTAAAAAAAGTTGGTGCAGTTATCAAAAAATTCCTGATTCTCTCCAATCCATTGACATTGGCAATGCGTGCAGGTTTTCTGTTAGCGATGGAAACCAATTTGTTTCAATGGGCACAAAGGTTACTTCCCTCCTACTTCACTTTAGAGGAAGCAAACAAAATGGGTATCACCAAAGCAGCTTGGGAACTTTCTAAAAAAGGAAGAGAAGCAGCTGAAAAAATATTCATTGGTATTGGTGGTAAAGCATCAAAACTTGAGAAATACATCAAAAAAGGCCGCGCAAAGAAAAAGCTATCAGGATTAGGAATAGCACTTGGGGAACCTATTTCATCAGCCGCATTAATTGTTTCAGCAGCCGGAACTTTGATTGCAGCAGCTTCAAAAATGGCAACTGCCGGAATGAATAATAAAAGTTATGCAACAGCTCAAAAAGAACACGATGCAGCTGTAACTAAACAAACCCAAATTAAATACTCAAAAGCAAGAACTGTAAATGGTTTGGGCGAAGCGGATGAAGCACCCGAATCAACAGATCCATCCTCCTATGAACCGGATACTACTGCTACTGACACACCAAAAAGCGAAGATGCTCCGGTAGAATCACCGGAAGTAACAGAAGAAGATGCAAAGGATAAAAAAAGTGGCGGATTCAAAAAGTTTGTTGCAGCAATTATGAGCTTTTTCTCCAAAAAGAAAAACAAGGGAGAAGCTGTTCCCGATGGTTCTGAAATAATGACTGACCAACAAAATGAAGCAGCCAGTCCGGGTGCAGCAGCAGAAAATGTGGAAGCCCTGGCTTTGCAAAAATCAACCGAAGCACGAGAAGATGCAATAAAAAAAGGCAAAACTCCGGCTGAAGCAATTGAAGCCGGCAAAGAAGCTTACATAGAAGCAGGTGGCGGAAGCTCCGGTACAAGTGAGGAAGGAATCATGACAAAGGCAATGGATTTTATAAAAGCAAATCCGGTTCCGGTAGCAATAGGAGTTATCGCCATTGGTGCGGTAATCACATTGGCTGTTTCTCCGGCAGCACGAAGAGCAATTGGCATGGGTTCAAAACCAAAGGCTAAAGTTGCATTAAACGGTTTAGGAAAAGTGGCAGTGTACCGCAAAGGGCAAAAAGTAAAACGAGCAAAAGCCATGTTGCCAAGTGGCAGTCATGTATTGCGAGTGGTACTCAAATAAAATTTACTATTCGCTATTAACTATTAAAAAAGTAAACCAATCCGGGCGCGGTAAATAATTACGCATAAAAAACAATGGCAAAAAAATCAACCAAACCACATAAGGAAGCTAAGCCGAAAAGCAAAGCAGGACTTAAAGGAGCTGAAAAATTAAAAGCAGCTAAAAAAGGATTGACTGAGCAAATCGCAAAACCATCAGGCGTTCTTGGTGGTTTGGTTGCTGCATCAATCGCAATTAATCTCATGGAAAAGATTCCATTTCTGCAAACTCCGGAAGATGATGGAACCGGAAAATTCAGCATCAAAAAAATTGTAAAACCAATAATCCTTGTGGCAGTCGGTGCAACCGCTGTGGCATTCACTCACAAAAAAACAGGTATTGCCATGCAGTTTGCTAATGGATTAGGCTATGGTGTTGCAGGCGGTGGCTTGATCGCAGGAGTTAAAGCGGTTACAGGTAAAAGCCTTGTTGACGGTTTAGGTCGTGTAGATATGAGAAATGGCAGAGCTGTTTTGGAAGCAAATTATTACAAGCATCAGGCACATGACATGGCGAAGATGCTTGAAGAAAATAAGTTTAACCCAAACTTAAACTCCGCTGAACGCCATATTGAATACCAACCTAAAAGCCGGGAGGAAATGAATGGAAGCGAAGAAATGGGCGGCCCGAATAATTGGGGCGACACTCTGGATGCTGAAAGTTCATCAACCATCATTTAATAAAAGCATTAAGGAAGTCGCTGAAAATCCTTGAACAGAGTAAGCCACAAAAAACAAAATTAATTCCAGTAAAAATGACAACAGAAGAAGCAAACGCACTATTAACAAGCGTTGATGATTTGGGCTTTTTAAGTCCTGAAAAAACAGATATGCTTTTAGGCGCTATCGGGGCAATGCCACCGATTCAAAAACGTGCAGCAGTATCAAAATTAACTCAAACCCGCATGAGTGCCGGTGGGCATAACCTTTCATCACGTGACGAGGCAATGATGAGATTAGGCATGTTGCCTGCTCCTATTCGTGATGGATTGGCTGGAAAAAGATTGCAGCTCGCTGATACCGTATTTTATATTGTGAAAGCGGCAGGTACATCAACCACAGTAAAAATGATTACAAACGCTGACTTAAAAAGTGTTGGTGTTTCCAATTTGCCAAACGGAAAGTTGGATAAGGACAACTATTTCCTTTTAACCCATGTTCGATTGGTAAGTGGTGTTTCGGAAAAAGGGGGAGTTGATGTTTCTTTCGGAGTTCCCGAAAAATCCATTGTAAACGGACAGGTAGAATTTAAAGTGGGTACAAAATATTTATTGCCAAATGAGTTTGGTCTAAGTGTTTTTGATACGACCAATAAAAGCGATGTGTTGGCAGGTATGTTCCGTTTGTCAAGTCCGAAATGGATTGAACCACAACAACAACTTGAATTCAATATGGACTTAGCTAAAATTGCTGCACCAGATACTTGGATTCGTGTTGAACTACATGGTTCAAGTGTAATTCCTTTCTAAAAATAATAAAGGTTTCCATTGTCTTTTGATAAGCGTTATTTTTTTACGATGGAAAAGCAATGGTGTATTGATGCACCATTGCAACCTTTTTTAATTTAAAAAGACGTACCACATTAATTTTTTTACAAATGATTTTCAGATCGGTAAAATACCAAAACATGGCACTTGTAGTAAAAGGCGCAGGTGAAATTGTTTCATCAAAGAGTTTTACAACTGATAGGAACTACAAAAAAGTAGTTGGAATCCTTGCTCTAACAGCTGATCCAACTGCAATGAAAGCATTGGAGTTTGAAAAGTTTGAAATCAATGGACAAGAGATTTATCCACAGGGATATGATGCCTATATAATAAGTTGTGGGGATGGAGTTGCACCTAATGATCGCTTTGATAAGGAGATAGATGAGCCTGCCGAAAATTCAAGTGTAAATGTATCTATCAAAGATGGATCAGTGGCAGGACAAGGTTATCCATATACTGTTAAAATTGTTTTGATGCTAAAAAATCCGGTAAAATAATGTACGTATTAAAAACAAGATACATCGTTTTGGAATTTCCAATTGAACCGGGATTGGGTACTAAAATCACAAAAATATCCGAAAAAATCCCGAAAGATTTTGTATTGATTACAGGATACATTGGAACAATTAGAAAGCCATCGGTGGGAGGAATTCCAAATGCTACCATTTCTTTATCATTCAACAATAAAGCAAGTAATCCAATAATAATAGAAGCTGAAAAAGGTGCAGGATCAGGGACTAAACAAAAGGTGGATTTCTTAGGATTGAATGAGCAGGTTCAAGATGGCACATTCATTCAAGGGTACATAGAAACGAATAACATTTATGTTGGGACATTCTATGTGAAAATTATTTTACGCGGAAAAAAAATAGTTAAGACAGATTAATCATGGACAGTTTTCTTATAGCATATATATCACAGCGAATGAAGGAAATGGGATTTGATGATTTTTCATTTGAGCCTATTCGGGTGAAAGAAGATCAAATTAATGCAGGTAATGAATATTATTATTTGGTTGCTGCAAGCATCATTTCTCCAAGTCTTATTATCCGTAGCGACACGAATATTTTTACAGAAGCAGCTGACTACAATAAATTTAATTTTTACGGATTACAGGAGTTTACCGGAATGATAACACTTACAGAAACTGATCCAGTCAACTTTCCTATTGATTATGAATTCATCAGGGTAGTTCCAAGAGTTGCATTGATCGAAGAAAAACAAAAAGTAGTTTACCATTATTTACAAAACATAGAAAAAATAAATAACGCAAAATGAGTACACTTCAACTAAAAACACCCGATGAGCTTTACAAGGTAGCTCCAGATCTGGCAACTATTGCTGAACGATTAGAAAATTCTGTAAAGAATACAGCAGCAGAAAATGCGAAACTGCAATCACAAAAACGAAAAAATAAGGACACTCCAGGTGATCCATCAAGTAAAGCTAAAATTCGTTACCCGGAGCATTTTAGAATTATTGAAATTCTCAAACAAGGGCGTTGGGAAAAAATTCCAAGTGAAATGAAATTCGGAAAAGAAGAGTTTGAACGAGAGATCACAACCATCGCTTCAACACGCAAACCACAAGCTTTGAAAATTTCAATTTTTGTTGGAAAAAGAAAAACCACTACCCCGGAGGCCTACACTATTTATTTTGAAGAAAGCGCAAAAGATAAAGAGAACCAAGCCATTGAATTGGGCAATGCTCAGGAATCTGAAAAGATAAAAGAACTGGAATCAAAGTTTGTGGAACTGCACAAAGCAAACGGAAGTGCTGAAAGTACAGAATTGCTAAAAGCTGATTTTGCAAGGCAGCTCAACGATTTTAAACAACAATCCGAAATCAGGGAATTGAAACGAGATCATGAGCGGGCAATCGAAAAAAAGGATGCAGAAATAGATGGGTTGAATGATGATATTGAAGATTTGGAAGCACAATTGGCAAAATCCGATGGGGAACTATCCGGTGCTGCCGAACTGATAAATGCAAAACAAAAGCCACCTGCCATGCAGGAATTGGCAATCGGAATTCTATATGGTATCGGTAAAAAATTTGCAATTGAAAATCCAAAATATTTAAGTGCTGTTACCAATAAAAGCCCTGAAGAAGTGAAGCAAATGCTTATTTCGGATGATGAGCAGTTTACATCGGTTCAACATAAAGTAGAAAATAACAGTGCTTCTTTTACTGAAACCACTACCAATGAATACGATGGCTATGAGCCGGAACAAATAGATCAATTAAAAAATCTACATGTATTTGCTAAATCATTAAATGCAGAGGATTTAAGCACATTCTATAACATCTGTGCCTATTGCTGCTTGCCTGATGGAAGCATCAACAAGGAACATGCTGATCTATTGACCGATTTGATTACCCCAAAACCTTAAAATAAAAAAAGCAATGGCTACCAAAACCGTAACATTTACAGTAACCGCGGATACCGATTTGAAATGCACTGAAAAGCTGCAAGCTGCATCGGATATTATCAAATCCTTGCCACATGATGATCTGATCTACTTAGCTGGCTTGGCTAAAAAGAAACCAAATTTTGTTCAGAAAGCTAAACCTTACGTGCATTTATTATAGTCGATTAAAGACAAATTAAAAGATGGAAACCCTACAACCCCAACAACCAATAATTGTTCAGTCAGCAGTAAGCAAACGCTCTGCTATTGATTACATTTTTGGTGCACTATTCATTGGCGGTGGTTTGTATGGCTTGAATTACCTGATTAAAAAGAATAAGGAAGAAAAAGAAGCTGCAAAAATTGGTATTGAACAACAAGCAACTTCTGCCTCATCTATTCAACAGGCTTTTAATCCAAGTGGTTTTTCATGGTTAAAACCGATTGATGGAACCAATGCAAAACAAATTATGGATGCCATCATTAAAGCATTCAATGAAGGTAAAAAGTACAGCGATATAGCAACTAGCTACAAGGCATTAACAAGAGGAAATCTATTGAATGATGATTTACAAAAGGAATTAAGCCCCGGTCAATATAAAGCATTTACCCAAGTGATTTCTGTTTTATCAAAGCGGCCAGTCATCACAAAAGGAGATTCCATTTCATTAAAAGCAAGTGTTATTGTCAGGAAAACTCCATACATAAATGGCACTCCAAGATTGATTGATAGACGTGGAAATTCCATAGATATTTTAAGTGATGTCGGAATGTTTATTGGGTTAGCCACCGGGAAACAATTGATAAGTGTTGGTCGAGACACTTATTTAAGTGATTCTCAAAGTACAGCTACTTTATATATTGAAATTCAAGTATTTGGCTCTGATAAAAAAATCTATTCAGTTTGGATTGCTGCCAGTCAAATACAAATTAATCATGGTGTAAAACCTTCCAGTTTTCCGAAGCTTTATACCATGAATGTTTCCAATTATGGAAAAGCGGAAGCGATAAACCACCCTTATTTAGATTAACATGGCAGACCTGAACAAAGCAATCCCATACATACGAAAAGCAGAGGGCGGTTTAAGCAGAGCTACCACCGATTCTGCAAGTAAAAATCCTGCGCCATTCACTTATAACGGCAAAACCGGATGGCACACAAATAAAGGTGTTACATGGACGACTTTTTCAAGCCTTGCTCCTACACTTGCTTATGCAGCTAGTGCCGATAATTTCTTTAAAATGCCGGATTTCATTTGGGAGAAAATTTATCGCAATGGTTACTGGAATCCAATGCAAGCCGATAAAATTAAGTCGGATGCCATTGCCATAGCCATAGTTGATTACGCATGGGCATTTGGAGTTGGTGGAGCGCAAAGTCGTTTGAAAGTTTGGGTGAAATCAACTTTTGGTATGGATGCAAAAAAGATGGCCGATGTGGTTGCAACAATTAACAAGCAATCGAATGAAGCAGATACATTCAATAAGCTAATTATCCATCGTAAAGCTGCATTTGCAGCATTAAAACAACCTGCCAATGAGGAAGGGTGGTTTTCAAGAATGGATGAATTAAAACAGTATGGAACGAGTTTTCTAAAGACCATTTCCGATAACAAAGGAACAGTCACAGCGATTTTTTTTTTGGCTTGGCAGCATTGGGCTTTGTGTATCGTGAACCTTTAAAAGAAAAAGCAAAAGCATTTTTAAAAATAAGTAAATAATCAATGATTAATAAAATGAAAGAAATGACAACAATTAAAATCACTCCGGTAGGTTCAGAAAGAATTGAATCCGTAGATAAAAGAGACTTTTTAGGAGCATTAGAAAACTGCAATCCGGTAAACAACATCATCACCATCAAAGGCAGGCAGTACCAATTAAATTCAGTCGATTTGGGAGGAAACACACCGAATTATCTGATTTATGAAGCACTATTATCTCAAAAAGGAGGAGTTCCTGAAGTAATAGTACTAAATGAAAGGGATGATAATTTTTTACCGGTTGAGAGCTGGAACTATCGTGGAGAAGGTGTATTATCCGCAGTTACAAATCAAGAATTTCCTGAGGAAACAAGAGTTGCATATTCTGCACAGGTAGGAGGAACACTCATTTCAACAAGGTCGAAAGGAACAAAAGAAGTCCTTTTTGAAATTCAGGATTTAAAAGATTCCTCATTTGTTGATGGTAGATTGAATTTAACCTATGTATGTATTAAAGTGAAAATGGGCAATATGGTTTTTGATGGAGACAAAAAAGATGCCGAAGCTGCGGCTCTTGCTCTTGCAATAAAAATTTAGTCATCGTTAAATTTTAGCACAAACAAACAAAACGCAGCATCAACGAATGGTGCTGCGTTTTTAGTTCAAGCAAATTTTAAAACAGTTTAACAATCAATAATATGAACCACTTAACCTTACTAAATATAACACTGCTTTTTTGCGGTTTTATTATCAAGTTTTTGTATGCCATTCAAAAACAAAAAAGATTAAATCAGCCTTTTCAAATTGCATTCTTTTTTAAAGATAGCTGGGTAAGCATTGCGCTTACATTGATTGCAGGGTTTGCATCCTTGCTTATGGCAGATGATCTTGTAAAAATGCTTCACATTCAAGCTGATAATGATGCACCATTTTACACCATTCACGCATTGTTAAGCGGAATTGTTCCATTATTTTTTATTGAAAAAATCTTAAAACTGATAGGAGCTACACCCAATGAATAAGCGCGATTATTTTTACACATTACTGATTCTTGTGCTTTGCGTTTGTTTACGCAATAGCTGCATCCAATCTGATTCATTTGAAAAAATGTACAAGGCAAGTTCAGATACGCTGAAGCAAACACGCAATGAACTTGGTCAGCAAAAAACGACCACAACCCTACTCTATGGTTCTGTAAAGAGTTTTAAAAACCTTCATGCAATTGATAGTTCGGCATTGGCAAAAGTTCAAAAGATGGTGGATAAGCTTACCATTTCAGCAACTTATTTAGCAACCATTACCGGAAATAACATTAAAACTTCTACCGGAATAGTTTTGATTCACGATACTATAAAAGGCAAAGATGGTATTTCGTATGTGTATCCTGAATACTCCACTCACTATGAAAACAAATGGGAACGCTTTATAGTTATTGCAAATAAAGACACTACAAAGGTTGACTACAAAGTGTTCAATGAATTTGAATTAGTCCAGGACTGGAAAAGAAATGGCTTATTCAAACGCAAAACGGCAAACAGCTACCGTACTCAATCTGAATCCTCATACGGAAACAAAAGAGTTTCAAACTTTTACGGTCAAAGAAGATAAAGGAAACCGTTTGCGTGATATACTGATTGGTGCAGCCATTGGAGCAATAACTATTGAAGCCATAAGAGTTTTTAATGTGCAGATCCCCATTCGTATTCGATAGTCAAATGAAAAAGCAGGAATTTATTAAACGTATGCGTGAAGATTTGTCGAATGATGTAAAGCACAATAAAACATCGGTTGAACGAATTGCTGCATCCTTTGGCATTACCGATAAAAACACTGTAAAAGAATTTACAGAGCTTTCCATCGTTTTGGAAGCTCGAAGTTTAGCCCATCAGGATTTGTCAGTATATGAGCGTTATTTGAGCATTGTGGACTTGTATAACAAACAGGTAACACTTAGCCACCGGACTAGCCAAAGTATGCTTTTACAGCAATATTCCACCCCGGCTCCTATTGGTTTTATTGCAGGTATGTTTTGTAAAGTGGATGGCGATGGATTTTATTTTGAACCATCTGCCGGAAATGGACTGTTAACCATTGCCTCCGAAGCTCACAATTTTGCAGTGAATGAAATTGATGAAACAAGAAATAGCAATCTGCAAGAGCAAGGTTTTTTCAAAGTATATCAACAGGATGCTACTAAAGCATTCCAGTTTAATAAGTCTTTCGATGCAGTTATTAGCAATCCTCCTTTCGGCAAATGCGACAGAGTTAAGATCAATGAATTTGAGTTTGATGTATTGGATCATGTCATGTGTATTCGTGCATTAGACACCATGAAAGACAAAGGACGAGCTGCACTTATCATTGGTGGTCATACTTCATGGGATGATAAAGGCAGAATACAAGCCGGAAAAAACAGAACCTTTTTTGCTTACCTGAATAAATATTACAATGTTCTTGACTGCATAAACATTGATGGCCACAAATTATACAGCCGGCAGGGAACAGCTTTTAATGTTCGTTTGATCTTAATTGATGGGCGCAAAGCTAAGCCCGAAGGTTATCCCCCACTCTATAATCCTAATCATGACCGTACAGTTTTTTCTTTCGAGGAATTATACAACAGGGTTGCAAAATATGTCGATACCAATGAAACATCAGAAATCAAAAGTACTTCAGGGATTGAAATCGAAGCTGAAGCATTGGCACTGGAATTAGAATTAATGCTGACAGAGAAAAATTAAAATACTATCAAAATGAGAAAAAATACATCACTTAAACTTGCCAAAGAATTTAATATGATTGGCGGTTCTTTTGAAACCCAATCGGAAATCAAAAAAAAATATTCTTTTAAAAATGGATTTAATGTTTCTTATGTCGAATTAGACAACTTTGAAAAAGGAACTTTTTTATCCTATCTCATTGTCTATAAAATGAGGGGTGAATATCCAAATTATGAACGCGAAACAAAGTTCAAAGGATTCATATTTGATTACCATAAGACTTTTGTGAAAATTGGTCAAGACAAATGGCAGGAATCACAAAATCCATATAACAAGGATGAATTCGGCTCCCCTTACATTCCTGCATCCATGAGCTGCGAAAACAATTCGTTAAAAGTGGATGTGCCGGATAGCATGGCTTACGAAATGCAACAAGCATTGGATACGGTAAAACGTGCAGTTGGTGGGAGTATTAACGATTTTGTGATTGACCGTTTGGGCTATCGTTCCAATGGGGAATTGTGCAAAGCTCTTGCAGCCGAGCAAATAGATGGGGTTGCATTGGCAATCTATAACATCGAAGCAAAAGGACAAGCTCTAATAATTGGGGATCAAACCGGAATAGGAAAAGGTCGCCAAGCTGCTGCGGTAATTGCTTATGGTGTGCAAAGAGGATTAAAACCAATTTTTATAACTGAAAAACCAAACTTGTTTTCTGACTTATACCGCGATTTGATTGCTATTGGCAGGGGACATTACAAACCATTTATTGTAAATGGCAAAGAATCTAAAACAGATATTAAAGATGAGGATGGAAACATACTGCATCAGGCAATGGAAGCCGGGCGACAAAAATCAGTTTTCCAAAGTTTAAAAGTTCCTGCCGATTGTCATTTTGTAATGCTTACCTATTCGCAAATAGCAACCAATGAAACCGATAAGCGCACCGGAGAGCTTGTTGCATTGAGTGAAAAGTCAAACTACATCACTCAAATAGCAAAGGATAATATCATGGTCATTGATGAATCTCATAATGCTTCAGGATCATCAAACACCGGACAAGTTTTGCAAGGGATTGTAGCCCAAACAATAGGCGTTACTTTCTTATCGGCAACATTCGCCAAACGACCGGATAACATGCCGATTTACGCCATGAAAACTGCAATGAGCGATGCCAACATGACTTCTGATGAATTGGTGGAAGCCATTACTTCCGGTGGTGTAGCCTTACAAGAAATCCTTTCTTCTCAATTGGTTAAGGAAGGGCAAATGATGCGCAGGGAAAGAACAATGGATGGGATTGTAGTTAAATACATTACCCTAGATGCTTTAGAAAAACAACATTGTGCCATTGCTGATAACATCACCGACATTATCCGGGACGTAATTGAATTTCAAGCAACAGATTTGAAACCTGTATTTGAAAACATGGATGATATTCTTGCAGCCGAATACAAAGAAGTCGAAGGACGAAAAGGCACAAATAAAGCAGGTATTGATAACCAACCCTATTTCTCTAAAGTATTTAATGTTATCAATCAAATGTTGATGAGCATTAAAGCGGATGCAGTAGCCGATGAAGCCATTATTGATTTAAAAGCCGGTAGAAAGCCTGTGATCGCTTTTGCAAATACAATGGGTAGTTTTCTTGAGGATTTAGGAGTGGAAGAAGGAGAAACGATCAATGCAGATTTTGCAGTGGTATTGCAAAAAGGCTTGGATGGCGTATTGCGTTTTACCGAAAAAGATTCGGAAGGAAAAAGTGTTTATAAAACAATTGCACTTGCTGATCTCTCCCCGGATGCCAAAATGAAATACATGGCTATTCAGGAAAAGATTGAAAAAGTAAGTACCGGAATAAGCATTTCGCCAATTGATTACATCATTCAGAAAATCCGTAAAGCGGGTTTCTCCATTGTAGAAGTTACTGGGCGCAAGTATGAACTGCAATTAAATTTAGTTACGGATTTCGATGCGAAGCCTGTAAAAACAAGGCCGAAAAATGGTGTTCAGACAAGTGATCTTTCGCCAAAGCTGAAAAAGTTTATGCCGAAAATTCAACAATCGGCAATCATCGGCAATGAAGAATTGCATGAAGTCATTGAGCGATTGAACAAGCAGGTGGATGAGATACCTAAACTATATTCCACCGAAAAAGAATACAACAAATACAAAAAGGACTTGCCAAAGCATGAAGAGCCAAAGAAATTCAATGAATTTGCTATTGCAAAAGCGCATTTCTTTATTGGTGGTACAGACTGGTATGTGCTTGAATGGGATGGAAACGATACCATTTGGGGATATGCCATTTTAAATGGGGATATGCAAAATGCCGAATACGGTTATACCAGCTTGAGCGAAATTCAAAGTGTAAGAATCAAAAAAATGTTTGGAGTGGATTTAGATTTCTATTTCTCGCCAAAACCAATGAATATCCTTATTAAAAACAAAGGAGGTTACGATGAAAATGATACGAGCAATAGTTTAAATGGTTGCTCCTGCCCTTTCCGCAAAAACAAATTCAATCGTTTTTTAGGATTGATTGACGAAGTAAAAGCATCTGTAAAACGGTTTCAAGGAGTAATTACTAAACGTAAGAAGATTAGCACCAATGATGCTTTCCGACAATTCAATAACAATGAAGTGGATTGTTTAATGATTAATCAATCAGGAAGTACCGGAGCATCGGCACATGCAGTAACAACTAACAAAGTTATGCGTGAACAGGTAAAGCAACGTGTTTTTATTGGTTTACAAATGGAGCTTGATGTAAATACACAGGTGCAAAAAATGGGGCGTGTGAATCGTACCGGGCAAATTTTAAAGCCCGAATACAAATACATCAGTTCTGCTATACCTGCTGAAAAGCGTTTGTTTATGATGATGCAAAAAAAATTGAAATCATTAAATGCAAACACGACAAGCAATCAAAAGCAATCAGATACCATTTTAAAGTCAGAAGATTTCCTGAATAAAATCGGGGACAAAGTGGTAAAGGAATATTTGATGGAAAATAATGACCAAAGTAATAAGCAGAGTTTAAATATGCTTATTGATGATCCATTGAAGCTGAATGAAAGTGAAACAGATAGTAAAAATGAAGGCAATTTTGTTGAAAATGCAGCACAAAAGGTTTCAGGCCGTGTGGCAGTTCTTTCAACAAAAATGCAAGCTGAATTTTACAATGAGATTGTATCCCGGTATAATAAACGTGTGGACTATTTAAGGCAGACTGGAGAATATGATTTAGAAGTAGAAGCTATGGATTTAGAAGCCGAAGTCATTGAAACTACGATCTTAAAATCCGGTAAAGGTGGACACAGCTCATTTGGGGATGATACCATTTTGCAAAAAGTGTATGCCAATGTGTTGAAAAAGCCATTCTCACAAAAGGAGCTTGAACAAAAAATCAATGAAGCATTGCAAGGATCAGAACCGGAAGTCATGCAACGTGAAATGTTGGATGCTTACGAAACTTTTGTAGCCAATAGGTTGAAAGAGGATTTAAACGAAAACGAATTGCGCTATCAGGATCTCATCACTAAAATCCCTGAAGAACCAAAAATCAAAAAAATTGTAAATGAAGGTGAAAGGCAAATGATGATTGCTTCAAGAACGGAAGAACTTGAAAAAGCAAAAGTTAAAAACGCTGAACAAATTGATACCAAAGCTGAAAACAACAAACAATACATGCTTGCCTTTTTCAATTTCTTTTATGTAGGTCGTGGGGTAAATTACCCTTCCATCACATTTGGCGAAGGGAATCAAACATTTACAAAAGCCTTGTTTTTAGGAATAGAGATTGACTTGAAACGTAAAAACCCCTACTCTCCTAGTTCTGTTGGGTTCAAATTCGCATTGGGTGATAGCAACAAATACATTGAATTACCTGCTTCGGGCGATACCGGATTAAAATTACAATCCATTATTGGTGCATCCACCAATCTCACATCACGCGAAAGCAAAGCCATTTTAGAAAATTGGGATGAGATCATTAAAACCAAAAACGTAAATCGCAATGTACGATACATTGTTACAGGCAACTTACTACAAGCCTTTTCAACGACCAAAGGGAAATTAATCAGCTATACCACCATTAAAAAAGGTGAAGTATTAAAAGGGATTTATTTGCCGGAAAATTACAATCCTGAAATTGGTGAGAATGCAAACAAAGTAATTGTACCCATTGCAGCAGCACGCAAATTGGTGAAAAGTGTTCAGTCCGGTGCAATGATTTTTACAACCAATAATGTTTCCATTACGATCAATCGTAGCCGAATATTTGTAGTCATGGTTAAGGGTACAAAGTCGCAAGGTGGTTGGTTATTCCTCGACAAAGAGGTATTGGCACTTGTAAAAAACAACAATTTTGATTTGGTTTCCGGCACAATGAGAGCTTATGTGGATGAAAACAAAATGGATGAATTTATTGATGTGCTGCAAAATAAATTTAACACCTCTGTTTCTATTCATCAGGAACTATTTGATGTGATCCGCAAGGATGTGGAAGCCTTTAAACGATCTCAAAACAAAGATGAAATAGTTTTGAAAGTAGAAAAGCCAAAGCGTTTTGTCCCTGATACCAATGCAATGGAGATGGAATTGGAAGCTGAAGCATTGATCTTGGAATTAGAATTAATGGAATTGTAAGGGTTCATGAACTATCGTGTAACCCAATTTATATAAAAACTAAGAAATTTAAACTTATGATAACGACCAACAATTATTTCGCTGAAGTAAATAAAATCGGAATAGAAAACTTACCGGAAACATTCAAAAAAAGCCATGAGCTTGTAAATAAAGTTTCGTCAGGTGGTAGCAATTGGAGTACCTATGAATCCAATGAAACAATCAAACGAATGATTGATCTGTACTTTCTGAAGCTATCCGAATATCAAAAAACATTGGTAAAGCCTGAAAAGAAAAAGGAAGAACAAAGAGTATTTGTTGTTAAGCCTGATAACTGGAAAAAAGTAGAAAAAAGTCCGGTGGTGAAAAAAGTGAAATTTTTTAAACCAAAATACAAAGTAGGAGAAGTTTTCAGGAGCAAGCCAAACAGCGTATTCGAGGAATTTGAGATTTTAAATGTTTATCCTCCTGACCATGAATACGCAAGTCCTGACAGCTATTTTTATTTAATCAAATCATCCGATTTTGGCGAAGATAATTACAGTGAAGAATCTGTAACGGACTACATTAAGGAACTAAAAAACAAGCCAGTCGCTTCAAAATCTACCAAGCCTAAAAAGGAAGTAAAGCAAAGCAATGCCAAATTAGTGGAGCGTGTTGATGATGAAATTACATTAATCAAACGCTATGTTAATTTCCATAACAAACAAAAAACACGCGATCAGGTATTGAATCTTTTAAAAGCGGTTCAAAAGGCGATTTTAGAACGCAGGGTAAATAAAAAATCAATGTATGGCGAAGAAGTAATGAATATTCAGGATTCGCTTCTAAAAGCTCTAAAACATGATGTGAAAGTATTTGATATTAAAATCCAAGCCAAGCAATTAGAGAATTATACAAGCATTGTTACTTCGGTTGCTCCAATGATCTCTATTTCATTAATTAAGCGATACATTAATCTTGTTGGAAAACTGACAAAAGAAAAAGCACAAAATTTGCAAAAGCATTTTGTAAGAGCTTTGGATAAAGGTTTTGTAACAAAAAGCGACAAATATTATTCGTCCTTTAAATTTGCTTTTGATAACCTTGCAGCCTATTTAGCAGGTAAAAAATCTTCCTTATCAATCAATGAACAAGGATTAACCGGATTTTTAGGTAATTCCCAATGCTCACCGGAAAAAATAAATGCTATTAAAGCATGGAAATTTGATGAGAGTTTTGATCTGATTAAACCTCGCCAAGTAAAAAGCAGCATTCATAAGAAAGAAGTTTATGCCTTGGATCTCCGGGATGGATCAGAATTTTTAATTGATGCTTCCCACAATTTACAGAGATTGATTGATAGCAATGATTTTGCCTTTGGAACTGAAATGAAAAGTTTAGGTTTTATTCCAACGATGATTGCAGCAGCAGCCGGAGCAACGGTACAGGCATTAACACACCATCATTTAAACAAAAACAAAAGCAATCTTTCCGGCACGGAAGTAATGAGTGTGTCAGATGTCCGAAATGAGACCTTCAAAGAAATCGGTTTAACAAGCGACTATTTAAAACTGATCGGAAGAGCCTGTGCCCCTACCTCTATTTTCATTTATGGCAATGGTGGTTCCGGCAAATCAGGATTAGCCTTAAAACTTGCCGATAAATTACATCAGCTCAATCATTCCGTTTTATATGCAGCTGGTGAACAATATGGTACGCCTACATTTACAGAACTTTTGAAAAAAGTAAACATTTCCGGTGGAGCCAACTTCAAAATTGTAAAATCATTAAACACCTTACCAATAGCCAATTTTGATGTTATTGTAATTGATAGCAAAGAGAGCGCAAACCTTAATAAATCATCCGACTTCAAACAGCTCCGTGATGCCTACCCGGATAAAATTTGGATCATTACTTCTCAAGGTCTAAAGTCTGGAGAATATAAAGGCGATGGCCAATGGCTTAACGAAGTGGAAACATTTATTTATTGCGAAAATGGCAAGGCTTCTACCATTGATGAAAAGAATCGTTGGGGCGGGAAAGCGGAGATAAGGTTATTTTAATTGGGATCATTACAGTTCAATTATAAATCATTTTAATTTTGGAAAGTAATTTCTAAACTATTAAAATTTGCAGAGAACTTATTATTATGAAATACATCTGAGTTTGCATCAAGTAAAAATATATTACCAAGATGATTCGGCTCTCTTTTTTCATTATCCAAAGCAAATTTCACTAATATAATTTGGTAATTCTCTTTCTCTTTTAATGCCTTGTAGTATTCTTTGTATGTAATATAAAAATGATTTTGATTATCTATTGCACCTTTTACTTCAACGTATTGTATTTGATTAAATTCATCAACGTAAGTAATGTCACAGCCGTGTGAATCAGAGCCCTCAGGATTTACACCTGCTCTTGCAGCATTTTTTGAAATCCATTCTGTTGAGCTGTTTTTCAGTAACATTAAATCGTAAACCGATTTTTCTGCTACTATTCCAATCAAATTGTTTTTAGGATTTGGTTTACCTCCATCAATTCTACTGCCACCAGAATGACCGTTTGAGTCTGTTGAATTTGGAGTTGATTCAATGCTGTTCGTTATTGCTTCTTTTATTTTTAAGCCAACTTTGTTAAAATATTGGCTTAGATCAATTGAATTTTGTTGTCCTTCTGTGCTTGTTACATTGGAGTTTTTATAGAAAACATCAAAAAGTTTAACCAATTCTGGTATTGTATTTTCAAAATAAAGAAGGCTTCTATTTGTATTCACAGCCAAAAATTCATCAACAACTTTTTCGTAGCCTTTGTTATTCGATATATTATTTTCAAACTCTTCTTTATTCTTTTTATACATGCCCAATAAAGTGTTTCTTACTACAACAGAAACATCACTTTCGTTTATACTTAGATATGGATACTTGTTTTTAAAGGCAAGGAAAAAAATATTTTGCAAATCAATTTTTAATATTGGACTAGTAAATATTCCTATCGGTTCTGCTAAATAAGTATCAATAGTATTTTGAAATTTTGATTTTTCCGAAATTTCTTGATTCGATAAATGCGTATAGATTTTATTTTCAAATAAAGGTTTCATTTTCTGCTTAATACCTTCTATCTGATTCAGATAATGATGTCTAAAATCAATTTTAATTTCGGACTTCTGATTATATTGTTCTATTGAAATTTTCAACATTGTTAGTAGTAAATCTAAATGTTCAATATTTAAAATATTGTTAATTGCATCGAAATTTATTGCTTCATTATATTTTACTAAATCTTGGAAAGAAACATTTAGCAGATTTGATATTGATAATAAATCTACACTACCATCCTTTAGATAATTAGTCGGATTAGGAATTGCTCTAATATCCAATATTGTTAACCAAAAAAACTGTCTTTTCGTGAAAATGAATCCAGTCAATTTAGCCCGAATATCTTCGACACGGTCATCGGCAACCCCGTACTTGTCTATATAGGATTTTCTATCAGATTGGCTAAAAAAGTCAATTAAAGATAATCGAACAGTACTTAAATCTCTTCCTAAAAGCTCAACAAGTAAGTCATTTAAAACATTAGCTAAAAACACATTTTCTTTAATATTTCTTTGCTCTCGGATATATATTAAATAATTTTTATCTGCCTGTATTTTATATGGAACGTTCTGCAAAGTATTAATATTTACCGCATCTTTAAATAGTTTTATCTCGAAAGAATCACAAACCTTCACTTTGGAATCTCTAATATCATCAAGAATATTATCTAGATTGGTTTCAAGCAAAACTTCAACCAAACCAAGGCTTTCAGATATATTAGTAAGCCACTCACATAAACTCAACTCCTTTATTACTTTAGCTTCTGATACTTCCTGAACCATGACAACTTTAAAGTCCAAACCAAGTCTTTTGGCAATTTGGCCAAACCTATTTCTATCTCTATTTGTAAAATGTGGTTGAATAATTTCTTTTATTTCTTTAGGGAGTATATCATAACTGGGCTTGTCTTCTATGTAATAGATTTTATCTGAAGACTTCCATTCCAATTTTTTATCAAGTTCATTTATTCCTAAAAAAAATGTTTGTTTTAATTGTACTATTTCATCCTTATTGAATGAAGGATAATTAAATAAATCAAAAAGTTTGCTAAGAATTTTATTATAAAAAAGAACAAATTCTTTATCAATGTCTTGCTTACTGGAATATGAAATATGTATGTTACGGAGAATGTTTTTAAATGTTGATATTGCCTTTGAGTCGAGATGATGTAAGCCTATTGTTGAAACGAAGTCACTATTGTGGCTGAAATGAATTGGTAAGACTTTAAGATACTTTTTAAATAAAAAAGATTGTTGTTGAATTGCTTCTATCAGATCAACTCCAACGACATCGCTTTTGCTTAATGGTTCGCTAATTTCATTTAATAGTATCCAGTGTTCTTCTTTTAAATACTTTATCATCGAACTAACATGTTTCAATTGATACCTGGATAATAGGTATTGATTAGAGGTCTGCGATTTATACTTAATTGAAGGATTGCTTTCGTCCTCAATAACTGTTAGATAAAGGTTCCAATTATTTATTATGGTATCAGTAAACCATTGATTGAAACTTTTCGGGATATCAAGTATCCAATCACCCTTTATTTGGTAATTAATCGTTGAATAACCTGATATTGAATTTAAATATAAATACCTGCTATCAGGATTACTTACAGTAATTGGTTTTTCGCTAAAATATATTGCAGGAATATTCCAAGCTCCGAATTGTAACAGTTTTGTTGTAAGAATATCATCTTTAATATCTATATCACCTAAAACTTTGTAATCAATAAGTTTTTCCGGTGAAAACAAATTTTTCAATTCATCACTCTCAATATATACTGGATGGGTAAAAGGGTTGAGCCATTTATTTTTAGCCCTTACAGGAAGTAAAATTTTTTGTCTTATTTCTGAATTTAGCCTGTCCGATATATTAAGCTTTAATAAAGAAGTAAGTATATCCAAAGGAGGAACACCTTCATCATAAAGCTTTAAAAATCGCCTAACTAAAAGTTCTGTATTATATTCAAGAAAACCTGTTTGCCCCTGTCCTTGCCTCCTATCACTAATTTTAATTTTAGGATGAATAAAATGAATCTTTGTTTGAATGCTATCCGGGAATTCAATTTTTTCCTTAAAACCATAAAACACATCTTCTTCACTACTTAATAGTTTCATCTTGCTTGTTAGCAACACTTTTTTTTCTTTAAGATTTAAGTCATTGTGATCGACTAAGTATTTATAAAGGTTTTCGAAGTAGGGAATGTTTGCTTTATTTTTTTGTCTTATACATTCCCTTTCAATATGCTCAGCAATTGTTTCATAAGAAAGGTACTCAATTTTAAATTCATCTTTTAGCCAATCTCTTGTGTTAGAATTACCAACATAAATAAGCCGTTTACCGTTCAATTGATTGTCGGGAAATAAATTTTTATCAAAACCATCTGCAATAACTACATCTACAGGTTTGTAAAATTTCTGAGTAATTCTATCATATAATATTTTTTGGACAGACAAATTATTAATTAGCTTGTCGTATAAAGTATTTAGAATTGGAGCTTCCGTATTTCTTTCAAAAACCAAAGGTCGATAAAACTATTCCGGTGTTGTTTTTTTGCTTGAGCCAACCATTCGGTTGATAAAAAATCCGCTATACTTTCAAGTAAAAAATTATTTAATAAAGAGTTCCTTAATGCCTTTCTCTCAGGATTTACGATAAAATAACTATGGATAATAAAGCCAAAGCCCGAAGATATTTCGGTTGGGTAAAATAGATATAACTTACTTTTTTCGGCTTTTAAAATTCGACCTTTTTCATCTAAATCGAAAACTAGAGAAATATCTACGAAAGGATCTTTTTCATAAATCTCTTTTTCTTTGTCTTCTAATTTATCGATTATGCTTTTCGGAATAGCAATTTTATTGGAAGGCTTAAAATGTTTAAAATTAAATTCGTCTGTGTTTTTTTTGATTTTTACTTTACCTGTGTTCTTGTCTTCTGTAATTTCAAATTCTGATATTGAATCATTGTGAGAAAATTTTATTTTTTTTAGATGACCGAGTAGCAATAATTGATGTACCCCTACAACTTCAAAGGCTTTTATAATCGACTCAATATTAATTTGTTGTTTTAAAGGAAGTTGAATTTGTGTAACTATACCATTTTGAACATCAGCAACTGATAATTTATCTGAAGAGTAATGTGGAATAAAAAACAATGGAATTTCTCTATCGCTAAAATTACGATTTAAAAGCAATAGCTTCGTTGCTTCCTTATCAAATACGATAGAGCCCCATTCAGTAACAACTTTTGGTTTTTCAGAAATTTCATAAACACTTTTAAAACCAATTCCCTTAAACCCAATAAATTCCTGACTATCTTTAGGACTATCTCCAATGGTTGTAATACTATTAATGCCCTTCTCATTAAAAGCTGCACCAGTGTTTGAAACTATAAGTACATTTTCTTTTAATTCAATATAAACACTACCAATAGAATTTACTTCTTTATCTTTATTTGCATCGCGTACATTTTGAATAAGCTCAAATAAATACCTTCCTTCGTATGCTTGTTGCAAATATTTTTCAGAGCTGGCAATATTTTTTAATGCCGCATCTGAATCGTTTAATCTTAATGTTTGAATGTTTTTTATAAGAACTTGTAAATCCATTTATCTATCTTTTTTGTGTAATAATATGGAATTTACTTTTTATTGTAAACATCTTTTAAAACAAACTACAATGTGTGTTTAGTTGGGTCAATTGGTATTTCAATTAGTGATTTAATTTTAGTTTCAACAAGGGTTTGAACCGGAGTATAAATATCAATTTTATTACTTTGAGTTTCAATTGAAACAATGAGGCTATATCTTACAGGTGAATTGAATAATTCTTTTTTGGGACGTGTTCTATACCACCCATTTTTGGGAAAAACGGCTAATTTATTTCTTTGAGATAATTCCGCTCCTGAAGTAGTAATGAAATCTTTTTTAATCGATCCTTTACTTCTAATTCGCTCTTTTATAGTCCATTCTTCAGATTGTAAATTAGGTTTATCCTCTTCCGTTCCGGCAGCAGCAGCAGAAATTCTCCGTTTAAATTCATCTTGTTTTTCATACGGTTTAATTAATTTGAAATCAAGCTCGTGTGAATGGTACTGGAAATTACTTGCATATTGTCTATTACCGGGATTTGGTTCAATAAAATAAGATAAAGTAACTTTAAGTGTAACGTCTTTATCTCCAATTTCATTTAATAAAACATCTACTGGCCACGGTAATTCAAATAGGTGGTATTCATGGTATTTTATAGCAGAGCCTTCTTTCCTATATGGTTTAATTTTATTTTGGGCTATCAATGTAAGAGAATTGTTAGCACTATAAATTGCCTTTTCTTTATTTGGTACACCATAACCAACAGAACGAAGAATTGACCTCCGGTGAGCTTCTATACTTAAATTTTTACCAACAAGCATTTCAGTAGTCCATTCTGCCGAATGAATCATTAATCCTCTTATGGTCTCAGGCCAGTAATGAGGATAACTTGTTCTAAGTTCTGCTGCCATTTTAGAAGCTAATGCTACTGCTGCACTTGTACCATCAAATGGCAGAAATAAAAATTTAGGGTATTCTTTATCAATTGATAATGGTTGCAATACATCTTCGGCTCTTACATCAATCCCATCAGTTGCCAAATTTCCGCCTTCCATAACAATATCCGGTTTATTAGGCCATTGTGTTTCCCATGTTGCAGATGTTGAATTAGATGGCGCCATACCACCATAAAGAGCTAATGGCTTAAATGTATCGGAAACTAATTTATCTTTATTTGTAAAACTACCTACTGTTATGGCATTATACGCTTGTGCCGGATCGTGTACATCTTCATAATAATTTTTATTAGGAAATTCCTCATGTTTATTAATATGTACATTACCTCCGCTTACCAATATTAACTGAGGTTCTAATCCGTCAGGCAAATTCCCAACAGCTATTTTATCAAGTGCAGCTGAACTTGATGATGGTCTGCCCCTAAAAATGTACTCTTTATTTGTAACTGATAAACAGAAAACTCTTGGATTGTATGGCCGATCAACCAAAGGAGTATAACAAGCATCTTGATAAATTACACCATAAAGTTCTTTGTCGATTTTTGTATTTGGATGCAATATTTTGAATGATTCCAGTCCATGTAAAATATGAATCTGATGATTGTGTGCTAATGCGTCTGTTAAATCACCATATAAAGCTAAACCAGCCATTCCTGTACCATGACCTCCATTTTTTTCGCTATCCTGTTTGCCCCAAGCATCTTTCCAAGCGTAAAGATTAGCATCCGGTAAAACTTTGTTTAATAACGGATGAGCATTATTTACACCACTATCCAATAAACAAATTAAAACACTGTTCTCATCTAATTTTAATTCTGTACGTTTTGATAAATCATTCATCCAACTCAGTTTTTCAGAATCTTTAATACTTGGATGCGTAATAAAATCATTTGTTTCTTGTGGTTTGCGAAGCTCAGCTAAATTATCTAACAACATTAAAGATTTAGAAAGTTGTGTTGCAGTGGCTTTTACTAATCTAACAATATGCTCAGCAAAAACCAATTTTGATTGTCCTATTTGAGCACCAATTCCATTAAGTTGTTGAATAACTACATCTTCATTTTTATTCGATTTTCTAAACCAAACTTCCCACCAAGTACTCAATTCTTCATCGGGAAAAGCAAAGCAGCCATTATCAGACCAAAACGCTTTTAAAGTGGCGAATTGGATATTTTCAATATTGGCAATTAAATCATTGGCTTTGGGAATATCTGTAATATTTCCTTTTTTATCTTTAGTATTTTCACTCAAATAAAGTTTAACTTTTTTAATAAAGTGGGAAATTCCTCCTTTTGTAAGCATCATTACAACTGTGTATCGATGTTTAGTTTCATCATCAGGATTATTTTCCTCGCGAATATTTAATATTTGGTATTTAGGATTGTCGCTATTATCGTGAAGTTGTTCAAATTTCAGCTTATAGCCCCAATCAGAAGTAAACTCAACATAAATTGCATCCTCTCTTACTATATTTTCAGGAAGTTCAACTTCACTGTCTATTTGAAATTGTTCCTTAATCTTTTCGAGTTCAGTTAAAATTCGTTTACCATGTAAAGCTCTGTTTCTAATAGCTTTTGGGAATTTAACAAGAATATCTTTAGGGTATTTGTAGTTTTCTGTTTTTGAAAAACCATCAATTATAATGTGGGGATATTTTGCTTTATCAGCCATTTTTTACTTTCGTTTGTTAATGGTTTCAATCAAAACATCTTTTGAAATATTAATTGCACCACTTAAAATCATTTCTTTTATTGTTTCTTCACAAGCCCTTACTATTTCCGAATAATTTAAACCAATGGCCTCCTCTGCTATTTTATTATAGTTTATTCTTGTATTGAAACTAAAGCCGGTAAGATTTTTCTTAATGGTTTCACTAATTTCATTTATGCTAGGCAAAGGGTAATTAATAACATCATCAAATCTTCTGAATAAAGCTTTATCCAACATTTCGGGCATATTGGTGGCTGCAATAATAATACTATTGCTTTGGTCTTTTTCAATGTTTATTAGAAAACTATTTAATACTCTTTTAATTTCGCCAACATCCTGTCCTTGATTTCTGTGAGAACCTATTGAATCAAATTCATCAAATAAATATACACCACGATGGTCGGGCATGGCATCAAAAATTAAACGCAGCTTGGCAATTGATTCTCCCATGAATTTAGAAATCAAACCATCTAAACGAACAATAAAAACAGGAATTCCAAGTTCCCCGGCTAAAGCTTGTGCCGTCATTGTTTTACCACAACCCGGAGGGCCTGTAAGCAATAATTTTCTTCTTGGTGTTAAATTATGTTTTTGCAAAATTTCACGATTCTCTTGTTCCTTTACCAACTTTGCCAAAATTTCTTTAATGCTTGGTGTAAGGATCATGTCTTTTAAACTTATTCTTGGTTGAAAAACATCAATCAAATCAAGTAGTTCACGCTTTGGTTGAAGAATTGGAATAGTTTTGCCTCTGTCTAAAAAAGCCAAGGAACGATTCTTTTTTGCTTTTTCAATTAATGATTTTAATTCTTGGGCAAATGTTGTATGCCCTTGTCTAGCCTCTGTGGCAGCGATAAGCATAGCAGAAGTAAAGAAACGGTCATCGTCTCCATCTCCAAAAGATTTAATTAAACTTTTTATTTGTTCCGCTGCTGCCATATTACAAAGTTAAAAATTCTTAACACTAAGGATAGTTAATGTATGTGTGTTTCATTAAAGCATTTGCATTCATTTTTCCGTAAAGCATTTTTATTTCTTGCACATAAAGCAAAGTTAAGAATAATTGGAAGGGTTACAAATGATGAAACTGAACTTATCTACAATTACTTGTGTATATCATTGCAAATACAAGCTCCTTGTGAAGTTTAAGAAGACTTCTCGTTGTCAATATTTTGTTCTTCGTTTAGCAAACCAAAAATTCTGCCATCTGTCGAATGACTTACTTTCCCATAGTAAGTAGCTTCATAATATTTTTTTCGTTCATTGAAAATAAATTTCAAGTCGTCAGGGAACTTAGTGTCTTCCATATCTTTGCCGCTTATTCTCATTAGCACTTGAACACTTTCATTTATAAAGTCGGGGTTGTAATTGTATTCCAAAATTGCTTTGAAGTCCTGCTTTACAATAAGCCGCATTATTGCTTTTGGAAATGCAATTATAAAGGCGGAAATTCTTTGTCTGTATTCTGTGATAAATATGCTCCCAAATGCTTCGTTGGTGTCAATGGCAGCAAACATTTTTCCTTCCATGTAAAGATAGTAAGCTCCCCTTCGTGGAAAATTGCCGTCTAACTGTTTGTTGTCAAACTCCAAATAATCTTTTGTTTCTTCAATTGATTTTATTCTTTCTTCCAATGCTTTGGTAATGTTTTCTCTCACTCCGATATTTCTAAACTCATCTAAGTAGTAATGAAGCCGTGCAAGTAATTTGTATTTCTCGGGATTCATTTCTATATCCATTGCAGGTGGATCAACCAACCAAACTTTTGCTATGCTGTTAGTTCTGTTGTCTAAAACACCAATTGTTCCATAAAACAAATTCTGATGGATTGGAATTCGTTGCTTTACCTCCTCTTGTCTAACATAATTTTTCTTCGGAATAATTCCATGTTCGCCTGAATAGTGATGTCTGACAACTTGTGGCAATGTATTGTCAATAACAACACTTCCTTTGTTTTCCGTTTGAATAAAGTTCGTTCCTGTTGAAGCAATTGGAATATTAAAATCAAATGTTTTATGCTGATTGGTCTTTGGAATTATTTTCCAATCGGCAGCAGTTAGTTGGTGAATTTTATTTACAACACATAATCCAAGTGCAACTCCTAACCTTTCTGTAAATCCGGCATTCATCATTCGACCAGAAGTAACTTTTGATTGAACGCTGCCATTGTTAAAAGATAGGTAATTGTCAATGTCGCCAAGACGTGAGCCGACTATTTTGCTTAATTCATCATAGTTTCTGTACCCAATTTGAGTGTCGTCTTGCTCAGTGAACATCATGTAAGCAAGAAATTCATCTCTTGAAATTGACATTCCATTATGAACAAGTGTGTTCAAAGTTGCAGCATTTGGAAACCCTTGAAACAAGTTTTGCTGCACAGTGTCGTAATATTCAACAGAAAAATTTATTAGAGACATTACAGTTATAATAAAGGTTTAACACTTTCCACATCAAAATCCTCGTCTGTTAATTCAGAATGTAGTCGCTTGTTTTGTAATAGAGTTAATATATCATCAATTGTTTCATCTGTAAAAACAATTTGTCCATTTTGAAATTCAATGTTCCAACCTTTTGCTTGGCTAAGTAATTGCATCCGTTCTAAAAACATCGGATTACGATAATGCCCTAAGTTTTGAATTGTCGCAATTTTCCTCAAATATCTTTGATTATTTCCTACTTTGGTAGTTAACACATTCATGTTTACAAACAAATTCAGTTGCTGAACTTCTGCATACATTTCATTTGCTCCAGCAATCATTCCTTCTCTAAAATTCAAACCATGTTCAAATTCTTTCTTTGATAAAATAAAAATTGTTTCATTGAAATAAAGCAAATCAACCGTGTTTGCGATACTAAAAACATTTTCTGCTTCCAAATCTTCAAAACGATTTTCCCGATACAAAAGCGAAATCAACCCTCTGTCTCTTTTCATTTTCCAGTTTTCGGGAATTGTCTTGAAACCTACAACCTGAATTCCATCTCGGTTTCGCAAAATAATTATATATGCTTTTGCTCTCACCAATTCATCTACATCCGCGATCACATCTACTTCAGGATTGAGAGTTGTTAACTGTTCAAAAATTTTGAAGAAATCCGTTTCCTGATAATTGATTGCTCTTACTTGGTCTGCTTCTGGCTCTGGGCAATCAAAAGAATACTCTTCGACATTATTTGAGTTGTCAATTTTGTTTGTGATGATTCCTTTCAATCTTCTTTCCAGTGATTGATTAATTGGAACATACTTCACTGTGTAATGTGAAACTCTGTCTTGCTTGTATTCTTTTACAAGTGCAAGCGTTACTTCTGCTCTTCGCAAATTGAGAGCTTTAAGATTTCGGAGTATAACTCTATGAGGCATCTTCTTGATTTACTTTTTGTGTTACGAAATATAAAAAACGGGTTAAGCTGTGTATGTAATAACGCTCTCCCGTGTGCAACTCGTCTTTGCAAATGACGATTGTTGAAAATACTTTCCCGTCAAACTTATATTCCAAATCATACAAGCCGTAACCGACAATTGCTAAAATAGGATTGAGGAAAACGGATTTGCTAGTGATCGTAAGCAATAACATTATTAGTAAAAAAATGGAAATTGAAATAACATCTTCTGGTTTTGATAAATCAATTCCAAAAAATGAAAGCATATAAGGAATGGTGTAGTTGATTAAATCAACCGAACGGTTTTTTACAGAAACAATTTCTACACCCATACTACCTCGTTTCATATTGGCAACTGACACGAAAAGCAAAACGATGCTTAACACTGAAACACCTAACATTATATAGATAGGTAATGGATGGTTTAATTGGTGTGAGATTTTGAAATCAAAATCTTTTACCGCCAATATCAAGAACAGTGGCGAATATGCACTAATGAAAAGTAATACGGCTGTAAATATTCTTGGTTTCATTCTTATAATTCTCCCTTAAATGCCTTATCCAACAAGGCAGGCATAAGTTGATTTAATTCCTTTTCTATTTCGGTGTGTTGATTTTTGATAGCATTTACTTTATGTAACAATTCTACAAATTCTTTTTGCGAAGTAAAGTCAGGAACCGGAATTTTTATCTTCATTAGCTTATCCAAGCCTAATGTTTTATTTCTTCCTGCTCCTCCGGGGCTGCAAGCATTTATATCTTCCAAACCTTTTGGAGATAGAAAATGAAAACATAAAAATTCTTCCAACGCTTTTTCTTTGTGAGCTACACAAGAAATAAAACGGTGTGAACCGTAACGGTCATTATCTTCTTCTTTGGCTACTGCAATTCCACCTTCCCACGCAAACACATTACTAAAAACCAAATCACCTTGTTTGATTTGAAATATTTTTTTTGTTGCAACTTCTAACCCAGTTAATGCTGGTTTGTGAAATGTTCCTTTACCAAAACATCTAATTCCTAATTCGGGGTAAAGCGCTTCATCATTTAATTTTACTTCTCGTCTTATGATGGGAGCAACTTCTTTCATTGGCAACCATTCAGCAACTTCAATTAAGTCGGTATATTTGCTGAAAAGCAAATTCTTGATGTCTTTGGTTTGCCCCGCTCTTAACTTTTCTATCTGTTCAAGCTGTTGCTTTACACTTTCAATTTTTGAAACGATGCGTTGTTGTTCAGGAATTAGTGGAAGGGAAATAGGGAGATTAAGAAATTTATTCTCTCTCAAATATCTTCTGTTCGTTGTTCCTTCGCTTGCTTCTAAACTGAATTTTGTAAACTCTTGTTTGATGCAAAGCAATCGCAAATATTCTCTGTCAATTATTTTTTCATTTATGTCATAAGTCCAAAAGTTGCCTGTAATAATTCCTTTATCACATTCTTCTGGAACAATTCCAAATGCGCCATTCATTGCATCAATTTTAGAAAGTAAAAATTGATTTTGATTTGCCATGAATTGATTCTTTGTTCCTATGTCAACTCCTTCAACTTCGTCTCTCAATTCAATGCCTTGCCCTTTGGTCTTAATTGTGATGCGTTTGTATTTGGTAAAGCTGTCAACGGAAACGCTGTCATGCTTTCTTTCAAGAAAATCACCTAAACGATATGGAATCCAATTTTTCATTTTGCAGAAACTTCTTCGCTGATTATTGTTTCAATTTCTTTCATCAATTGCATTACCTTTTTTTCTTTCCCAACTATTGAAGAAATCAATTCTGTTGGTTCACGATATTCCAAATCACTTTTACGGTTTGGGTTTTTTACATCAAGATTTACATTCAGTAATTTGCCTTCATCATCAGTAAGCAAAACCGTTTTCAGTTTTACTTTCCAAGCGTTGTCATTTTCTTTACGCTTGTTCCACCACTTTTTTATTTCGTCAAATTCTTCAAACTGTATTGGCTTTGTCTTGCTGTATTTTTTTCTTTCATCAGGTGGAAGCAATTCATAATACCAAATATCTTTTGTGGGTTCGCCTTGTTCAAAAAACAAAAGGTTGCAAGCAATGTCTGTGTAAGGTGCAAATATGCCTTCGCCCAAACGCACTACCGTATGCAAATTAAATTCATCAATCAACTGTTTCTTTACTCTTGCTGCAATTCCATCAGCAAACAAAGTTCCGTGAGGAACTACAATTGCTGCTCTGCCACCTTCCTGATCGGGTTTTTTCTTTTTCAATTTTCGCATGATGAGTTGCAGAAAAAGCAAAGCGGTTTCTGCGGTCTTTTTATCATCAGGAAAATTATTTAAGATTCCTTTTTCTTCTTCGCCACCGAAAGGTGGATTGGTTAAAATAATATTAACCCTCTCACTGTCGCCAATATCACGAAGCGGTTTCCGTAAACTATTTCCACTGTCAATGTTCGGGTAGTTCAAACCATGCAACAATAAATTCATTTGGCAAAGCAAGTAGGGAAGTGGTTTAGCTTCGCCTCCAATGATTGATTTGCTTTGCAAAATTTCTTGTTGCTCTACTGTTTTTGCTTGCTTCTTTAAATGCTCAAATGCTGAAACTAAAAATCCTCCTGTTCCGCTCGCAGGGTCAAGAACTGTTTCCCCAATTTTAGGGTCAAGCATTTCAACCATAAATTTTACAACTGGTCGTGGCGTGTAAAATTCGCCTGCATCTCCACTTGCATCTCTCATTTCTTTCAAGATGCTTTCGTATAAATGAGAGAGTGTGTTTGTTTCTTCGTTGTTCGTAAAATGTATTTCATCAATCTTATTCACTACATCACGCAACAAGTAACCGTTAATCATTCGGTTAGTAACACCTTTGAAAACTGTTGCAATTACATCTTTGCGTTCTGTTCCTGTTTCACTTTGTAGTCCTCGCAAATAATAAAGTAAACCTGTTTTTTCTTTTCCATCAGCCAATTTTACTTTCTCGTTGTTGATGAAAGAAAGTAAATCATCTCCTGTCAAATTTTTATCCTTTGCCCAATCTCTCCAACGATACGGTTCTGCAATAGCGGCTTTGTATTTTTTATTTTTCAAAGCTGCTTGTGTTTCTTGCAAACTTTCGTTGTCGTCCAAAAATTTTAAAAACATAATCCATGTGAGCATAGGTAAACGGTCTCCGTCACCGTTCATACCTTTATCTTTACGCATGGTATTCCTACACGATTTTATTATTCCCGAAAGTCGTTGTGCAGGTGTTTCTTGCTTTATAACTTTTTCTATTTTCTTTTTTGCCATTTTAATTTTCTATGCTGCTTCCGTATAAAGCAATGTTTGTAACTGTTCTATCGCTTGTTTGTATTTATCCATCCCGCCAAACTCATTCACAATTTCAATTTCATTTCCTTCCTGCCTTATCGGTTCGGCTGAAATGATGTCAGGTCTTATTTGGTTTAAACCAAAGTAAACGTATTTTTCTAAAATCATTTGTAAAACATACTGTGCCTTTTCGCTGTAAAGGGAAAAGAAATCAGGTTTGTTTTTATTCAATAAATCTGCTCTTTGCTTTCTAGTTTTAGGTTTTAAATTGTAGGCAACAAAACAAAGCAAGTCGAACGGGTCAGACTCGTTTTGTTTTGTAATGTCCATAAGTTGTTCAATAGAAATTCCGTTGTTCTCCAATTGCTCAATAATTTCTTTTCTTCCTTCGCTGTTGGCCCATTTGTTTCTCAATTCGCTTTCAGAAGGGAATAAAATTGTGATTTGTTCTTTGGCATATTGAGTAAACTGAATCGTTCTCAATTTTCCATCTGCTCCAAGTATTTGAACGCTCTCTGCTACAATCCGTACTTCACCTTCGCTGATACGATAGACTGTCCTTCCACCACCGCCTGTTGGTGGTGGCTTTGGTTTTTCATCTTCCTCATCGTCATTAGGTGATGGAGGGGCTGGAAAATCTTTTTCTGTTCCCGGTATTGTGTTTCCATCTTCGTCAATTTCTTCTTCTGTTATCAGCGGTGGTTCTCCATCAAAGTCTGGGTCGGCAAAATTTCTTGTTGCACTTCCTGTGTAATCAAGTATGGTAAAAAATAATTTCTCTTTGTCCTCTCTTACCCTTGTTCCTCTGCCTATAATTTGTTTGAACTCTGTCATTGAATTTACCATTCTGAACAAAACAATGTTCTTGCACGTCTGCACATCAACACCTGTGCTTAAAAGCCGTGAAGTAGTTACTACAACAGGAATAGGTTCGTCAATGTCCATAAATTTCCCTAAATGACCTTTGCCTATCTCTTTTTCATCTGCAACAATTCTCACAACATAGTCGGGATATTGTTTAACCAAATCAGTATTCAAATTACTGAATTCTCTGCGGAAATCGTCAGCATGGCTTTGGTTTACGCAAAACACAATTGTCTTATCAAACCGTCCGTTCTTCAACATGAAGTCGTGAAGATGTTTTACAACGGCTTTTGTTCTTGGCAAATAGGAAAGAGAACTTTCAAAATCTGTTGTTGTATAAATTCCGTCTGGAATTAAAACTCCGTTATCATCAACCTGTCCTGCTTGAGGTCGCCAACCTGTTGCATCAGGTTCTGGAACTACACGATGTACAATATAAGGTGCTAAGAATCCATCTTCAATTCCTTGCTTCAAACTGTATGTGTAGAGAGGGTTTTTAAAATACTGATAAGTGTCTTTGTTGTCTTCACGCAACGGAGTTGCGGTTAAGCCCAACTGAACAGAAGTATTAAAGTACTCAAGGATTAATCTCCAATTGCTATCTTCTGTTGAACTTCCTCTGTGGCACTCGTCAATAACTATCAAATCAAAAAAATCTCTAGCTAAATTCCTAAATGCCCCTACTCTGTTTTCATCTTCAGCTAATGATTGATAAGTGGAGAAATAAATTTCTCTGCTACTTGGCAAGCCTTCATCAGGAACTAGACACCTTGCATCTCCGAACACAGCAAAATCTTTTGCGTGCGGGTCTGTAACTAAAATGCTTCTATCTGCAATAAATAAAATTTTCGGTCTGCGATATTCTCCTTTAATGTTCCAACGGTTATTCCAAAGCTTGTAAATAATTTGAAACGCAACTGTTGTTTTTCCCGTGCCTGTTGCAAGTGTTAGTAAAGCTCTTTTGCGTCCTTCTAAAATTGCTTTGACAGCTGTATTGATTGCAATGCGTTGGTAATATCGAATTTCCTTTCCTGCAACAGTAAAAAATGGTTTTAGAAATATTTCTTGAATTTCCGCTTTAACTGGCTCAACTGAATTTAACCTGTTCCACAGCTCCGTTGGAGTAGGAAACTTTATAACTTTTTTTTCAAGTCCAGTAAGAAAGTCAAATTCTAAAATGTCTATACCGTTTGTACTGTAAGCGAATTTTAATCCTAAAATTTTTGCGTAATCTTTTGCTTGCTGAATTCCGTCTGCTGCCTCTTTGTATTTTACCTTAGCTTCAACGATTGCAAGTGGGAAGTTTTGTGAGTAGCGAAGTAAGTAGTCAAAGCGTTTCGCTTTTTTTCTTTTTGCTTTTCTTCCTAACACAACAATTTTCCCATCAGTGAAAGTCCGTTGCTCTATAATTTGTTCATCAGTCCAGTCGCTTGCATAGATTTTAGGCAACACATCTTTTCGGCAGGTGTCGGCTTCACTGTCATTGTTAGTTATATGAATAATTGGTTCTGTCATTTGATTGCAAAATAGTTGTCTAAATATACGATTTTCAATGAACTAGAAATGAAAGTTGATGTCCAACCAAAAAAAATAACGCGAATCTTAATAAATTCAAATAAAAATCTTGCTAAAACACACAAAACCTTTAAAATCTATCGAAAAACAAATTAAAACAAAATTATCTGAAAAGAAACAGCATCTAAAACTAATGAAGATGTTTTTATACTATTGATTTTATTATGAACTCAATTGATTCATCAATAGCTTTAATGTCGGGTAATTTATAAAACACTAATGTTTTAAATTCATTTTCATAAACGGGTTGTAATTGTTTCCATACTTTTTTCCAGTCAGCAAACAATAGAGATTCTGTTAATGGCTTTTTAGTCCATTCACCTTGAAACTGGCTATTACTCTCATCATCAGCCAACACATCTTTTATTATTTCTTTAAACCCTTCACCGGAAACGAACTCACGCATGTTTGATTTACTTAAAATAAAATGTAAATCGTAAATATGGCGAACCCTTGCAGCTAACTCTGCCATTGGATTTTCAGCATAACCAGCTCTTACCAATGATAAAACTTTTTCCGTCAATGTTCGCTCAAGTCCAAGAACATTGACATTAAATGCCTTCAGCTCAAAAGCTTCTAATGCTTCCTTCCTCCCATTTTGTAGAAGAAAATCAGCGATCATGCTTTGAATAGGCATTTCGCTATACGGATAAGGATTGGCGAAGGAATTTATTTCAACCAATAGTTTATCCTGTGCCTGCCCGAAATCATTTCCAACAATCACTCTCGGATATTCAAAAACGGTCTTTCTGAATTTAGATCCTTTGCTCGTAATTCCGGGTATTGTATGTTCGTTAAGTCCTTGTGTAATTTCTATCTCAATATCTTTTATCAGATTTTTGATAGCATTTCCTGATGTTCCTCCAGTCTGAATTATAGCAAGATCAATGTCCTCTGAAAAGCGGTTTATTAATCGGTGCGCTTTTGAAAGTGATGTACCCCCCTTAAATACGACAGTGCCTTTATGTTTTGACTGTGATAAATTTTTAAGGACATAAGTAACCCAATAATCCTTTTCTATAAAAACCTCTTTAATTCCAAGATATTCAGCGGTAGATACAATTGCTTCGGCAAAGACTTCTTTATTGTGATGTAACTTCATATTGGTTTTCTATAATCTTTGTTTGGCGTTTAGTTTATTCTAAGATTTCTCAAAATTCATTATGACCGTGGGTGAAATTGAAGGATTGCGTGACGCAAATAATCACGGTCAAGGTGAGTATAAATTTCTGTTGTTGTAATGGATTCATGCCCAAGCATTTCCTGCACTGCCCGAAGATCTGCACCTCCTTCAATTAAATCTGTGGCAAAAGAATGACGAAATGTATGAGGGCTTATCTTTTTTTTAACTCCTGCTTTAACTGCCAGTCGTTTTATAATGATAAATACCATGACCCTTGAGAGCTTTGCGCCCCTGTTATTTAAAAATAAAACACCTTCATTATTCTTTTGTACTTTGAAGTGACAACGAACTTCGTCTTTGTAAATGTCGATTTGCTTCATAGCAACTCTTCCGATTGGCACTAATCGTTCCTTATCGCCTTTACCGGTAACTTTTACAAAGCCATCATTAAAATGCAAATGAGAGATTTTCAAATTTACTAATTCACTTACCCTCAAACCGCAACTATACATAGTTTCGATCATTGCTTTATTTCGTTGCCCCTCCTGACTGCTTAAGTCAATGGCATCAATGATTTTATTGATCTCTCCTATATTCAAGGTATCCGGTAACTTGCGACCCAAACGAGGTGATTCTAATAAAGCAGTTGGATCAATGTTTAATATATTTTCTAACAATAAATATTTATAAAACCCCTTTATGCCACTTATTATTCGAGCTTGCGAACGTGCGCTAATATTGAGTTCATTTATATATTTTAGGAAATCTTGCAAATGATTTAACTGAACATCTTTTGGCAAAATATCTATTTTTTTTAACTCAAAAAACTGGACTAATTTCTGAACATCTTGCAGATAGGCTCCAATAGAGTTATCCGACAATGACCTTTCCAAAGTAAGGTAGGATTTAAAGCCGTTTATGTATATTTTCCAGTTCATCCTTTTATTTTCCATTTATCCTTGTTAGGCAATATACTTTCCTTAATTCCGAGCGTATATTTCGACAAAGGATTTAACGATTTATACAGCTTTTCAGATGCTTTTTTGTCAATCCCTGCTTCCAATACTGCACCTACTAAAGCCTTTGTTGCCGGGGGATAATTTAAAGCCAATTGAGCAAGTTTAGTTTGCTCGCCCAAAGATAGTTTTTCAACTTTTAATTTTAGTAATTCAAGAGCATTATTTGTTTCTGTTCCCGGAATGCTCCTAATATCCTTGAAAGCATCCAATAGTTGAAGCAACGGAATATTTGTTTCTGTTATATCACAATATGCCTTTACAAACCTTGCCTTTATTCGTCCTTTCTGATAGGGTTTGCGGAATTCATACGTTGCAATGGTGTATTCATTTGACATTTGAGTTGTTAAGCCCATTTTATTATAAGCTGCTGATCCGGTAATATAACCAGTTAAAATGCCATTGTCTTTTATAATGGATTCAATGATTTGATTTTCTTGCAGTGGAACCGCGCCAAATGCACCTTCTTTTGGTTTAAAATATTTCCCTCTTCCAAAACGCTTGATAATACCTTTTGAAGCCAATCTACATAATGCAGCAGCCATAGCTTCCATTGCATTTGGAGCTACTTTAAAATCCTGATAAGTAAAAAGAATTCCAGGTTCAAGCTTTTGAATTTGATTGCTTATAGTTTTTGCAACAGTCATTTTATTTTAAATTGGTATCACAAAGATAAGGCTTTTATAAACAATTGTCAAGATAATACTAGTAAATACTTTATATAATTAAATCCAATTATTGAATATGTTAATATCCCTGTAAGTAATTTAGTGCAGAATATTCTTGTTTATGAAGTTCTTTATTTTAAATTTGCCATTATGTATTTGGAATCAAAACCAATACAATAATAACAAGAATTTGAAAACACTACTAAATAAAGGTATTTCGGGATCACGTTTACAACGTGGCGAGATGTTTTTTAAAGATGGTGGATCAGTGATTTTAGTACTTTAAATTTTACCCATTGCTGTTTGTGGCAATGGTTTTTTTATATTTAATGCGTGCAAAAGTTTTAAAAGTTTTGCATGACCACAAAAAGTTGAAATACAGCAACTTATACCACCACTCCCCTATTGATTGTGTCTTACAATTAATATTATGTTAAGCAGACGCTTTCCAGGCTTATCTCTTGTGGCTAAATTGTCGCTACGGAATTAACAATAACTGTTTTGCAGATTACATTTATATTGAAATCAAAAAAGCATCAGAGCCTAATCCGATGCCTTCTAAAAAGCTGGTTTCACAAATACCAATGAATACCAACCAAAATTTATTTGAATTAAACTTGCATTTAGCAGAGCTAGAAGCAAAAGTGTTGACTTATGAGAAAGCAATTATTGAAATTGTTGCTTTAAATAATCTTAATCTATCATTTAAACTAAATGATGAACTTGCAAAACAGAGATTCATTGCAAGAACAAAGTATAAAATTATTCCTTAGTTCTTGATGCTAAAAACTCTTTAGTGCTTTCAGCTAAAATTCGCTGACTTCTTTCGAATTCATAATCGGATTTTTCTAACATTAATTTCTTTTCTATTTCGAAGTTTTTTCTTCTTCGTTCTATCTGAAATTCTTTCCGGAAAAATCCGATTAAAATACCTACTAATAAAAATAATAAGCTTGTCATAAGTTCTAGTTTTTATATTAATTTTATTAATCCTTAAAAAAGGTATCGGACCTACCCGATACCTGTAAAGTGTTAGCCTTCAAAACCAACAATGAAAACCAACCAAAATTTTAATGAATTTAAGTCTAAGTTGCTTAATTTATTAATTCAAAAAATTGATTCAAATGAAATTAATTTAACACACGAACAAGTTTTTAAGTCATCTATCAAATTTATCGAAATTGATGATAAATTTGTTTTTATGCTTGATAGTAAAATTTCTAAAGAAATTCCTGAATCAATTTATAAAGAACTTGAAGAATTGTTTAAGAATCGGTAAAATTCCTAACAACACCTTTTTTAATATCCTCGTTCAACATATTAATAAAATCTTTGTGGTCTAAAATTACAGATGTAACTTTATGTTCCTTTCCATCTATTTCTTTAAATAATTCAGTTGAATTTATTTTAACTGAATTATCAGATAATATTTCTATTGTTAATAATGACATAAGTTTTAGTTTTTATATTAATTTTATTAATCCTTTAAAAAGCATTGAGCCTAATCGTTTAAAATATCGAAGGATAACTTTCTCCCACACACTTATTTAAAGCTACAAGAACTTTACGACTCTCTGAAGTTAATTCAAGATGAATCGCCTTTGGAACTTTAATGATAATAGCTTTCCCGTCTTCAATTTTAGCTTCTAAATCGAATACCATAATAGACATAGTGCAATCTTCTGTTCCATGTTCTATTTGGTTTAATGTTTCTTCTGAAAACAATGACATAAGTTTTAGTTTTCTGCCCTCGCATATGATTTTTAGAAAGCTTTTCTAAAAAGCCTAAGCTGTATAACATAACACACTATTATAAAACATTTCAAATTCACACAAAAAAATCATTTGAAATTTCTTATAATAAATATTAATGTTAAATAGCCACACAAAAACCTTTTATGTACTCACACTCTCGCGCACCCCAGCACAAAAGTTGTTGATTTTTCTTTCTTATTTTTAATTGAAAAAATCTACCATACTTTTACCAAATCTGCATTAACATAATACCTATTATAAAACAATCAAATATTGTCTTATAATAGCGTATATTATGTTAAATAGCCACACGCTAGGATTACTTCTTTTTATTAAGTTATGAGATAATTTTGTACGTTTGTAACAATAAAAAAACCGCTATTCCACAGCGGTTTTTTTAAGCTGGGTTTCTTGATTACCCTAAAATTGAGTGCGTTTATAAAGAAATAGCATCCTTATAAACAATCTTGGCGTATGTGGCGACCAATTTAACAGCCAATCTATTGTAACACCAGCAATCAAAGATGAAAACAAACTTCAACTTTGAAATTGATTTCGTTAAATTAACGAAGTTGGTTTTGGCTATAATTTTATTGATTATAGCATTAAAAAAATAAGAAAAATTTGATTTTGAAATTTTAACCTTTGATAGAAATATCAGAGGTTTTTTATTTAGTTCACCACAACCCACCGCACTACGAAATTTTATACGCTTCCCACAAACCGAAGCTATGTAACATAATGCGTTATTATTTCCACAAAGTGAAAAAAGAACTTTGAAAAATAATAAACGTTATGTTAAACTGCCGCACAAAAAAAGAGCCACCCTGCTCCGCTCGGGTTACGGGTTAAAAATGGAATTAGAATGGTTTTTATTTAAATGGGTATGTATTCCTTTAGGGATTATTACATTTTGGTTTGTTGTCAGTGGTTTTATCGTTATAAATAGAGATAATTGGGGAACAAAGTTGAAATACAAACCCGAGAATAATAAGAAGCAAAGCAAACTTTGCTATTTTCTTTATTTTTTTGTTAGATTTCTCTCTCAATAATGTTTTTTGTTCTTCTTCGCTAATTGTTCTTCTTGGAGTTTCATTGTCTATTTTACTCGGTAACCCATAAGAAAACAGGATTACAACACCTACTATATCTAAAAATAATCCTATTATACTGAAAATATTATTCATTCCGTAAATATAATAAACCTCACGCACCCCACAAAAACCGATTGATTTTTCTTTCTCATTTTTAACTGAAAAAATCTACTCGATTTTACCAAAGCTATCTTAACATAATACTTGTTATAAAAGCATTTCTCCCACCCCGAAAACTTCACACATGAAATGTCTTATAACATAGGCTATTATGTTAAGCAGACGCACAGTGAGTACAAAAATATATCTTCTATTCTGCTATTAATTTAAGTTCGTTTTGTAGGTTTGCGGGATGAATGAAAATGATAAAATATTATACGATATACTTTGGTATCTTAATGAATATCCTAATGAGATAAATTCAACCGAAGATGAAATTAGGAAATCGTTAAAAATTACAAAATTTGATTATGATAATGCAAAAAGTGATTTATTAAAAAAGAATTATATTCAACAAAGAATAGAAAATAAAAATAATTTAGCTTTTGAAATTACGACTGACGGGAATATTGAATTTAATAAACTCAAAAACAAAGAATTGTCTAAAATTCAATCCAATGTGGAGGACATGGGAAAAACAACTTTACGCCTAACTTGGGTTTTGGCGATTTCTGCATCGATTGCATCACTTTATTATCTATTTGAGCTTTTGAAAGAGATTTTCCACATGGCTTTTCGATAGATGCAACAGCTATAACAACACAAACAATCATGCTTGTGAAGAATATTAAAATAAATAATATAGCGACTACATAAATCAAGAAAAGGTTTTTAGTTTCGGAGCTTCATTACCCCTCCCACTTGCCTTTTCTATGTAACATAAAATACAGTTATCGAACGAAGAAGTCCGATAACTAATTGTTATGTTAAGTAGCCACACCGATACCTTCCTTTACAACACACCGATACTTATCCCACACAAAAGTTGTTGATTTTTCTTTCTTATTTTTAATGGAAAAAATCTACCATACTTTTTCCTAATCTGCATTAACATAATACTTGTTATAAAAGCATTTCTCCCACCCGAAAACTTCACACATGAAATGTCTTATAACATAGGCTATTATGTTAAATAGCAGTACGCTAGGTTTACTTCTTTAAGAAAGTTTAGAGATAATTTTATAGGTTTGTAGATTTACACCTCTTTTGTTTCACCATCTTCCACATAAGTTAATTTATAAAACCCTTGTTCCCTATCCTTCCACGTTTGCACAGATCCCATTTCCTTATTTCGTTTTAACATGTTCAAATCCAAATCCTGATAGATTAACATTTCCGTATTGGGTATTGCTTCCGAAGCTATTCCTTCTCTATGAAATTCTACGTCTGAAGGTGTGAAAATGGCTGATTGTGAAAAGTGAACATCCGAATTCTCAACATCAGGTAAGTTTCCAACACATCCGGTTATTATAACATACACCTGATTCTCGATAGCCCGGGCCTGTGCACAATATCTTACCCTCAAATAGGCTCTTCTGTCATCCGTATTGAAAGGAACAAAAATAATTTTAGCCCCCTTGCTCACAGCAATCCTTGCCAACTCAGGAAATTCACAGTCGTAACAGACCAGAATTGCAATTTTACCTTTGTCGGTATTGAACACTTTAATTTTATCACCACTTTGAACGCCCCACCATTTCTTTTCAGATGATGTGATATGAATTTTGTACTGTTTTTCAAATGTACCATCTCTTCGAAATAAATAAGAGATGTTGTATAAGTTGTCATTTTCAACTGTCAGGTGAGAGCCTGCAATTATATTAATATTATAGGTAATTGCAAGCCTTGTAAATAATGCTTCATATTGTAATGTAAATTTGCTCAGTTCCCTGACGGCTTCCCCCGGTTTCTTTTTAGGTAGGAATGAAAGCAATTGTACCGTTATCATTTCCGGGAAAACTACAAAGTCACTTCTATAGTCCGAAGCAGTATCCACAAAAAATTCGCAATGTTTTTCAAATTCTTCAAAGTTTTTGATAGGGCGCATTTGATATTGAACAGCGCTTACTCTAACATAATGTGATTGTTGATAACCACTTTCTTTTTTTACTTCATGATTATAATTTATCCATTCCAACAGGGTTGCATAACCAACAGATTCAGTATCGTTTGGTAAATAATTGGGCAAAATTTTTCTTAGCGAAAAGCCATTTGACAGTTGTGCGGTTAATACAGGATCGTATAAACTTCTGTTAATCACTTTTTCTACAAACTCGTCTATCGAAAGGGTTGAAGAGTATTTATGATAACTTGGTAACCTTCCGCCAACAATTATTCTTTTTAAATTATATTTTCTTGCTAAATCTTTTCTGGCATCATACAATCGTCTTGACAGCTTCATTCCCTGATAATAAGGGTCAACCATCATTTCCATTCCATACAAAGTATCTCCATACTTATTATGATTTGTAATATTCCCGCTGTCGGTTAATTCACTCCAAGGTGACTCCTCCCTATATTCATCTAAATTTATGATAAGACTACAGGAAGAAGCAATGATTTTTTTTCCATATTGGATACAAGTTTGACCTTCCGGGAAAATGCTTGTTATATTTTTAAATTGACTTTCTGTCCAAGGCTTCATCCCCGGAAAACATTTTTGTTGTAAGCCTGTAATCTGGCTATAGTCTTCCTTTTGTATCTGCCTTAATTTTATTTTTTTTATAATATCTTTTTTTTCCATAGCTATAATATTTTTAATTTATAACATCAATCGCTCACGAAAGATTTTTAATATAAATCCTCAAGTCCTCTATCTTAATTAATTTGCAAAAAATTATCTCTTTACTTCTTTCTCTTAACATACCAATACAATAGCAGCATAATAAAAGCGGTAATTGTAACTGCCACTAACAATACAATTCCCATTAATCCCAGGTATTTCATCTATTCAAAATTTTCAATTTCGTCATCAGTAACATGCTCATCGAAAATAAGCTCCAGTTCATCTTCAAAAAAGAATTTTTGTTCACCAAAAGCTGGTTTCAATTCATCCATCCAAATGGCATCCTTATTGTATTCCGCAAAGAATGGCCGTGCAACCCAATCAGGATTTCTACCTTGTAGCATACGTAATACAAAAACCTTTTCCCCTTTGATTTCTGAAACTCCTAAAACCTGAACTTTGCCTGGAGTGCATGACATGCTTGGTCCACGTACGGTTCGACAAACACCACTTACTTTTTGATATGCTCCTCTGAAAATTTGCCAGGCATTTTCTAATGTTACTGCAAAATAATCCTGAGCCCCGGTATCCCTTGGTATAAACATGTAATAGGGAATGCAATTCAGGTTTACCTGTTTTCGCCACATCTCTGCCCAAATTTCAGGCGTATCATTTATGTGTTTCAGAACCGGAGATTGAGTTCTGATTTGAACACCAACGCTTCTCAGCCGTTTGATTGCGGTTTTTACCACACTTGTTTCTAATTCTTTAGGATGAGAGAAATGAGCCATAATAGATAGATTTATGCCGCTCAAGACAACCCTTTCAAAAAGATTTAAATACTCATTCGCATCATGATCGGTAACAAATTTATAGGGCCAGTAACCAAGTGCTTTTGTGCCAATTCTTATGGTTTGTAAATTTTCGGGCTTTGCTTCCAATAATGGTTCAATATAGCTTGCAAATACTTTAGCCTTCATTATCATTGGATCTCCGCCTGTAAATAAAATATCAGTAATCTGCTTATTTCGTAAAACGTAATCTTTGAGATGAGAAGATTCTTTTCCGGCAAACTTCAATTGATCCATCCCTACGAACTGTGGCCAACGGAAACAGAAGGTGCAATAAGCATGACAGGTTTGCCCCTGGCTCGGAAAGAATAATAATGTTTCCCTGTATTTATGTTGCATCCCAGATAGTATTTCACCATTTAATACAGGTATATTATGTTCAATCTGACCGGCAGGATGCGGATTTAATTCGTTTCGGATAATATTTGCGACATTCTTAATTGTATCAGTATAATTGGTCTGATCCAAAACAATTTTCATGAGATCATAATGCTCCTGACTTAACATTCCTTTTTGAGGAAATGTTAATTTAAAAATCGGATCGGTATCAAGATTATCCCAATCGATAAGTTCATTCACTACATAGTTATTTGTTTTAAATGGCAATACATTTCCAACAACTTCAATTGCCTCTATCTGTCCAGGAGACAATTTATTTATTTGTGGTATGTTTTTAAAATTGTTAAGCGTGTAAGATTGAAATTTCATAACAATATTTAGTTAGTTAATATTGTTGCAAGTAACCAATTTCAATTTCTTATTCTATTGACAATTGTCAATTTTCATCTTGAATTAATCCCAGGAAATTAATGAATTGTTTTGCTTTATTAATTTGATCAGCATTTAATTTATTTTCTTTTAGAAATAAAATAAGTATCCTTTTAATTTTGTAAATCTCTTCGATCGGTAAACGACATTCTATAAATGAAGCTAACTCCAGAAGATCGTCAGAGTCAATAGCATTCAAAATTTTATTAATAATATCTATTTGTGTAATTTGCATATTAAAAAAACCTGCTAATGGCTGTAACATTAACAGGTTCACAAACAAAAAATGAAATCAGTTCCCAAAAGTAATTCTTCGTTTAGATTAAAAAATTGACAATTGTCAATTTAGTTTTAAAAAAAAATTAATATCCTTACATCATGGGATTTAACATTGAAAAATATTACTTAAAATCATCTTTATTATTTGACTTTTTATCAGCCCAGGAAACAAAGCTGGTAAAAAACAAATTGATTCGTAAGGAATATTTTAAAGGTGAATTTCTTTTTAAAGAAAGGAGTTTTTCTAAAGGAATCTATATTATTAGAAAAGGTAAAGTGAAAATTTTCCAAACAAATAGTGAAGGGAAACAAAGCATTGTCTATATCTATAAAAAAGGAGATTTCTTTGGGTATAGACCCTTACTCGCTGATGAACCGCATCCTGTTTCCGCAGTTGCTATGGACACTACAGTAATTTCATTTATTTCGAAAGATCTGTTCTTTAACCTTGTTGCTAAATCAGCAACTCTTGATAAACAATTGCTTGTAACGCTTTCAAAAGAGTTTTCTGTATGGATAAATAAGATGACGATATTTTCTCAATATGGAGTAAAAGAGCGGGTAGCCTTAAGTTTGCTGATTCTTAATGAAGTTTATCAAAGAAATGAAAACAATTCCTACCCTGTTAACATTTCAATAAACAGGGATGATTTAGCAGGGTTTGTTGGAACCGCAAAAGAAACTCTAGTTCGGATGCTTCGCAATTTTAAGGATGAAAAAATAATCACAACTAAAGGAACAAAAATAAATATATTAAAGCATAAAGCTTTATTAAATATAGTGGCAGAAATTTGAAGAAATGAAATTGCAAGTAAAATAAAAAAAAGAAACTAATACATAGGGAATTGTCAATTGCAACAAAAAAAGATTAAAAAAAGTAGAAGATTTTAAATAATGAACGACATTTTTGAATTAATTAAAGAGGCTGAAATAATTTGTTTACGGAACAAAGAAACTGGCGAAATTATCGGAAAACATATTCCGTTTGGAAAAAAAATTACCCAATATAAACGAATTGCACCCAATTGCAACATTATCAGAGAAGATGAAAAATATTTTCCAACTGACGAGAATGATAGTAAAGCTAATATTTACTGTTTAGATGACTGGTGCAAAGTGAAATGGACTGTGAAAATGCCCATTGAAAATGACAGTTTTCCTAATCCAATTAAATGGGGCAAAAAAGCAATTGAAATACATAAGCAAAGCGATTTCATGACACTAGAAGTAGAAGACAGTGCCAATACTTTTATATGTTCAAGTTCGCGGGGCTTTACTGTTACAGTGGACTATGCAACAGGACTCACAATCAAAACTGAATTCGCTAAATAAAAGACATTTGAGAAATCGGAAATTTAATGAAATAACCTTCGCATATAATACTTTACACTCGAAATCAATCCTCTCTGTGACAAACTTTATTGGTTAATTTTCCTTACCTGCTTTTCTTTACGTTTTGAAAAAACAACAAAGAAAATAGTATTTACTAAAGGAAATAACTGAGTCATGAAAATACTCCTGCCAACTGATTTTTCAAAGCTGTCAAAAGTTGCAGTTCATTACGCTGCTAAACTGGCAAAGAAACTAAATGCAGAAATTGTCCTGCTTCACGCAGTATTTATTGATGCTCCTCCTCGGGCACAAGCAGCATTGAAAATAAATCAGATTCTTGAAGCAATGGTTGATAATGCAAAACAGGATTTTCATATCTAATTGATGAGATTAAGCAAGAAACCGGAAATAAAATAAATATAAGTTACAAAATTGTAAAGGGATATCCTGTAGAAGATGTTGTTGAAACATTTGCACAAAATAATAATATTGATTTAATTATTATGGGAACAAAAGGTGCAAGTGGGTTGACGAAAATATTGATAGGCAGCAATGCTGTTGCGTTTATCGGCAATAGCAAAACCCCGGTTATTGCTGTTCCTGAACATGCCAGAATTAATAACATTAAACATATTGTTTACGCTTCAGACATGCTTGCTGTAAATAAAGAAGTAAAAACACTTATTCAATTTGCTCAGTTATTTAATTCATCTCTCCACCTATTACATATTGTTGCCCCTAATTCAAAGAAAAAAATTGACAAAGAGAAAATTAAGAACAAGCTTATCAGCAACTATAAATACCCGCATATTTCTGTTCATATTTCAATGAATGATGATATTGAAGAAGCAATTGATGAATACATTGCTGATGTGAAAGCCGATATACTTGCCATGTTTACCCATAAGCCCACATTCTTTGAAAAACTTTTTGGAAAAAGTGTTACCCGCGAAATGGCTTTTCATAGTTGGATTCCTCTTCTTGCAATAAAAAAAATTGAATAGAAATTATTCTTCCCACAAATTCTTACAATTAAATTGGACAAAAAAGTCTAAATTAAAATTGTAGAATAAATATCAATTCCTCACTTGACTAACTTCATTGGTCAAATTCTTTTATCTGCCTTTCTTTATGTCTTGAAACAACAGGAGAATAAATAGTTTAAAAAAAAGGAATAATCAAAACCATGAAATCTCTTTTACAAATATTCAAAATCTATCAAATTTGCAGTGTTACAAGCAATAAAAAATTTAAATAATTGTGTAATAAAATAAATGATGAAACCAATTCTCGTTCCCACCGATTTTTCAAAATGCTCCTATAATGCAGCACATTTTGCCATCGCACTTGCTAAGGAAACAAAAGCAAAAATAATTTTACTCCATGTTTATCAGTTTCCAAATCCTCCTGCGGTAACACACATTACTCCCATTGCCCAGCTTGATATGCAGGATGAAAGGCTGAAACGAGTATATGAAATGGCTGAATTCGAATTAACACTACATGGAAAAGAGGAATTAGTAATTGAATCCGAAGTGATTGCAGGATTTACGGTCGAAGGAATTATAACCGCATCTCAAAAACATGATGCAGGAATAATTGTGATGGGGACACAGGGAGCGGATGGATTGAAAAAAATATTTATGGGAAGCAATACAAGCAATGTAATTTCAAAATCATCCTGTCCGGTATTGGCTGTCCCTGAAAACGCAAAATATTTAGGATTCAACAAAGTTGTTTTTGCTGCTGACTTTCACGAAATAAAAAGTAATATTTCCTTTGAACCATTAGTAGAAATTGCCCTTCTTTTTAATTCAGAGACTCTGATCTTTTCCGTTAGAAAAAACGAAAGCGATATTCCATCAATAATACAAGCATTCGAAAGATTGAATCTTGATAAAGTTTTTGAACGCATCCCACATAGCTTTCATACTGCGGTTTCAGAAGATACTGCGGGGGAAATTGACAAATTTGTCAACACAAACCACATTGATTTGCTGGTAACAATGCCACAAAAGCACAGTTACCTTGAATTAATATTTAACAAGAGTATCACACATGACCTTGTGTTCCATGCAACTGTTCCTATACTTTGTTTGCCTGAAAAAAAACTTACTATTGAAAAACAAAACAGAGAATATGAAAAGGCAGACAAGGGATTGAATTAAAATTACAGAATAATTATTATAAAATAAAAATTTAAAAAAGGTGCAAAAAATGACAATATTTTTATTTATCACCATAACCATATTACTTATTTTCTTTGGCGGCATAAGAATAATCAGACCAACACAAAGAGGATTGATAGAACGACTTCCTCTTTCACAGAACACTTTCAGATGAAAAAAAAAACTAGGGAATTACTATTGTACGAACTGAAACAAATAGACCCGCTTAAGGATGTACAGAAACCATGAATAAAGTTGTAAAAGCAGAAAACGAAAAAATTGCCGCTATTGATTATGCCACTGCGGCTAAAATCGTTGCTGATGGAGTAAAACGAGCAAAAATAAAAGAATCGGAAGGTACTAAACGATCAAAAATATTGGTTGCCGAAGGTGCAGCTGAAGCAATTAAATTAATAAATGAAGCTGCAGATAACTACTTTATTGGAAATGCCCAGCTATTTAAAAAGCTGGAAACGCTTGAGTCTTCGCTTAAATCAAATACGAAAATTGTTGTTCCTTCTGGATCGGAATTAGTAAATATTATTGGAGATATGTCAGGTGTGTTGCCAATAATTAAAAAAAGTGATGTCCGGTAAAATGCTAAAACAAATTAAATCAGAATGGATATGGATAATTTATACATAAACATACTGGGATTTGCTGTATGTGCATCGGTTATCATATTCAGCGGCACCAAACTTTCTTATTACGGAGATAAAATTGCCGACCTGACCGGCATGGGGAAAGCATGGATAGGACTTGTTTTAATGGCATCAGTTACCTCTCTGCCTGAACTGATTACAGGTATCAGTTCTGTCGCTATTGTTAAAGCACCCAATTTAGCAGCCGGAGATATCTTCGGCAGTTGCGTTTTTAATCTACTCATACTTTCTGTATTGGATGCCCGATTAAAACAGCCGCTTTTTTCAATGGTAAAATCCAGCCATGTGGTAGCAGCAATTTTTGGAATTATTTTATTAACGGTGGCAGGCATGGCAATTGACATGTCGCATCAAATTCCAAATGTATTATGGATAAGCAGTTTTACTTTTCTCCTTTTTGGCATTTATTTTATAGCGATGCTGGGTATTTTTAAATATGAACAAGCAGCTTTGATTGAATCTCCTCCTGAAAAAAGTGCCGCATCTCCTTCCAATGCTTCCAATCTTAAAAAAGTTATTGGCGGATATGCCCTGCACGCTTTAATTGTAGTGGGTGCTGCACTATTCCTTCCCTATTTTGGTGAACATATTGCCTCCCATACGGGTTTGGGCAATTCCTTTTTCGGCACCTTGTTTCTTGCTGCTGCTACATCTTTACCGGAATTGGTAGTTTCATTAGCTGCATTAAAAATGGGAGCCTTGGATATGGCCGTTGGAAATTTATTGGGCAGCAATGTTTTTAATATTTTCATTCTTGGTATTGATGATCTCTTTTATAAGGAAGGCTCTTTGTTTACAAGGATATCGCCTTCTCATTTGTTATCTGTATTTATAACCATTGTTATGACAGCAGTTATAGGCCTTGGATTGATGTTTAAACCAAAGAGAAAACATTTTTGGTTATTGAGCCTTGATACTTTTATAATTGTTATTCTTTATATCTCTCTTATGATTTACCTGTTCTTCAATAAATAAACAGATATGAAACAAAATTGGCACTTATTACCTCTGTCCGAAATATCTCAGTTATTAAAGACAAGTCCATCAGGCATTGATAACACAACTGCTACACAACGACTCTCTGAATACGGGGAAAATAAAATTGCCGATAAAAAAAAGAAAACTTTTTTGCAGAAGTTGCTATACCAGTTCACAGATTTTATGATTCTCATTCTTATTGCAGCGGCAATTATTTCGGGCATTATTGGCGATGTAACGGATACAATAATTATTCTTGCAATCGTTATTCTTAATGCTGTTGTTGGATTTATACAAGAGTATCGTGCCGAGAAAGCGATGGAAGCATTAAAAAACATGGCAGCAAGTAATGCCAGAGTTATGCGAAAAGGAAACGCACTTGAAATTCCAGCCTCCGATTTAGTGCCGGGAGATGTTGTTTTGCTTGAAACCGGAAATATCATTCCTGCTGATGTTCGTTTTTTTGAAGCGCATCAAATTAAAGTTGATGAATCAGCACTTACGGGCGAGTCGCATAATGTTGAAAAGGATTCAAAGGAACTTCCTGAAAGTGATTATGTGCTTGGAGACAGGAAAAATATGGGGTTCAAAGGAACATTTATTACAAATGGCCGTGCGCATGCTTATGTAGCCGAAACAGGTATGAATACTGAACTCGGACACATTGCTAAAATGATTCAAACCGATGAAACAACAACACCCTTACAAAAAAGGTTAGCAGCTTTTGGTAAAAGATTGTCCATTGTAATACTGGTGATTTGCACCATAATATTTCTTTTCGGTTGGTTACGCGGTGAAGAGCTTATAGCTATGCTTCTTACCTCCATTTCGCTTGCCGTTGCAGCTATACCTGAAGCATTGCCTGCACTTGTAACTATTGCGCTTGCATTTGGAGCAAAGCGATTAGTGAAAAACAATGCCCTTATCAGAAAACTGCCTGCAGTTGAAACGCTTGGCTCAATTACTTATATCTGCTCCGATAAAACGGGTACACTCACGCTGAATAAAATGACAGTGCAGGAAATTTTTGAAACATCTGATAAAGAATATAAATCTGTTTTTACAGAAGGGAATGCCTTATTTAATGCAATGGCTCTCAACAATGATGTTTCAAAAAACAAAGAAGGGAAGTTTGTTGGTGATTCAACCGAAGTGGCCCTGGTTCAATATGCTTTTGATAAAAATAGTGAAAAAACCGAATTAGAAAAAAAATATCCAAGAGTGGCTGAGTTGCCGTTTGATTCAAGCAGAAAGTGCATGACTACCTTGCATCAAATTGAAAATGGAATAATTGCAATTACAAAAGGTGCGGCCGATGTATTGTTTGAAAAACTAATCGACAATCAAAAATCACGTATTCCGGAATTTGAACTCAAAGTAAATGAGATGGCAGAGAAAGGGTATCGGGTATTGGCTTATGCAATAAAGATTCTTCCATCTTTGCCTGAAAAAATAAATACGGATGAACTAGAATCATCATTAACATTAATAGGTTTTGCTGGAATGATTGACCCGCCAAGAGATGAAGCAAAACAGGCTGTAGAAGAATGTAAACAAGCCGGAATTATTCCGGTGATGATTACGGGTGACCACAAACTCACCGCTAAATCAATTGCAAAACAATTGGGAATTATTACTTCGGAAGAGGATATGGTGTTGAGCGGTTCTGAACTTGGTAAATTAAGTCAGGAAGAGTTTGAAAAAATTGTCGAAAAAGTACGGGTGTATGCGAGGGTAAACCCCGAACAAAAATTAAAAATCATCAGTGCCTTACAAGACATGCATCACTTTGTTGCAATGACAGGGGATGGCGTGAATGATGCACCGGCACTTAAAAATGCCGACATTGGAATTGCCATGGGTATTAACGGAACAGAAGTTTCAAAAGAAGCCTCACACATGATTTTGCTTGACGATAATTTTGCCACCATCGTAGTCGCTATAAAACACGGACGAAGAATATTTGATAATATTTTGAAATTTATCAAATATATTATGACCGGAAATTCAGGTGAAATATGGGCCATTTTTCTAGCCCCATTTTTCGGTTTACCAATACCGCTATTGGCAATACATATTCTTTGGATAAATCTGGTAACAGATGGCTTGCCGGGTTTGGCACTTGCTTCTGAACCAGCGGAAGCAAACATTATGAAACGCCCTCCAAGAAATCCAAAGCAGCATATCTTTTCCGGTGGCATGGCCATACATATCTTTTGGGTAGGATTTTTAATGGGTATTGTAACTCTTGGAATGCAGGCTTATTCAATACACTATGGGAATTCGCATTGGCAAACGATGGCTTTTACAGTTTTATGTTTTAGTCAGTTGGGTCATGTAATGGCTATCCGTTCAGAACGCGAATCTATATTCAAAATAGGGGTGTTTTCTAATAAACCGTTGTTAGTGGCGTTGCTGCTAACCGTTGCTCTGCAATTTATGATAATTTATACTCCTTTTTTTAATACTATTTTCAAAACATATCCGCTCACTATTTACGAATTAGGCGTTACGATTCTTGTATCAAGCATCGTATTTTGGGCAGTTGAAATAGAAAAAAAGTTAAAAACACGGATGTTCCTCAAAAAGGAGAAATAGGAATCAATTAATACGCCACGCCTTTTTGGTAAACAAAATTTAGACGCTGATCAAAACTTAATACTGTTTTATTTGATCGAATCTTTTTTTGCTTAATGAATAACCGTGGTAACTCCAATCAAATAAGGACGGAAATGCGTAATGATAGTAGCAGAGCCTTAAAAAAACCTTACATGGAAATTTAATTATTTTTCAAATTTTCTTCAATTGCTTTCTGAATGCGGGTTTTAGAATTGTCAGAAAGTTTTAATCCGGATAGGTTCGATAAATTGGGCCAATACCTTTGAAAATCAGCCTGTACTTCTGAATACTTGCCTCCCTCCTATTTTATTAGAATAACATTTGTCAAAAAAAGACAAACAAATTTTCTGATCTGCAAAAAAATGGCAAAAAGAATCAGAACACAAGAACTTTGTCGCTATCCACTACCCAATTCGTAAGTTCTGCCAATGTGCTTATTTCTGCTCCTTCAACAAGTTTTGCATTTTTCAATCCTCTTGCTTCTGCACAACTACCACATATTTTTACTTTTGCTCCTTTGTTAAGTGAAAGTTTTAGCATTCTTTCAATGTTGTAATAACCATTTGGCGTTGTTTGATCCGCAACAGCACAATTTGCAGCATCCGCCATCAGAAAAATTCTCACTTCAACCGTTTCATGATCTTTGTTTAATTGGTTTGCAATTCGCAAGGCATTGTATGCTTTCTCAGTTCCATAAGGAGCATCATTGATTAAGATTAAAATTTTCATTGTCCTTTGTTTTTATGATTAATTTTTGATTGCTTTTATTACTACAAAGCTTCCTGTACCAAAACCTTGTGCCGGTTGTTCAATTTCATCAGAATAGTTTTTTGTCAAGGTTTGCCAATAAGAAAATTTATGGAAGTTGGCTTGTTGTAATAGTTCTGTAATTTCTTGTGTAGAATGAAAATGGGCACTCTTGTAAAATTTATTTTCTGATTTTTCTTTTTCGTACTTCTTTCCAAGCTCACTGTTTTTATCAATGAAGGCTAGAATTATTTCTCCCTGTGGTTTTAAAATACGGTGAACTTCTGAAAAGGCTTTAGGAATGTCGGAAAGAAAGCAAACAGTTGTTACCATTAATGCAAAATCAAATGAATGATTGTGGAATGGGAGATTTTCTGCCACTGAATTTATTATGGTCATTCCTTTTTGTTCTGCAAGTATTGACATATTAGGAGATGGTTCAACTCCAATTCTTATATTGAAAGGCAAAGAAAATCGTCCCGTTCCGCTTCCAATTTCTACGCCCTTTTTATGCGCTGGAATAGCTTCTTTTAATGCAAGAATTTCAGATTGATAAATGGGTGCATGCTTTTCAAACCAGTTATCATATTCCAAAGCATTTTTATCAAATGCCGTTTCTATGATTGTCATTTCACTACAAGTTTTACTGTTCGTTCAAAGTAATTCCCCTTCATTCCTTCTTGTGCATTGCCT
>MEPB01000071.1:2439-7495 GCA_001769385.1 Bacteroidetes bacterium RIFCSPLOWO2_12_FULL_35_15 | reverse complement strand
TGTTTCCCGCGAAAAATTAATCGGCACTGATTTTTCAAATTATTTTACTGAACCTAAAAAGGCACAGGAAGGTTACAGGCAGGTATTTGAAAAAGGATTTGTATCGGATTATCCTTTAACAATTAAGCATACAACCGGCAAAGTAACCGATGTATTATACAATGCTTCTGTTTACAAAGATGATAAAGGCAATGTTCTCGGTGTGTTTGCAGCAGCCCGTGATATAACAGAACAAAAACAAGCATCTCAATATGCCCGCAGTTTAATTGAAGCCAGTCTGGACCCTCTTGTTACGATCAGCGCAGATGGAAAAATCACGGATGTAAACGAAGCTTCCGTAAAGGTAACAGGTGTTTCCCGCGAAAAATTAATCGGCACTGATTTTTCAAATTATTTTACTGAACCTAAAAAGGCACAGGAAGGTTACAGGCAGGTATTCGAAAAAGGATTTGTATCGGATTATCCTTTGACAATCAAGCATAAAGACGGGAAATTGACCGATGTATTATACAATGCTTCTGTTTACAAAGATGATAAAGGCAATGTACTTGGGGTTTTTGCAGCAGCGCGTGATATCTCCAAACAAAAGGTAGTGGAAAAGCAATTGCAAAAAATACAGACCTATACCAGAACACTTATTGAAACTTCTCTTGATCCTCAAATCACGAAGGGGTCTGATGGCCTCATAACAGATGTTAATGAAGCTACTGTTTTAGTAACAGGTTTACCACGTGAAAAAATTATCGGAACTCACTTTCCTAATTATTTTACTAATCCTCTTGCAGCAGAGAAGGCTTATCAGGAAGCATTTCAAAAAGGATTTGTAAAAAATGTGCCTTTGGCAATAAAACATGTTTCAGGAAAGATTACTGACGTACTCTATAATGCAACTGTTTACAAAGATGAATTAGGAAATGTTCAAGGCGTATTTGCTTCTGCCAGAGATATCACAGACAGAATTAAAGTGGAAGAGGAGATCAAGAAAAATCAGGCATATACACGCAGTTTAATTGAAGCAAGTTTAGATCCCCTGGTTACCATTAGTGTAAGTGGAAAAATTTTAGATGTAAACGAGGCATCGGTAAAAGTAACAGGAATTCCCAGGGAGCAATTAATAGGCACAGACTTCTCGAATTATTTTACTGAGCCGGAAAAAGCAAGGGAAGGTTACAAGCAGGTTTTTGAAAAAGGATTCGTTGCCGATTACGCATTAACAATCAGGCATAAGGACGGAAAATTGACCGATGTGTTGTACAATGCTTCTGTTTATAAAGATGAAAAAGGAAATGTACTTGGTGCATTTGCCGCTGCCCGTGATATAACTGCACAAAAACAATTGGCTGAACGTGATGTTGTTGAAAGGGAAAAAGAAATATTGAGAATCGAAGAATTGGAACGATTCAGAAAAGTTACAGTAGGAAGGGAGTTAAAAATGATAGAATTGAAAAAAGAAATTGAAGAATTAAATAAAAAATTAAGCTTACAGAAAAAATATGCGTAAAACCTGCACATAGCATAACAATATTGAAATTATGTTAGAAATAAATGACGTAACGAATACTGAAAAAGCACTCTTAAATATTTTAGATGATTATTCTGAGGAAAAGAAGCAAGGTGAAAATACGCAAAGAGCATTCTTGAATATAATTGACGATTTCAGTTACGAAAAAATTAATTTGGAAAATACTCAACGTGCTATAATCAATATCCTTGAAGATTATAGTGTTGAAAAAGTGAATATGGAAAATACGCAACGAGCTATTCTTAATATTCTTTATGATTACAGTTTGGAAAAAGAGAAAGTGGAAACTATCAATAAAAATTTAAATTCTGCAAACCAAGAATTAGAGCAAATAACCTTTATTGCAGCTCACCATTTACAGGAGCCTCTTCGGACAATCTCCAATTATGTGGGGCTTCTTGAAGAAGAATATTTTGACACAAAAGAGCAAAACATAAAGCAATACTTGTCTTTTATTACTTCGGCTTCGTCCAGAATGCAAAACCTGATAAAGGAGCTAATGGATTTTTCCAGGTTAGAAAAAGACATTATTTTCGAAACGATTGATTGCAATATAGTTTTAAAAGAAGTGCTTGAAGATCTTGAAACCTCAATTAAGGAAAGTAATACTAAAATAAGGGTTGCCACGCTACCTGTTTTAAAAGGAAATCATATCAGGCTAAAACAGGTATTTCGAAATTTGATAGACAATGCCATAAAATTCAGGAGGAAAAATATTGCACCTGTAATTGAAGTCAGTGTTGAAGATAAAGTTACAGAATACCTTTTTTCAGTTAAAGACAATGGTATTGGGATTGAAGAACAAAATATTAAAAAGCTCTTTAATATTTTTCAGCGTTTAAATCCTGCTGAAGAATTTCCGGGTACCGGGATTGGCTTATCTACCGTAAAAAAAATTGTCAACTTACACAAGGGACAAATTTGTGTTGAATCGAAATTTAATGAAGGAAGTACTTTTTATTTTACAATTCGTAAATCCTGATGAAAAAATTAGAAAACGATCTAATGGAAATAAACACTGAACTTGAAAAAAGTGTGGAGGAGCATTCGGCCGGCTTGACTAAAGCGCATGAGTCTTTGCAATGGAGTGAAAATATATATCGGAAAATTGTGGAAGAAGCCGGAGATTGTGTTTATGCTGCTGATCACAATGGTTTTTTCACATATATAAATCCCATTTGTATTAAGGCTACGGGCTATACTGAAAAGGAATTAGTAGGAAAAAATTTTGTAGAATTGATTCCATCTGACTGGAAAGCCAAAGTTGTTAAGTTTTACAAAGAGCAATTCGATAAAAAAATTCAAGAAAGTACATTCTCATTTCCTATCATTAGTAAATCAGGAGAAAAAAAATGGGTGGAGCAAATTGTAACACAACAAAAGGAGAGAGATAGAATTACCGGACACTTTGCAATTGTGAGGGATATAACGCAACGAAAAAAAGAAGAGGAGAAGTTAATTGAATACAAATATTTTTTTAATAACAGTCATGACCTTGTTTGTATTTCCAATATGCAAAATTATTTTGAAATAATAAATCCAAATTTTCAAAAAGTATTGGGTTATTCAGAAAAAGAATTGCTGGAATATAAGTTTCTGGATTTTATTCATCCGGATGATATAAAAGCTACGCTGAAGGAAATAGAAAACCTTAAGACAAGTGTTGTTACTACAGAGTTTATAAACAGATTTCGTAAAAAAGATGATAGTTATTTATGGCTCGAATGGAATTTAACCTACGATTCCTTAACAGGTAAAATTTATGGATCAGGAAGGGATATTACAGAAAGAAAAAAATCGGAAGAAAAATTTCGGGGATTCATGGAATCGGCACCCGATGCGATTGTAATTGTCAACCGGGAAGGAAAGATCCTATTAGCGAATTCACAAACGGAAAAACTTTTTGGTTATACAAAAGAGGAACTGATTGGAAAAGAAGTTGAACTATTAATGCCAGTGAGATTCAGACATGAACATTACGGTCAAAGAGAAGGTTTTTTTATAAATCCTAAATCCCGACATATGGGAACGGGCATGAATTTAGTTGGACAACATAAAGATGGAAAAGAATTTCCTGTTGATATTAGCCTGGGCGCGTTTGACACAGAAGATGGAGTATTTGTATCAGCCGCTATCCGTGATATTACAGAGATGAAGCAAGCTGAACGGAATTTAAAAATAAAATCCGAAGAATTGATTCGTTCTAACAAAGACCTGGAGCAGTTTGCATACGCCACATCTCATGATTTGCAAGAGCCGCTTCGCACCATTTCCAATTATGTAGAACTACTTGATGAGACCTATTCCGAGTTAAAAGATAAAGAATCAAAACAATACTTGAAATTTATTACTTCGGCTTCAGCCAGAATGCAGAACCTGATAAAAGACTTAATGAATTTTTCGAGAGTTGAAAAAGACATTACTTTCGAAACAGTCGATTGTAATATTGTTTTAAATGAAGTTATTTCTGATCTGGCAACTACAATTAAAGAAAGTGGAGCTAAAATAACCGTTACAAAGCTTCCTGTTTTAAAAGGGAATCATATCAGGCTGAAACAGGTATTTCAGAATTTAATTGACAATGCCATAAAATTTCGAAGAAAAAATATAGCGCCTCTCATTGAGGTTAATGCTGAAGATAAAGGCACCGAATATCTTTTTGCTGTTAAAGACAATGGCATAGGAATAGAAGAACAAAATTATAAAAAACTGTTTAATATTTTTCAACGTTTAAATCCTGCTGATGCATATCCGGGTACAGGCATAGGATTGTCTATTGTCAAAAAAATTATCAACTCACACAATGGTCAGATATGTGTTGAATCCAAATTTAATGAAGGGAGTATTTTTTATTTCACACTACCAAAAGAAAATCAAAATAAGTTATAATTTTAAAACAAAATAGGTATGAAAAAAGTCAACTGTATCCTGCTGATAGACGATAATCCTGCAGATAATAAATTTCATGAGATCCGAATCAGGAAAGCGGATGTTGCCAATCACATAAAGATTGCGACTAGCGGACCAGATGCTTTGGAATATATTAAAAAAGCCATTGAGCCGGATCAATTCGGAGTTATGCCTGAAGGGAAAGAGAACTTTCCAAAACCGGATCTTATATTTCTGGATATCAATATGCCCGGTATGAATGGGTTTGAGTTTTTGGAAGAATATAAAAAACTGAAAGAAAAATTGAAAGCAAAAGTTGTTGTGGTGATGCTCACTAATTCGCTAAATCCGGATGACCAAAAAAGAGCCATGGAAACACAGGAAGTCTCAGAATATCAGAATAAACCTTTGAGTGTAAAAACACTTCAGGAAACAATAGCTAAATTTTTCTAAATTTTGGAATTACCATGTTTGTCCATTATTCAGTTCGAGTGTTTCTATAACGGTAGCGAAAGAAACGTATCGGGAACATTTTATTCCTCTGAGGTCAGTTCGAGTGTTTCTACAGCGGCAGCGAAAGAAACGTATCGGGAACATTTTATTCCTCTGAGGTCAGTTCGAGTGTTTCTACAGCGGCAGCGAAAG
>MEPB01000071.1:0-2426 GCA_001769385.1 Bacteroidetes bacterium RIFCSPLOWO2_12_FULL_35_15 | reverse complement strand
TGTCAGTTCGAGTGTTTCTACAGCGGCAGCGAAAGAAACGTATCGAGAACATTTCTTTGAGGTAATTTTTGCTTTCAAAGGTTCTCGATACAATTTCGCGAAAAGCGAAATCACTCGAACTGACTTTTTGGAATAAATAAAGTTTATAATACAATTTCGCGAAAAGCGAAATCAAGGAACTCACTAATGTACCGATAATTCAGTTCGAGTGTTTCTACAGCGACAGCGAAAGAAACGTATCGCGAACATTTTATTCCTCTGAGGTCAGTTCGAGTGTTTCTACAGCGGCAGCGAAAGAAACGTATCGAGAACAATTTATTCCTACAATGTCAGTTCGAGTGTTTCTACAGCGGCAGCGAAAGAAATGTATCGAGAACATTTCTTTGAGGTAATTTTTGCTTTCAAAGGTTCTCGATACAATTTCGCGAAAAGCGAAATCAACGAACTGACTTTTTGGAATAAATAAAGTTTATAATACAATTTCGCGAAAAGCGAAATCAACGAACTCACTAATGTACCGATAATTCAGTTCGAGTGTTTCTACAGCGGCAGCGAAAGAAACGTATCGAGAACATTTCTTTGTAACCATTGCGATAACCAATAAATGACATATAAAACCAAATTACAAAATATCCAACCCAATTAAAAACTTCATGGTATCAATGCCATCTGCATAATCATTTAATTGCGGACATTGGGCATGGCCAAACGGAATTGCGTTTTTTATTGCTACACTGTTTGAAACAATACATTGTATTTGTTCAAATTCATTTTCCAAACGATGATTTAAACTTTCCAGCGAATTATAATATTCATAAAACAATACTCCGATTGGAGATGAGTAACCTGCATCTTCTTTCAATAATAAAAAATTATTATCGAGTAAGGTAGGGTTGTTTGACATTAGATAAACTGTACGGTTATACTCGTAATTATTGGCATATTTATTATTATATACAATTTCTTTGAAACTAAAAACAGATTCATAAAAAGTATCGAATTTATAACCTTTCGGTACAAATAATTTGGAAACATTTCTACAGCCCAACCCAAAATATTGAAATACATCATTTCCTAAAAGGCTCAATTCATCAGTTGTTTCAGCTCCTGTAAGCACAGCAATGGAGTTTCTGTTTTTGCGGATTATAGTTGGATATTTTCCAAAATAATACTCGAAATAACGGGCAGAATTATTGCTGCCTGTTGCAATTACAGCATCGAATTTTTTTAATTGATCGGTGGTAAATACAATATGATCGATAAATTCAGGTTCAATGGCGATCACTATTTTTGCAAGGAAAGGAAGTAAGAGCTTATCATCGGACGATAATTTTCCAATAAATTTATTTCCTGAGATCAAAACACATAACATATCATGAAAACCAACCAATGGAATGTTTCCTGCCATTATTACTGCAACATGTTTTGACTCTTTTGCTCTAGTCAGATCACTTAAATAAGGAGAAATCCAATCAATCACTAATTCTGGATTTAAACTACGGGAAATTGCTCCAACTGCATTTCGTACATTATCCTCAGTGAACCAGGGATTATGAATGTGAACGACTTTTATTAATTCTTCAAAGTCATTATAAAACAAATTATTTAAAGAATTGTTATCCTGTCGGATTTTCTCACCTGAAAACTGATTCAGGAAATTTCCAAGTGAAACAAAAGCTTTTATTCGGTTATCAATGGTCATTCTATTATTTATTCAGGTTTTTTTTTGAAAATTATTCAATTTTTCCGGGTAATTCAATTTCCAACAAATAGATAATTATTATATTTGTCTGATATTTTTTACAAAACTAATAAAACAATATACTATTATGGCAATAAAAATCACTGATGAGTGCATTAATTGTGGAGCTTGCGAACCGGAATGTCCAAATAATGCAATTTATGAAGGCGGCAACGAATGGCGTTTTTCAGATGGTACCACTGTAAAAGGTACTTTTACCGGAAAAAGTGGATTAACAGCTGATGCTGATGCTGCACAAGCTCCTGTATCTTCTGACATTTATTATATTGTTACTGATAAATGCACAGAATGTGTCGGATTCCATGAGGAACCACAATGTGCTGCTGTTTGTCCTGTTGACTGCTGCGTTCCGGATGAAAACGCTGTTGAGTCCAAAGAAGATCTAACTGCAAAAAAAGAAAGTTTACATAGTTAATATTTTTCGGATTTTAAAAAAATACCATTCTGCATTGCAGGGTGGTTTTTTTTATTTTAAGCATTTTGCCGTATCCTTCATACTAAAGGAATTCGTTTGGTGCACGTTAAATATTCCTTTTTTTGTACTCTTTTAAAAACCTCACCCCATCCCTCTCCGAAGGGCAATGTCATATGATAAGGTAGAATTATTATATTTGTAAAATGGAACTAATAGAAATTACAAAAAAACTGAATACACAAAAGCGTT
>MEPB01000070.1 GCA_001769385.1 Bacteroidetes bacterium RIFCSPLOWO2_12_FULL_35_15 | reverse complement strand
ATTTGCAGGGATCGGTTGTGCTTTTAATTTATATTTGTGGTAACGGAAAAGCAGAGTGCAATTAAGTCCGCACTTCTTTTAGCTTCGTTCGTTAGGTGCAAGCCGAGGACTGACATTCGGGAAAGTTCGACAAAAAATAGAAATATGAAAATACTTTGGTGCTGGAGATGTAAAATGGAAGTTCCTATGCTTGACGAAAACGAGTATAAAATTGCGCATAAACTGTATTCTGAAAGAATTAAAATTTTGACTCCTGCAGAAAAAGCTCAACCCGACCCTCTTCTCGTTTATTATAAAAATCTTACAGGCTTTGACGAAACTAATCCCAATGCAATAATGCATCATAGAATTGCGCTTTTTGGACCTCCTTGTGAAAACTGCGGAAAACCATACAGGACATCTTTGTCTAAATTTTGCGCAGCTTGCGGACACACACGACAATAGATTAAAACTTTAACGACAGACAAGTAACAGAAACGTAAAATACGGCCAGACACCTAACACCACCTAAAATAAATGCGGAGATACTGCAAGTTGCAAATGTTTGTCACAGCGGTATAAATTTATTTCTAAACATTTGCAGGGATCGGTTGTGCTTTTAATTTATATTTGTGGTAACGATAAGTGAGTGCAAGTAAGTCCGCACTTCTTTTAGCTTCGTTCGTTAGTGGTTATTATATGGATGACAACAAAACTATACAGACATTTGAAAAATTGCTTGGACAGAGCATAGTTAACATCAAGTATATTGAGACAAAATTTCATTATTCATTGAGCGGTAACTGGACAAATGTAGATCCTGATTTATTTGTCTTGCATTCACCTGAATGGGAAATCACTTTTTCGAACGGACAGAAATGGTTTCTGACAAATCCCCAGCCTCCTTACGACCCGGCAAAACAACCAATAAAATCCATTGTTGTAAATAGTTCGTCAATCGCAAATTCGGATGACAAGATTCATATAGCACCTAGGACATTTGGCTGGAAAAACATTTTTGAAAAAGAAATTACAATAATCAAGTTTTACAAACGGGTGACACAAACAAAAAAATATTTTGGACTTGAAATTAGCAAGACATATCAAGACAATATTCAAATAATTCAATTTTTTTTCAAAGACACATCTTTTTCAATAACAACAATGGATGGTGATATTGGACGTATGACTTTTTATCCAACTGGTTATTTGGGCGAAAGACTTGGTTTCTTCTTTGATAAAACAGTCGCTGAAAGCCATACTGTATACGGAGATACAATGAGAATGGAAATGATTTACCAAACGAATCTAAAAAAATAACAACCACTAACACCACCTAAAATAAATGCGGAGATACTGCAAGTTGCAAATGTTTGTCACAGCGGTATAAATTTATTTCTAAACATTTGCAGGGATCGGTTGTGCTTTTAATTTATATTTGTGGTAACGAACAAGTGAGTGCAAGTAAGTCCGCACTTCTTTTAGCTTCGTTCGTTAGGCAAAATACAAGAAAAAACGAACCAATTCTTATTGGAAATTACAGTAATTATTTGTATCTTTAGGTGTGAAAAAAACGACAAAATATCACAACGACTTTATCGTAGATCGGCTGACGAATTCTATTGTGAATAGTATTTCTGGAGACAGTTTTCCGACAGAGGTTTCTCTTTTATCAAAAGAGGACATAAAACAAGTTCAAAAGAAAAATGGCTGGCTTTTCAACTGGAAAGAGGAACTTAAATTACCTGACAGAGAAGTTTATAAACTGACAATTGTAAACAATTCTAATATTGTTCAGGGAATTACAAGCTTGACAGTTAGAACAGACAATGTGTTTCTTCATTTAATTGAAACAGCTCCTTTCAATAAGGGTAAAGGGAAATTATACGAAGGTGTTGCTGGAAATATTGTAGCTTTTGCCTGTAGACTTTCATTCCAAAGAGGAAGTGACGGTTTTGTTTCTTTTCACTCAAAAACAAATCTTATTGACCACTACGTTAAAACGTTAAATGCAATTCACTTCGGTAATCATTTAATGGTTATTGACACTGGAGCCGCTTTAAGACTTGTAGACAAATATTTTAAATCGTAAAATTATGAAAACAAAAAAACAAGAACTTGATGTTGACTTCATTCAAAGCAGACCTTTGACTCAAAAAGAGGAAAAGGAATTAAGTGAGTTTATAAAAAAACTCAAAGACAAAAAAAACAAATCTACTTCGAAGAAGGCTGCATAGCTCCTACCAATAGCTATTGACGATTCAACTTCCATGTGTTACAGCCGAAGTATTACGACTTCTACGTTAGAGAAACTAATTCTAAATTTAACGAACTGTATATTGAAAAATGTACTTTGCCTAACACCACCTAAAATAAATGCGGAGTTCCTGCATTTGCAAATGTTTGTCACAGCGGTATAAATTTATTTCTAAACATTTGCAGGGATCAGTTGTGCTTTTAATTTATATTTGTGATAACGAACAGTTGAGTGCATTAGCGGTAATTTAAAATGACACGAATAATAATAACATTGGCAGTTGTTTTTCTCTTGACACTTTTGTCAATTGGACAAACGACCTCGGCTTCCAAACTCTATGACAGTAAAGGGCGACTGCTTGCCGACACAACATTTATAATCACAAAACGTCAACTTGATAAGTGGACGGCAATTGAAGATACATTGACAAAAATAATTCTCAATAGGCTTGAGTATCCAATAATGGATTATTATAATGCTATTTCAGGTAAATTTATTATTTCATTCAGGCTTGATGCGGATGGAAAGTTTAATGACTTAAGAAGTACTAGGGCTGAGGACAATTTACCCGATTCCATTCATAGTTCATGGAATACACGCTTTTTGAAAAGTTGTTTTGAAACGACAATATTTTTTTCAGGCCGGTTTTTAAAAAATGGTTTCAGGTCAGGCAAAAAAAATGTCGAACACTATTATTTGCCCTTTTGTTTTTTTGTTTATTCCAAGACCAATGCAAAGCAAATAAAAAATGGTTGGTTAACAATTGAAAATAAGGAGCCAGAAGTTATTCAACCGACACAAAAAACAAAGGCCGACTAATTTGAAATAAAATTACATTACATACAAATTTATTTCTATACATTTTGCACACTCTCCTACTCTGCTTTTAATTTACATTTGTTGTAGAGATAGTTTTTAATTCAAATTACTTATTTAATGACTCAAAAACAATCGAAAATATTTCCTTCGGAGAAAACAGAATTACATTCCAGAAACAAACATAGGGTTCGGTATGATTTTCCACAGTTGATAAAGAGCTATAAAGAGCTTGCTGCATTTGTTTCCGTTAATAAATTTGGCAACCAATCCATTGACTTCTTCAATCCCGAAGCAGTAAAAAAGCTTAATGCAGCTTTATTAAAATACTTTTATAATATTCAGAATTGGGATATTCCTAAAAACTATCTCATACCTCCTATCCCCGGACGAGCAGATTATATCCATTATATGGCTGATTTGCTAGGCTCCTCCAACAATAATATAATTCCGAGAGGTAAAAATATTTTAGCGTTGGATATTGGTGTTGGAGCTAATTGTGTTTATCCTATTATTGGCACTAAAGAATATGGATGGAGCTTTGTTGGTTCTGATATTGATAAAATAGCAATCAATTCTTCCATTAATATAATTAATTCCAACCCATCTTTAAAGAATACAATCGAATGTAGGTTTCAAAAATCTTCAACTATTTTCAAAGGAATAATAAAACTGAATGAATTTTTTGATCTCACTATTTGTAATCCTCCTTTTCATTCCTCTTTAGAAGAAGCCATGGAAGGCACTCAAAGAAAATTGAAAAATTTAGGTTCTAAAAAATTTAAAAACGTTACTCTGAATTTTGGCGGACAAAATAAAGAACTTTGGTGTGAAGGTGGCGAGAAAGCATTTATAAAAAAAATGATTGAAGAAAGTGATTTTTATTCTTCATCCTGTTATTGGTTTTCGACACTTGTCTCTAAAAGCTCACACCTTTCGGATATTTACAAGGAACTAAAAAAAGTGAATGTCTTTGATGTCAGAACCATAGATATGGCACAAGGACAAAAGATCAGTAGAATTGTTGCCTGGACATTTTTAGATAAAAATCAACAAAAAGAATGGCAGAAAAAACATTGGAAATAAAATAGTGTTATTATAATAAGGCGATAACTGAGACATATTTTAAAAATGTTCTAGCTATTTGTTCATTTCAAATAATTTCAAATCTAAACAGGATTTTATTTTTTATTTATAAGCGTTTTTATTTTTTCGAACAATTCATATTCGTTAATCGGCTTAATAATATAATCATCAATACCTGATTTTTTAAATTCTTCCCCAACTTCATTCATGCTATAACCACTTATAGTTAAGATATTGGTATGAACCGCATTATTTTCTTTTTCGAATTCTCTTATTTTTTGAGCAGCTTCAAATCCATCCATTCGTGGCATTTGACCATCCATTAAAATAATGTCATATTTATTTTTATGATACAATTCAAGTACCCCAAAACCATCAACTGCAAAATCTACTTTAAACCCTTTTGATTTTAAAAGATTAATCAGATAAAGTCGGTTTATTCCATCATCCTCTGCAACAAGAATAGACAAAGGTGTAATTGAATTAAAATTAAAATTTTCAGTTGAATCAAGTCGTTTCGATTTTTTTCCGAAAGATCTTGTACCTGTTTTGATTGGCAGCCAAAACTTAAACTCCGAACCTTCGCCAAATTTGCTATTAAAACTAATTTCCCCTCCAAGCAATTCAATATAATTTTTACTGATTGAAAGACCTAAACCAGTTCCTGCATATAATTTTTTTGTGGAGCTATCAAGCTGTGTGAATGATTGAAAAATTTTATCAAAGTCTTTTTGTTGTATACCAATACCTGAATCCTTAATTGAAAATTCAATAATCAAATCATCCTTTTCTTTATTTTTTAATTTAACTGAAAGACCAATACTCCCTTGCTCAGTAAATTTCATAGCATTTGAAAAGAGATTAGTGATAATTTGCTGGATCTTATTTTTGTCTGAAAAAACAAATTCAGGGATATCAGATGAAATAATATATTGAATTTCTATTCCTTTCTCCAAAGATTTTTGTTTGTAAAGCAAAATAATTTTCTCTAGCAATTCTTTCAAGTCAAAATTCTCGAAATTCAAACCTGATTTGTTAGCTTCTATTTTCGAAAAATCCAGAATGTCATTCAAAATATTTAATAAATTGGAAGCTGAAATATCAATTGCTTCAACATATTTTGATTGCTCCGAATCAAGCTTTGTACCAGAAATAGTAGTGTTTAGGCCAATAATTGCATTCAATGGATTCCGAATTTCATGACTAAGATTGGCCATGAATTTTGATTTTACTTTATTTTCGTATTCTGTTTTTTCAATCTTCCTGTTCAACTCTTCCGATTTCAAACGTTCTGTATTATCCCTTATAATGGCCTGATAAGTGTTATCAGGCATTTTTTTTGTATTCATTTCAATATGAACAAGTGAACCATCTTTACGTGTAACGATACGTTCGTTTCTTACTACAATTCCCAGATCAAGCAGATCATACCTGAGCGGAGATTTTTCCAATTCCTTCTCTGAAAACAAAAACGAAATATTAGTACCTACCAATTCCTCTTCTGAATAACCGGTCATGTTGCATATCTGGTGATTGGCACCAATTATTAATCCTTTTGGAGAGCCTAAAAGAATACCGTCAGCAGCCAATTCTATAATTGATTTAAAACGTTCTTCACTTAGACGTAATGCTTCTTCTGATTGTTTTCGTTTGGTAATATCACGCCAATGCACCATCAAAATGTTTTTACCATCAATAGGGATAACGGTTAAACTTATATCCATAAAAATAGGTGTGCCATCTAATTTTTTATGCACCCATTCAAATTGTGTACTTCCATTCTCATACCCGTTTCGTATCATCTGCTCAGCTTTAATGCTTGAAAGCTGACCATCGGGCTGGTATTCAGGAGATAGCTCAGAAGGATGTTTGGGTAGTAGCTGTTCCTTTGATTCAGCCCCAAGAATTTTTACGGTAGCTTCATTGCATGCAATAAATTGTGATCTTTCATCCAACAATAAGATTGGATCACGTGCATTTTCAAAAAGCGAATAAAATTTTTCCTCGCTTTTTTGTAAAGCTTCTTTTGCAATTTTACGTTCGGTTACATCCCTAAAAACCCCAAACAGATAATTTTTCTCATTTATTATTTGAGGAGAAGAACTTATGTCAGCAAAAAATACGGTTCCATCTTTTCGTTTCACCGGAAGGTTTTCCGCCACTTGTATTTCATTTCTGATCTGCCTGTCAAAAGCCTCTATTACTAAAGGCAAATCCTCTTTAGGATGTATTTCGGCAACCGATAAGGTTAAAAGTTCTTCATAATTATATCCAAGCATATTACAAATCCTTTTGTTTGCCATCACAAATTTCCTTGTCATGGCATCCGCTAAAAGTATTCCATCTGAAGCATTATCAAAAATTGTTCGAAATTTTTCTTCACTTTCTTTTAATGCTTCTTTTGCAATTTTACTTTCGGTAATATCTCTGGCAGTAGCTATAATTACATCTTCACCAAAATATTTCCCTTTGTTACAAATAACTTCTTTTGGAAATATCTCCCCATTTTTTCGTTTTCCCCAAAATTCAAATCTTTCCGGATCTCCCGAAATAAAAACCTTTTTAACAAGCTCCACTACATGAAGCAGATCATTTTTACCGGGTGCCGAAAGAAATTCAGGAGTATTACCAATAAACTCATCATGTGTATAGCCATACATTTTTATGGCTCCTTCATTCACATTAATAAATTGACCATTTTCATTTTGGATATAAATAGCTTCAGAAACGGAATTAAACAATCCCATAAAGCTATTTAAACTGTTGATTAATGTTTCTTCTGAAATTCTACGATTATGCTCCTCTTCAATTTTTTCAAGTGCAAAAGCAATATTATTTGTTACTTCTAAAAGAGGTTGAATTTCTTTTTCGTTAAAAAAATGTGTTTCTGATGCATAGATATTAAAGGCACCAATTATTTTTCCCTGAATGATAATGGGTAAGGAAATAGAGGAATGATAACCTCGTTTTAAAGCTTCAGCACGCCATGGAAGCATATACGAATCATTAGCAATATTATTGCTCGTAAAATACTTTCCTTCCCGGATGGCTACTCCTGTTGGACCATTTCCTTCAGAAAAATCAGACGCTGTAATAATTTTCACTTCTTTCAAATACCCCTCTTCTACTCCACTCCAGGCAATTGGTTTAATGATATTACTTTTTTCTTCTAACAAACCTATCCAGGCCATTCTGAATTTTCCATGATCAATTGCTATTCGACATGATTCAGAAAAAATAATTTCACTTTTATTGGTACGAACAACCATTTGGTTGATCTGGCTAATCACTTCGTATAAACGATTCAATCGTTTAATTTCAGCATCAGACCGTTTCCGTTCGGTTATATCACGCACCATTCCAAGCAATGAACCATTTGGCAAAACAGATGTACTAATTTCTACAGCTAATAATGAACCATCGTTACAGATCAAATGATGTTCGCCTAAAACAATTTTCCCTTCCCGGACTTCGGAGAATTTTTTCAGGGTGGATTCTAATTCTTCTGCCGGAATCAGGTCTTTCAAATTCAGTTTAAATATCTCTTCCCGTGTATAACCTAACATTTTCAAACCGATATCATTTACATTCGTATAATTCCCTTCCCTATCGGCAATAAATATTCCTTCAGACGCAAATTCAAATAGGGTCTGATAATTAGTATCGGTTTTAGGTATCGTTTTTTTTCGCTTGGCTGTTGCCATACAATAATTTATATCTTGAATTTACGTTTAAAAAAAAATCCAAATACTTCTATTCGAATTTTTTAAAATAAATATCTGTAATTAATAAGAACCTGTTAAGTTTCATTCAAAATGCATTATTTGTCATTTCAACCTTAGTGAGAAATCCTTTTTATTATAATTTCATTGAAATTTCTCCCGGAGTTTATCCTGTACAAATTCGAAGAAGGGAAATGACAAAACGATAAAAAATATTAAAAATCTAATCTTTACTCAAATTTAAACAGACTCTTAAGTTGAAAAATTATTTCTGAAAGAAATAACTTTTTTAAAAATTGGAGGATCTCTTCAGTTATTTGCAATATTGTTTGATAATATCCTCAGCTTTTAAAGATCCTAAGCTGTGTGCAGTGTTAAAATCGGAGCAAGCGCTTTGTTTGTCGTTGGACCTGGTTTTTGAGATCCCTCTCAAAAAATAGGCTTCAGCATAATCAGGTTTTAATTCAATAGCTTTATTTAAATCAGCAAGTTCACCAACATTATCCTTTAAACTATTTTTTACTTCAGCACGTTGGAGATAAGCTTCAGCATGATCAGATTTTAATTCAATGGCTTTATTCAAATCTATCAATGCCAAAGAGTAATCTTCAATTTCCTTTCGGGCAATTCCTCTGTAATAATAGGGGCCATCCAGATCAGGTTTTAATACTATAGCGGTATTAAGGTCATGAAACATTGATTTAAAATCATTCTTCCCGTATTCAGCAATTGCTTTTCCTAAATAAGTTAAAGGGTCGGCAGGTTTCAACTCTATCGATTTTTGAAAATCTTTAATTGCTCCTTCAAAATCCTTCAAACCACTTTTTGCATTGCCCCTGTATTGATAAACCTGAGCATCTGCAGCATTTTCTTCAACAGATTTATTAAAATCCAGAATTGATTCAGCATACTTTTTCATTTTATATTTCGAAATTCCAAGTTGAAGTGAGCTAAAAAAATCTGGTTTAGAAAGAATAGCAGCACTGTAATCTTCTACTGCTCCGGAAAAATCGCCACTTTTATCCTTGCTGGTAGCTCTATTATAATAGGCTTGAGGATAATCCGGTTTTAATTCAATTGCTTTATTGTAATCACTGATCGCACCTGAAAAATCTTCTAAAATATCTTTAATATATCCTCTATGAAAATAAGCCTCCGGATAATTGGGATTTAATTCTATAGCAGAAGTATAATCAGCAATAGCACCTTTAAAATTTTCCAGTTCATTTTTTGCATTGGCTCGTACATAAAAATATTCTGCATTATTAGGATTTAATTTGATAGCCTTATTTAAATCATCAATAGCTTCTTCATACTCTCCGGCAAAATATTTTGAATTTGCTTTTTTAAAATATGCCTGATCGTTTTTTTGAGAATAAACAGATGTTGAGAAAAACAGTATTAAAATGAATGGCAAAAAAAGGGTTATTGAATATTTCATGTCTTTAAATTTATATATGCAAATATATTGAAACAAATGACTTATCATGTATAATATTTATCGAAAATAACAGTTTAAAATCTATTATAAAAAGATATTGCTTTTATTTGTTAATTTCTATGAATTTTTTTAAATTTTCGAAAAAATTATTAATTTACACTTTCCATTTGAACAGAATTTTTCTGCCTTATCATTATTTGCAAATACTTTCGGCCTTTCGAACAACAAACTTGTTTATCACTTTATTTACTTCTGTATCCGACAGAAGTCCTTTATTTATTTTCATATAAAGTGTTATGTTCAATTAATTTCATTTCAATGAATCCCCCTCCCGCAGTTTGCGAAGTATCGCATTAATCATATAAAATCAAAATAAATTGATGTACTCTTAGAGACGTAAGGAAACAATCCTGGATTAACTGATTAAAAAAAAGATTAATTGCCAAGTCAATGATTCATATAGGTTAATACTAAAAAAGAAAAGTAGGTAAATCTGTGGCAAAAAGACACCCCGCAACAGCGTTGCGAGGAATTTTTTTGATTAAAATGAAACAATCAGAACAGCATGAAAAACCATATTGTATCCTTAATTTTATGCTCTTTCTTTATAAAATTTAACAATAATAATTAAAACTAATAAATCCGTACAATCCAATCTCCCATTTATTTTTGCTACCTTCGCATACTCAATTTATAAAGATGGATTTTGTACTGAATACAATCGAAGAAGCTCTTTCAGACCTGAAAGCCGGTAAAGTAATAATTGTTGTGGATGATGAGGACCGTGAAAACGAAGGCGATTTTATCACCACTGCAAACAATGCAACTCCTGAAGTGATCAACTTTATGGCTACACATGGCCGTGGATTGATTTGTGCAGCTATTACCGAAGAAAGATGTAATGAACTGGGTTTGGAGATGATGGTAAGCAAAAACACCTCACAAAATGCAACCGCTTTTACTGTTTCAATTGATTTATTAGGGTATGGCTGCTCAACAGGTATTTCAGCAAGTGATCGTTCAAAAACAATTCAGGCTCTTATTGATCCTAAAACAAAGCCGGAAGAATTTGGCAAACCGGGCCATATCTTTCCATTAAAAGCTAAAACCGGAGGAGTTTTGCGCAGAGCAGGTCATACGGAAGCTACTATAGATTTGGCCCGACTTTCAGGCTCTGCTCCTGCAGGAGCTTTGGTTGAGATCATGAATGAAGATGGAACCATGGCTCGACTTCCTGAATTGATCGAAATTGCTAAAAAACTTAATCTGAAAATTATTTCCATTGAAGAGTTAATTGCATATCGAATAAAAAATGAAAGCATCATTACAAAAGATGTGCAGGTAAAAATGCCAACAAAATGGGGAGATTTTGAATTGATCGCTTACCGTCAAACAACCAATGATCAGGAACATTTAGCTTTGATAAAAGGCAAATGGGACAAAGATGAATCAATTCTTGTTCGTGTACATTCATCCTGCCTGACAGGTGATGTATTTGGGTCTTGCCGATGTGATTGTGGGCCTCAGCTTCAAAAAGCAATGGAAATTATTGAAAAAGAGGGCAAAGGAGTTATTTTATATATGAACCAGGAAGGTAGAGGTATTGGTTTATTGAATAAACTGAAAGCCTATAAATTACAAGAAGAAGGACGTGATACCGTGGAAGCCAATGAAGAACTTGGTTTTAAAATGGATGAACGCGATTATGGAGTGGGGGCACAAATACTTCGTGACCTGGGGCTCCGTAAAATACGCCTAATGAGTAATAATCCTAAAAAGCGTGCCGGACTTATTGGGTACGGATTAGAGATTGTAGAAACCATCCCTATCGAAATAGATTCTAATGAACACAATAAATTTTATCTTGAAACAAAACGTGATAAAATGGGACATTCATTAAAACTAGACAAATAATTTATTCTAATACCGTAAACGCAAAAACATCTCACAAATTTGTGAGATGTTTTTGTTTTATGAGATATAGCATTGAAAATAAAAAAATGGGATTCATCAAAAAAATAGAAATCAATTATTAATTTTTATGCCCTTTATTTTGGCGGACCTTCAGATTCTATATCCTTTTTCCTGTTTTTTCTGCCATTAAGGTTTTCTAAATAACGTTTATACAACTCTGCAATAGTATTAAATTCTTCCCGGTAAAAAATCCCTACGCCTTGTGTATAAGGTCCATTTATATAGATCTGATTATTATCGTTTGCTTTGTTAAATGCTTTTATTCTTACCTTTCCATCATCAGTAATTTTATATTCCACATTTACATCACCAACAATATTAGTTGAATTCTGGTTTTTATTATTAGTACCAACATTGCCATCCACCGTTAATTTATCATTAAATAATTGTGTTGAAAGGGCTAATTCAAGTTCATCTTTTGTAATTGCATCTCCCGGCCGGTAATTAACACCAACATCAAAATCGTTAGAAATTTTACTCAACATATTGCTTAGCTGGTTGGATAACAACTCACTTGTATTTGCTCCCGCAGCTGAACCAACTGTAGGGCCACCACCGGTATTTACAAGCTGATACGGAGTTACAAAACTATTCATAATAAGCAATGAAAATACTTGCCGGTTTACTTCTGCTTCAGTGTTTACATAACTTAATACAGTTTGACGGGTTGATGCATCAACTGTTGGTAATCCAATATCAAAATTAATTTGCGGAGATAATAAATCCCCTGTCATTAATAAATTCAAATCAACAGGGAATCGTTTTTTATAAATACCTGTCGAATCCTCCGGAAAAAAAGGTTTTAGAGAAGCGCGGGCCTTATAGGTAGCATTTAAATTAATATCAGCTTTATATGGACTTCCACTCCATTTGATAGTTCCACCTTTCTTTAAATCAAATTTTTTATTTATAATATTTTGCAGTGTGAACAAATAATCTCCACTTTCAATTACATAATCACCAAACATTTTAAAATTGCCCTGTGTATTTATTTCCATTGTAATGTTGCCATTTCCCCTGCTTTTTATAATATCGCCTACCTTTTGGTCAAATATTAATTGAACCTCTGCATCTGGTGTAACGTCCAGGGCTAAATTAAGAGTTAGACCACCCAACTCGACTTTATAATCATTTTTAATATTTTTGCTTGTATCTTTTTTTATGAATGTTATAAAATTGTTTTGACTAACCTCTGCCGGTCCGGAAAGCGGAATATAAAATTTCGTCATTTCAACATTTGAAAGCACATTTAATTTATCTGATTTATCTCTTGGGGTTACTTTTTCTGTTTTTAAATTTGCATCAATCGAAATATTATCAATATATCCGAAAATATTTACAATACCCGAAACAAAGGCTTTCCCGTAATATAAATTATTATTTATTTCGGTAGTATTTAAACACATGAATTTTTTAGTATTCATATCAAAATCGAGCTGAAAATTTTTAAAATTTTCATGATACAGTTTGCCGGTAACTTCTGCTTTATTGTGGTTTACATCATAAATTATCATATTTTCAACCCCGAATGAATTATTGTCGATCAGGATGTCATGTGAAAAATTATAGGTGGTATTCAAATAATTAACGGTTACCTTTTTTGCATTTACATTTAGATTTCCAGATAATTTCGGTTTTTTTATCGATCCGGTTATGGAAACATTTCCTGCAAAAAAACCTTTAAAATCCGAGCAGTAGTCTTTTACGAATGGTTCGAATAATTGCATCTGCATCGCTTGCAGATCAAGCTTCATATCAATATTGTCTTCGTCTTTTTTGGGGTAATAATTTCCTGAAAAAACAATATTAGGCACAATACCTTTTGTAAAGGAGCCATGAAGGTATAATCCATCTTTGGCATTGTCCCAAATGCTTTCAATGCTCCCGTTTCCGATCTCATTATTATTTATAAAAAGTGACGTAAACGTATTATCACTTAAAAACAACATATTGCTATACATATTGCTGATGCTGGATTCTCCATTGATTCTACCTCTAAAATTTAAACCTGTATAGTTGATATATAAATTCAGATTTGCTAAATTAAAATTATTCAACCGGAGTTTTAGCTGATCATTTTTATTTTCAGAAACAATCCCATTTATTGCAATTGATTGATTAGAATGTTCAAAAATAAAATCTTTAACTGTTATATAATTTGAATCAATCACCACCTCATTGGATTTACTAATGCTCCAAACAGAATCAGCCATTATAAATGTGGAAGGAAGTATTTTAAATTTAACAATACTGTTCAAATCAAAATGTAAAAATGCAGCTATATCACCTTTAAATTGTTTCTCCGATTTATTATCCCAGGTTATTGCTAAATTAACACTATCATTCTGTGTAGAGGTTACAATTTTAAAATCAGTCAGCCAGGTACTATCACTTAAGAATAAACGTTCGCAACCCGTATTAAACAATAATTTATCAGAAGTGCTGGCATTAATGTTCCAATTTTTAATAATAAAATTATTAAATGTAAGCTTGCTTGAATTACCTGTTAGAAAAAAATGATTAGTAGAAGAATTAAAATCCCCTTTGATCAATGTGTTCGGAGCAATTGTTAAATGTGGGGCAAATAAACGGGTAACAGCATCGGTTTTTTTAAACAAGAAACTGTATTCGAAATTTTGTGCAGTGGTGATTTTTTTATTTTTATTTAGAAAATAATTTGGAAGATAATTATTCAATAAATTTTCAATACAAACAGGCAGATCGAGCACCAGAAATGTACCTTTTACTTTTGCATTACAAAAATCAGAAAACAATTCAATTGATTTGTCACCACTTTCTTCACTTGAAACAAGATTAAATACACTTAATTTATAAATTTCATTATCCTGTTTATAAATAGTGTTATCAAAATTTATCTGGCCTCTTAAATTATCAATATTATTGCCTGTAACATTAATAATTAATTGTGTTGAAAGATCCGTTTTTTTGGTAGTATTCAGAAAATGCAATGCCCCTAAATCAGCTTTATTTAGTGTTGTAACAAAATCCAGTGCAGGAAGTTTTTTTGTAAAATCAACACTGCCAATAAAATCAAAATCCACATTCTCATCTTTTACATTTAATTTTCCTTTAAATATTTTCTGGGCCACATTACCTTCAATTATAATATTATTGTAGGTATAATTATTAAAATATAAACTATTTATAGTTCCTTTTAAGCTGGCAGCAACCTCCTCCAGGGTAAATCCGGAGCCATCAATATCTACATTAGCAGTAACTTTCCCCAACGTATTTGCATTTACACCGAAAAATTTGCCAAAATCAAAATCTTTGGATTTTAACTTTCCTTTATAAAATTCCTTATTTTTCTCTTGATTATGGCTAACTGAAAGGTCGGTGGATAAGCTTCCTAATGCCGATGAAAAATTACCATAGGCATAAAAATCGTTATATAAACCGGTAAATGTGCCTTTAAATTTCAGATTGCCTAATTTGGAAATATTATAAGGAACATCCAATGTTTGATTTTTTTCAAAAGGAGGAACAGGGAATTGTTTTAGATCAGTGTAATTAGTTGTTAAACTTTCAACATTCAGATAAATGAGTGTTTCTTCAATTTTTGGTAAACCGGTTAATGTTATATCTCCAATAAAATGAGTAGTTCCTCCCCAAAATATATCCATATTTTTTCCCTTTAGATCATTTATTTTTCCGCTTACTTTTCCGGATACATTTAAATTTTTATATAATCCTTTTAACTGTGGAGCAAAAAAAGAGATATCATTCATTTCGATATGCGAATGATTGAACTCTGCTTTCAGTTTTACTTTATTAACAAAATCAGTAAAATCTCTCCATCGTTCATAGGAGAATGTAAGATCAGTGGCAATAGTACTTTCATGTGTTTTAATTTTGAGTTCATCCATCTGAATCCCAACCGGACTGACTTTTACATAACTGCTTAAATTTTGAAGAATAAACCCACTTTTCTCAAATGCAGATAAGTACTCGATGGTTCCGAAAATCGTATCCTCTTGAATTTGAACATCACTAAAACTTCCATTAACATTGTTAGTTCTAAGGTCAAAATAATTTACCCCGGAAGTTATTAAAGTATCATGTTCACTACGATATGTAAAATCAGTATTTACCAGAGTTACTTTCGAGAACCTGATATCCCAGGAGTAATTTTGCGTAAGCTTTGTTGTATCTTTAGAGGCAAATGCATCAATAATAAATTGAAGATTCAAATCTTCATCCGCTTTATATTGAATCAGTTTTGCTTTAGCATTCAGTAAAACTATATCATTAAAAATTAATTTATGTTTTTTATTATCAAATTCTCCTATTCCGAATTTTATCCTTTTTGCATACAAAAGGGTATCATGATGCAGATCTTCGATATACACATCTTCCAGAACAATTTTTTTAAAAAATTGAACATCGAGGCTGCCTATTTCGACACGTGTATGCAGCTCGGATGAAAGAATAGATGCAGCTTTGTGCGCCATATATGTTTGCACACTGTGAACCTGAATAAGTAAAAACAATATTATCACTAAAAAGATAAGTATCGAAACAAAACGAAATAATATGTTTGCTAGTTTTTTAATATCTTTGGATTGTTAGAAACGCCTGCTAAATTAGCGATTTAATGAATAACAGCCAATCAATCATTATTTTGGGTATCGAATCATCCTGTGATGATACTGCTGCTGCTGTGATCAAAGATGGCAAATTGCTTGCCAATATTGTGGCTACACAAAATATACATAAATTATATGGTGGCGTTGTTCCCGAATTAGCCTCAAGGGCACATCAGCAAAATATTATTCCTGTGGTTGATCAAGCTATCAAAAGTGCAGGAATAAACAAAGAAGATATTTCTGCAATAGCTTTTACCTCCGGCCCAGGGTTAATGGGTTCCTTATTAGTAGGAGTTTCCTTTTCGAAAGCATTTGCAATGGGTTTACATATTCCAATGATCGAAGTAAATCACATGCAAGGTCATATACTCGCCCATTTTATTGAAACTTCCACCCCAACAGCAAATTCAAATACAATTCCTTCGTTTCCATTTTTATGTTTAACAGTTTCAGGTGGGCACACTCAAATTGTTTTGGTAAAGGATCATTTCGACATGGCAGTAATAGGTGAAACCATTGATGATGCAGCCGGAGAGGCTTTTGATAAAGCTGCAAAAATCATGGGACTTCCTTATCCTGGTGGCCCATTAATTGATAAATATGCAGCCGAAGGGAATCCAAAAGCCTACTCTTTTACAAAACCTCAAATTCAGGAACTTAATTTTAGTTTCAGTGGATTAAAAACAGGATTTATGAATTTCATAACTAATGAAACAGCCAAAAATCCTAATTTTGTTGAAGAAAACAAAGCTGACATTTGCGCTTCCCTTCAGGCAACAATTATTGAAATTTTATTACTGAAGCTAAAAAAAGCTGCCAAACAAACAAATATCAAACAAATAGCAATTGCTGGAGGAGTATCCGCAAATTCAGGATTACGAGCAGCTTTACAAAATCTAGAACAAGAATTAGATTGGAAAGTGTTTATTCCAAAATTTGAATACTGCACCGATAATGCAGCAATGATAGCGATTACAGGATATTATAAATATTTAATAAAAGATTTTGCATCACAGACTATTTCTCCTAAAGCAAGATATGCATTAAAATGAAAATAAATTACCGGATATATTGTCTGATTTTAGTGCTTTATTCATTTACAATGGCGGCAAATGAACTTTCTCCTATTGATACCATTGTTATTAAAAAATCAACCCGAACAAATCTTAGAGAAAAGATCTATAATGCTCCACTCGTTTTAAAAACAAGTCCTACAGCCTTTTTGTGGGGAGGTATTTTTCCGTTCACCTCGGAATACCGTATTATGGCTGAGATCACAACATCGCGTAAACAATCTGATCAGTTTGCTTTTTCAATACTTGGAAAAAATATTTTTTTAAAACTTCTTGAAAAAACGGCAAATCAACCAAACAACAGGCTTTATAAAGTGAGCGGATGGAGAATTCAATATGCACATAAATTTTATTTGGTAAACCGAAGACATCATGCTCCCTATGGATTTTATGTTGCACCGCTTTTTTCATACACAAATGCGCACCTCTCTGTCGGGCTTAAGCACTATTATCGAAAAAACTATTATGATATCCGGCATTTTAATGCAAATGTTATTTTGGGTGTACAAGCAGGAAGAATTAATAACCTGACCATTGATATTTATGGTGGCTTAGGTTACAAAACGAATAAAGTATTTTTCCATTATATGAATAATAAAGTAATTCCTTACAATACTAGTGATCTTCCTGCTATTTACAATACACATTTTAACGTGGTGTTCGGAATTAATATGGGCTATTCTTTCTAGATCAAACCGGTAACAATTCACAAAACCAAAAACCTTTGGTTGCAATTATGTCCGAATCAGCCGTTTTTATTTCCAAGGGTTTGTAAATCTTCTCTCCTATCGAAAATTTTATTGGAATTTTAAAAATGGGTCCTTCAAAGCAAAAGGTATGATATTCACCATTTTCACCACAAGGATCAACATTAACCGGAAGTGAATTAATAAAATCAGAATTGATCTCCACTCCTACGCTATCATCATTTAAAAATGCATCATTTACACAACAGGTAATTGTTTTAAAATTTAATTTCAAAAATTCCCTAATTAATTCTTTTGTATCTCTTTTCCATAAAGGAAATTCTGCAGTCAAGCCAACTTTAGCCAAATTGTTTTCGCGATAAGCTCGCAGATCTTCCAGAAAAATATCACCGAAAATAATTTTACTTACTCCTTGTTTCTTGTAGTCTGAAAGCAAGGTCTCCATCGCTTTCTCATATTCTGCATTTGTTCCTTCTTTCACGTACATTTTTATCAATGGCAAACCAATTGATTCAGCTTGTTTATCCAATAATTCTTCCCGCACACCATGCATGGATATCCGTTTGAACTGCTCATTCAACGTAGTAAGCAAGGCAATTACTTCAAACTTATTTTCTTGTAATACATAGTATAAAGCCAAAGCGGAGTCTTTTCCTCCGCTCCAGCAAAATATTACTTTTTCTTTTTTTATCATTGATCTATTAAAAAAAATTATTTAAAGAAAAAGTCTCCGGGAATTATTCCAACCTTAACACTATCAACCAATGTACCTGTTGGAGTGTAGCGAAGAACCCAGCCATCACTAGTATAATCCCCTGCATCGGCTCCAAAGAAATAATTATTGGTAGGGTCAATACCTAATCCGTAAAAATTTCGATTGATAAGCATAGTTGCGTCCAACGAAGCAGATGTGGTACTTTGTGAGTAAACCTGACTATCGTAACAATAATATAACGTGCTTTTTGCAGAGTTAATTACCAGGTTGGCCGGTTGGGAATAAATAGAAGAGAATGGCAATGTAAGATCAACCATGTTAGTAGCCACATCAATTCTCACTAAGGACCCTGTTTTGATCAGGTATGAAAATGCAGCATCCCATTGGCCATAACACAATACCCAGATCTTTCCATTATTATCTGCTTTTATATATTTTGGATTCGCTCCCACATTGATGGTAGCCACTACTGCATCAGTATTTGAATTGATAACTGTAACAACACTGTCAGTATCAAATCCTCCACTGCATGTCACATATACGAAATTACCTGATTTCACCATTGTTTCTGCGCCTTTTCCGGTAGTAATTGTTGAACTAACGGTATTGTTACTAAGATTAATAACTTTTACTGCACCAGCAACTCCGCTTGCTCCCCATTCAGTAACGTAAGCTTTTGAATTATCGATTCCTAAGAAGAAGCGAGGATATGTTAAACCTGTAATTGTTCCGCTGCTTGCAAATGAACTTCCATCTACTACTTCTATTTTACCTGCATTGTTCACAACAATATACCCTTTACCATTATATAGTTCCATCGATTGAGCGATATTACCTAAAGGGAAATTATTTTTCGCATAAAATATATCATTGCTGATGGATCCGGTGCTGCGGTTATAATAGCTGATAGTTCCGGTGCCTCCTGTATAGGCTCCCTGATTGATAATAAAAACGCCATTATCATAACCTGAACCGGTTGGTGGAATTGTTGGATCTGATTTAGGGTCATCCTTTTTACAACTTGTAAATGTCAGCGTTAAAGCCATTACGCTTAAATAAAAAATATTTTTTGTTTTCATATTATTGTTTTTTGAGGTTTATATTCGGTTGATTAAAATAAAGTGCAAGTCCTAACTGGTAATTCATCATTGGCATAGCCTGATAAGATAATACCTGGTATTTTTCGTTCCATATATTATTTAATTGAACAAAAAGTTTGATCTTTATATCTGTCAGGACAAAGGTTTGTGAAAAATTTACATTGCCAATCGTGTATGGTTTTAAATAGCCGGTATTATCTGAAGTAGTGAAACGATATCCGGTATAGGTTTGCACATAAGCAAATGAAGTCCCTTTGTAAGCAATTAATACACTTCCTTGCGCATTTTGTATAGGAACATACATCAGGAATTTCCCTACTGATGCGTCATTTGCTAGTGCTGATTTTTCTACAGTTGATCTGATATAATTATACATGGATGAGAATTGAATATTTAATTTTTTGATAGAATAATTCAATTTCATTTTGTACTCAACTCCTCTCGACCAAACATTACGAACATTAGAAGGAGCCCAAATCATTGGTGTTAAAGGAATCCAAACAATCCAATTATCAATATTCCGATTAAAAACTGTTGCTCCCAAATCCCATTCTGTTTTTCTGAATTTGTATTTATGCACTATCCCGACTTCTTCGCACCATCCGCTCTCCGGTTTCAGGTCAGGATTTCCTTTTCCTCCCTGGCCATGATAGTATAAGTCATTGAAAGTCGGTAAACGAAAATGTTGCGCAATATTTGCTTTGATAGAAAAGCGTTTCAAAATCTTTCCCTCTGTTCCTAATGATGATGTAAATGGAAGATGTCTGCCTTTTATTAATTCCTGGCGAACACTTAAAACAGCGTTCCATGAATTGGTAAGTGTGTGAATAGTATAACTGGCAAAAACTGCAGTACGGTTTTCATGAGGGGTATTTGAAAACTCTTTGGAATCAGCCTCACGATAGGTATTGTTGAACCCAAGATTAAACAAATCATATTTTGTAAAATGCAGACGGCCTTCAGCTTCAACAATACTTGTTTTTGTTTTGCTTCTTGAATCAATTTGAATTAAAGAATCAGTAAAACGCAAATACTCATCAAAATAAGCTGCCCGAAGGAACAAGTTAATTTTCCCGGCTTTCCTTTGCCATTCACTCGTTAATCGGATCGTTTCATCTTTTTGGTTGGAAACGCTTATATTTTGAGTCATTGAAGGAGGAATATTCCTATCGTTGAACTGATACCAGAATCTGGTATTTATCTGTTGCTTTGCATTTATTTGAAAATAATTTTCCTGAAGAAATCCATATTTTTTGAGTTCCGCATTAAATTGCTTTTCTAGTGGTTTTCCATACTTCGCAATATTACTATAGAGGAAATCATTTTTCGCTTCGTGATTAAATACTTTTAAAGAGGAAGCAAATTTTCGTTTACTAAATTCAACACTTGCCTGTTGTTGTTTATCAGAGAAACTACCATAAGAAGTATTCGTTTGTATTGAAATACCTTTATTATAGGCACTCGAATTATTCAGCAAAATGCTCCCTCCAACAGCCCCTGTCCCCCATAAGGCTCCGGCACCACCATATTGAAGGGTCACATCATTTATAAAATTTACAGGGATCAATGAAAGGTCGATCATTCCACTCATCGGACCTTCGATATTAAAATTATTCCACAAAACCGCTGTATGATTAGCGCCTGCTCCTCTGAAAGAGGATGTAGCTAAACTTCCCTGCCCGTAACTTTTAACAAAAACCTGACTTTCATTTGAAAGGAGATCAGCCAGATTATTTGTTGAATAACGGTTTAAAAGATTGCTATCAAGTTTTTCGATTTTATTTCCGGAAGTAAAATTGTAAAGGCGCGAACTGTGTATCTCAACCTCTTTTAATTGTTTTATTGACGGGATTGTATCTTGTGCAGATACACCACCAGCCTGCAAGACAAGTAACCCAAACAGATATGTTTTATTCAATTTCATTATAAACGATTAAGCATTAGCTAAAATCATTAATAACAACGGTAAAATGTAAGGATAGAAAAATTTTAGTTCGTCTATTCTTCGCCTTTTCTCCGAAAGCTACAAATGTTAATTTCTTTGGCAGGTCTTCTGACTTGTTCTGTTTTTAACGCCTTCCCATCTTTAAAGAATCTTTATTCGATTCAAGACAGTGGCTAAGAATGTTAAAAAAAATATTAGAATTTTGTTTTGTTTTTTGTTTTTCAGGTCTAACAACCAGAAAATTAAAAAATAAACTTTAAACTAATAAGAACTTACAGCATCGGGAAATGTCCAGGATTTTCACCTGATTCCCATTTAATCCGGTTTGATATTTTATCAAACTCAGGAACCAAAAAGTTGACAAATGTAAAAAAATATTTCAATTATAACGAACTAAAATAATTTTTCGAAAAAGGAACCGGGGAAGGTTCATTCTGAATTTATTTAAGAATCTTCCCGCGGATGATGTATCAAGTTCAGCATGGCAGACAAGAACTAAAAAACTAAAATCCTCAATAAATAAAATATCTTTGCAATACAAACAATTCAAATTTAAATTGCCCTATTTTTAAAAATGGAAAAATCAAATAATTTTATTTACATCGCTTACAACAAACCCCTTGGCATTATTTGCACCACCGAAAAAGTAGAAGGCAATATTATTGATGCGATAGGTCATAAAGAAAAGTTACTTCCGATTGGTCGCTTAGATAAAGATTCAGAAGGATTGATATTATTAACAACTAATAATGCTATTATAAACAAGATCATACATCCCGATTTTGAGCATGAAAAAGAATATATTGTTACTTTGAATCTTCCTTTGCGAAATCAGTTTTTAAAGCAAATTGCCGAAGGTGTGAATATTGGAGATGCAATTACTAAACCTTGCTCAATAACGGCAGAACCAAATACAAGAAGGGTTTTTAGAATTGTTTTGAAACAGGGCTTAAACCGACAAATAAGAAGAATGTGTAATCTATTTGATTATCAGGTCATTAAATTACAACGCACAAGAATAATGAATATTAAACTTGGCAACCTAAAAACTGGTGCGTGGCGTAATTTAACAGAGTTGGAAGTTACAAAATTACTTGAGCAGGTATTGTAAAATAAAAAAACCTACAATTTCTTGTAGGTTTTTTTATTAAAAAAATATTTGATTCTAGAAGTGGAAAGTAGCACGTAAAGTTGCTGCTCCAGCAGAGTTAGGACCATGGAAACTAAACATATTTGATTGGTTGATATCAGTATCAAAACCAAATTTAGAAGAACCAGCAGTTAATGTTTCTTGTTCAGCTAGCGTGTTAACACCTGAAACAATCTGTGTTTCTTCATTTATATCTTTTCCTTTACCGCTCATTTGGTAACCAATTCCCCAACCATATTCAGCACCGATTGAAATTTTCGGGAAGATAAAATACTCAGCACCGATGAATCCACGAACTCCGATTCCAAATGTCATACCTGATTTTGTGCTTAACATACGGTCACTACTTGGTCCTGTTCCTGTAACATTACCGGCAGCATCCCAAGTTGTTGTTGTTGGAGTTGCGGTTTGTCCTGCAGCAGTTGGAACCGGTGTGATAACATTACCATATTTGTATTTTGTTCCTGACATTGAAATCCAAATCATCGCATCAGCACCATAATACCCTTGTAAACGGGTTTTTCCTCTTCTCATTTCTTTACCAACACCAATTCCGATGTTTGTGCTTTTTGTAGAAAATTTGTCTTCAACCTGAGCATCTTGAGCAGGGAAAACAGCTGGAGTAACAATAGAATTATCATTAACCAAATTTTTGTACGATTGATTGGTAAATCCTAAACGTACTAATACTCTGTAAGCAGATTTTTCATCAATGAATTTTTTACCAATGATGGTTTGGTTAGAGTTTAAGAAATTTACTGATGGTGCTCCATTTGGTCCAGTGTAACCACTAAATGCGTTTCCAACGAATTGGAAAACAGGAGTTGCATCAAAACTGATAGCCCAATCTTCAGCTTCAGGTAAAATTGGTTCACCTTTTTTTGAAGTTAAGTCTTGCGCAAAAGCACTTGATACACCAAATGCTAAAGCAATTACTAGTACTGATTTTTTCATAGTTTTTTGTTGTTTAGTTTAAATTGTTTTTAAGTTTAAAATTCAAAATCAACGATGCAAATATATGATTATTTTCAAAAATACCAAGTTGTTAACAATAACCTTGTTATTAACACACATTTGTTAATAACCTCAATCTCCCCATTCTTTATTTTCTAACAAGGGCACAAATTTAAACTCCCCAAACTCAGTCTTTTCAATACTTTTATCACTCAATTTCTTGATTAATGTCATTGTTTGTGTAGTTTCTCCTATTGGAATAACCATTCTTCCGCCAACTTTCAATTGCTCTATTAAAGGTGCCGGAATTAATGGTGCCCCGGCTGTAATAAGAATTTTATCAAATGGAGCGAAAACCGGCAGGCCCTTATAACCATCTCCGTAGTAAAACTTTGGGTTATACCCGATGCTTGGTAAAAAGAGTTTTGTTTTATCGAACAATTCTTTCTGGCGCTCAATAGTAAATACTTTAACCCCCATTTCAAGCAATACACAAGTTTGGTAACCGGAACCTGTTCCAATTTCAAGCACTTTTTCACCTTTTTTCAGTTCTAATAACTCTGATTGAAAGGCAACGGTATGCGGCCGTGAAATCGTTTGACCTGCACCAATAGGGAATGCTTTATCTTCATAAGCGTGGTCAATAAAGGAACTATTTAAAAATAAATGCCTCGGAACAGCCTCTATTGCTTTCAAAACACCCGCGTCAATAATCCCTTTTTCCTTTAAAAGAACTGATAATTGCCTTCGTAATCCCTTATGTCTATATGTATCGTTTATCAAAACCATTTATTTTGCCACGAAATTAACACAACTATCTTGAATAATAAGGAGTATTTTTTCAAGAACGGATTGTGGAAAAAAGTATTTTTGTCCAAAATTTTATATTATTATGATAAAAATAGGAATACTTGGGGCCGGACATTTAGGTAAAATTCACATCCGACTTTTGAAAGAAATTGAAAAATACCAAGTTATAGGTTTTTATGATACAGATTTGGAAGCTGCAAAAGTAGTTTCTAAAGACCTTGGAGTTAAATATTTCGAATCTTTTGAAGAATTAGTTGAACAAGTTGATGCCTTGGATATTGTAACCCCAACCATTACACACTTTGATTGTGCATCAAAAGCAATAAAAAAGTCAAAACATGTTTTTATTGAAAAACCCATTACGAATACTATTGAAGAAGCAAAGATTCTAATAGGGCTTTCAAAAGAAGCTAACGTAAAGGTTCAGGTTGGCCATGTAGAGCGTTTTAACCCTGCTTTTATGGCAGCAAAAGAGTATTGCACAAATCCTATGTTTATTGAAACTCACCGTTTAGCACAATTTAATCCTCGCGGAACGGATGTTTCGGTAGTGCTTGATTTAATGATCCATGATATTGATATTATTTTAAGTGTTGTTAAATCAAACATCAAGCGAATCAGCGCAAGTGGCGTTTCTGTGGTAAGTGACACCCCGGATATTGCCAATGCGAGAATTGAATTTGACAATGGCTGTGTTGCTAATCTAACAGCCAGCCGTATTTCTATGAAGAATATGCGAAAATCCAGATTTTTTCAAAAAGATAATTATGTTTCCATTGATTTTTTAGACAAAAAAATTGACGTTATACGTTTAAGCAATGTTGTTGGTGAAGTTGATCCCCTGGCAGTGATTATAGATCTTGGAAATAACAAAGGTTCAAAACAAATTTACTTCGACAGTCCAACAATTTTACCTTCCAATGCAATAAAAATGGAACTGGAAACGTTTGCTGATTCAATAATCAGCAATACGGCTCCTTTAGTTACCATTGATGATGGTTATAAAGCCTTAGATGTGGCTTATAAAATTATTGAAAAAATAAAGGTTACCTCCAATTTTATGGAAGAACCGCAAACGGAAAAAAATTAGTTGGTATGAAATACGCTTACAAGTTATTTTTTGTTCTAAGTATTTTTTTTATTGCAATTATTTCTTCCTGTGAGATTTATAATCCGGCAGAACCAATTCCGGCATATATTCACATTGATAAAATTACTTTAGCAAAAAACTTTTCCGGGTTTCCAAATTCAACCACAGGTGACGAAGGGTCCCTTTCTCATAAAATAACTGATGCATGGGTTTATATTGATGAACAATTAATAGGTTGTTTTGAATTACCGGTTACATTCCCGGTATTATATGAAGGAAGCCATGTAATAAGAATTAAAGCCGGAATAAAAGTGAATGGAATTGCTGCCACGAGAGCACCATACCCTTTTTATAATGATTTTTCTCAAACAATTACGTTAGAAAAAGGTTCAAAAATAACCGTAGCACCAAGTGTAGTATATAACTCAAATACTCATTTTGCAATAATGGAAAATTTTGAAGCGGCCGGTAACAATATGGTGAAAACAATATATTCAGATACTACCTTACAAATTATTACTTCCCCTGACCCAAATGTATTTGAAGGAAATCTTCCTAACAGCACTCACTCCGGCATTGCATATCTAGATGCAACACCAACACATCATAAATTTGAATGTACTTCGGTCGATAGCTTCCTTTTACCAAAAGGCGGAGCTTCCGTATTTTTAGAATTAAATTATAAAGCAAACTATTCTTTTACTGTTGGTGTTATTGCGAAAGGCTCTGCCAGTACCACCCAATTTGCTGCACTTTCTTTTAACCCAAGTGCAACATGGAATAAAGGATATGTTAATCTAACCCCTATAATAAGTGGAGCATACTCAGCCGACAATTATAAAATAACTATTGGAATGATAAACAATAATAATGCTGATAGCCTGGCCATTTTACTCGATAATATTAAACTTGTCTATTAATAAAGCAGGAGAAAAGAAATTGAATCATGAATAAAAAATTACAGGTTTTAAAATATCTTTTTTTCGATACCTTGGCAGCTACCATCGCATGGAGCTTATTTTACATATTTCGTAAGTTATATATTGAGTCAGAAAAATTTGGAAAGGCTATTCCAATAGAACTTGATAAAAAGTTTTGGATCGGCTTAATTTTTATTCCTCTCTTTTGGTTATTAATTTATTATTTGACCGGAATTTACAAAAATATTTATCGTAAATCCAGATTAAAAGAACTCGGCCAAACATTCATCACGTCAGTCATTGGTGTTTTAATTCTGTTTTTTACTTTACTTCTTGACGATGAGATCTTTTCTTATAAAAATTATTATGAAACAATTTTAGTTTTATTCGGGTTGCATTTTATTCTTACAAGTTCTTTTCGTTTTATACTCTCCAGCATTACCAACTATAAAATGCATAACCGAATAATTGGCTTTAATACATTGCTGGTTGGCAGCAATGAGAATGCCTTGAATTTATTTACGGAAATGAAAAACCAAGCAAAATCTTCCGGAAATAAATTTGTTGGCTTTATTCATATTGATAATAAAAATGGTTATTCGCAGGAGTTACAGAAAAACTTACCCCATATCGGAGAGCTTTCTGACCTGAAAAATATCATTAAAAAACAACAAATAGAAGAAGTTATCATTGCAATTGAATCATTTGAACATGAAAATATTGGTAAAATAATTAATGAATTAGATTATCAGGGAATTATTATAAAAGTAATTCCGGATATGTATGATATTCTTTCAGGTTCAGTTAAAATGACCTCTATTTTCGGTGCGCCACTCATTGAAATTTCTCGTGAAATAATGCCCTCCTGGGAGCAATCTGTAAAACGATTATTGGATGTTTCAGTTTCACTTTTCGTTCTTACAATTTTTAGCTGGCTTTATTTATTACTGGCAATTGCAGTAAAACTTGGTTCTAAAGGTTCTGTTTTTTATAGTCATGAACGTATTGGCTGGCATGGCAAACCTTTTTTTATTCATAAGTTTCGTTCCATGTATATTGGTTCAGAAAAACAGGGTCCCGCTTTATCAAGTAAAAATGATTCACGAATTACACCTTTGGGAAAATTTTTAAGAAAAGTCCGTTTGGATGAAATTCCCCAATTTTATAATGTTTTGATTGGTGAGATGTCAATTGTAGGTCCTCGCCCCGAGCGTCAATACTTTATTGATCAAATTGTAAAAAAGGCTCCTCATTACAAACATTTACATAAAGTCCGGCCGGGTATTACCTCTTGGGGACAAGTAAAATACGGGTATGCTGAAAACGTTGGTGAGATGGTTGATCGTTTAAAATATGATATTATTTATATTGAAAACATGTCCTTAGGTGTTGATTTAAAAATCTTGATCTATACAATACTTATTGTTATTCAAGGTAGAGGAAAGTAAGTTCTAAGTTAGTTCTAAGTTTATAAGTTCCAAATTCAAATCCTTACTTTAATCAGTTTTTTTATAAAAGTTTTTCTCTATTTTTAGCGGCTTACAATAAATTCTAAATTCTAAATTCTAAATTCTAAATTCTAAATTCTAAATTCTAAATTCTAAATTCTAAATTCTAAATTCTAAATTCTAAAAAATGAAAAACATAGCAGTAATAGGTTCAGGAACAATGGGAAATGGCATTGCCCATACATTCGCACAACAAGGCTATCCTGTAGCATTAATAGATATTTCACAACCCGCTTTAGATAAAGCTTTAGCAACAATTTCTAAAAATCTAGACCGTATTGTTGCGAAAGGAACAATTACTGAAGCAGATAAAATACAAACCCTAAAAAACATTACAACATTTACTGTAATGGCTGAGGGCGTAAAAAATGCCGATTTGGTTGTTGAAGCTGCCACAGAAAATGTGGAAATAAAACTTAATATTTTTCGTGAATTAGATAAAATTTGCCCGCCAAATACAATATTGGCAAGTAACACCTCTTCCATTTCAATTACCAAAATAGGAGCTGTTACAAAACGTTCCGACAAAGTTATTGGAATGCATTTTATGAATCCTGTTCCTGTAATGAAGCTGGTAGAAGTAATTAGAGGTTATTCAACTTCTGATGCTGTTATGAATCTTGTGATGGAAACTAGCAAAAAATTAAACAAAATACCTGTTGAAGTAAATGATTATCCTGGTTTTGTTGCCAATAAAATATTAATGCCCATGATCAATGAAGCAATTATCACTCTTCATGAAGGAACTGCAGGAGTTGAAGAAATTGATACGGTTATGAAACTTGGTATGGCGCATCCTATGGGGCCATTACAATTAGCAGATTTTATTGGCTTGGATGTATGTTTATCAATTTTAAGAGTTTTACAGGATGGTTTTGGAAATCCGAAATATGCTCCTTGTCCCTTATTAGTGAATATGGTTACTGCCGGACATTTGGGTTTTAAATCAGGGAAAGGGTTTTATGCTTATACAGCCGGATCAAAAGAGCTGGTTGTAGCTGATATGTTTAAAAAGAAAGAGTTGGCATAAACAATTGGTTTAGGTATTACATAACGAAATAAAAAATTCTTTATAGTAATTAATACCCAATCACGATTTTCTTGGTTATTATTTTAGTACCCGACTGTATCTTAATAAAATATATCCCTGCAGATTTATCAGAAAAATTTAAATTTATTTTGTCTTTATAAACTCTTTGCTTTAGTTGGTCAAACATTTTTTGTCCTAAAGCATTATAAACTTCAATAGTTACATCAGCGGCTGAATTCATATCGAAAATCAAATCGATAGAATTATCTATTGCTGCCAGACTAACAAAATCAAATAAATCATCGGCATGTTGTGTTATCCCGTTTGTATTAGTTTGAACAACAATGATTTGTTGAAGAGTTGAATCGTAACAAGCGCTATCTGAAACAATCAAACTGATTGTATATGTACCGATGGATGTATAAAGATGGGATGGGTTTTCAGAATTATCGACTGAAGAACCATCGCCAAAGTTCCAACTATAATATAGAGCGCCCGTTGAAAAATTCGAAAACCCGACAGGAATATTATTTGATAAATAGACAGTATCCACATTCATATTAAAATCTGAAATTACAGCTGAATTAAGCAAAATATCATATACAAATGCCTGGGAACATCCATTTGTATCTGTAACAATTAATGAATAAGTCCCCACAGTAAGGTTATTATTATCAGCTGTTGTAACACCGTTTGACCAGTTATATGCATAAGGATCGGTGCCACCATCCGTTGAAACAATAAAAATTGCGCCATCCCCGATATCAGTACAGGAAGCATTGTAAATATTGGCTTGATTATTTATTGCTGAAGGCTCCTCTATAATAATAGTTTCCGAAATTACATTTCCACAAACACTTGTATTTCCTCCAATAACAATGGTATATGAACCTCCTGAAACATTAAATAAAGTATCTGTTCCGTAAGAAGTATGTGTTTGAATAGATGTGCCAAACGAATTTAACCAGGTATAGTTCCAGGGTCCTGATCCAACACCTTGCGCAGTAATCGTACCACTTGCTGCACCATGGCATGCCGGAGAAACAGCAGCAACACTTACTGGCTTGCCAATATGAATAATAAAACGAGGAAAAGAGGTAGTGTCTGAAATATAAAAAGAATAAGAGCCGATAGTACGTAAATCTATAAAATTACCATTTAATAAATCCTCTAAAATCAAACAAGATGTTGCTGATGCAAAGCGTGTTAATGTGTCAACATGAATGGTATAAGTACCCGAAGCCCCAACCTTCACTTTTAATGGAATGGAGACATCATTTGTTAATAATGGTAATGCATTTATTGCCATCTGAAAAGTATCATTCATTGTTGCCATCCCCGGAACAGCATAATTAAAGCTAAAAAATTTCTGCGCATCCAAATTATTGTCAAAACCATTTGTTGCAAAAGAATTAAAACGAATAATTGTTTCGTCAGTATATCCATTACCTGTTAAATCCAATTTCAAAAGGTCATCTGAATTAACCGTTTGAAGAGCTCTGATAAATAATCCATCATTGGTATCTTTATCATTTTCCGTGATTTGTAAAACAGGAGCTGGTCCATTCGTCTGAACCAAAAACCCTTGTGATGATGCAATTAAATTTGAACCTCCGTTAATTCCAATACCGCCAACGTAGCTTGTGTATTGATCAATAGAAGTCCTATATAAATATACCGCATCATTCACATTCGTTTTTGTCCATCCCGGTGCATCCCAATCAATTGTGGATGGATATGGATTTGAAATTAAGTTCCATCCATCTTCCGATGCCGGTTGAGCCGGGTCATCCGTATAAGTTACAGGAAAAGATTGTGTATTTTTTATTAAAGTCCCTGTAACATCAATAGTTATCGGGGCAAACATAATATATGCCCAATAACCTTTATTCGCGACAATAGGATCAGTAATATTTGCCGGACTTACATAACCATTGTCATAGAGTCCAAGTACGGATTCATTATACGTAAGAATAGATGCACCGGTAGCGGTTGGATCTTGCGATCCGGGAAACCCACCTGTAATAAAGTCATCATTCCATTGCTGTAAAGTGGCTCCCACCAAAGGAGTTGATAAAAACATCCAGCCATTTGATCCTGCAGGAACATAGCGTTGCATGGTTACATTTCCTGTAATGTCTGCTCCAACAGGTATGGCATCAATACGTGCAGTAGCACTTGCATCAGAGATTAATGTAAACGGCTGTCCTGCGGCAGTTGCAAGTGTTCCGGAGGTCAGTTTTAGAGTCCCGATTACATTTTGCCCTTTAGTTAAATTTGCTCCGGCAGGATTGTTAAGCGTAATATTTTTAAAAGAAGTAACATTGGTTCCTCCTATTGTTTGTGCAGTGGAACCATTGAATACAACAGTCCCGTTGTTATGATTAAATGTGCCATTGTTAGTATAATTCCCTGCTATATTTGTGTTTCCTGCAGGAACAGTTAATGTTCCGGTAATTGCCAAATTATTAAATGTATTTATTGCACTTCCACTAATAGCAGATGTTCCATTAAAGGTAACTGTTCCATTGTTATGATTGAATGTCCCGTTATTTACCCAGTTACCAGAAACGCGCATATTAGTGGCATGTCCGGTGAGGGTACCTGTGATCAAAACATTATTGAAATCGTTAACAGTTGTTCCAAGTAATTGAGTGTTATTAATAAATGACACGGTATTTCCTATACCATTATAGGTTCCGGAGTTATCCCAATTACCTCTAATATCAACATTATTAGTTCCTGCAATCAAGGTACTACTCAAGGTAAAATCAAAATTAATAGTTATTTTATTTGCAAGAGCTTTTGAACCTGCACCTGTCATATTCAAATTATTGAATATTTCTCCTGCTGCATTTATTATTGTTTGCGGACTTGTTCCATTAAATGTAACTGTTCCATTACGTGCATTGAAAGTTCCTGTATTGGTCCAATTTCCCTTTATAGCAATTGCAAAATTACTTACACTTGGATCAAGGGTTACACCTGTAATATTCAAATTGCCATTTACAGTAAGTGCTCCTGCAAAAGTTTTTGTGTTGGTGATACCTGTAGTGGAACAGATAAGGTGATGATAGGTTCCTGCTCTTATTGTTTGGGAAGCATTTGCACCGTATTCAACAGTATTTCCAGAGGCTGTAGCGTCAAGTGATGTTAGTGTAAATGTTGTGCCATTCATTGTCAAAGCAGAATTTACGCCTTGCACTAAAGTTCCTGCTCCTGATAATCTTCCTCCATTAGCAATAGTTAAATTTCCGGTGTTGGTAGCTGTGGTTGTTATATCTAAAACATTTAAAGCACCGGGTGTTCCGGAGGTAGTAATATTCTGGGCTGTTGTTTGAAGACGAACAGTTACTGTGGAAGAAGTAATATTTGAATTACTATTCAATGTCAAACCTCCTGCACTGGTAAGAACTCCTGCTACAGCACCGCTTATATTTCCTGTTGAATTTATTATTATTCCACCGTTTCCTACATTTGTTGTTCTTGCCTGTGTCCAGTTTGCTGTACCGTTTAATGTTAATTTATAGCAAGCTCCTGCATTTCCATTCATAGTAATTATATGACCAGCCTGAATCACCACATAATCAGTAGCTACAGGAGCTATTCCCCCTATCCAGGTTCCACCAGTATTCCAGGGACCTGTTGCATTACTAAGAATAGGGCCTTTTACTACTACGCTTAAAATTTTAAAATCGCTGCCACCACAAAGTCGGGTTGCATCAACTCTTACGGAATAAGTTCCTGCAACAGCTCCCCAATCAATAGTAGCTGAACTGGTCCCTTGGCCGGATGCGATAGAGCCTCCACCGGTTGGAAAAGACCAGGTATAGGTGTATCCGGGAGTATTTGTGACTGAATACACATCCCCTGTTTCGTTTGTCGCAACAAGAGTTGAACCGGAAATTGCAGAAGTTGTAATTGGGCTAATATATACCGCTAGATTTAGTGCAGTATTATCCACGAGACAACTGTTTTTTTCAACTACCTGAACATTTCCAGCCATCCCAACAGCTCCCCAATTAACATTGATTGAACTGGTTCCTTGTCCTGAAGACACGGCTCCCCCTAAGATTGTCCAGGTATAAGTATTACCCGGTGTATTTGTAACAGAATAAGCTTGAGTGGTACTAATACAAACAGAATTGCTGCCGGTAATAGAAAGAGCACTATAAGCTGAACAAGCAAGCCTTCCAAAAGCAAATTGAGCTGAGAGGCCATTTACAGAAGTACGATTACAAGTACTGCCTGATCCATCCACATGAGTTCCATTCAATGACCAGGGATTACCTGAATTTGTTCTGTAAATAATACGGGTAGGAGGTGAAATTGTGTAGCTGGTAAAACCATTTCCGGTAAGATCAAGGTTATAGTTAGTGCTCGACAAACCATCCGAAGACGTAACATCCCAATAACCTTCAGTAAATTGATTTATAATAGAAAAACCGCTTTCTGCTAATGGTAATCCATTACTACCGGGATCTGAGGCAATAAAATTTGAAGTGAGTGTACCGCCAACAAGATTTGTAAAATTAACCAATGCAGAACGCATATAGGTTGCTGTACCAACAGGAAACAATATTCCAACACCTGTTGAATTAACCCAACGCTTAAAGTTGCCAATAACTGTTCCTGCAGTATAAGATAGTGTTCCGGTAGATACAGTGCTTGTACCAAGTGTAAGGGTGTTTGCACCACAGTCAATATTTCCGGCAGTCATTGTTAAAGTAGTATTAACTATTACATTATTAGCAAGAGAAACTGTTCCGCTCGCTTTGTTTATAGTCAGGTTATTGAAAGTTTCGCCAACAGTTTTTGTTATAGTTTGGGTTCCTGTTCCATTTAGAGTTAAAGTTCCTGTTCCTGGTGTAAATGTTCCATTATCAGTCCAGGAATTTCCAAGAGAAATATTAAAGTTATTTGCATTTAATGTTCCGGAATTAATAGTTATACTTTGAAGAACAGAGAGGTTGGCTGAAAGTTGGGCTGAGGCATTTGCACTATTAACCAAAAGGTTTGCAATATTAAAAGTACAATTCAATTGCATTGTTTGTGCAGCAGGAGTACTTGCATCTCCAATCTGAATTACCCCACCTGTAATTCCTACTGAACCTGCAGTAGCAAGGAAACCAAGATTTGCTCCACCTGCTCTTTTAATAATTATGGTACCACCTGACATTGTAAAGACAGAGCCTGCCTGATCCATCATAATTGGAGAAACTGTTGCAGAAGTACTGCTTACAGTTGGAACATTTATGATTCCGGAACTCATATTAAAAGTAATATTATCGGTTGCAGCAGCACGGGAAATCCTACCGGCAACATTAAATGTGCCACCATCAATTGTCAATTGGGTGGTACCTCCATTAATAGCAAGAAAACGATTATCCACAGTATTTCCCAGATTGACAGTTCCTGCTGAAATCTGCAGCAGTCCTGCAACACTCCAATTCATATTTCCTGCATTTACTGTTGCTCCATTACACCATAATCCGGCATTTGCAGGGATCAAATAGGGGGAAGCAGTAATATCGATAGTAAAAGGAGTAATTGAAATGGATGGATTCGAAAGTTTCAAAGTTCCATTTGTCAAGGAAAGTCCTCCTGCTGTAAGGGTTATCAGGGACTGAACATCAAGAATAATTGAGCTGCTACCTCCTTTATTTACTCCAAGAGAAATAAAATTGGTAGTAGAGGTGCCTGTAATAGAATTATTAGCGGCCCCTCCAAAAGTAACCTTTCCTGTGCCAACGGTATAGGTACCATTATTCACTAAATCCCCATTAATTGTAATGGGTGCATTCGCGGCATTATTGAAAGTTCCGGTAATTGTTAAGTTTTCGAATGTTTTTGCACCGATGGTGCTGCTTATATTTAAAATAACACCAATGTTAATTGTTGATGTTCCGGTAATAGCTAACATACAACGACCTATATTGTTTGTACCTGCATTTGCAGTAAAATTACCATAGACATTTAATCTTCCAGTAGCCGTACCTGTAATTGTACCACCATTCATAATAAGTCCACCGGCACCAACATTAGTTGATCTTGCTCCCCCCCAATTTGCTGTTCCATTAATTGTTAAAGATAAACAACTACCCGGGTTTCCGTTCATAGTAACAGTATTCCCTGCACAAATAATAACATTATCGGTAGCAGTTGGAATTGTTGTTGAAGCAATACTACCACAGGCTATTGTTGACCAGGTAGAAGCAGTCCCCCAATTACCTGAAATACGGGAATAATAGGTAGCAGAATAACTTTTAAAAGAAATTGTAAATGATAATGAAGTTAAAAAAAGGCAGTAAAAAAAATTTTTCATATCAACGATGTACTTTTACATTTTATTTAAAAAGACATTCCTCAAGCCTTTTTTTATTCAGAAATTTTTCATTTTTTTATTCTAAAAGAATTAAAAATAATTACTTGCAAATTTTTGTTTCAGTATATTATAATTTTCTGCATTCATTTGAACACTTTTCAATGTTTTGGCTATTTCAATATTTTCTGAAAAGTAAACAAAATGAAGATGAACGTCCGGTAAAATGATTAAACAATTGCTGTTATTATCCATTATCCTATTTAATTTTGAAGAATCGTTAGCTTCTTCAAAGATATCTTCTTTTTCGATATATTTATTAAAAATTATTTCCTTAAAAAAAGATAAATCTTTATTGGTCCATCTGCGAAATGTGTAGCAGGCGTAAAAAAATTTGTTTTCAAAAAAATGCATTTGGGTTATCACGCTACAATTTTCAATTTTTTCTTTATAAAAAATTACCTTTAAAGGAAGTAATGGGTATGGATTTGGCAATATGAAACGAGGCTTTCCAAATGAACTAATTACACTTTTTTCGTCATCCCCAAATGCAATATTTCTGAATGTAATTGATTTTGAGGTTATTATTGAATTTTCTTTACTACAAATAAAATTTTGGTATTTATTCGGGTCTTTGGGAAACAGGCATTCCCCATAATAATCACTTCTGCTCTTTAAATAAAAATTATTGTAAATATAATTCATATTTTTTACTTTAATAAATTAACATAAACTTTAAATATCTTACATATGTAAGTAATTTCATTTAACGGTTTTTTTTAATAAAAGTTTCAGAATACTGGGTATTTTTTTCGCAATAAATAATTGTAAAAAAATCATAAATAAAAATGTAAATTCGTGTTTTTTAACTTCTTTTGAGTGTATGAAACTTCTTCAAAAAAAAAACGCATTTATACTTTTAATAATAATTTGCTTACTCTTACTGGGCTTTTATAGAGACTTTGTTTTTAAAAACATGAATGCCCTAATTCAATCACACGAATTAAATGTAGCATTTTCAATGCCTTCCTCTTTATCTGTTTTCGACCATTTGGAATACAACACTCTTATTACAATAAAATGGATATTGACTTTTGCTTTTAGTGCTTTTTATTTAATAACCTCAATGATTACAATAAATATTCTTTTCAAAAATAAAAAATACATCCGTATTACTATAGGAGTGTATATTGCTATAATATTAGTTTCCGCTATTTTTATGACCCTGGGTTATTTCTTACCTACTACCTACAAAAACATGTATTCTTTTTCAAGATACTTAATGGGACTGGTTCAATCACCACTGATTTTAATGATCTTGATTCCGGCCTTTAAAATATCTGAAAAAGAATAACTAAAATTACAAACTAAATTATACTTTTGTTCCCCTATAAAAATCGTTTTTTTTGATTTTGTCAAGGAGCACTATTTACTTAAAATAATAAATAAAAAAATGAAAAAAGACACTCTAATTTTTGATTTGATAGCTGAAGAAAAAAAGCGTCAAACAATAGGGCTTGAACTTATCGCATCAGAAAACTATGTTAGCGAACAGGTAATGAAAGCAATGGGGTCGGTACTTACAAATAAATATGCAGAGGGTTTACCAAGTAAGCGATATTATGGTGGATGTGAAGTTGTAGATAAAATAGAGCAATTAGCAATTGACCGGGCAAAAAAATTATTTAACGCAGAATGGGCGAATGTTCAGCCACATTCAGGTGCACAAGCGAATGCAGCAGTAATGCTGGCTGTTTTAAAGCCTGGCGATAAAATTTTAGGATTTGATCTTTCTCATGGAGGACATCTCACACATGGATCTCCGGTTAACTTTTCAGGCAAATTATATGTTCCGTCTTTTTATGGTGTGGAAGAAAAAACAGGACGGATAAACATGAAAAATGTGGAAGCAATTGCTTTAAAAGAAAAACCAAAATTGATTATTTGTGGTGCATCTGCCTACTCACGTGATTGGGATTATAAAACATTTCGTAAAATAGCTGATAAGGTTGGAGCATTATTACTGGCAGATATATCACACCCTTCCGGATTAATATCCCGTGGTTTATTAAACGATCCGCTTCCTTATTGTCATATTGTTACCACAACTACCCACAAAACATTACGTGGTCCCCGCGGAGGGATGATCCTGTTAGGAAAAGACTTCGAAAACCCATGGGGAGAAAAAACATTAAAAGGAGAGATCAAAATGATGTCTCAGGTATTGGATGCTGCTGTATTTCCCGGCACACAAGGAGGTCCTTTAGAACATGTAATTGCGGCTAAAGCAATTTCATTTGCTGAAGCATTGGAAGATAGTTACATGAAATATTGCATTCAGGTAATAAAGAATGCAAAATTAATGGCACACTATTTTGTTGATAAAGGATATAAAATAATTTCAGGTGGAACTGATAACCACTGTATGCTTATCGATCTGCGGTCAAAAAACCTGACCGGAAAACTAGCTGAAAACACATTAGTAAAAGCAGATATTACAGTTAACAAAAACATGGTACCTTTTGATGACAAATCACCATTTGTGACATCCGGAATACGAATAGGCACGGCAGCAATCACCACAAGAGGAATCAAAGAAAAACACATTAAAAAAATTGTTGAACTGATCGACAAAGTGTTAATGAATCATGACAATGAAAAAATAATCACTGATGTACGAAAAGAAGTTAATAAAATGATGAAAGAGTTCCCATTATTTTCTTAAAAAATAATATAAAACACATGAAGCACTCTTCCGGGTAAGGATGGGTGCTTTTTTAATAAAAATAAAACATTAAAAACAATGAAAAAACGAGGCCTTGCAAATCTAAAATAATAGGTTATTTTTGTACTCTTAAATTATAAGTAAATAATTACACTATTTTAATAAATAATTCCTAATAAAGGATATGGCACAAGTAGAGTTGATAATGCCTAAAATGGGCGAAAGTGTTGCAGAAGCAACTATTATTAAGTGGTTAAAAAAAGAAGGGGATAAAATTGCATTAGATGAAAGCGTATTGGAAATTGCCACCGATAAAGTTGATTCTGAGATACCATCAACAACAGAAGGAACACTGATAAAACGTTTGTTTAATGAAGGAGATGTAGTACAAGTTGGGAAAACTATTGCATTGATTTCAACAGATGCCAATGTTGTAATTGAAAAACCTGATGTAAAAACGCCTGAAATTACCAAAGAAATTAATATTCAAAGAGAAATTGCAAAACAACCGATCATTGAAGTTGTTTCTATTGAAAAGAGATCGGAATCCGGTAAATTCTTTTCACCACTTGTGCGCAATATAGCTAAAGCGGAAAACATTTCTGCTACTGAACTTGAATCAATCTCAGGAACAGGAGCAAATGGAAGAGTTACAAAAAACGACATCCTTGCCTATTTACCAGGCAAAAATATACAAACTAAGGCTATTGTTGAAAATCCGATCCAACCACAAGTTGTAAAAGAACAAATTTCAACAAATGGTGCTGTTCAGCAAAAACCTTCAATTAGTATAAATGCGGGTGATGAAATAATTGAGTTCGATCGAATGCGCAAACTTATTGCCGACCATATGGTAATGAGCAAACATACATCACCACATGTAACCTCTTTTGTTGAGGCCGATGTTACTAACATTGTTTTGTGGCGAGAAAGAGTAAAAAAGGACTTTGAAAAACGTGAAGGTGAAAAATTAACTTATACCCCAATATTTATTGAAGCTCTTACAAAAGCAATCAAAGACTTTCCGATGATAAATATTTCTGTTGATGGCAACAAAATTATCAAAAGAAAAAACATCAATATTGGAATGGCTACTGCTTTGCCCTCAGGTAATTTAATTGTTCCTGTTATAAAAAATGCTGACACATTGAATCTTGTGGGACTAACTAAAAAAGTAAATGACCTGGCAAATCGGGCTCGCACCAATAAATTATCCCCTGATGAAATTCAGGGAGGAACTTATACGATCACCAATGTTGGTTCTTTTGGAAATGTGATGGGTACACCAATTATTAACCAACCACAGGTTGCTATTATGGCCGTGGGAGCAATAAAGAAAAAACCTGCTGTAATTGAAACCCCAACAGGTGATCTGATAGGAATACGTCACTTTATGTTTCTCTCACACTCCTATGATCACCGGGTAGTGGATGGTTCATTAGGCGGGCAGTTCGTTCGAAGAGTTGCTGATTATCTGGAACAATGGGATATAAATCGTGAATTTTAAATTAAATAAAATGAAAAAACTTCTTCCGCATTTTTTAGTTTTGTTATTGATATTTTTGCTGCCGGTAAGATCACATGCTTCTATTCCTTATAGCAGCGATTATAAAAAAATCTATTTGGAAGCGGAAGATAATTTTGCTAATGAAAACTACAATGCTGCATTGCCTTTGTATTTAAAACTTGATTCTTTATCAAAAGGGAACGCAAATATTAATTTTAAGATTGGTTTATGTTACCTGAGTGGAGCAACTTATAAAATCAAATCAATTCCCTATTTTGAGGAAGCAATAAAAAATATTGCCCGAAAATACCAGGAGGGCGAAATCAAAGAAACACAGGCTCCTCTTTCAACTTATTATTATTTAGCAAAAGCATATCATTTAAATTATCAATTTGATAAAGCTATTGAAATGTATCAAAAATACATAACTGAATTAGGAACAAGTTCAAAAGTTTCAGCTGAAATTGCGGATGTGACCCATGATATTGAAACCTGTAACAATGGAAAAGAATTGATTAAAAACCCTAACAAGGTAAAAATCAGCAACCTGGGAAGTGCATTAAATTCGCCCCATTCCGACTTCTCCCCTGTTGTTTCACTTGATGAATCGACACTAATATTTACAAGCAGAAGACAAGGTGGTACCAGTGATGTAAAAGAAGCAAATGGGCAGTATTTTGAAGATATATATATTTCGCATTATGTGAATGATGCCTGGCAAAAAGCTGTATCTATCGGACCAAATATTAATACTTATGGTCACGAGGCAACTGTTAACATTTCTGCAGATGGTCAAAAACTTTTAATTTATAAAGATGAAGGAGGAAATGGGAATTTATATTTAAGCGAACTAAAAGGAGAAGAATGGGGAATACCTCAGTATTTAGGGGCAAATATCAATACTCCATCATGGGAAACTCATGCATGCTTCAGTGCGGATAACCGAACCTTATATTTTGTAAGTGATCGTACAGGAGGACTTGGTGGAAGAGATATTTATAAATGTTTAAAACTACCAAATGGGGAATGGAGTCCCGGTCAAAATTTAGGACCAACAATCAATACTCCTTATGATGAAGATGGTGTTTTTATTCACCCTGACGGGAAACAAATTTATTTTTCATCAAAAGGACATAAATCAATGGGAGGGTTTGATGTATTTTCTTCAATAATTAATGATGAAAACGGATTTTGGTCAGAGCCAATAAATATTGGTTATCCGATCAATACTCCGGATGATGATATTTTCTTTATTACCACAGCCGATGGAAAAAGATCCTTCTTTTCATCTGACCAAGAAGGAGGTTTAGGGGAAAAAGATATTTACATGATCACTTATGAAGAAAATGAACCACGTGATATAACAATTTTAGTGGGTCGAATAATTAATAATACAGATGAAGATATTTCAAACAATAAAATTGCCATCATTGATATTGCAACAAATGATACAATTCAGGAATTAATCGCAAACAGTTCAACCGGAAAATTCGGAGCAAACTTACCTGTTGGGACTTCCTATAAAACGTTATATTACGTTAACGGGAAAGAAATTTTTACTGAAGTATTAGATGCTCCTAAAGGAAAAGGGTACCAAATTTATAAACGAGAGATCCCTTATGGTGAACCAAGACCTGTTGTTGCTAAAGTCGATTCCACAAAAACCAATGTAACTCCAACAATTTCGGGAGATTGCAACCCAAAGAAAACTTTTTACCAGCTTTATTTTAAATACAATCAAAAAGATATAGATGAGAATGCGGAGGATTTTACTACATTTATCGATGCTTTAACTGCATGTATAAAATCGAATTCAGTTATTTCAGTTGAAATAGAATCAAGCGCATCTACTGTTCCAACAAAAAAATACAGCAATAATGAAGCTTTGGCAAAAGTCAGAGCCGGGGATGCTAAAGACATTGTTTTAAAAGCACTTGTCAAAAAAGGTATTAATGAATCTCAGGTTGTTTTCTCAAAACCAAAAGCAAAGGTTCAAGGAAAAGAATACAAACATGATGCAGTGAAAAACGTATTAACTTATGAAAAATATCAATATCTAAGAGTAATGGCAACAATTAAAAAATAGAGGTTAAACCCTGTTAAAATAATTGTTGTTGCTTTAGGTAAAATAATTTTATATAAATATGAAGCTTTCAGAAAAAAACTTTTTAAATTTTAAATCGACATATTTTTTTGTTCTTTTATTAGCTTTATTAAGCTTCCCGTTCAACTCATTCTCGCAATCCAAAGGCAAACTAAACCGAATTGCCAGAAAAGCTGATAAATTATATTCTTTTACAGAATACACTAAATCACTTCCATTATACCTTTCTCTTTTGGAAAAAAAGCCAACTGATGTAACTTATAATTTTCGTACAGGAGTGTGTTATTTATATTCAAATATCGAATCCCAAAAAAGCATTACCTATTTTGAAAATGCCCGAAAAAATATTTCATCGGCAAAAGATTCTATTGCTGAAATTTTTTATTATTCCGGAAATGCATACCATATTTTTAACCGTTTTGATGAGGCCCTGGAACAATTAAAATTAGCTGTATCATTAATTGATAAAAATGATAGTTTAGATACCGATTTTATTGACGAAGAGATTGAGCAATGCGAAAGAGGAAAACAATTATTACAAACCCCTACTGATGCCAGAATTTTTAATCTGGGACAAAATATTAATTCAATTTACCCTGACTATGCCCCAGTTATTACTCCTGACCAGTCGATGCTTATTTTTACATCCAAAAGAAAAGGAACAACCGGAAATAAAATAACACCTGAAGGTGATTTTTATGAAGATATTTTTATAGCCAATAACAATTCTGATGATTGGTCTGTTTGCAAGAAATTAGATTCTTGTTTTGTAAAGCCAAATTTTTGGACATCCCTATTTTCCCCTGCAAAAAGCATTGGGAAATCCATCAATACAAATGAACATGATGCCTCAATTTCTCTTTCACCAGATGGAAAAAAATTATTCATTTATCGCTTTAATGCAGTTTGGGAATCAGAATTTAATGATGGGATCTGGAATAAACCCACAAAGCTAAACAACTACATTAATGGCAAACGTAGCCATGAACCTAGTGTTAGTCTTACCATTGATGGAAATGCACTTTATTTTGTGAGTGAAAGATCCGGGGGATTTGGTGGAAAAGATATTTATAAATCATTAAGGCAAGCTGATGGAACTTGGGGACTTGCAGAAAATTTAGGTTCTGTTATAAATACAGAGGAAGATGAAGAAGCACCATTTATTGACCCAGAAACTGATATCCTCTATTTTTCATCACAAGCACATAATTCAATTGGAGGGTTCGATGTATTTCAAACAAAATTTGAAAATAATGAATGGAAAAAACCTGAAAACTTAGGCTACCCGGTAAATTCAGGAGGCGATGACATTTTTTATATTTTCAATGACAAGCAAAACAAAGGATATATTTCATCTCAACGTATTGATGGCGTTGGAAATTTTGACATTTTTGCAGTAAGACACATTAAACCTGCAAACGTAATTTTATTTGCAACTTATTCCCCTAATTTAAAACCGATCGACAGCATGGCTGTTATTACCGATTTGAAAACAAATAATACAATAAACATTTCCCTTCGTCAAAAAAACAATATAGTCTATAATAGTGCTTCAAATTTTAAACTTCAAATTCCGGAATACAATAACAATAACATTATCAATACATTTGAATTTAATACACCTGAATCTTTCAATGATTTTCCTTTTTATCAAGAAATAAATTATGATGAAATTAAGAATTCAAGTGGAAAATTAATTGGATATAAAACAACAGTTTATAATACTTTTTTTGACATCGAAAAAGAATTACAAAAAAATACCAAACGTGATACAGTTGTAAAGAAAGAAGTTGAATATGCTGCTTATCTCCGAACATTAAAGCCTGACAATCAAAACTTTCAAATTATTACACATATTAATTACATTGACACATCTGCAATTGCCGGAAACGCAACCGGAACTGCTACTACTACTTCTTCTTCTTCTTCCACAACAACAACTACTAATAATAATACCAATACAACTATTACTACAATAAACCCAATAGCAGATACAGCATCCACTTCTTCGCAAATTTTCAAAACATTATTATTTGATTTTTCAAAATCTGAATTAACTTCTGAATCAAAAATTGAATTAGAAAAAATTGTCAGCTTCTTAGAACTAAACAATAAAATTTCGATGGAAATAGTAGGCCATACTGACTCCAAAGGTTCAGAATCATTTAACCTCCAACTTTCTAGAAACAGGGCAAATACCGTTAAGAATTATTTAGTTATAAAAGGAATTAATTCAAAGCGATTGAAAACAATTAGTTTGGGTGAATCACAGCCAATTGCACCAAATGAAAACGTTGATCACTCTGATAATCCTGATGGCAGGAAACAAAATAGAAGAATTGAGTTTAAAATACTGAAAAAGTAAACAAGTCGATTGGATTTTAATAATTTTTATTCTATTATAGAAAAACTATCTTTGTTCATCGTTTTCGAATTCTACATTTATGAAGAAAAAAATATTGATCATTATTTATTTTGCTTTTTTAAAGACACTTGTTTTCTCACAAGGTTCTGCAAGTGATTACCGTGAAAAATTTTCTCAGGGAAACTTTTTGATTCTTGAACAAAATTATTCTGAAGCACTGAAACTTTTTCAAATTGCTTACCAAATTGATTCAACAAATGCTAATATCAATTATAAAATAGGGCTTTGTTATTTACAATCAGCAACCGAAAAACTTAAATCACTTCCTTATTTGGAAAAAGCGGCCCAAAACGTAAGTCATAACTATAATGATATTGAACCCAGAGAAAAGAAAGCTCCTGAAAATGTTTATTTCTTATTGGGCGAAGCTTATCGTCTCGCTTATAAATTCACCGAATCAAGTCTTTATTATAACAAATTCAAAAACATTATTGGAAATAAAAATAAAGAGTTATCAGCAGATCTGAATAGACAAATTGAAAGGAATTTTAATGCAATAGAATTAACAAAAGATACTGCAATTGTTACCATTATAAATTTGGGTGATAGCGTAAACTCTGTATTTCCGGATTATAGCCCCGTAATTTCTGCTGATGAATCTACTTTGATATTTACTTCCCGCAGACCGGGAAGTACCGGAGGTGAAAAATCAGAGGATAATCAATATTATGAGGACATCTATTTTTGTCAAAAGAAAAATGATGGAACATGGAGTTCACCGCGTTCCATTGGATCAAATATCAATACCTATGCTAATGAAGCAAACATAAGTCTTTCTGCTGATGGGCAGGAATTATTTATTTATCGCGATGTAAATGGTGGCGACATTTATTATAGTTATCTGGATGGTGATACGTGGGGAAACCCAATTCCTTTTGGAAGTAATATAAATACAAAGGCTTGGGAAACTCATGCTTCACTTACTACCGATGGGAATACCCTTTATTTTGTCAGCGATAAAAAAGAAGGAAGTTTTGGCGGCAGGGATATTTGGCGTTGTGTAAAATTACCAAATGGCCAATGGAGTATGCCTTTAAATCTAGGGCCGGCAATTAATACGCCATATGATGAAGATGCTCCATTCATTCATCCTGATGGAGTTACACTTTTTTTCAGTTCAAAAGGTCATAAAAATATGGGCGGATTTGATATTTTCAAATCAACAAAAGGAGAGGAAGGAAAATGGTCGGAGCCGGAAAATCTAAAAGCACCTATCAATACCACTGATGATGATATTTTTTATGTTCAATCAGTTAATGGAAAACGAGGATATTTTTCTTCTGCCAGACAATCAGGCTTTGGCGATAAAGATATATACATGGTAAATTATGAAACAACAATTGCCGAACCTTTAACTCTTTTAAAGGGATTCTTAAAATTTAATGGTGGCAATAAATTACCCGATAATGTTAGAATTACTGCAACAGATATTGAAAGTGGTGTGTTGGTTCAAGATGTAAAACCAAATTCCATTTCCGGAAAATACCTGCTCATATTAAACCCGGGAAACCTGGGGAAAGCATACAGTATCAATTATGAAGCGGAAGGATATCAGCCAATGAGTATTACAATTAATATTCCTCCAAATTCTTCCTATCAGGAAATTGAAAAAGAATTATCTCTCCAACTTATCAATTTTGAGAGTAAAACATTAGGAACAATCAATGTTACCGGAACAATAAAAAACAATCAAAATATGCCAATTGTTGGGGCGCAAATTATAATTAAAGATAATTTAACCGGTAAACTAATAAATACCTATTACACGTCATCTGATTCAGGCTCTTATTATTTTATATTGAATAGGGGAGAAAATTATAATTTGTCCTATGAAGCTGATGGATATTTATTTCAGTCCGCAAATGTGAATATCCCCAAACAACCTGAATATTCTATAATCACAAAAAATATCATTTTAGAAAAGGTTAAAGTAGGAGCTAAAATTGTGTTAAACAACATATTCTTCGATTCTAACAAAGCCATATTACGTAAAGAGTCCAGTTTGGAAATTGAGAAACTTGTGAAATTGATGAAAGAATATCCTGAATTAACAGTTGAAGTGGATGGCCATACTGATAATAAAGGGAAAGATGACCTAAACTTAAAACTATCACAGGATCGCTCCCAAGCAGTAGTTAATGCTTTAATAAAAAAAGGAATCCCTGCAAATCGATTAGTCGCTAAAGGTTTTGGGTCAAAAATACCTATTGCACCCAATACATTGCCAAATGGGAAACCTGATACAAAAGGGATGCAATTAAACAGAAGAGTTGAATTAAAAATCATTGAAACACAATAAAAACAATGATATTCATCAAATTAATTTATTGATTTCTTTTGTTCTTGACATTTTGCTATTATCTTTTTTTTTATATTTTTGCTACCGTTCCTTTAAAAAGTGGATTGATTATCCTGCTTTTTAATATATTTATTTAAACGACTCCCGTTATGCAAAAATATTTATTACTATTTTTTTCTTTACTCATTTTAAGTTTTTCTTCCAAAGCTCAAGATCAATCTGATTATCGTCAAAAATTTTCAGAAGGGAACTACCTTATTTTAGAAACTAATTATGCTTTGGCTTTAAAAATTTTTTTAGAAGCATATCAAATAGATTCTTCTTCTGCCAATGTGAATTACAAAGTTGGATTCTGTTATTTAAACTCATCAACTGAAAAAGGGAAAGCTCTTCCTTACTTAGAAAAAGCAGTTTTAAATACAAAAACCAATTATATTGATATGGAACCCCGTGAAAAGGCCGCACCGGTAAATGCATATTATTATTATGGGCAAGCCTTGCATTTCAATTATAATTTTGACGAAGCTATTGCAAATTTTGAAAAATTCAAATCTTTCCTGAAATCAAAACAAACTGAGCTGATAAAAGATGTAAATCACCAAATTGAAATATGTAATAATGCAAAATATTTTGTAGCTGCACCGATAAGCGTAATAATTAAAAATTTAGGTGACAGTATTAACACATCGTTTCCGGATTATAGCCCTGTGATCTCAGGAACTGAAAAAACACTACTTTTTACTTCCCGAAGACCCGGCAGCACAGGTGGAGACCGAACAGATGATAACCAGTTTTTTGAAGATATTTATATTTCCCATAAAAAAGCAGATAGCACCTGGACAACACCTGTATCGGTTAGTTCTAATATTAACACCTCCCTTAATGAAGCCTCCATTGGTTTAACAGCAGATGAACAAACGCTTTTAATATACAAAGATGCTAACGGTGGAGATATTTATTTTAGCACTTTAGAAGGAAACAATTGGAGCTATCCTCAACAAATGAGTTCTGATATAAATACTCCGGATTGGGAAACAAGCGCATGTTTAACACCTGATGGGAAAACACTTTATTTCGTCAGCAATCGCAAAGAAGGAAGTATGGGTGGACGTGATATCTGGAAATGTATAAAACTACCAACAGGGCAATGGAGTATGGCCCAAAATCTGGGATTCCCAATTAACACAGAATTTGATGAGGAATCTCCATATATTAATCCTTCCGGTAACGTTTTATTTTTTAGCTCAAAAGGCCACAAGGCCATTGGAGGGTTTGATATTTTTTTCTCCACGAAAAGTGAAAAAGGCTGGGACGAACCCTTGAATATTGGTTATCCGATAAATACAACAGATGATGACGTTTTCTTTGTTACTTCTCCGGATGGAAAAAGAGGTTATTATTCATCTTCTTCACGACCGGAAGGTTATGGAGAAAAGGATATTTACGAAGTTAGTATTCCTAAGAAGAAAGAACAACCACTGGTATTAATAAAAGGGCAAATAATTCCTCAAGAAGGACAATCAATGCCTGACGATATAGAAATTGTTGCCACAGATATTGAATCTGGAATTGTTACAGGTGTTTACAAACCCTTGTTACGTGACGGAAGTTTTACTATTATTATTCCTCCGAACAGTCACTACACTCTTTCTTATCAAAAAAGTGGTGAAGAATTTTTCTCTGAATTAATGGATGTTCCTGCGGATGCAGAATATCAGGAAATCGAAAAAAGTATTCGCCTAAAACCTGTTGACTTTGCTGTTCCGGTTGAAGTACAGAAGGATACAACTATTGTTACCTATGCAGTTGAAGGAAAACTGTTTTCAGAAAAGAATACTGCATTAACTAATTTATCAGTAAACCTGATTAACTCTAAAGGGGATATAATTCAGAAAACCACCACAGATAAATTAGGCTGGTTTATTTTTTCAAAATTATCTCAAAATGATGATTATCTAATAGAATTAGATGAATCTGATCCTCATTTAATTGGAAAAAAATCATCTGCCGAGATCAAGGATGACAAAGGGAATGTAATTAAAACAGGTTCAGGTACTGTTAAAATAAAAAACAAGAAAATTGTTATTTACTATACAGTTAAAGGAAAAATACTGGACGAAAAAAACACTCCCTACTCTAATCAAAGTATAAATTTACTTAACTCAAACGGGGAAGTGGTAAAAACTACAACCACAGATACAATGGGATGGTTTACTTTTTCAGAATTACCACAAAATGATAATTACATTGTGGCATTAGATGGAAATGATACCCGGTTTATCGGAAAAAAATCAAGTGTTGAAATTAAAGATTCAAAAGGCAACATTATTAAATCAGGTTCTATGACTGTTAAATTTAAAAATTATAACCCTGTTGTTATAAATAATAATTTAACTAACACTCCTCCTGAGCAATTGGCAAAGGTTGATAAGCAAAATTTTCAAATGAATTTCAAATACAATGTCAAAGAAATTGATGTTACTGGCGCTCCATTTATTGAATTCATTGGCAATTTAGTTGAGCTCTACAAAAAGAACGGGAACATTAATATTACAATAGTGTCGAGCGCTTCACAAGTACCTACAAGAGCATATAAAACAAATAAAGAGCTTTCAATTGCTCGCTCCAAAACATCCAAAGATCAATTGCTTAATGCACTAAAAGAAAATGGGGTGGACAGTTCAAAAGTTAAATTTGTAAAAGTTAGTTCAGTAGTAGGTGGCCCTATCTATAATACAGATTACTTTATTAACAAAGCTGTTTACGAAAAATTTCAGTTCATTAAAATTGGTGCTTATTAATTACCTTGTATTTATTATAAATATTTTTTGTACTTTGGTATAAAACTTGGTTTTCGGATAAAAATAAAAAAACAGAGTGTGAAATTTTTTGCAGATATTTTTTTTAAAAAGGTAATATTTATTTTGGTTCTTGTGTTACAGTTTGTAACTGTTTTTGCACAACCCAAATCAAACAAATTTGTTGATCCACGGGAAGCTGAGGAGCATTTTTCGCACAATAACTTCATAGCAGCTATTCCTATTTACAGGCAACTTGTAAAACAGGAACCTGAAAACATTGATTACAACCATAAGCTTGGGATCTGCTATTTATATACTAATATTAACAAATCACTTGCTATTCCATACCTGGAAGCTGCCAGTAAACAGGAAAAGATGGATAAAAACATTTGGTTTGATCTCGGTCTTTCCTACCAATATGCAAGCCGCTTTGATGACGCAATTAAAGCATACAATAAGTTATTAGTTAAATTGAAAGCAGGTCCCGAATTTGACCGTGTTGTACATCAGATAGAAAGTTGTGAAAATGGAAAAGAATATGTCAAGCATCCAATAAATGTGTCATTTCAAAATTTAGGAAAAGATGTTAATTCAGAATATCCTGATTACTATCCATTTGTTCCGGCTGATGAATCCTTTATTATTTTTACATCCAGAAGAAAAGAATGCATTGGAGGAGCTGTTGAAGTAGATGGTTACTATTCTTCTGATATATTTATTTCAACACCCCAGAATGATGCTTTTTCTAAACCCAAAAACATGGGTCCGCTTGTCAATACCCGTTATGATGAACAAACAGTGAGCCTGGCTTCTGATGGGCAATTAATGATAATGTATATCGATCATATTGATAGTTTTGGAAACATCTATTCTTCAACGAACAAAGCAGGAATTTTCCAACGGATGAAGAAATTAAATAGTAATGTGAATTCTGATTATGAAACTGCCGGATCAATTTCCCCTGATGGAGAAAAAATTTACTTTGCAAGTAAAAGAGCAGGTGGACAAGGGGAAACGGATATTTACATATCCCGAAAATTACCAAATGGACAATGGGCAATGGCTCAGAACCTTGGGCCTGCAATAAATACAAAATATAGTGAAGATTTTCCGGAAATTGCACCTGACGGGAAAACACTTTATTTTTCCTCACAAGGGCATGACGGAATGGGAGATTATGATCTGTTTAAAACAACCTTGAATGAAGAAGATAACACCTGGTCCAACCCCAAAAACCTCGGGTATCCAATAAATTCGGCTGGTGACGATCGTTGCATCTCCTTTACACAAGATAATCGTGTAGCTTATGTTTCAGCAGTTCGTGATGGGGGATTTGGTGACCTGGATCTCTATCGGGTTAAATTTGAAGATGCCGAAGATAAAACCACGCTAATGTTTGGATATGTTGCTACGGCAGACAGCTCTAAAAATATTGATGCAATTGTTACTATAACAGATCTGAAAAATAAAGATATTCTACCCTATACCTATACCCCAATTCCTAAATCAGGAAAATTTATTATGTCCTTGAATCCAAGTAAATATCAAATAACAATTGAGTCGGGAGGCTACAAACCATTCTCCGAAGTTTTCTTTATTTTTGATATCGGGATTGGACAAAATGAAACAAAAAAAACTTTTATTCTGCAAAAATAAATTCTACTGAAAACTCACGCTTCTAAAATTTCTTATCACAAATGATTCAATTAAATTTAGTACGTCCTATCGCATTTTTCGATTTAGAAACCACAGGAGTAAATGTAGCATCCGACAGAATTGTTGAGATATCCATTTTAAAAATCCTCCCTGATGGAAGCAAAGAAGTAAAAACAAAAAGGATAAATCCAACTATTCCAATTCCAAAACAATCATCAGAAATCCACGGGATTTACGATAAAGATATTGCCAATGAACCAACGTTTAAAAGCATTGCCAAAAGTCTTGCTGATTTTTTAAAGGATTGCGACCTGGCAGGATATAACTCTAATAAATTCGATATTCCAATACTGGTTGAAGAATTTTTAAGAGCTGATGTTGATTTTGATCTAAAAGGCAGAAATTTTGTTGATGTACAAAATATTTTCCATCAAATGGAACAACGAACGCTTAAAGCTGCATACCGTTTCTATTGCAAAAAAGAAATAATTAATGCCCACAGTGCGGAAGCAGACATTGAAGCTACTTACGAAGTATTTTTAGCCCAGCTTGAAAAGTATGATGGCGTTGAATTTGAAGATAAAAAAGGAAATAAATCGTTCCCTGTACAAAATAACATCAAAGCATTACATGATTTTACCAATATTAATAAAAATGCTGATCTGGCAGGAAGAATCATTTTTAATGAGCAGGGAGTTGAAGTTTTTAACTTTGGAAAACATACCGGAAAGCCTGTTGAACAAGTACTGCGTGAAGAACCCTCCTATTATGCCTGGATGCAGAATGGAGATTTTCCCCTTTTTACAAAAAAAGTATTAACTGACATTAAATTACGAATGGCTTTTAACAGGTAAGTTAAGTTGGTTAAATAAGTGTATAGGTTAAACAGAATGAGGGAATTTTTACATTGCTATTTTCAAATTTTTAAAACATGAAACTAATTTGTATTGGAAGAAATTATGCTGAACATGCAAAAGAAATGGATTCAGCAATTCCAACAGAACCGATCTTTTTTCTTAAACCGGATACTGCCGTTATCAAAGACAATCAACCTTTTTATTATCCTGATTTTTCTAAGGAAATTCATCATGAAGTAGAATTGATCATCAAAATAAGCAAAGCGGGAAAAAATATTGATCCTGAATTCGCAAATAAATATTATGATGAAATTGGCATAGGAATTGATTTCACTGCACGAGACATACAAAATAAGTGCAAAGAAAAAGGTTTGCCCTGGGAAAAAGCAAAAGCATTTGATGGCTCTGCTCCTATCGGACAGTTTATTGACAAAAAAAATATTTCTGATCTAAGCGATATAAATTTTCATTTAACGATTAACGAAAACACTGTACAAAAAGGAAATACCAAGGATCTGCTTTTTTCATTTGATACGATCATCGCTTATGTATCAAAATTTTTCACACTTAAAACAGGAGACCTTATCTTTACCGGAACACCAGAAGGTGTTGGCCCGGTAGCTATCGGAGATAAACTGGAAGCATATATTGAAAATAAAAAATTACTTTCTTTTGAAATAAAATAAGGGTAAAAATACTAAACACTAAATCCTAAACTCTAATTCTAAAATTTAAAATATCTACAAATGAAAACTAAATTTCTTATCTCGGCCATTTTTCTATTAATCCTTAATATTGGAATAAGTCAGACATTACAAAACATTGTAAACCAGGCTTCCACCAGCCTTAACAATGGCAGTAGCGGAAACAACAGCAGCAATCCTTTAACAAACGATCAGGTGGTTAAAGGGTTAAAAGAAGCATTAACAATTGGGGCTACAAATTCTACAGGTATCGCTTCCAAATTAGATGGATTTTATAAAAACCCTGCATTATTCATTCCCTTTCCTCCTGAGGCAAAAAAAGTAAAAGATTATGCAAAACAAATAGGCTTATCAGCTCAGGTTACAAAATTTGAAATGACACTTAACAGAGCAGCAGAGGAAGCCGCAAAAAATGCCGGCAGTGTGTTTCTTAATGCAATAAAAGGGATGAGTATCAGTGATGGGTTCGCCATATTAAAAGGAGGAAATAATGCAGCTACCCTATTTCTTAAAAACAAAACTACTGCTGAATTAACTCAAAAATTTACACCTATTGTTAAGGCCGCAATTGAAAAAGTGCAATTAACAAAATATTGGAACCCTATCATTACAAAATATAATAAAATTCCTTTGGTTCAAAAGCAAAATCCAAATTTAACATCATATGTTACAGAAAGGGCTTTAAAAGGATTATTCAAGTTATTAGCTGATGAAGAATTAAAAATCCGCACCAATCCTGCTGCACAGATTACTACTTTATTGCAGAATGTTTTTGGAAGTTTATTGCATTAACATTTTAAAGGATATAGATGCCAAAAATTTTAGTAAAAACCTATAAAAGTCTTATTGATATTGGATTTGATTAAAGCTAATTGAAAGTCGTTTCAATTAGCTTTTTTTGGTTGTTGGAAGAAAGCAAATTATTCATTTTCGAGCCGTTCAGTTCTTTTCTGAACACACAATATATTCTTATAACAATTATAAATATATCTTGGCCCAACAAATTCCTGCGCATAGTCTTCAACAAACTCTGACGGACTTCACACATTGGACATTTTATAAATATAGTTGGTATTCTACCAATTTTTTTTAGTTTCGCCTTAACCTTTTTCGGGTAATTTTTCTGCTCTTTTTCAATTTGCAAAAAGGATTCCTTTACCTCTTATACCAGGTACTTTTTTGATGCTGCAAAGGCTATTTTTTGGGTGTAGTAACTTTGGGTGTATTGGGAGAAAGACAAAAATCATGTTTAAAATTTCTACTCTCCTTCACTCCGACTGTGGTTTGCTTTACTAGTGTTTTATTATTTAAAAAACCTTCTGTATTTTTTGAAGTCTTTAAGGAAGCATCATTAACTATTGAAATAACATACGCTGTATTAGCCTTTATATATCGTCCTTCAGAAACATTTTCGGCAAACTTATAATAACCCGCTGCATCCGTTTTTATTATTTCTGAGGATCCGTCAGAACCGATCAGTTTGACTGAAACACCTGTTATTGGTTCCTTATTACTACAATCTGTAATAACACCATCAATAGTAAATAACAAGGGTGGTTGTAATACAAAGGACCAAATATCATCTGCACCATGCGTTCCTTCACGGTTAGATGTCAAATAACCTTTTTCTTTTTTGCCTTCAAATACAATTCCAAAATCATTACCTGCTGAATTGATGGGATATTTCATATTGGTAACATTTCCCCATTGGTCCTCTCCTTTTTTCTCTGCTTTGAAAATATCCAAACCTCCCATTCCCAGGTATCCGTTTGACGAAAAATAAAGCGTTCCCTCCTCCTGTATGAATGGGGATACATCATTTCCCGAAGTGTTTATTTCTGTTCCTAAATTAATTGGATCCCCCCATTTTTTGTTACTCTTATCATATTTACTTATCCAAATATCGTTCTCTCCCTGGCCACCCGGCATATCTGATACAAAAAACAAAGTGCCCCCATCAGATGAAATAGATGGCGAAGAATATTTTAAAGATTCAACACAAAAATTTAATTTTTCCGGTTCTCCCCATACATTTCCTTTTTTTGTAGTAAGCCATATTTGACTAATTGTTTGATCACTACGAGTAAAAAATAACATGTCAGCTTTTTTAGTTGCCGAGGTTAATCCTTCGTTATCTTTTGTGTTTACAGGTTCTGGTAATGCCACAGGACTGCTCCAGTTACCACTTTTATCCATTTGAGTTTCAAAAACATCACCGTAATTTTTTCCGGTGCTTTCATTGATTTCGGAACCTGTTACACCTGAGCGCATGGAGGTAAAATAAATTCTGCTGTATTTATTATCGGCATAACTTGGTGAAAAATCAGGATCTTCTGAATTCAACAAGGTTATATTTTCCACACTATATCGAGTTGGATTATTTTGCCATTTTTGAGCTAACTCACAAGATAAAATTCCATCTGCACCTCTTGTGTCAGAAGTAACCATGCTTTTATACTTATTGTATTCTTCGATGGCTTCCTGATATTTTCCCTGCGCTTTTTTTGTCTCGGCCAAATATAATATTGCTTTGGGGTCAGTATAATTTGATATGATGGCTTTTGAATACCAATCTTCCGATTGTTTATTATCCCCAATAAATCTAAAACACTCTCCTGTTTTAAAACTAATAAGAGCTTTATCCTCTTCAGTCTTTGCTTCAGTATATGCGTTTTTGTATAATTCAATGGCGTTAAAAAATTGGCCTTGTTGAAATTTTTTTTCTGCGTTTTTGAAATCCTTTTGAGCAAAAGAAAAACAATGTAAAAACAGAGAAGAGAGGATTAACAATTGTGTGTTTTTCATAACGATTGTTTTTTGTAGAACACTTGATTATTTTTTCACCAGCAAACTAAAAACTCAAACACTATGCAAGCTACAACTAAATTTACATTATGTCCAAATAATGAATAAGAAAAGTATAAGAATGGAACCAATAAAAAGGCAACCTTTAAAAGAAGAATCCCCTTTAAAGTTCATTTGAAGAAGTATTTCTTAGCGATATTTCCAGGGATTTCCAGGGATTTTAATAAAAAAAGACTCGTTCCCTATTTAAATATGTAATACCATTGAAATATAAAATGTCCAATCATCCTCTCCTTTTTTCAAGGAGAGGGTTTGGGTGAGGTTTTAAAAAGTGACTATTTTATCTTTCAATTGATATAAACAATGAATACAAAGTGGCATCATTAAGGAGAACAAAAAAAATGCGCGAAGTTTTAACTTCGCGCCTATTATTAAAAGTATTTTAAATCTTAATTTTTAAACAAGAATCAATTTTTAGAATTTACTTGCCATCTCTTAGATCTTCCACATCGATTCCGGGATGTGTTTTTTTATCGAATACGAAATCACTGTCAGGAATATCAGCATTTCCTAAGAATGATTTTATGGAGTAGGTTTGAGTTGAACCATCTTTCATCATCATCTTCACACTTGTAATTTGTTTTTTTGTTTTATCAATAATCAATTTTATGGTATGGAATTTTTTCTTATCCGGATTTAATGGGAATAAACTGATTGTTTGAGTTACAGCATCTTCGCCATCAAATTTATATTTATATCCTTTTTCATAAAGAGTAAAAATAGTAGAAGGGCTTAATGCATCATCATTTCCCACTTCCATATCCTTTATTTGAACTTCATTTGCATCCTTAATATAATCCCAAACGGTTTTTCCATCACAATAAATTTCATGACCAGGGATGAACAATTTGTATTTTGAACCCTTCGTTTGAATTTTTCCTTTTTGGGTTTCTTTTGTTTTATCCTTTTTTTCTACGACTAATTCAAATTCTGCTTTTACAGTTGTATATGCTTTTGTTTTAGCGCTTAGATCATCTAAAATAGTTTTAGCTTTTGGATCATTTTGAGCATTTAGGGAGGTCAAAAAACCTACAGCAAGTAATGCGATGAGAGTAATTTTTTTTGTAAACATAATACTGGTTTATTTAATTTTTATCGGATTTATTCAAAAACTGTTCCAAAGATAACATATCCTTTATTAATACTTCACGGGCCTTTGAACCTTCGAATGGGCCGATGATTCCGGCAGATTCCAATTGATCAATAATTCTTCCCGCACGGTTGTATCCTAATTTTAATCTGCGTTGAAGTAATGATGCTGAACCTTGTTGGGTAGAAACAATAATTTCAGCAGCCTGGTTAAACAATCCATCTCTTTCAGAAGGATCATCCATTTTACCTGTTCCTTCCCCATTTTCATCCACATATTCGGGTAATAAAAATGCAGTCGGGTAACTTCGCTGGGCACCAATAAAATCACATATCCTATCCACTTCAGGTGTATCAACAAATGCACATTGCAAACGAATCAGATCGTTGCCCGTTGACAGCAACATGTCACCTCTGCCGATCAACTGATCAGCTCCACCAGAATCCAAAATAGTACGGGAATCTATCTTTGATGTCACACGAAATGCAATACGTGCCGGAAAATTGGCTTTAATTGTACCCGTAATAATGTTCACGGAAGGTCGTTGTGTTGCGATGATCAAATGAATTCCGATTGCACGTGCCAGTTGTGCAAGACGCGCAATAGGCGTTTCAACTTCCTTGCCTGCTGTCATAATAAGATCGGCAAATTCATCAACCACTAAAACAATGTAAGGCAAAAATTTATGTCCGTCATTCGGGTTAAGTCTTCGGGCAATAAATTTCGTATTGTATTCTTTTATATTTCGTACCTGCGCTTCTTTCAATAGATCGTAACGCTGATCCATTTCGATACACAAAGAATTAAGCGTATGAACCACCTTTTTGGTATCTGTAATGATGGCTTCGGCACTATCAGGAAGCTTTGCTAAAAAGTGGCGCTCGATCTTATTAAATAAAGTAAGTTCCACTTTTTTGGGATCGACCAAAACAAATTTTATTTGCGATGGGTGTTTTTTGTACAATAAGGAAACCAATACAGCATTCAATCCCACAGACTTTCCCTGACCGGTAGCACCGGCCATTAGCAAGTGCGGCATCTTTGCCAGGTCAGTAATAAATGTTTCATTACTGATCGTTTTTCCTAAGGCGATAGGCAGATCCATTGTTGTATTCTGAAATTTTTCAGAAGCCAAAAGTGTTCTCATTGGAACTATTTCCGGATTCAAGTTCGGAACTTCAATTCCAATTGTTCCTTTACCGGGAATAGGCGCAATGATACGAATTCCAAGAGCTGATAAACTCAAGGCAATGTCATCTTCCAGATTTTTAATTTTAGAGATCCTTACCCCTGCTGCAGGAACTATTTCGTAAAGCGTAACTGTGGGACCAACAGTGGCCTTGATTTTTTCTATTTCAATACCATAATCTCCTAATGTCTTAAGGATCTTGTCTTTATTGGCTTTTAGTTCATCGGTATTGATCACAATTTCTTTTGAACCGCCATAATTTTCCAAAAGATCGATGGAAGGAAATTGATAGGAAGATAGATCTAAAGTCGGATCATACTCACCAACCTGAGCCGTTAAAGCTGCTGCCAATTGTTCAGGACTTAATTCCTCCTCTTTTTTATCAATATTTTCTACCGTAAATTGAACACCAGTATCACTGGTTGATAATACAATTTCTTCAGTTGCAATGGGTTTTTCAACTTCTTCAATAATATCGTGACGCTCATCATTTGTAATAATTAAGTCATCCTTTTTTGTTAGATCTTCTTCTCCTTCTTCCACCTCATCAATTTCATCAATTTCTTTTAACGTGTTGATCGTTTTTTTTTCCTCTTCGCTTTTGTTTATTTCTACTTCTGCATCCTCATTTTCATCCTCTATAATCGGATCTTTTTTACTCAGATCGAATGAAATATTAAATACAGCAACCAGAAAAACAATGAAGGCAAAAAATAACAATACACCTGTCCCGATAAACCCCAAAAATCCATTCAACTTGTTACTGATAGTGTATCCAAAAGCGCCACCTAAAAAAAACAAAGTATTACTGAAAATATAACCGAGTGTTACTGAAATAAATACCAATAAGAAAAATGAAATGGCATATGCTTTTCGGAAATTGATAAATCCAATATTGAAAGTAATACGTAAACCTGTGATGAATGCCAGAAAAGCAAAAATGTAGGATGCGGCACCAAACCATTTATGAATAAACACATAAGAGATCAAAGCTCCAAATTTCCCCAGCCAATTTTCGACCCTTACTTCAGGAGAAAACAGGTTACCTAATACTTTATCCTGATCCACTTCCCAGGTAAAGGCAAATGAAGTAAAAGCAATTGTCAGATAAACAGCGAATAGCAAAAGAGTTAATCCGAATATTTTTTGAAAACGTTCATTTTGAATAAATGAAAATTGGGCTTTAATTTTTTCAATAATACCGGATTTTGAAGAATGGTCAGCAAGATCTTTTTCTTTTTTCGGTTTATTATCTTTTTCCGAAGATTTATCACCCGAATCAGAATTCTTTAATTTATTTTTTAAAGTATTTTTTTTTATTTCTTCCATTGCATTCTAAGGGTTTTAAACTAATTTACTATGAATTACCAATTGGCTAATTACATTCGTAATTCATAGGAAACCAAAAGTTACAGAAACCTGAATACTTTTGTTATAACAATCAAAAATAGTAAACAACAAAGGGAAAGAATTACGATTATAGAAATCTTATAAACTTACTTGTGTGGAAAAAGAAAGATAGAAAAACAGGAAATTGAACAGGTTAATCGATATGGATAATTATGAAGGGAGAAAATTATACTAAATAAACCAGTTTGATTTATTGTAACCCAAGTAACATGGTATTCATTTCCTCCTTTGATATAAGTTTATAATCAGCAGGAAGCTGAAAAACACAATCCTCAATATCTTCTTTTTTTACAGCTGTGGCTGTAAATTTCATTTCGAGTCCAAACTTTGTCATTTGATATTCCATCAATACACCATCTATCATGTAAAACGGATTGGCAAAATTTGAATTTTTGATGTTTAGATCTTTTGTATAATAGATATCGAAATTTGGAAAATCACCTGCTTTATAACGAACAGTAGCTTTTTGGCATTTATAACCAGCAATCATTTTTGTTTCTTTGCTTGGAATTATCTCCATATTGAATAACTCATTTTCTTTTTTCAAATCAGCTTCATCCATTACCATTGAAAATTTCTTATTCAATAATTTAACAAGTTGGATAAGTGATTTTTTTTCAGGATCTGCAATAAATGATGTACTGAATAAACCCATGCCTGCACTCATTTCGGCACATGATATATTGTTTTTAAACTTTATGGTAAGTTTGCTTGGAGCCATGTTTGCCATTGGATTGCTCTGGTCAACCACAGACGCTGCATATTCTATACTACCTTCGGAAATGAATTTTTCATCCGTTGGTTGACAGCCTACCCAAAAAAGTATATTTAAAAAACCTAAAAGGCCTATAAAAAATCGCTTTCCCATTCGTTTATTCATACAATCCTATCTTTTAATTAAATGGATAAGAATGCAAATCATTGGTATTAAGTTGCGAAAGGTAATAATAATATCATTGAAGTCAAAAAAAATGATTTTTCCGTTTTAAAAACTAGTATCCGAGTGTTTTCATCATCGATTTATAGCTTTGTTCCTTAGCAAACAGACGGGTGGTGATCTCCCCGTCTTCATCCCTATCGATAATAACATGTTTGGGAGCAGGAATTAAGCAATGTTGAATTCCACCATAACCTCCCAATGCCTCTTGGTAGGCTCCTGTATGAAAAAAGCCTAAATACAAGGGCTCTTTTTGTTTTTCAGTCGCTAAAGGCATATAAACCTGGTTTAAATGCGATTCGGCATTGTAATAATCTTCACTATCACATGTTAAACCGCCCAAATTAACTCTTTGATATTCTTTATCCCAATGATTAACTGCGAGTAAAATAAACTTCTGTTTAATTCCCCATGTATCAGGTAAAGTGGTTATAAAAGAACTATCGATCATATACCAAAGCTCGTTGTCATTTTGTTTTTTAATATCAACAATTGAAAAGAGGGCTGCTCCACTCTCTCCTACTGTATAACTACCAAATTCGGTAAAAATATGCGGCTCCTCTACACCTCGTTCTTCACAAATATTTTTAATTTTCTGAATAATTTCATCGGCCATGTAGCTATAATCATAGTTAAAAGCTAATGATGTTCTTATAGGAAAACCACCACCAATATCCAATGAATCAAGCGTTGGGCAAACTTTTTTCAGGTTGCAGTACACATTTATACATTTAGTAAGCTCGGTCCAGTAATACGTTGAATCTTTAATCCCGGTATTAATAAAAAAATGGAGCATTTTTAAATCACACTTGGAGCTGTTTTTTATTTTGGTGTTGTAATAAGGAATAATGTCAGCCTCTCTAATACCTAATCGGGAAGTATAAAACTCAAACTTGGGTTCTTCATCTGCTGCCACACGAATTCCAATTTTAAACTTCTTTTTACAAAGTTTTTCTAATTGAGGTAATTCGTTAATATTATCTAAAATGGGAATTGCATTCGCAAAACCTTCATTTACTAATTCACTGATATATTTTAAATAAGTGGGTCGTTTGTAGCCATTATTGATAATAAAGGTCTCCTTTGTAATTTTCCCGGAATTGTAAAGCGACTTTATCAAAGGAATATCAAATGCGGAAGAAGTTTCTAAATGGATATCATTTTTCAAGGCTTCTTCCAGCACAAAAGAGAAATGAGAGCTTTTTGTACAATAACAATATGTATATTTGCCCTTATAATCGGCTTTTGCCATCGCAACATTAAATAGCTTTTTAGCTTTTTGGATTTGAGCACTTATTTTTGGTAAATAGCTTATTTTTAATGGAGTACCGTACTTTTTGATGATATCCATCAAGGGAATATCATAGAAATTGAGCTCATCATCAACAACTTCGAAACCTTCCTGCGGAAAATCGAAGGTTTGTTCAATTAAATCACGGTATTTATTTTCCATTTTTGTAAGCTGAAAATTGTAAAAAAATATTTTTCACAAATGTAAGTAACTTAGTTTGATATTTTATTCATCAAGTAAGTAATTTAGATATCAACAAATAAGTAAAAAAATAAATAATATTGTTCATAAAGTTTAAGATTTTTAAAATACAAATATCATGAAAAATGTAAAATTTATTGAAGTAAAATCAGAGATCGGAGCCGGAACACGTGGCGCCAGTATGGGAGTTGATGCCATTAAAATTGCAGCACTCGATTATGGCAGTAATATGTTCAAACAAATTGAATCCATCGAAGTAAAAACCGAAAATCAATTGTTGTTTGAACCGACAAAAACAACCTATGCGAAACGGATCAGTGGCATTCTTTCCATTTATGAACGCGTATCAAGTACCGTTAGCCAAACATTGAAAAAAAATAATTTTCCAATCATTTTAGCAGGTGATCACAGTACTGCAGGCGGAACCATTGCCGGAATAAAAATGGCCTATCCGAAACAACGACTTGGCGTGATCTGGATCGATGCACATGCGGATATTCACAGCCCCTTTACTACTCCAACGGGTAACATGCATGGGATGCCACTTGCTGCATCCTTAGCAGAAGATAATATCAGCAATAAAATGAACAAACCTGATAAAGACACCGTTGACCTTTGGAACAAATTAAAAAAAGTGGGTGGTATTGTTCCGAAAATAACCTACAAAGACCTTGTTTTTATTGGTGTTCGTGATGTAGAGCCGGAAGAAACGTATTTACTAAAAAAACATAAAGTAAAAACATTTACTACTGCAGAAGTAAAAAGAAATGGAGTTGAAAAAATTTCACGTGATGCGCTGGCACATTTAAGTCATTGCAATTTGATCTATATCTCTTTTGATGTGGATAGTATGGATTCCTCCATCTCCAAAGGAACCGGAACACCTGTTCGTAATGGTATTACAGAAAAAGAGGCCGGCAGTTTATGTGTTCGGTTAATTCAAAATGAAAAAGTATGTTGCTTCGAAATTTGTGAAGTAAACCCTACATTGGATAAAGAAAACCTGATGGCGGAAAATACATTCGAAATTTTGCAAAAAGTGGTGAGTCAGCTTACTTATTAGTTGCTGAATGTTAGTTATTGTTGGTGATTGGTTGATAGTTGTTCGGTCTCTTTTAGAGAGAAAAAAAAATATTTTGAATTTATTGTATTTATGAATATTGAAAAAAAACTTGCAGAAAAAACTATTGAAGCCCTACATTCCCTGTATGGCGCTACTATTGAAAAAGTAGTATTTGAAAAAACCAACCCTGATTTTGTGGGTGATCTGACATTGGTAGTATTTAATTTTCTGAAAATTTCAAAAAAGAAACCTGAGGAAACAGCAACTGAAATTGGTAATTTCTTAAAAACACATATTGCTGAAGTTGCTGATTTTAACGTTGTAAAGGGGTTTTTGAATCTTGTGATTGATAATTCCTTCTGGCTCAACTACTTTAAATTTATAAATGGTAAGCCATTCATCAACGATACATTAGCAGAAAATGCTCCAACCGTGATGGTTGAATATTCATCTCCGAACACAAATAAACCTTTACATCTTGGACATGTTCGTAATAATTTATTAGGATACTCGGTTGCAGAAATTTTAAAAGCAGCCGGCAATAAGGTTATTAAGGTAAATCTTGTGAATGACCGTGGTATTCATATTTGCAAAAGTATGCTTGCCTGGCAAAAATGGGGAAATGGAGAAACACCTGAATCATCAGGAATGAAAGGTGATCATCTGGTTGGTAAATATTACGTGGAGTTTGATAAAAATTACAAACTGCAAATTGCTGATTGTAAACTGAAAGGATTAAGTGATGAAGAAGCTGAAAAACAAGCACCATTAATGATCGAAGCCCAAGAAATGCTTCTGAAATGGGAAGCCGGGGATAAAGAAGTGAGAACGTTATGGGAGATGATGAACTCCTGGGTTTATAAGGGATTTGAAGCCACATACAAAATGATGGGTGTTAATTTCGATAAAACATATTATGAAAGCAACACTTATATTTTAGGCAAAAATATTATTGACGATGGTCTTGCAAAAGGTGTTTTAAAACGCAGAGCGGATAATTCAATCTATATTGATCTGACCCCGGATGGATTGGATGAAAAAACACTGTTACGTGGCGATGGGACTTCTGTTTATATGACACAGGATCTTGGAACAGCTGTTCAACGTGCTGAGGAAACACCTTTCGATAAGCTGATCTATACCGTTGGAAATGAGCAGGATTATCATTTTAAAGTATTGTTCCTGATTCTAAAAAAGTTAGGTTATAAATGGGCCGATGGATTGTTCCACTTATCTTATGGAATGGTGGAACTTCCTGAAGGAAAAATGAAATCGCGTGAAGGAACAGTTGTTGATGCTGATGATCTGATGAAAGTGATGGTTGAAACTGCTGCTGCAACTACCAAAGAACTTGGTAAACATGAAGGATTGAGCGATGCAGAAGCAGAAAAATTATTTTATACCATCGGAATGGGTGCTTTAAAATATTTTATCTTAAAAGTTGACCCTAAAAAGAAAATGCTTTTCAACCCGGCCGAATCAATTGATTTTAATGGAAACACCGCACCATTCATACAGTTTAATTACGTTCGTATTCAGGCTTTGTTACGTAAGGCCGGTGAAGGCTGGGACTTTCATGATATCGATGTGTTTACACACAACATTACACTTTTACCGAAAGAAAAAGAATTGATCATTAAACTGTATAATTTCAATGCTACTCTTCAACAAGCAGCAATTGAATATAGTCCGGCTGTAATTGCAAACTACGTGTATGAATTAGCAAAAGAATATAGTCAGTATTACCACGATACTCCCATCTTAAAAGAGCATCAAAAGGACTTGGTGCTATTCCGTTTACAGCTTTCAAAAATTATTGGAAATGCTATTCGATCAGCAATGCAGCTATTAGGCATTGAAGTACCTGACAGGATGTAATTTTCTAAATATTAAAGTGATCGATATTATTGGTTAAACGCTGGGATAATATCAAATAACGATTGCGATGTAAGCTACTTGCATAACATTCTTTTACTTTAGGTAAAAATGCTGCTGCTTCCTCACTTAATTCCATCATACGTTTGTTGTTTTCAAAATGATGGCGATCTTTTTTCTGAATATCAACCATCTTGTTGAATTCATCCACCCATTTCTCATAAACTGTAAGAAAATTGTCGAGTTCTTCTTTTTTCTTTGTGTTAACAATTGTTTCTGATGCGGCTTCAAGAGGATTTACCACAGCCGCCAGAGCAGTTGTAAGAGTCAATAAACCTATTGATTTTAAAAACTCTTTACGGGAAGTATTTTCGTTTGATTCCATAATTTATTTATTTCAAAACAAAGATTACAAAAAGTAATGAAATATTCAAGTACCTGAATACTTATTTTTTTTAGAATGCGATGAATCCAATACCGAGATGAATATTACACATTTGCGCACCAAATATTCGTTGATTCACATTTCGCTTTATCTGATTTTCAAAGGAAGGAGAACCTGAAGAAAATAAATTTTCAATATTATCAAACATAACATTCGGACTCATACCAAATCTTACTCCTGAATCAATAATTATTGAATTAAATAGTATGCGTTGTCGACCGATTGTATATGCGAAAACAGAAGATCTATAATTGTATTTTCCTTCCCCGATATTTTCAACTCTATTTTTTGTAAAACTGATATTATCATAGAAGTCTCCCTGGTTATATTTTACTTCATCCAAAAGAAATATAAATTCTATCTTCTGATATTTACCCACAGGTGCAACATAAACAGATCGGAAAATTTTAAATCCCAGTGAAAAATTTGTCGTTCGTAATTGCATTGGTTTATGTGAATCGGGTTGGTAAACAAGGCTATAATACTTCCCATATTCGTAATGATCTTCAATACCCAATTTACTGAACTGCACTCCGATACATAGGTTGGTACGTGGCATGATCGTATATTCTGAATTAAAAGAATGAGAAGTATTCAATCCCCAGGCATGTTCTTTAGTAGTATGAGATGCTATACTGAAATTAGAAGGAGAAAAATAGTTTGAATATCCAAAACTTAAACGCTTACCAAAATAACCCGGTACTTGCGCCTTTACAGATATTGAAACAATAATAATAATGAAAACGATTAACTTCTTCATCAATTAAAAAGCTAAAAATCCAATTCCGATATGAAAGTTTACTAATTGGGCAGCAAAAATTCGCTGGTTCACACTTTCTTTTAGCTGATCTTCAAAAAACAAATTATATTGATCATTAATCACGTCATTCTTAATGTAACTAATAAATATATTGGGTGAAATACCAAACCTGAAACCAGTATCAATAAGCAATGTATTAAAAAAAACGCGTTGCCTTCCAAAGGTTAGTGCGATGGCAAAAGCTCTGAAATCATTCTCTCCTGTTCCCAATGTTACATACTCTGCAGGGGGGCTGTCGTTTCTGAATCCCCCTCTTTCATAGCTTACTTTATTTAATAATAAAATGAAATCCAACTTTTTATATTTCCCAACAGGTGCAATATAACCTTGTGAAAAGAATTTAAATCCCAAACAAATATTGGTGGTTGAAAGCTGCATTGGCATTTTTGAAACCGGACTATATGTCGAATTGTAAACATATTTATACCCATTATTATCGTAGCCTTCATGAGTAAAACCAATTTCTCTGCTCATTCCTGTTTTAGAAAATTGAATGCCAAAGCAAAAATCAGTACGCTTTTTAATTGTAAACTCCAGATTAATGCAATGGGTAGTATTCAGTCCCAAATCACCTCTATACTTAGTTGCCGAAGGATTTAATAAGGAGGGAGACAAATAGTTTGAGTATCCTATACTTAAACGTTTTCCCATATAACCGGGAACCTGAGCAAAATTATTCAGATTGAATGCAACTAATAAAGTAATAACGATGGATATTTGTTTCAATTCCCTTTAAAATGAATTACTCAAAATTATTTATTACTTCATCTCATTCATTATCTGAACCGTTTCATTTAAATAAAGATCTTTTTTAATGGCTTTGTACCAATCTTTATTTTTTGCAATTTTTACAGTATCACTTTCAGGAAAAGCATCTGCTTTTAAGGCAACAACATCCACTCCACCAACAATTTCCTTATCCAGATTTTCCATTTTTTTATACTCTGCTTTTAATCTTTTTTGTTCAGCAACATATTTATCAAAATTCAAAGAAACAACAGTGCTGTCTTTTTGTTTTTTCAATCGCTTGGCAGCCTCTTCCAATACAGCAAAACTTTCATTGTTTTTTATACGAGCCAAACTATTCGTTTTTAATTTTTCAACTGAATAGGAAGGTTTTAAAGGGGCATAATGGGCCGGATTAATTTCATCCCATACCATTGGGTAATCCTGCTCCTTTTCGCCCTGATCAAGTAAATAATAGGGGTCAGGCAAAATAATATCCGGTATCACACCTTTTAATTGAGTTGCACCTCCATTGATCCTGTAAAATTTTTGAGTCGTAATTTTCACCTGACCAATAGGTTTTATATCTGCATATTGAGGCGGCAAATAATCATCCATATCATAAAAACGCTGAACAGTTCCTTTACCAAATGTGGAAGGAGAAGTTCCTACAATTACTCCGCGGTGATAATCCTGAATAGCAGCTGCCATAATTTCGGAAGCGGAAGCTGAATTGGAATTTACCATCACGGTGAATGGGCCGTCATAAACAATAGAAGGATCCTTATCTTCCATTACCTGGGGAGCACCTTCTTTTTGTTTCACCTGAACGATAGGGCCTTTGTCAATGAACAAACCAGCCATATCAACTACATCACCCAAAGATCCTCCACCATTATAGCGCAGGTCCAGAATAACGCCATCCACATTTTCAGCTTTCAGTTTCTCCAGTTCCTTTTTAATATCTTTTGAACAAGAGCGTCCGCCTTTACCGTTAAAATCGGCATAAAAAGATGGTAATTTTATATACCCGATATTTTTCTTTCCTTTTAAAATAACAGATTGAGCGTACGAATCTTCCAGTACAACAATATCACGAATGATAGGAATAACAATAATGCTTCCGTCCGGCTTTTTAACTGTTAAGCGAACTTCTGTTCCTTTTTTACCGCGCACCAACTGAACTACATTATCCAAACGCATATCAACAATATCAACAGGGTCGGCAGCTCCTTGCCCAACTTTCAGAATAATATCACCGGCTTTTAATTGTCCTTGTTTCCAGGAAGCACTTCCGGGCACAATGCTCGAAACCTTTGTATATCCATCTTTTTCCTGCAGCTGGGCACCAATTCCTTCTAACTGTCCGCTCATGCTGATATCAAAATTTGCTTTGTCTTTTGGAGCAAAATATTCGGTGTGAGGATCATAAATTCCGGTTATGGAATTAAAATAAATTGACAATCTATCATTATGATTTAATTCTTTCAGACGCTTAAAATAGTCATCATTATTTTTCAATACTTTTTTGCGGGCATCAACCTCCAACTCTTCTTTCGTTTTGATCTTTACGGTATCACTTTTTTCCTTTGCTTTTTCCTGAGACTCTGTCATCTCTATAATTTTTGCAAGGGTCTGGTATTTCAAGGATTTCCGCCAGGCATCTTTCAGATCATCTTTACTTTTTGAAAAGCTGAGTTTTTCTGCGTCCAATTCTACTGTTTCATCCTTACTAAAATCAAAAGGTTTATCTAATATTTTCTTGTAATATTCCTGGGCTTCATCAATGCGTTTATTAATGATCTCGAAGGATTTTTCAAAAAAAGTAAATTTCCCTGCAGTAATGTCATCATCAATAGAACGATCCATTTTTTTCAGATCATCAATATCTGATTGAATAAGAAATTTTTTATTGTAGTCTAATCGCTGCGTGTAGAGTTTAAATACCTTCTGAGAAAAATCATCATTGATCTCTTTGGGCGAATAATGCATTGTTTTAAGACTCTGCATCAGTATTTGGTCGATAGCCTGATCTTTATCGGTTTGAGTTGCAATAAATGCATACGAAAATATCGCTACAAGAGCAACAGGAATCAACAGGAGTAATTTTTTGTTTTTAAGCATAAGGATTATTTGTTAAGAGTATAAAAATACGAATAATGAGGAGGCGAAAATCATTCCAAAAATATTATTTAGATCTTAATGAATCTTTTAATGACTTTGAGAATATATCACGTCCCATTTTCGGGTCCCTGATATTCATATCCCTGAAATTAGTCTCGTCACTACTTGTAAATTCTTTATCATCATCTGCATCAATGGCAGATTTTATCAGGATCTTTTGGGTATCCGGATAATAAAAATAATCGAGGAACTGCTCATTATCAGGAGTTGCCTGAACCAGGTTTTTACCGAAAATGTCGGATATGAAAAGCATTACCGGATCTTTTGAATTATAGACAGAATCTTTATTGATATCCTTTTTTACAACTCTGTAAAAGATCTTCGGGCTAGGGAATTCATTATGAATAGCAAAAGAAAGAATATGAATTGTATCGGTTACAAGCGGGTAAGTTCCTCCTGTTTTCAGATCGTAAAACAAGATGTTACGAATGTCAAATTCATTTTCATTTCCATTGATGTATTCTTTTTCTGCTAGTCTGTCAGAAAACCTCCCACTATTCGATGAAAAGGTCAAGGTAGTTTTTGCCATATCCAATACATTTTCAGCAACACTTCTGTCGCCTTCAATTACCTGAGGTTTATAATTTGTCCCAACGGGAAAGAGAGAAATATTCTCAATTCCACAATCCAGCGGATTACCGATAATTAAAGCAGCCTTTTTGGTATTAGGTTTTGGTATATCCTGCTCTTTTTTTGTCGGGTTCTGACAAGAATTAAAGAAGATCGCAACACTAAGGAGTAGAGTAAAAAGGAATAATTTCATAGATTTTGGTTTTAGGATTTTGAAAAGTACTACAGAATATGCAAATTGTTCTTCGGTTTATTTTAATAGAGAGATCAAAAAAATTGAAAATTCCATAAAGATTGCCAAAAATTAATTTCCCCTTCATTTTCAAATTTATAAATCTATAACGGAAGGTCACCCATAAAGTTTTAAGAAAAAAATATTATTTAACAATTTATAACAGATTGTTTTTTTGCTATACATTTACTCAAGAAATTACACCCAAACTATTCTAACAAAAAAACTCCCAAGCAAATGTCAAAAAGATTAATTCTTATCATTGTAGGACTCTGTGTATCCGCATTGATCGCATTTTCTGTGTTCAGTAAAATGCATTCCTCTTCTTCCGAAGAAAAAGTAAATCCCGCATTTGGCGCTTATATCAATGCTTACACCTCGGGAATTATTTCCAATGAATCGCGTATTCGAATTTTATTGACAGATGAAATGACCAGCCCCATTGAGATCGGGAAAGCAATTGATAAAAAATTATTTGATTTTTCTCCTTCTATAAAAGGTACTGCAATGTGGATCGACAATCGTACCATTGAGTTTACTCCTGAAAAGCCGTTGCGTAGCAATACACAATACGAAGCAGAATTTTATTTATCTAAAGTTTTGAAAGTTCCGGACGAGTTTGAAACCTTCAAATTTGATTTTCAAACGATGCAACAATCCTATGAAGTGTTCGTGGATAAAATGACCACCACCGATAAAAAAACCTTGCGTACACAGCGTTTGGACGGAACTCTTTCCACAGCTGATGTTGCAGATCCACAGGAAGTTGAAAAAATAATTACGGTAACACAAAATGGGAAATCGCTTCCTATCACCTGGATCCATGAAGGAAGCAGAACCATCAATCGTTTTACGGTAGATGGAATTCAACGAACAGAAAAGGAAGATAGCGTAATCATCACCTGGGATGGAACACCATTGGGTTTAAGTATTACTGGTAGAAAATCGGTGATCATTCCTGCGCTTGGGGATTTTAAAGTGATGGATGTTAAAGTAATTCAAAGTCCGGAACAATATGCTGTACTTCAGTTTTCGGATCCTGTGCTTGAAAATCAGACATTGGATGGATTGGTTACATTAAGCGGAGGCGCTGCCGTAAAATATATTGTTGAGGATAATGAGATACGTGTGTATCCGCAAACCAGACAAGTTGGAGCACGCACCATTACTGCCGAATTGGGAGTGAAAAATATTTTAGGCATGCCATTAAAGGAACGTTATTTAATGGAAATTATGTTTGAAGAATTTAAACCACAAGTTCAATTAATGGGAAAAGGTGTAATTCTTCCAAACTCGAATGGCCTGACATTCCCTTTTAAAGCAGTAAGTTTAAAAGCCATTGATGTGAAGATCTTAAAGATCTACGAAAAAAATATTCCGCAATTTTTACAAGTAAATAACCTTCAGGGTGAACGTGAATTAAAACGTGTAGGAAAAGTAGTGTTAAAGAAAACCATCCAACTTACTTCGAAAAGTGCAATGGATCTAGGCAAATGGAACACCTATTCGCTTGACCTGTCCACTTTGATAAAAACAGAACCCGGTGCAATTTATAAAGTGATCATCAGTTTCAAAAAAGAATATTCAACTTTTACCTGCACCGCTTCCGATGGTGATGTAATTGATGAAAATATGCAGGAAACATCGGATGATCTTGCTGATGATGACAACGATCAGGACTGGGATTATTATGGCGATTACTATTATGATAATTATGAATATTATGATTATGATGAAGGAGAAGGCCGTTATAATTACAGAGAACGTGATAACCCTTGCAACAGTTCCTACTATAGAAATAAAGAAGTAAGCCGTAATATTTTAGCATCTGACTTGGGATTGCTTGCAAAAAGAGGCACAGATGGATCCATGACATTTGTGGTAACTGATTTAATTACTACAAAACCAATTGCCCATGCGACTGTTGAATTGATCGATTATCAATTACAAATTATCAAATCACTAAAAACAAATGGCGAAGGAATGTGTGAAGCTACCTTCAAAAAGAAACCATTTTTAATGCTTGTAAAAAGCGGAGAGCAACGTGGCTATTTAAAATTGGATGATGGCGCTGCATTATCTGTAAGTGCATTTGATGTTTCGGGCGAACAGGTACAAAAAGGGATCAAAGGATTTCTTTACGGGGAGCGTGGTGTATGGCGCCCGGGCGATACCCTGTTCCTGACATTTATGTTGGAAGACAAACAAAATACATTACCAAAAAATCATCCGGTACAATTTGAATTACTGAATCCTCAGGGACAAGTATTCCGAAAAATTGTGAAGACTGTTGGATTGAATGGCTTTTACAATTTCACGACTACCACAGAAAAAAGTTCTCCGACAGGAAACTGGACAGCACGTGTAAAAGTAGGCGGAGCATGGTTCACAAAAAACATAAAAGTGGAAACCATCATGCCAAACCGTTTAAAAATAAAATTGGATTTTGGCACCGAACAACTTTCCATCGCACACAAAGAGGAAAAAGGAACGCTGGAGGTAAAGTGGCTGATGGGCGCTATCGCTAAAAATCTGAATGCTAAAGTGGAAGTAACATTGGCTCAAATGCGAACTACATTTAAAAAATACGATGAGTATAATTTTGATGATCCGGCACGCAACTTCACTTCCGAAGCACAAACTATTTTTGATGCAAATCTAGATGAATTCGGAAAAGCAATTGTAAAACCAAATATCACGGTGAAAGATGCGGCATCAGGAATGTTACGCGCCAGTTTTAAAGTGCGTGTGTTTGAACAAGGTGGTGCTTTTAGCGTTGATCAGTTCTCATTGCCTTATTCACCTTACACATCTTATGTAGGAATAAATGTTCCGGAAGGCAATCAATTTACAGGCATGTTGCAAACCGATACCAATCACATTGTGAAAGTGGTTACTGTTGATAGTGATGGAAAACCAATTTCGAAAAGCCGATTAAAAGTACAAGTATATAAAGTTAGCTGGCGCTGGTGGTGGGATAGCTACCAAGGTGATTTGGCCAACTACGTTGGAAGCGAATATCGTCAACCGGTACAAGACCAGGTAATTTCAACAGTAAATGGTAAAGGACAATTTGTGTTGCGTGTGAATCGTCCGGACTGGGGTCGTTTTTATGTGTGTGTAACAGATGAAGAAAGCGGACATCGCACCGGACAAACCGTTTACATCGATTGGCCATCATGGGCAGGTTCTTCTCCGAAAGGAAATGATGGAGCAACATTGCTTTCTTTTTCAAGTGATAAAAAACAATACAATGTGGGTGATAAAGTAAAACTAACAATCCCATCGAGTGCTGAAGGTCGTGCATTGATTAGCGTTGAGAGCGGTTCAAAAGTTATCAAAGCATATTGGGCAGAAACGAAAAAAGGAGAAACCAATTTCGAATTCCCTGTTACAGCAGAAATGACACCGAATGTGTATGTAAATATTACCTTGATCCAACCCCATGCACAAACCGTGAACGACTTACCAATACGCTTGTATGGCGTTGTTCCAATTTCAGTAGAAGATCCGAACACACATTTGAATCCTGTAGTTACTACTCCTGAAAAATGGAGTCCGGAAACAAAATCCAGTTTAACTGTTTCTGAAAAAAATGGTAAAGAGATGACCTATACAGTTGCCATTGTTGATGAAGGATTATTAGACTTAACACATTTCAAAACACCGGATCCATGGAGCGCATTTTATGCACGTGAAGCATTGGGCGTAAAAACATGGGACCTGTTCGACATGGTGATGGGTGCTTATGGAGCTGAACTGTCGCGCATCTTAGCGATAGGTGGTGATGGCGCATTGGATGGAAAAGCAGGCAACAAAGCAAATCGCTTTAAGCCGATGGTAAGATTTATGGGACCTTATTTCCTTAAAAAAGGAGAAATAGCACATCTTGAATTTATGATGCCTCAATATGTGGGCTCCGTAAGAACAATGGTTGTAGCAGGTTATAACGGTGCATATGGTTCTACTGATAAAACAACACCGGTCCGAAAACCATTGATGATATTAGGAACATTGCCACGTGTGGTTGGTCCGGGTGAAGAAGTGGATCTTCCTGTAACTGTTTTCGCCATGGAAAAACAAGTGAAAAATGTGAAAGTAGAAATTCAGGTCAACAACTTTTTTACCGCTCTGGACGGAACTTCTAAAGGATTAACATTTAAAGATATTGGTGATGATGTGGCCAACTTTAAATTAAAAGTTAATTCGATGTTAGGTGTTGGAAAGGTGAAAATCATTGCTACCAGCGGTTCAGAGAAAGCTACATTCGATATTGAAATTGATGTTCGTAACCCGAATCCGAAAGTAGTGAATGTTGTGGAGAGCGTTATTGAAGCAGGTAAAACCTGGAACACACCCTACACTCCTGCAGGAATGATTGGCACCAACAAAGGTACCATCGAATTATCAAGCATCCCTCCTATCAATTTAGGTGAACGTTTGAAATACTTAATTGAGTATCCGCATGGATGTGTGGAACAAACAACATCCTCTGTTTTCCCGCAATTATTTTTGAGTGATATCATGGAACTGAACAGCGATTTCAAAATTGCAATCGATAAAAATATCAAAGCAGGAATTGAACGTTTGAAATCATTCCAGACCGCAAGTGGCGGAATGAGTTACTGGGCAGGACAATACGATGCGGATGATTGGGGAACAAGTTATGCCGGACATTTTATGTTGGAAGCAGAAGCGAAAGGTTATGCATTGCCACCAAACTTTTTGGATAACTGGAAACGTTACCAACGTAATACCGCAAATGCATGGACCAGACATTCGCGCGAATACTATTATTATTACAACAATGATCTGGATCAGGCGTATCGCTTATATACATTGGCTTTGGCGAAAGCTCCCGAATTAGGTGCCATGAACAGATTGAAAGAAGATGCGCAACTTTCTGTGTCGGCAAAGTGGAGATTGGCTGCAGCCTATGCAAAAGCAGGACAAGTAGAAGTAGCGAAAAAATTAATTACCAATTTAACAACCGCTATTCCTAAATATTCTGAAATGGGATACAGTTATGGTTCTGACGACCGCGATGAAGCAATGATCTTAGAAACACTTACACTGCTTGATATGAAAACGAAAGCAGCACCATTGGTAAAGGAAGTTTCGAAAGCATTAAGCTCAGGCTACTGGATGAGTACACAAACAACAGCGTATTGTTTAATTTCTGTTTCGAAATTTGCAAGCAGCGGTGGTGGTGCAAGTACAGAAATGCGGTACAGCGTAAAAATCAATAACGGAGCAGCAATTGCCTTGAATACCAAATTACCGGTGAAACAAATTGACATGCAATTGAAAGGTGCAGCAGCAGGCAATTTGAGTGTAACCAATAACGGAAGTGGTATTTTATTTGCACGTGTGATCTTAGAAGGTATTCCAGAAACGGGTGACCAGACAGCTGTTGACAACGACCTGAAAGTAGATGTAAATTATACCAACATGACAGGCGGAGTGATTGATGTGACCAAACTGGAACAAGGAACCGACTTTATTGCCGAAGTACAAATTGCAAACCCGGGCGTACGTGGAGAATACCTGCAAATGGCACTCTCACAAATATTCCCGAGTGGTTGGGAAATTCACAACACACGCATGGATGAAGCCGAAAGTGTGATCAAGAGCGATTATCCTACTTACCAGGATATCCGTGATGACAGGGTTTATACCTACTTTAATATTTCACCATACAAAACAAAAACATTCCGCATTGTGCTGAATGCAGCGTATATAGGGAAATATTATTTACCGACTATTTATTGCGAAGCGATGTATGATAATACCATTAACTCACGTAAGCCGGGTAAGTGGGTGGAAGTGGTGAAGCCGGGGAGTTAGTTAATTGAGTAATTGGTTGATTGGTTGATTGGTTGATTCAGTTGATTGGTTGATTCAGTTGATTGGTTGATTCAGTTGATTGGTTAATTAGTGAACGGGCAAATTGGGATTGGGTAAATTGGGTTAAAGGTTGAGGGTATTGCATTTGGCGAAATATGTCCCCCTTGCGTGAAGGATGGTGTGAGAGCGAAGGGGGGGCGTGTTGGCTTGTGTGTTGCTGGGGGATGAAAATAATTCGCAACTATTTTGTTGGTGAAATAACAACCAACAAAGGCAGAAAGACCTCTCCCTTTATCCCTCTCCGCAGGAGAGGGGCGAGATGTAAAAAAAACGATCAAAATGAAAAGACTTAATTTATGACAACAAAAAATAAAAAGATTACTGTAAAAGGAACTGAAATAAGAATTGTCTCTGCAAATAATACAGATTATATTTCATTGACTGATATGATTAAATCATTTGGCGATGAAACAATTATTTACAATTGGATAAGAAATAGAAATACCATTGAATTTTTAGGCATTTGGGAACAAATTTACAATCCAAGTTTTAAACCTCTCGAATTCGAGAGGTTTAAAACACAAGCAGGATTAAATAGCTTTTCGCTTTCTCCAAAAAAATGGATTGAGGCAACAGGTGCAACAGGATTAATCTCGAAAGCAGGCAGATATGGTGGTGGTACTTTTGCACATAAAGATATTGCATTTGAATTTGGCTCTTGGTTAAGCCCGGAATTTAAGCTTTATCTTATAAAAGAATTCCAACGATTAAAAGAAGATGAAACTGATCGTTTAAATTTAGAATGGAACTTACAACGCACTTTAGCAAAAATAAATTACCGCATACATACTGATGCAATTAAAGAAAAATTAATTCCTCCAACGCTTTCGAAAAGTAAAATCAGTTTTACTTATGCCAATGAAGCTGACTTACTAAACGTAGCATTATTTGGGAAAACAGCAAAAGAATGGCGTGATGAAAACCCAACAGCAAAAGGGAATATACGGGATGATGCAAGCATTGAGCAATTGGTTGTATTATCAAATTTAGAAAGCATTAATTCTGTACTAATACACCAAGGCTTAAGACAAAGTGAACGGCTACAACAATTAAATACGATTGCAATTACACAAATGAAATCTTTATTGGGAAATAAGGATTTGAAAAAATTGAAATAATTTTGTGGTGAAATAACACCAACAAAGGAGAAAAAATATATTTATTTATGTATCTCAACTATGTAGTCATCAATATTACGATTTTTACTGCTAAAATTTATGCCAACTAAAATAATATTTTTGTCTTCCAATAGATATGGTTCGTAATATTTTTTTTCATGGATTTGTGCCATTGCATCTTTCGTAGAACCGTCCAATTTAAGTTCCAAAATATAAATATATTTTTCTATATCAATAATAATATCCGCGCGGCCTTTAGACTGAATTTCATCACCACGTGTTTTACTTGAAAAGATTGCGCGTAATAGAAGAAATAAAGGTGCATGAAATGATTTTTCACTTTTTTCAAAAAGAAGATAAGAAACACTACTAAATAAAGATTTTATGGTTAAAATAAAGCCATCTGTATCACCTTCTTCCAAATGCCTTTTTGTTTGAAAAGTCCCTTTACCAACTAATTCTTTTATTGTCGATTCAAGCTCTTCCCGAGTAATTAAAACGCCTAAAAGTTCATTTATTGGGACATCTTCATCAGAAATAGGACATGGATATTCTCTTCGTCCGTTACTTTTTGAATTTCTTAAAACTTCGTATTGAAAATAATGAGGTTTTTCATTAATTGAACATGAATTACAGCGGCAAGGAACTGCCTTTTCTGGTTCTAAACCGTTATAGAAAGAATTAATGTCTTCAAAATTCGATATTATACTTGCTAAATAACCACGCTTCTCTTGGCCTAAAACATAAATTGATATTTCTTTATCCTCCTCATCAACACGAATTAGAGCTTCTGATTCGTAATAATTATCTGAAATCAATAATCCTGTACGCCATTTTTTATCATCTTTAATTTCTTTATGTCTACGTACCATGAATTTGGGTAAAATTGCTTTAGGCAATAGATTTGGATATTTATACTTAAATTTTAAGGATGATTTTATATCGAAAGTAAAATCAGGCTCTTCTTTATTTAATAGATCCGGTATTAGAAAATTTCCATCATCAATTTTATAACACAGTTCAAATTTTGTCATTAGGCCTAATAAAAAACCATATTTTTGTTTAGGATATTTTTCTTCATTCAATATAAAAGGAAGTTGATTTAAATTGAAACGACCAAAACTCTTAGCAACTATTTCAGCATTAATTATAGCATAAAATGCCTCCGTAATCCATGAGGGGTTTATAACATTAGTTTCGTTTAAGTTTGTATCTGAAAAATAAGTAATAACACCCAATTGATGTAACCAATTAATTAAAGTATCACGGTGAGATTTTGCAACACCATGTTTTTCACAAATTTCATTGTATTTATCAAAATGTATATAATCTTTTAAACTTTCGCCATTTCTCATTTGCTCAAGTTCTTGTTTGACTTTGAGCCAACTATTTCCCCATAATGTTCGAACATGAAGTAAATTTATTATTGTCTCAGTAAGCATTATTTTTAATTCATCTAATCCGATATTTTTTTTACAAGAAATTTTCACATATCTATTATTAAGATTTGAATACTTTGTATTTAAGTATTTTATATTCTCATGATCTGAAGGATTTTCATCTATTTTGTTTGTAACAATTATGATTGGGGAATCACCACCAAATACTTGAATCAACTTTAGCCATTTTTCTGTATCACTGTTTTCTCGAGCATTTAAAACCAATACATATATACTTTTTTGAGTAAGAAAAAACTGATGGGTGTGATGCATTATATCTTGTCCTCCAAAATCCCAAACTTTTAATGTTACACCTGTTTGTTCTGTATATTCACCCAGATTAATCCCGTGTGTTTGTGGTTCATTTTCATCAAAAAGCTTCCCTTGTAAATAGTTCATTAAGGAAGTTTTTCCTGCTGCCCCTTCGCCTAAAAGAATTACTTTTATCTCATTAATTGGTTGTGAACCATTAATTAATTAATGAATTAAAATAATCTCCAATAGCTTCCTTCCCGAGCTTTATTAATTCAATTGGAACATCTTTTATTGGATTGTTATAAATATTAATGCCTTCCCGAGAGTAGTTTTCTTCTATAGAAAATATTTCCATACTTGTGTTTAGAAGCCATTTCGGAAATTCACAAATTTCATTATTTGTCAGTTTAAGATTAGATAAATTTAATTCACTTAAGGGAGAAATGTCGGCAAGCCTATTTTGGCTTAAATCAAGCGACTTTAAAGCCTTCAGGCTGTTTAAATCTTTAATCTCAACCAATTGATTGTGGCTTAAATCAAGATCTTTAAGGAATTTCAGTTCACTTAAAACAGAAATATTACTAATTTGATTAGACCCTAAAGCCAATCTTTTTAAATTAATTAATCCATTTAAAGAAGAAATGTCTGCTAATTGATTGAAACTTAAAAAAAGACTTTCCAAATTTTTTAATCCCCTTAAAATAGAGATGTCGGTTAATTTATTTGACATTAAATCAAGACTATTTAGATTTAATAATCCTTTTAAAGGAGAAATATTTTGAAAATCCCCGCCATATAAATCAAGATGAGTTAAATTAATTAATTCGCCTAAAGGTTCAATGTTTTTTATAGGATTGTCCCAGAGAACAAGATTTTCTAGATTAATCAATTTTTTAAGAGGTGAAATATCAATAATGTTGTTATCCCACAAATTCAACACCTTTAAACTGCTTAATTTTTTTAAAGCATTAATTTCTGAAATCTGATTATTATCTACTTTAAGACTTTTCAATTTAGTTAAATCTGCAATAGAAGAAATATCAATAATTTCATTACCACTTAAAACCAAATTTGTTAATTTATTCAACTTTTTTAACCCTGAAATATCACTTAACCCAGTTGATTGAATATGTAAAACTTCCAAATTATTTAATAACAAAATGGCATCGGGTATTTTTTTAATTTGTAACTCCGTGAGACTTAAGCCTTTTACATGATTATTTTTCACTAAACAAGCATTTTTAGGATTGTTATCAAATTCATCTTTTGCAAACTCAAATTCTATCTCTAGATCCTTTTCAAGCTGTTTTATTATTTTTAATTCCTTAGCAATAACCATTGTAGTGTTTATTAATTAATAATCATATTTCCATATTAAGATAAGCAAGATACAAATTATTACCCGTTGAGCGTCTCTCTACTTTCATTTTAACAAATCATCTCCCCGTTGAGTCCAGCGTCCCGCTATGCTCATTATCACAAGGCGTCTCGCCTTATTATTTTTCTTAAAATATGAAAACAAACTATTTTCAAAGAAATAAAAAATCTTCTGAAATATTGTGCATTGCCATAAATTTTCATTACTTTGTTTTATATAAAATGAGTCAACATATTTTTTGATACAAACCTAGAATGAACCTGCCATAATTGGACAGGAATGATTTTGAATTTGATGAGGCATCGGACAAACAAATTATTTATCCATGAACAAATAGAAAAAATATGAAGAAGAACTTACTAATCCGTTTCTTTTTTTTAGGGATTTTATATCTAACAATTTCATTTCCCTCCGCGAAAGCACAAGGCTCCGGCTATATAATTGAATGCCGGGGTAAAACTATTTTTGAGAAAATGCCATTACCAGGTATGCAAGTAACTGTTTTCAAAAATGGAGAATTGTTTCAACAATGCAAATCAGATAAAAATGGAAAATTTCATTTTGATCTGCCTTTCCATACAGATTATAAAATAACATTCGAAAAAACCGGCTATTTGAATATGCACCTGCTTTTTGATGCGCATGTTCCCAAAGGGAAAGACAACATTTTTTATACCTACCAGACAGAAGTTCCTTGTTTTAAAACAGATGTGGAAAGTTTTGATAAGAAAAAATACAACTACCCTTTTACCAAGGTGTCTTATGATCCCTCAGAAAAACAGATAAAAGATGATGTTCAGTACATGACAGATTTTGCAAATGGTATAGTAAAAGAAATGCAGGAGTCTGAAAGGAAAGCGAGTGCCGAAAAAGAAGCGTTGGAAAAAGTTGAAAGAGAAAAAAAGGTAGCGGCAAAAAAGGAGCGATTAAAAAATGCAAAAGAAGAATTTAAAAAATACATTAAAGTTTCAGCTACTCTTGCTGTGTTTGATAAAAGATGGAAACCTTTAAGTAACAAAAAAATTGAACTGGTAAATAGTAAAGGGGAAGTTGTTGAAACCACCAAAACCAATCAGTTAGGAGGCTTTGCATTTAAATTGCTCAAACCCGATGAAGCATATTTAGTGCGTCTTGCAGAGCCTGATGCATCATTGCCTGCTTTTGCAAAAATTATGATCAGTAACAAAAACGGGAAAGAAATCAGCACTACCAGCCTGGATGAAAAAGGCAAAATGAAATTTGATTTGCTACCTGCAGATAGGACAACAATAGCATTGATGAAATTGGATGCCGAAAATAATACAGCTGTTGTTAACGGAAAGATATTTACAGGAGATGGAAGTAATAAACCGCTACAGGATGCGAAAGTGAACCTTTTAAATAACAAAGGTCTGCTCTTAAAATCGGTTGCAACAAATAATATGGGGGAGTTTGAATTTAATTCCCTTGCTACGGATCAGAATTATTTGATATCGCTGGATGTTTCCGGTATTCCGGAGAGTGCTTCGATAAAGAGTATTTTGTTGAAAGATAAAAATGGCAATGATGTGAAAACGTTGCAGATGGATAATGCTGGTAAGTTCCAGTTTAAATTTCTGATAGCGGATATTAAAACACTTTCCTACATGAAAGTGGAAGATACGGATCTTAAAACAGAGCTAATAGGGATGCTTTTTGCAAAGGGGACTGATGGTAAGGCTTTGGTAAATATTGGAGTACAGTTACTGAATGATAAAGAGCAAATACTGCAAACTACCAAGACAGACGAAACAGGAAAATTTGTTTTTGCTGATCTTGTATCCGATTACTATTACCAGATCAATGTTGATGCTACTTCATCGTCAGTTAAATCAGTAGGTGGAATTGTTTTAAGAGATGCAAATAATAATCCTATAAAGGAATTTGAAAAAGAAGGAAATGTTTTTAAATATGAATTCCTGAGTTACGAAGAAACAAAACTTACATACACCTATGTTGACGATCCTTGGCTAAAAGTACTTAATTCGAAAAGCAAAGAAAAGGCAGGTGAAACATTAAACGCTTCTGCAGCAAAAGAATCGGAATACAATTTAAAAGAAAGAGTTACTTTTAAAACCAATGATGCCACACTTCAATCCGAAGCAAAAAAGATCCTTGATAAAGTGATCGGAGTAATGGAAACAATGCCCGGTATTATTGTTGAGTTAAGTTCCCATACTGATTCAAATGGATCGGATGCTGCCAATATGATGCTGTCAGAGAAAAGAGCAAAGGCAGCTGTTGATTATATTATTTCAAATGGAATACCTGCTACCAGAATTGTTGGTAAAGGATACGGTGAAACAAAATTGTTAAACCGCTGCGCAAATGGAATTACTTGCTCTGATGAGGAACATGCTCAGAACCGAAGAATAGAATTCAAGGTTATGATAAAATAGTTGAATCAGATATACGGGGTACAAAGCTTTACCATCAGAATCTACGTTGAACGTAGCGTCCAATGTCATTAAGTTAAGGATTTTACTATAAAATGCCATGCAAAAGTCTTCGAAAAACTCAGACTGACAGCACGCAGATCATATTGAGCTTGGCCTGTGCTGAGCTTTTATCGAAGCATCGAAATATGTGCGAAAGGCTTCTTGACTTAATGACATTGAGCGTAGCGTCCCGCTATGTTAATTTTAACAAGGCGTCTCGCCTTATTGTATTTTTTTCGGCAAGATGCCGATAAAAAAAGGACGTAGCGGGACGCTACGCCCAACAAGTGATAATTGTAATTTTTTCTTATCGCATAACGCTAATTTCAATGAATAAACTCTTTTGTGTTTTTCTTTATTTCCTTCCCATTTATTTGTCTGCGCAAACAGAACATGATGGACTTACATTCAGCAAAACAGAATTTAATTTTCAGAAAGTTAAGAACTGGATAAGCACTATTGATACGGTTGAAGTAAAGAATACTTCAGACAAAAAAATATTTGTATTCAAGCGATTTTATTCACAAGAGTTTGAAGTAAGTGTTCCTTCAGATGCGATTAACCCGGGAGAAAGTGGAATCATCGCCATTATTTACAAACCGAAATTAAAAGGAAAATTCAATATTTCAATTCCTGTTTATCATAGTTCATCACAAACTCCTGTTGAAATAATCTTTAAAGGTGAAGTGCTGAGCTTTGATGAATATGCAAACGATGCCTGCCCTTCTTTCAGCAATGCACGCAAACCTTTTGAATTTGAAATGGAAATACATGTGCAGGATTCTGTGACCAAACAACCACTATCCAATTCATTAATTGAAATAGAACAAAGCGAACGCTTTGCTCAGCACTATAGCAACAGCGAGGGTGATTACAAGCAAAGATCGGAGATTGGGTATCGTTTACTGTATATAGAACATCCGGGATACAAAAGCAAAACACTTTTAAAAAATTTCAATCCGAAAAATAAAAAAGTGATCGTAGAATTAGTTGCACTTGCAGCAAAAGAAAAACCGATCTTGTTGTTTAAAGATTCGGTAGTAATTGTGCAGAAAGAAAAACCGATTCAGTTGTTCAAAGATTCAATAGTAATAGTGCAGAAAGAAATAATGACGGTTAAAGCAGAGGAACATCCTGATTTTTCTCTTGCAAATTATAAAGAGAATAATATTATTTTTTTAATTGATATTTCGGGAAGTATGAATGGTCCGGACCGAATGCCGCTGCTAAAAAAATCAATGATAGAACTAACCAGACTGCTTCGTACGGAAGATAAACTCAGCATCATCACGTATGCCGATGAGGCTACTGTAATACTTGCAGGAGTAGCAGGTTCTGATCAGGAAAAAATAATCAGCGTAATTCAACAGCTGAAATGCGGGGGAAAAACATCAGGAGGAAAAGCAATAAGTGTTGCTTATGAAAATGCCGAAAAGAATTTCAAAAAGCAGGGAGTAAATCAGATCGCACTTTCAACCGATGGGGGCTTTAACGGATTGGCAGATACAGAAGAGGAGTTGATGAATTATATCGGGAAGAAAGCAGGGGAACAAATTCAGTTTTCGGTGCTCGCATTTGGTCAGAACAAGGGCGGGAAGCAGCTTATTTCACAACTTGCAAATAAAGGAAACGGTTTTTATCTTTTTATCGGGAGTGAAGATGATGCTAAGGCCAAACTTACCGAAACTATAAAGCTTCAATCAAAAATTAATTAAAGAATGTAATCTTACTCCAGCACCACCGGATCATCACTAAAATAAACAGGTTCGTTATCATGAGCGCCAATTACTAAAATTTTTTCTGCCGGAATATCCAATTTGATCTCACTCTTTCTTTTCCAATTTCCTTTTCCTGTAACGGCAATTAATTCACCTTCTTCCAAAATCCCTTCTTTATATCGGATGGCATTGTTCAACCCGATCCAACTAACACTATCGCGATCATGTTTTTTGAGATACGATTGAAGTGTTTCGCTAGCATCATTTAAAAAGCCCGATGAATATTGAGCATCCTCCAACAGGTAATTTTTTATCATTTTGGTTTCTATCAGTGCATAGGAATTGCCATCTTTAATGATAAGAGTACTTGCTATTTCTTCTTCAATAATTGTTACCCAATGTGAGTTTTTCCCATTTGATCTTCTCTCCTCCACCAACACATGATAAAAGGCGCATTTTCTTCCCGACAATGGTGCTGTTAAGGTATCGCCAACGTATTTTATACTTCCTTTTACCTTCGCTACTTCACCACTTTGAAAGTCAGAAATCCTTTTCCCTTCCATACTGCGAAGTTTTCTTCTAACAACAGCCTCCTTGCTGAAATACATTGAATAAGCTATAATGATAATGAATACCGCAATAATTATTACTATTAATATAGGGCTATCGTGCAAGATTTTGGAATTATTTTTTTAATGTATTGGTACCTAAATTAATAAAAAACCATTAAGGATACGCTAAAAATGCACGTTGATCTACTAACCCACTTTATACAGGGAAATTTCAGTTTTTTACATTTACAACAAGTAGAATTTTATTTTTTCTTCGGAACTTGTTTGTCTAAAAATTTAGAAACAGAATCGTTCCATTTGCTTAAAAATTTGGTTCTATTTGTATTTAATTCATTGTTAACATTGTTGTATTCCGTTGAAGCTTTATTAAAGTCATTAACAGCAACATTGAAACCATCAATGTCTTGTTTTGTCCTTGATTTTGGCTCTTTTGCATCAATAACAGTTTTGATCTTATCGAAATTTTCTTTTTTAACCGCAAAATTAACCATGATAGGGATTTTTGTTGTTGCTTCATTTTTATAAAATGTGAGCATATCCTTACAGGCAATTTTTAATGTATTATCTCCTTTAAATGCTTTTAAAGTGTCCAATTTTTGTAATCCTTCTACAGCAGATTTTGCAAGGGCATCAGCATTTTGTTTCAATGCATTCACATCATTTTTATTTAAAGCATCAATCATATAAGCTTCTTGTTTGAATGATTTAAAAAATATTAAATATGCTACATTGTAGAATTTAAAAGCTTTTCCGGCTATATTTAGGTTCTTTTCAATTTTACCTTCTGTGTCGATCAAGGTAATGTTGTGCCTGGCAGCGAACCCCTTACTTTGCGCTGATAACATATCGCTTGATGCATTTAATTTTTCATTTGCTTTTTCCTGAGCAAGTAAATATGCTTCCATTGCATCATAAGATTGTTCTGCAATTTCTTCCATATCAACAATTTTAGCATAATCAAAATTAATTACATTGTAGCTTAATTTTAAAAATGACAAGGCAGAATCTTTTAAGATCATATCGCCATCAAATGCTCCCATGTTTTTAATTTTTACCTGTGCATCTTTGTTTGATTTTAAAACATCTTTCCTTCTGCTTTCAACTTTTCGGGCACTTTTTCCATGGGCCACGGCACTTGTATAATCCCACATATCTATAGAAATGTCATTAAATTCTTTTGACATTTTATCCATATAGTTACCAGCACCTTGTGCAAAGTCGGATGTATTAAAAGTTATAAATACTATAACTGTTAGTAGAATAGATTTTTTCATTTTATTAATTTTTGTCTAAAGTAATTAAATCTTTAAGAATGAAGTAAACTTCTTGAATGTATATATCTTTTTGTAGAGTACTTAATGAGCGTTGGTTTATCTCTTTGGTAAATTCATCAAAATCGATTACTTTTTTATCATAAACATTATTGATAGCTATATATGAAGAAGCAGAATCGTATAAATTTTTCTCCATGTCCTCCAGCAAAGTTTGTGTTATTTTTTCGTTTTTCTTAAAAAACTGCGGAGTTAAAATAACGGCTATTTCTTTATTTGACAGTAAATGTAAAGAGTCGTTGATCTTATTCAGTCTTTTAAAATTTATGCTGTTTGCAAGTCTGTTATTACTTTTTCCTCTTAATTCTTTAATAGGCAATGATAAGAGTGGCGTATAAATAACTTTTTTAGTAATGCTATCATTTGATAATGCATAGGGCTCTGATGATTCTTTGTAATCAGCATAATAATAAGGCTCCAATAAATTGATATCGGGGGAAACACCTTTTTTTTGATGCGTGGCATTTGTCACTCTATAAAATCCTTCAGTAGTAATTTTAATATATCCCAAATTGCTTTCTTTTGTAGCTAATGCTCCTGCTTCAATATCGGATAAGCTAAATGTGGTATCGAGGGGAATAATAATTTGCCCGGTAGCTTTGCCATAGGTTGAGCTTCCAACGAGTATGGCTCGATTATAATCCTGAAGTGTTGCAGAAAATATTTCGGATGCAGAAGCGCTCAGGCCGTTTATCATAATAACCAAAGCTCCACTATATGCAGTTCCTCTGTTATAATCTTTCAGAAGGTGAGGTTTTTCATTACACTTTTTATTAATGCATAAAGGGCCTTCGTCAATAAACAGCCCCATTAACCCCATTGCTTCTCCAACAGAACCGCCACCATTGTATCTTAAGTCCAGTATCAGTCCTTCAATATTTTCATCTTGTAATTTAACTATTTCTTTTGCTACATCATTGGCACATCCTAATGGATTTTTGTTTTCCAATTCTGTATAAAAACTTGGTAGGGAGATATAGCCGATTTTTTTATCCCCCTTTAAAATAAAGCTTTTTACTATGTTTTCCTCCGACCTTATTTTTGATTTTATTAATGTGATTTTATTAATTTGGCCATTGGTTTTTCTGATAGTAAATTCTGCTTGATTGTCGTTTATTGAACTCATTAATTCCATTGCTTCATCAGAACCGATAGACATTAAATCAATTATATTTCTAAGTTCAGGTTTGATTTTCAGGATAACATCTCCTTTATGAAGCAGGTTAGATTTCCAGGCAGAGCCTCCGGGAGTAATGTAAACAATTTCAATTTCGCCATTTTCATTTTCATTAAAATAAAAACCAAATGATAATTCATTTGAAGAAATTGAAGATTCAAAATCTTGTTTTTCTGATGCAGAAAAAAAAGAAGAGTGAGGGTCGTATAATGATACTAATTCGTTTATATAAAGGGATGCCATATAATTGTAATAACCATCAGCATGTTCAAGTATTCTTCTAATAACCTTTTTATTTCGGGCTGCAATTTTTGATCTTGCTTCCGGTTCATTTTTAAGCATTTCATTTATATCTACCGAAAATGGATCTTTATTTTTTTCCGTTGGCGTATATAATAATTCCAATGTTTGGTATTTAAGTAGTTTGGTCCAGCGTTTTATTAATTTTTTTTCATCTGCTGCATAATTGATTTCGGATTTTTTAGCTAAAAAATGAAGTGTATCTTTTTCATTAAAGTTAAATGGTTGGTCTGTTATTGCCAGAATAATACTATCTGCCCAATTTAATTTTTTATGAAAAACATCAGAAATAATTGTTAAATAGTTTGTAGATTCAGATTTTATCTCCTCATCCAGTTGATTGTCCCAGCTTTTAAATTCATTTATTTCATTTTTTGTAAAATATAATCCGCTAGGGTCAATCGCTTTCAAAAATTCTTTATTTAATTTTTGTGATAAGTCATCATTTAAGTGCTGTGGTTTGTAGTGGTATTTTTCTAACACTTTGTAAGTCATAAAGGCCTGATGAGCATATCTTTTAGTTGTTTCATTCTGAGCATTTAAAAAATACTGAGTTATTAGTATGAAAAACACTAAAAGAAGTTTCATTTTTCCTGACAGGAATGCAGTGTTAAAATTCATGATTTCTATTTTAACAAATTTAAAAATTAAAAAAGCAAAAAAACTGATATTCGATAGCTTCTTATTGTTATGAAAAATAAATCAACCTAATGATTTAATAGAATTTAAATAAATAGGGGTCAAATTTTGTGTCGTTCGGGCTATGTAAAGTTTGAAAAAATTTTCTCCTTATTGTTTTTCTCAGGCAAGATGCCATTATAAAAGGTCGTAGCGAAACGCCACGACTGTTCGAAACCTTCTTTATTTTTCTTCCCTTCTTTTGTCTTAAAAGAGAAAGCAAAAGTTCAAGAACAAACGATTCCTCCACTCCTCTCTCCATTTTTATGAATGTCTATGTGGGCAGCTAAAGGGCGCCCCAAGAGCTTCAAAAAAAATGAAGTTCACCACAACACGACTCAGCCTGTCCTGGGCTTTTGTCAAAGGGCGTTTGTTCAATCCTTGCGAGCGAGCTACTGTTTTTTGATGAACAAAAGAATTCTCAACAAGTTTCAAATGGATTTGGGGATCTAAGATTTATGATTCCATTTAAACTGCTGCTTCCATTACTGTGCTTTAGTCTTTCAAAACAGACGATCGTATCCACCCAATTAAATTCAGATCACTTATTCTTATTCTGGTAATCCTGATAAAAATCTACCCATTTCTTTGTTTTATACGAATCATCAGCAAAAAACATCAATATTGGTTTCAGATATTTGGGATGCTGGTAACTATTTAAAACATCAATTGTAATTAATTTTTCATCTAAAACAACCACTGAAGGAAAACTTAAATTACCCTTTGTTATTTTCATAGCAAAGGTATTCAAGGGATAACCATTGACGGGTTGTTTATAAAATTTTTCAGTATTAAATAAAACAGTATCATTACTTTCAGCATCAAAATTCACCAGATAAAAATAGTTGTTAATATAATCAGCTACCAGGGTATCAGTAAATGTTGTTCTGCTCATTACTCTGCATGAATTACAAAAACCTGAATAAATATTTATCAATAATTTTTTAGGTTGTGTTTTTTGAAGAGTTAAAGCTTCATTCAGCGAATATGTTTTTACTTCTTTTTTTATATAAAGAGTATCAATAAATGCTTTATTAAATTGGGTTTCAAAATCCTGATACGGGCATGCTTTATAAACATTTTCCACCATAAAGATCAAAAGTGGTTCAATTTTTTTCTCATCCAGATATCCTTGTGTTAGTAAATTAAATTCCAGATTATTACCTACAAATATGGTAGAAGGATATGATAATTTATTTCCTAAAAATTTCAGAGCCAACTCGTGTGGAGTTTTAGGCTGGGGGGATGTAGGTTTGTATGTTTTACCATCATATTCGATAGTATCTTTTGTTTCGGCATCAAATTTTATCGGATAAAAGTTTGTATTTATGTATTTTGCCAAGCCTGGATTTGAATAGGTGGTTTTCATCATGTGTTTGCACCAGCCGCACCAATCGGTGTATATATCAATCAAGAATGGCTTTGCTTGTTTTATATTTTTCTCCTGCGCTTCCTTAAAACTCATCCAGTTAACTGCGCCACTTTCACCTTGAGCATAGGTTAAATTTGCGAAGACGAAAAACAGGAAAATTAATTTTAATTTTTTTTTCATTTTAATTTATTTGCTTTGATACAAAAATGAAATACAAAAATAATACGATTTTTTGATTCATAGATGAGTCTTCTGTTAAAGAAATAATCTTAAAAATAGTAGTACATTAGTAAAAAAATAAAACCATGAAAAAAATAATTTATTTACTGTTAGTTATTGGGATAGGAATGTTTACCAATACTGCTAAAGCTCAGGAACTAAGAAAAGGTGGATCCAGCTTTGGAAAAATTGAATCGAATGGAGACATTCGTTTGAACGGTAGTGTAAAAGGTAAGTTTGAATCGAATGGAGATATCCGTGTGGATGGAAGCGTAAAAGGAAAAATCGAGTCAAATGGAGATATTCGAAAAAATGGAAGTGTAATTGGGAAGGTTGAATCTAATGGAGATGTAAGAATAAGCGGAAGTGTAAAAGGAAAGATCGAATCCAATGGCGATGTCCGTAAAGATGGAAGTGTAATTGGGTCTGCTAAAGGAGTAAATCCGAGGCAGGCAGCTGTGATGTTTTTCTTTGATTTCTTTTAATTTAAGATATCGAATATAACTATTGAGCATACCGCCCTGTCAGAATTTGAAAAATATTCTATAATTTTTTTACTCTTCCTTTCTCATAAAAGAAAAGAAGCAAGCAAATATATATGCCAACACACTTGATCGGGAGATTTTTACACTAGCCCTTTAAGAACAAATCCGGAATCATCCAACAAATTTCCACACACAGTCTTCGACAAACTGACTCAAAGCACACATTGGACTTTTATAAATTGGTATAACTTAAACTTTCGATCCAATTCTTGATTTATCCTTTTGTACAAATCCTGATGAATCTTCGTTGCTTTTCAAATCAGCTCTACCTGCAAAATATTGCGCAGCCGTAAATGTGATTATTACTCCTGATACAAATCCTTCCATTAGAAGGGCAAGAAAGATATTAAGTCCGTTTATATATTGGCCCATGCTTCTGCTTGCTTGTATTTCTTTCAAAAGAGCTGTATCAAAATAGGAAATATATATACTCATAAAAAGTGCAAACAAAATTGTGGAAACTGCAACAATAAACATTCCTTGCGCCCATGCATCAAAATAAAACTCATCCTTCTGTTCTAAGGATTTTTGATGCTTATTAATACCATAAAATACTCCTGCTATCACAAAAACAGCATTAAATAAACGCAACTCCAGTATATGTGCACCCCCCAATACTTTTATTACCATAAAATAAGCAATGAGAAAAACAGTGATTAAAAGGCCGGTTCTGATTCCGATTTTTTCAATTGAAGATGAAGTCTTTGAATTTTTCATGATAGGATGATTTTAATTTAAAAATATGTACAAGGTTACACTAACCTTAACTAAAAAAAATTGATTTAAAACATTCTCATTGAGAATTTCGTCATTGTGGTAATCAAATTTATTTAAATCCCTAAAAATCAAATTTTTGAAAACATTTCTGCTAATGGAAAGGTCCTATCCGAATATATTTAATGTTTATACAATTGTTTTTCTGAATAAAATAAAAAGGAGTGATATTACTCACCCAGATAGCGTGATGAAACTCATTGAAAGCCATTCTATTGTCAAATACTTTTGTACAAAAAATTATAAACTAACAAAACAACAATCATGAAAAAGTATTTAATATTACTTGTAATACCTGCATTATTCGCATGTAACAGTGGTGAAAAAAAACAAGCGGCTTTGGCTGACAGTTTAAAAAATGTCAATATGAGCATTCAAAATGAACTGAAGGATAAGGAAGATCTTTTGCAAAGCAAAGAATCGGCAATGGCAGAATTTATTTCTTCCTTTAATGAAATACAAAATAATCTGAACGAAATCAAATACAAAGAAAAAATTATTTCCACAAGTTCAAATGGCAAAGAAATTAAAAAAACGAACAAAGATCAAATCATTGCAGATATTCAGGCGATCTATGACTTGTTAGATCAAAACAAAAAAAAGGTGGCTAGTCTTAATAAAAGAATTAAAAACTCTAATTTAAAGATCGAAGAACTTGATCTGGCAATAACAAACCTTACGAATCAATCGAATGAAAAAGAAGTTGAAATTTCAGGTTTGAAAAACCAACTTGAAAAATTGAATGTTGATTTTGCCAGTCTTAAACAAAGATATATAGAGGAGCAGCAAGTAGTTGCTATGAAAACAGAACAATTGAATACTGCATATTATGCCATTGGATCTAAAAAAGATCTTACAAAAAAGGGATTAATTACAAAAGAAGGTGGCTTTATCGGATTAGGCAGAGAAAGTGATTTAAGTACGACATTAGATCCAAATTCTTTCACTAAAATTGATATTACCAGTACCACTGAGATTCCTATCCATGGTGAAAGAGTAAAACTTATTTCTACTCATCCTGAGGGTTCCTACAAGCTGGTTGAAGGAAGCGCATCTATAGATAAAATTATGATCCTTGACCCGTTAAAATTCTGGAGTATTTCGAAATATCTTGTCATCACATCAGAAAAGCGATAAAAAAATAATGCAATTTTTTTCATGCAACATCAATAATGGTGTTGCATGATTTTTTATTTAAGTATTACCGTGGAATTTTTAAAAACACAAAAAACTATTTAGGAAGAGAAATGTTCTCCTTGTTGAGTAAATAAAAAAAATCTATTTCGTTTTGGTATAAAAATAGGGCAATGAATTCTTTTGGATTTAGAGAACAACCTATATAAATAAAATGAATACCGCTCACGGTAGAGCTGCAAGCTATCCCATTAGTCATATAATAACCAAAATAACTGGATGCACTCTTTGAAGAGCCGTAAGGAAACAGCCGCAGATTCACTGATTTTAAAAAAGATTAATTGCCAAGGCAATGATTCATGTATTTTTAATACTAAAAAATAAGAGGCGGTAAATCTGCGCCAAAAAAAACCGCAGCAGAGCTTCGAGGAATTCTTTGGTTAAAATATTTTACAAACAACTTCGATTTCCTGTGCTGGTGAAGGATAAATTACTGAAGAAATCTCAATAAGATAAAAAAAATTAAAAAAACGAATTCTTTTTTTTGTCGAAACGGACATTGGAGTAAAACATACGTTTTTTTTATTTTCTTAATTTAAGAATAATCTTTATACTTTTAAAATTAATCTTCCGAATCGCTGGCAATAAAAGCGACTGAAATTTTGATTAAATTTTCCAATTTATAAAATAACATTGCCGGAATCTTTATATCATAATCAGTTAATTTAATGGTAAATGAGGTTGTAACAGATAATAAATTACCTTTCATCCTATTTTTCGTTTTCTCACTATCTTTAAAATAAAACAAAATAACCGGTGCAGAAATTTCTTTAGTAATTCCGTGAATAGTCAACTTACCATTTGCAATAGCCGTAACTTTAATTCCATCGGTCAATTCTTTGGAACTAACATTTGAAAATCCTGTGAGATTAAATTCAGCTGTTGGAAATTTTTCTGTGTTCAAAAAATTTTCACGCATGTCCTTATCTCTCTTTTCAATTCCTGTTTTAAGGGAATTAAGGTCAACAGAAACAAATCCTTTTGGATTTTGGCTTATATCATTTAGATTCAAGGTAACTTTTGCGTTTACATTATTTCCTATTCCGACAATTGTTTCCAGCGGTGCTTCCGATTCAAATTTCGCAACACTTTTAATGTCATTTTTGGAGGTAAAAGTAGCTTGTGAAATTCCGGTTGCAGATATGAGAGTCATTGCTATCGTTATCAATTTAATTTTCATCTTTCTTTTAATTTTTTTTGATAAATAATTAAAAACTATTTTTTTTCTCAGAATATATTACTGTTCAAATGCATCAAAACAATTTACGATTGAATCGCAAATAAAAATTAATTAATAGAATATAGCCCACGGTTTCACCTGTGGGCTATATTGTACTTAAACTAAAATATGCTACTATTTATGCATGAGCATGCTCTTCAACAAGTTCTGTTTCCGCAATTAATTGAGGCATTGAAAATTCTGCACTTTTACTTAGATCTAATCCATGAATTTCTTTTGCCTGGCTCAAAAACCATTTTGAAAACTCATCAGTGCCTTGCCCGAATTTTTGAAATGCAGCTTCCGGATTTTCTCCTTCCAATGTTACTATAACCATATCTCCCTGCGGACTTGATTGCAAAAATGTTCTTTCATGTACTCCTAAGGTTTTTCTTGATTCGTTATATTCTTTTTTATAACGTCCATTTAACTCAGAAGTAAATTTTTTCCATTGTTCTGTTTTTCCACTAAGGATTGGTACTGCTACTGCAATTAATTTTTTCATGATTTTAAAGATTTATTGAAATTAATTTGATTTTTACGATCACAAAATTAGTTTCTATAATAACAAATAGGAGAGACTTTAATCAAGAAGAGCAGTGATATATCGCATCCCTTTTTTTAAGGTTGAAAAGGATGCTAAAAATTTATCGTTGGGGTTACCAGTTAAGATTCAGTCATTTTTTAAAGGATCTGAATTTGATGGTTGATATGCATCAAACAAAAGATTGATTCATATCATTTTTGAAAACGCACTCAGTTGGGATATTTGAAAATTGGAGTGACCAATTTTTTTGAGATTAAAGTAAATGCACAAACAAATGAGTATGCCCATTAAGGCTTGTTCTCAAAAATTATCATTTTGGGAATAAAACTTTTAACTCCTAAAATAAATTCGGGTTTTTATTGTAAATTATGGAAGAATTTGATACGATAGTAATAGGTTCCGGATCCGGAGGTCTTGCTTCCGCAATTTGTTTATCGCGAGCCGGACAAAAAGTACTGGTGTTAGAGCAGCATTATGTTCCCGGAGGTTGGTGTCATAGCTTTCAGTTAAACGGGCAACGTTTCAGTCCGGGGGTGCATTATTTAGGTCTTTTGGAGGAAGGACAATCAACAAATAATTTATTTAAGGGACTAGGCATTGCAAATGATCTTGTCTTTTTCCGCATGAATAAAAATGGCTTTGAACATTGTCTGTTTGGAAATAAAAGAATAGAAATTCCTGCAGGGTCAAATAATCTATATGAACATCTTGCAAAACTATTTCCGGAAGAACAAAACAAATTAAAAAAATATCTGGAGTTAACAGAAAAAGTAAATCATCAAATTCAGTTACTACAACAAATGAAAACTTTTTTGGATTATCTAACAATTCCATTTCGGATACCTCATCTTCTTCAATATAGTTTGTTCAGCGTAAAAAAAGTAATTGATCGTTACATAAAGGATCCTGTATTAAAGGGCGTTCTATGTATTCAATCAGGTGATTATGGATTACCCCCATTTAAGGCCAGTTTTCCTTTTCATTGTGTATTAATGAATTATTATGTACAGAGAGGGTTTTACCCAATGGGGGGAGGTGCAGGTATTGTAAAAGGAATGGCAAATACCTTTAAAAAACATGGGGGTGAATTGAGAGTAAAAAATAAAGTTAAAAAAATTTTAATAGAAAATAAACAAGCATTCGGTGTTGAACTGGAAGATGGAACACGGCTATTTTCAAAGAGAGTCATTTCGAATGCTGATCCTTCGGTTACGTATTTGAATTTGGTTGGTAAAGAAAACCTCAGTTCAAAATTGTTAAAGAAGCTTTCGAAAACAAAATATTCAGTTACCTCCTTAATTCTTTTTTTAACCTTAGATATGGATGTAAAAAAAGCGGGTATTGATTCGGGAAATATGTGGTTCCTAAAAAATGAAAATATTGATGCTATCTATTATGAGTTAAAAGAAAGTGATTTGTTTGAAGGAGAAGAATTCCCCGGCATTTTTATTAGTTGTACAACACTTAAAGATCCCACTTGTTTTAATGGCAGGTATCATAATCTGGAAGTTATTGCCTTTATTGAAAATGAGAGCTTTAAAGAATTTGACAACAAAAGTAAGTATCATACAGAAGCATATGAAATCGGAAAGAAAAAAATCATCAATAAATTTTTGAACAATGTAGAAAAAATAATTCCCGGTGCCAAACAACATGTTGTCCAGGCGGAATTAGGAACACCAAAAACCAATCAGTTTTTTATTAACTCAACTGATGGAAATGTATATGGAACGGAAAAAACATTTGATCAAATTGGAATCTTCACTTTTAAAAATAAATCTGAAATAAAAAATCTTTACTTATGCGGAGCCAGCACTTTATCTCACGGTGTAAGCGGAACAGCATATTCAGGAGTTGCAGCAGCAGCAAGCATTTTAAATTCCAGCACAGAAGAACTTTTAAAAAATAAAGAAAATCAACAAATAAGAATATATGATGCTGAAAAAGAATCCAGCTGGCCGGATTGGGTTTCTCAAAAAATTAAAACTAGGAAAAGAAGATTTGAGGAAACGAAATTGCCTGTTAATTAAAAAATGAATAAATAATAGTTTTTTATCAAAAAAAATGAAACGTATCAGAAAGAAATATAGTAATGGTGAAGTTACCATCGTTTGGGAACCGGGTTTATGTACTATTGCAACCTATTGCTTTACTGGATTGCCGGAAGTTTTTGCTCCCCAGAAAAGACCTTGGATAAACCCCTATGGTGCTACAACACAAAAAATCATAGATCAGGTAAATAAATGTCCGAGTGGTGCGCTTAGCTATTACATGAATGATGAAAGGAAAGAAGAACCAGAAGAAAAAACTGAAAATAATACGGAGAATGGAAATGTTTTTTTTAGAATTTAAAAATCAAGGAAATATACTTCACAAACATGACCTTGGTTTGATTCAAAAAGATCAGTGATATATATTACGTTATCCTGTGACCATGATCCTTAAAAAACATCATTAACTGCTTTAATTTTGTCATCGTTTTCATTAAATAAGAAAAAACTTTAAAATTTTTATTGATGATCGATCGAAATATTTCAAAATAAACAGGGCATGCAAATTGAAAAAGAACATACCCGTACTTTCTATCTTCCATTAACCGAATGGGAATTGCAAGCTTTGATTTCATCAGTACGTTTGGTGGTATATAACGTAAAAGGAGAGCTTTCTACTGAAGCTGTAGTTCATTTGAAACAAGTATTAAAAAAATATGAAATTGTAGAAAATAAACTCAAAGAAAACTTAAGTTAACTGTTAACTATAAAATGGGACAAAAGCACTTATAGCTTAATAAGAGAAAAATTTTAATTCAGCATACATATTATCATTGGAGTTAATTCCCCGCTCCATGCATAATTAAATCAAGAGGGAAAATAAAAAAAAATAAAAAAATGGAAACCAAAACACTTGATGTCAACAAAAAAATTGCTCGTCAATCGTTCGAAGCATTAACAAAAGGAGATTACAATTTATTTGAAAAAATTGTAGATAAAAAAAAATTCAAAATGCATTTCCCGGGGAATAAAAATCCAATGAGTTACGCGGATTCTTTGAAAATGAATGACGAATATAATACAGCATTCCCGGATGCTAAAGTTACTATCGAAAACCAAATTGCAGAAGGCGATTACGTGGTAACAAGAGTTATCTATCAAGGCACCAATAAAGGTGAGTTTCAGGGAATGCCTGCCAGCGGAAAAAAAATTAAAACCTCAGGGCTATCCTTACAGCATATTGTAAAAGGCAAGATAGTAGAAGAATGGGATGAACTGGATACATATGATATGATGAAACAAATGGGTGCAATTCCTGAAATGGAAAAAGCTGAAAAATGGTAGTGGTCATAAATAAAGTATAAAAATAAATTAAGGTGTTGCAATTTGCGGCACCTTAATTAATTAATATCATCTTAACACTGAGAAATATATTTCACAAGAATACGCTTAGCAATAGGTAAGTAAGTTTCCTGTAAAGGAATGTTAATATCTGTATCAATTGCATAGGTTGCCGGATTTGGCAAGTTTTTATACTGTTTTATGAGATGCAATTTTATATTTTCAAAAGTATTACTAAAAGTGCAACGGTATTCTTCCACAAAATCAGTAGCAACGGATCCATAATTCTCATCAGGAGTATTAGATAGTTTAATGGCATATTGGTATGCTTTTACATTATTTTCAGACGTATCTTTTAGTAATAAATATCCTTCCTGAATGTGTAAAGGAATTACTCCTACAGGAAATATTTTTAAATGTTCATTTATAAAATCATAGATCTTTTTTCCTTCTTCCAGATAATATTCAAATTTCGGCAGCGAATAATTGATGATCGTTTCAATTTCCAGCATCAACTTATCATCTTGTATTAATTGCTCGTATTGCAAGTGCAGTTGTTCCGAATCAATACCGATTACTTTTTGAGGGAATAAATTCTGAATACGATTTTTGTTTTCTACAAAAGCCAGGGTGTTTCGGTATTGAGTGATAAGATCGGATAGAACAGGATATAATTTAACAAAATCAAAATCGTGTTTCACTTCCTGAAAATAAGCAAGAAGTATGTATTTTTTATATTCAAAGTCAACCTGTTTTTCGGTAAACCAATTATAGCTAAGCTTTTGCATGACGATTTTTTGATTGTTGAACGGAAATTTAATTAAAAATGTTACTTAAAACATTGTTAGTAAGGGGGATTTTTATGAATGTTTCAAAGTAAAATAAAAAATTCACACAGAAATAAGCTCGTTTATTTCTTACATTTGATGTTGGCCGTTCCTAAAAATTAATAAAAAATTAAACAATGAAAAACACATTTACATTTTTATTAACTCTTTTAGTCAGCTTGTCTTTCGGACAGAATTACAAATTATTTAACTGTACCTCCAAAAAAATATTTACCACCTACCCTACCCCTAATACAACTTATAGTCTTGAATTTGACTCTGTAAAAATCTCAGGAACAGATTCTGTTTATTACAATTTTTTTACCTTAAGAGATACAATGGTAAATAGTAACTGCCCATGGTGGGGTGGTCCTCAATGTACTAAACAAGATGCTCCCGTATGGATCGGTGCAAACATAAAATTTAGCAATAATGGTATTTACCATTTTTTTAATAGATCCAACGATACTTTAAAATTCAATTTTAACAGTAATGTTGGTGATACCTCGTTGTTTTACAAGGATAACACACAAAAGTTCAGCCTTATTTATGAAAAGATGGATACCCTTACAGTTTTGAACAATATTGATTCTGCGAAGTTTTATAAAATACTTCATACCAACCTTACAGGCAATATTATTAATTCTGTCTTGAATGGGAAAGAAATTATTGCGTCAAAAAACTGGGGCCTCGTTCAGTTTTTGCAAGTTGATTCGTTTCCACAACTGGAAAAATCGCTTTACCTGGTTGGAAATGTTTCACCTACCGGTGGTATCAATATACTTAGCACTGAAATGCTTTATGATTATCAACCAGGTGATGAAATTCAGTATTACGATTATTATTCTAATATGGGCTGGGGACCTCCCTCTCAAAACTATGATAAATATACAAAATATACATTCTTTAACAGGATAACCACAGCGGATACTCTTATTTATAAAGCGCAACGGTATTTTTTCAATACCGATTCCACAACAGCCATGAATGATACGGTAACACTTAAATTTTACCGATTCGATACCATCGCTCATATTCCGTTTGAATTCTTTGATGGCAATACAAACAGTTTATCTAAGGTAGATTATTGCGGATTCAATTTATGGACATTCAAAACAAGTCCCAAAAACTATGTAGGTTATTGTGCGAATGAAAACTGTTGGGGGCCTATTGATACCAACGGACCATTACCTGATATAAATACAACGTATGTTCCTGGACTTGGTATTTATAATCATACCGAATATTTTTCTGTTGGAATGCCAAGCATATTCCCTCCTTATTCTAAAGGTAGCAAAATAGTTTATTTCAAAAAAAATGGAATTGAATGTAATTCTTCCATTGTATTAGGAATACCTAAAATAAATGATTTCAGTACTACAATCAGTATTCAGCCAAATCCTGCAAACAGCATGGTTAAAATCGTTACTTCCTCTTCTGTAAAAAGCATGACTCTTTTTGACATCAATGGAAAAATTGTTTTTATTAAAACAATCATTAAATCAGAAGAATCAATTGACATCAGCCAGTTGAATAATGGTATTTATTTCGCAAAATTTATTTTATCTGAAAACAGAACAGTTTCAAAAAAAATTGTAATTATGAAAGATTGATAGGCAGTGCAAATGGTACTTCTTCCTTTGTCAGATTTTAATAAATGTTTTGTAAATAAATTAAGGTGTCGCCTATTCCGACACCTTAAAAATGTAATGAAATAAGTAAATGAAAAAATAAAATGAGTAAAGCAAAAATCCAACCTTCGAATCTTGAATTTCTAAAACTGGTAAAAAAAAATAATAACAGGGAGTGGTTCAATTCACATAAAGAAAGATACATCAAAGAACATACTGATATTATTGGCTTTGCTGATGCATTGCTATCAGAAATGAACAAACATGATGTCATCGAAACAATATCCGGAAAAAAAAGTTTACATCGTATTTACCGTGATACCCGTTTTTCGAAAGAAAAAACTCCTTATAAAACAAATTGGAGCGGCAGCTTTAAACGTGCAACAAAAAAACGCAGAGGAGGTTATTATTTTCATGTTGAGCCCGGCAATAGCTTTGTTGCAGGTGGTTTCTGGGGTCCGGAGCCACAAGATCTAAAACGCATACGTGATGAATTTGCTTATGATGCTGAATCATTTCGTAAAATCTTAAAAAATAAAAATTTTATAAAAACCTTTGGTACGTTAAAAGGTGAACGAGTAAAAACAACACCCAAAGGGTTTGATGCCGATTCGCCGGCAATAGATCTGCTGCGGTACAAACAATATATTCTTATCAAAAAGTTTACTGATAAAGAAGTATTGAGTAGTACGTTCATAAAACAGGTGAACGATACCTTTCGCGCTATGCGGCCATTCCTGGATCACATGACAGAGATTTTGACTACTGATGTGAATGGAAGGTCTATTGTTTAACATCTTTCCTTTTTGAAGCTCTTTTAATAAATATATTTGTAACCTATGTCTTCCGGATTTGCTTATTTTGGTGAACTCATTGCATTTGGCACTACTTTATCGTGGAGCATTTGTATATTTCCATTTACAGAGGCAGCACGTAGATCGGGTCCGAATACTGTTAACCACTTTCGATTAGTACTTGCAGTTTTTTTCCTGACCTTAATCACCATTTTTTTTCTTCCTGTTTCTTTTCTGCAATTATTTACATCCCCATTGCCTCAACATTGGTTATGGTTTGGTTTATCGGGGATTGTTGGTCTTGCTTTGGGTGATTATTTTAGTTTTACATCTTATGCCATTTTAGGTCCGCGCATAGGAAGTATTTTTTCAACCCTCGCTCCCACTTCAGCATTACTGTCGGCCTATTTTTTAGTAGGCGAACGCATTAATTTTATTGGGATCTTCGGCATTCTGGTTACTATTGGAGGAGTTATCTGGATGACATTAAGCAAAAAAGAAAAATCAAAAATGAAAGACCATGGACATGGTAAAATCGAAAGAGGTATTTTATTTGGGGTATTGGCAGCCATTTGCCAGGGTGTTGGTGTAGTGCTTGCCAATAAAGGATTTACCTATAAGCAGAATAATTTTGATTTGCCATTTTTTCAGGCAACATGGATACGAATGGTTTCAGCAACAGTACTAATATATGCGATCACCATTTCCAGAGGGCAATTAAATCAACTGTTACAACCTGTATTTACCAATAAAAACAATGGGAATATTTATACCCTGTTGGGAACTATTTTCGGACCGGTGATTGGGGTTAGTTTTTCGATGTACGCCATTTCTTTATTGCATAATAAACCATCGGTAGCACAAACTATTTTTTCGTTGGTACCTATCTTTGCTTTGCCACTTTCCTATATCATTTATAAAGAAAAAATATTGCTTAAATCTGTTTTAGGGGCATTAATAGCGATTGCCGGTGTGGTTATTTTAATCTGGAGGGGTGAGATATTGGTTATGTTTTGAAATTATTTTAACTGCTTAAATTTACCAGTATCGTCTTTTGCATAAAACCATTTTATGGAAACATGTATGGCATTTTCATTCAGACTTTCCATTTACTAAAAATATCCAAGATCAATTTTGATGATGCTGTATTAAAATATTCGAGTTTAATGTAGATTTCCAATTCTCGCGGTTTTTCTCCGGCAAAATCATCCAACCCATCTAATAACAGGAGCATAGAATTCAAGAGCATCTTCAGGCAATGATCATCCTGAAATTTCTTAAATTTTTTGTACCTGATCAAGGATGATTTTTGGAGTGTCTTCTGTACCGGCTAAATTTATGACTTCCTTTTTTGTTGATTAAGATCATTACAAATTATTCAATTATTCTTGGAATACGTATCAGCAAAGAATAAAAAGAGTAAAAATCATTTATTTTTTCAAAATCATATTCTAATTTGGTTCCGGATTTCCTTGCAATATCAACTAACCCTAAGCCGGCTCCACCTTTTGGGGAAAGATCTACTGTTTTTATAATTAATTTATATAGCTCTTTTAAGCCCTCTTTATCTAAGGTATTAATTTCTAATAATTTCGATTTTAACCCTTCCACAGAATTGTTATTAATATAATTTCCTGTGGTCACAAAATAAGAATTGTCTTGCTGCCCAACCATAATTATTCCCCAACTAATTCCCTCGCTTTTCCCTTCATTTGTTCCTGATTCGGATCCATGCTTACAAATGTTTTGTAAACATTCGACCATAATATTGAATACTTTCTTTTTTACATTCGGTTCTTCATGTATCTCATCCATTTTCCGCTCTGCCATTGTCAGAACAGCTTTTGTAATTTCTTGTGTAAAAGCCCCTTCATAGATGAGATTAAGATTTTTTTCTCTCATTTGTTTATGAAAATTATAAACAAACTTCATAGAATGGCTTTCTGACTTAAGGGATTCGGAACTCATTTATTAATATTTTAATTTACTTAGTTCTCTATGCTGTGTATAAACTTAAAAATTTTTTAGGACTTTATAATGAGAATAGATCATTAAAATTTTATTCCTATTAAAAGCACATCATCCATTTGCTTATGATCACCTTTCCATTTTTCAAACGTAGTTTCCATTAACCAGCTTAAATGCTCAAAACTTTTATCCTGATTATTTTCAATGATCTCTTTTACCTGTCTGCTCATAAATTTATGACCTTCCACATTAAACTGGTCAGGTAAACCATCCGTAAAGAAAAAGACAGAATCATTTTCTGAATAATTTATGGTATGTGTAACGAATTCTTTACGTGTCTTGTATTGCATACCACCAATAGGATATTTATCGGCTTTAATTTCAGTTAGTAAATTATCATGCACATAATAAAGCGGCCGATGTGCACCGGAGAATTGCAACTCCTTCTTTTTTGTATTAAACCTGCAAAATGCAATGTCCATTCCATCTTTAGAATCGCTATCGTTTGAATCCTGTTTTAATGTTTGTTGCACTCCTTTGTGAAGTCTGTCTAATATTATTCCTGTGTCTAAAATCTCCTCATGTACGGTGATCTCATTCAGAATAAAATAACCAATAAATGACATCAAAGCTCCAGGAACTCCATGACCAGTGCAATCCACAGCGGCAAGATAAGTATAGTCTCCTTTTTCTTTTATCCATGGAAAATCCCCACTGACAATATCCTTTGGTAAATACATCATAAAGGATTCAGGAAATATTGACTTAATTGTAGTTATTGTTGGTAAAATTGAACGTTGAATTCTATGTGCATAGTTTATACTTTCGGTAATCTTTTTATGAGCTACCTGAATCTGTTGTTCAATGAGTTTTGCTTCCGTAATATCATGAGCAACAAATAAAATTGTTTCCACATTATTATCTTCATTAAACTCAGGGATGGCATTAATATTCAAAACTTTTTTTCCATCACCGGTAATATAAGTTGTTTCGAAATGGGAATTTTTTCTTGTCTCAGAAACTTCCAGAATTATTTCTGAAATCAGATCAACAAAAGAATCAGCCAATCCGGTTGTTCTGATATCTTTATGAAGAAAATATTCCGGATTTTTTCCGAAAAATCTTTCAATTACAGGATTAGCATAATATAATTGCCCATTGGTATCCAGACGCATAATTAAATCAATACTGTTTTCAGAAAGCGCTTGCATCTGTCCACGTTTTTTTTCTTCTTTCTCTGCTTTCCTGCGCATCGTAATATCCCTTGTGTTAAGCACTAATCCTTGGATAGCGGGATCATTCAACATATTCTTTCCGGTAGTTTCTGTCCAAATCCGTGCTCCGTTTTTCTTAGTATAGCTAAATTGGGCTTCAAATGTTTGTGAAGGAAACTCTAAAAGATCAGCTAGTAACTTATCGAAGGTATCCCTTCCTTTCGGATGAATTAATTTTCTTCCGCTCCGACCTATAATTTCATCGGTGGAATATCCAAAAATATTTTCAATAGAAGGACTGACATAACGCGCAGTACCATCTTTTTCATAAATTGTAATTACTTCAGAAGCATTTTCCAGAAGTCCTTGCATCAGTTTATGACTTTTATTAACATCATCAAGCAACTTACTTGTTTGTTCATTAACATTCAAATTAAAAATTGTCTGAGCAATAACAAGACTTACTTCTTTCAGAAAACTAATTTCAAGAGGTTCAAAGGAATTTAATGAAGCAAATTCGATCAACCCGAATAATTTTTCATTGGAGATGAGTGGAAGAATAAACAAGCTCTTCGGTTTTTTATCGCCAAGTAAGCCGGAAGTAAATGTGGCGTAATCAGCAGGTATTTCAGTACGGTAAATGTATTCTTTTTCCAGAGCCGCTTGCCCGACAAGCCCTTCACCAAACTTAAACGTTTTGCTTACAAATTTTTTTCTGTCGTAAGAATAACAAGCAACCATCTTTATTGTGGCTTTCTCATCCTGATCCAGTTCTGTAATATAAAATGCACCCTGAATAGCCCTGATCTTGCGAATTAAAAAGATCAGGACATGATAAGAAAGTTCTTCTTTATTTGAATAAGCCCTCAGAACTTCTCCAAGGTTTGCAAGTCCTTCAACACTCCATTGCCTGTCTTTTTCTTCTTCATCGGATTTCCTGAGATTGTCCCGCATTCTGATGATCGCATTCGTCAGATTTTCATCACCTTCTGCTAATTTTATTTCAGAATCAAGATTACCCTCCCCGATCTGTTCTGCAAATATTCTCACATTATCAATACTTTCTTCCCGGGCGATAAGTTGACTTTTCAAAATACTATATGAATTATTCAACAGTAGCCCCCCAACTAAAACAATATTACCTATCGCGAAAGGAGTTATATCGAATAGCCAATGCAAATTATTAAGCGAATGAATATGCCCAATACTTTCGAAATTAAAAGGTAAATAAGATTGGGAAATATCAATTGCCCATAAAACCACCGGAATGATCCAACCAATCAGAAAAGAAGCGATACCGGCAAGCAAGAGTCTTTTGTAATTCATAGTCCGGTTTAAATATGTTTTCAGTTGAATATTTTGAAGATATACTAAAGAAAAAATAATAGCGTAGATTATTGCAGTAAGTGCAATCAATATTAAAATAATCATGTAAATACCTTTTGATTTATTTACAAGATTATCCTCTTTGAAAAAGGAAATAATAATAAATGTTAAGAAGGGAATCAATCCTACTGCCAATGAAATCCCCATAAATTTTTTGACAGGCCCGGTTAAAATAAAATCGAATTTGTTTATTGTCCTGAAATCTGTATGAGATTCGTCAATACTTTTTCTTACAAATTTCCAACCATAAAACACCAGAAACAAGAAAAGGAAGGGTGTACAATCAACAATAATTTGATAGAAACCTGAAGCATGAAGATCAATTAAGATTTTAAATACAGAACCCTCTAATGCAGAAAAGAATTTGAAAGTAAAAAAGAAACTCAGTAAAAGGGATGTGACCGGAAATAGAATACCGAGGCAAGCTCCAATAAATCCGAGTAGTAAAAATAAATCAACTGAATTTTTATCTTTATTCATTTTTTTTCTCCCAACTTAAATTGTATTTGTCGTTTTTCCTAAAAGGCTGCCTACTAACGATGATGCTTTTTCAATAAATTGTTCATCTTGTAATTCATATTTTCTGAACGATGCTAATTCAACAACTCCAAGCGTTACATTATTATTTAGCAATGGACAAATCAGCAGGTTTTGAGGAACAGAGCTACCCATACCTGAATACACCGGCATGCGATCAACTTTTATCTCATAAAGGTTTATTAATTTTTTATCGATGGCAACTTGTCCGCTCAAGCCTTCTCCAAATTGAAATTCAAGAAGATCATCTTCCGGAACATAAAAAGCATATCCGTGGCTAAATCGTAATATTTTTTTATCTTCTTTTTCAGCTGTCAGGAACAGTGCTGCCTGAACAGAATCAGTTTTTTGTACAAGAATATTCAAGAAAGCTTCCAACATCTTTTCTTTTGTTTTCTCAGATGAAAGGGTGTTTTCTAAATGACTCAATTTATTTTTTAGTTCATTTTCATAAATTTCATTCCGTTCTTTAATTACCTCTTCCTTATCAGAAATTGGGGAACTAGTATCATTCATATTGCTCTGAACTACTTGAATTTCTTTCCTTTTCAATCCAATAAAAATAAAATAGAACAAGGAAAATGAAATTATCAGGACACTATTAAAAAAATACAACAGATTAATTTCTCTCGAAACATCTTTGTAAGTAGTATTGATAGTAGCAAGATTTATAAAAATGAATAAAAATGCCAATAGAATGATGACAAAAAGCACAACATAATTTTTCTTATATTTTTTCAGATCAGCCATTTATCTGTTTAAAAAATTAATAATTTCTTTCGTACTCAGCACCAGATCAATTTCTGTTTTTTTTAGTGCAGCATCCGGCATTGCTGTTATGCTTGCTTCTTTAGGGTCCTGTACAATTGTTAATCCACCTCTTTCTTTAATTCTTTTTATCCCTTCAGCTCCATCACTATTGGCTCCGGATAAAATGATACCAATTAACTTGTCTTTGTAAACGTACGAAGCTGTTTCAAAGGTCAGATCGATGGAAGGGCGCGAATAATTTACCATATCATCAGTTGATAAGGCGAAAGTATAACCGAGTTCAACATACAAATGATAATTTGATGGTGCCAGATAAATTTTACCCGGGTGAATACGTTCCTTATCTTCCGGTTCCTGCACGGGATATTTTGATTTTAAATTCAGTGCTTCAATAAATCCATGCCGTATATGCTTTAACCTGTGTAAACATAATATTATTGGGATGTTTAATCCTTTTGGCAGATTCGCTAAAATATCGGTAACAACAGGAAAACTACCTGCAGAACCACCAATGACAATCGCTTTATAATTATTTATTTCAAGCCTCCCCATTAAATCTAAACTCTTAAATTCTAATTTGTGAATAATAAATTCTCAATTGAATTACTCTTTTATTTTCTGATATATTTTTTCTTCAATTGAAAAGGTTGAGAATTTATCAATGCTTTTACACCAGGCAATTGTTTCTTTTGATCCAACAGCCAAAAAACTATTTTTAAAAAGACTGTTGCTAAATAGCTCCACAACACGATCCTGAAGTGTCATATTAAAATAAATCAACACGTTTCTACATAAGATCAAATCAAATTTTGAAAATGAACTTCCTAAAACAAGATCATGGGTTCTAAAATTAACGTTTGCAATTAATGATCTATCCATACATGCAAAACCATCATTTTCAGAAAAATAATCACTTAACATTCCTTTTCCGGCAAATCGTTCGTAATTACTTTGATTTAACTCCATGTTTCTGATGGCGTAAATTCCTTTTTTCGCAATACTTATAACGTCCTGGTTAATGTCTGTTGCGATAATTTGAGTTCTGTCCAGCAGATCCATTTCTTTTAATAAAATTGCCATAGAATACACTTCCTCTCCTGATGAACAGGCTGCATGCCATATCCTGATATTTTGATGCGTAGCAATAAGTGGTAAAACGTCTTCTCTAAGCTTACGCCAAAAGGATGGATCACGGAACATTTCTGTAGTATTCACCGTAATTTCTTTTAAAAAAGATTCAAAAAATATTTTATCTTCTTTGATCTTTTCAATTAACTCATCCACATTTTTACAATTAAAAACGCTTAAAACCCTTTCAATTCTTCTTTTAAAGGATGTTATAGCATAATTTCCAAAATCAAAATTATAGGTGTCCTTTACAGCAGCAACTATATTTCTGATTGATTTAATATCTATTTCTTCTGACATTTTTAAAATTATTCTATTTATAAAGCTCTCCTTCTAAAACAGGAGTATGAATATTTAATGAGCTCATTTGTAAACAATACCTCAATTTTTTATTTTTGATTTTTTTCTAATTGCATTTTTGCTTCTTCAAAGCTCTGACGAAATTCTTCCATTTGTGATCTTGCCTCCTCTTCTTTCTTTTTCAATTCCATTATTATTTTTTTTGTTTCCAATTCCTTGCGGGTCATTTCTTCTTGAGTAGCCTGCATTTCTTCCATATTTTGGCGCATTTCTTCTTCTTGGGCACGCATTTCCTCCGACTGTTGCTGAGTTTCCTCTAATAGTTTTTTAGTTTGTGAATTTATTTTTACGCTGGAAATTGTTGAAGCAATACTTTCTCCGATTTTTTCAATAAACTCCCGTTGATATTGCTGAAACTCTTTGAAAGAAGCAATCTCAATTATTCCATATGTTTTATCATTTAGTTTCAATGGAACTATCAGCAGATTTTTAGGATTCGCTTTTCCAAGTCCGGATGTTATTTCAATATAATTATCCGGGAAATCCGAAAGATAAATTGTTTCATTTTCTTGCCATGCTTGTCCTACCAATCCTTCTCCCAAATTAATTCTCATATTTTTGAATTTTTTTCTGTCCCATGCATAACAAGCTTTTAATTCAAGTGCTTCCTTATTTTTTTCTATTTCTGTAACAATAAAAATACTACCCTGGTTGGCATCCAGATATTTTACAAGATTATAAATGATGTCATAAGACAGCGTTTCAACGTCATCCGACCCTTTACGGAGAAGTTCCCCAAACTTTGCCAATCCTTCCGTTACCCAATTACGTTTTCTATCTTCCTCTGAAATAACCTTTAATTGATTACGCATATTAACCAGTGCGAAACCAAGATTATCTTTATCTTCCAATCCTTCAACAGTTTTTACATTGTATTCGGCATCAAACTCTCCTTTACCGATCCTTGTAATAAATTCAGTTGTTTTACGGAGATTACCTGTAAGGGTATTAATTGAACCTACGACCTTACCTAATTCATCGTTGATATCATACCATATTTTTGTATTGATATCACCAGAGGCTATCTGATCAGCTGCTTTTGAAATTTCATCGATCGGCTTAACAATGTATATGAATATCAGCCCCATATTAAATAAGATAATTACTATGTTAAAAATGAAAAAGATGCTAAAATAAATGAGGAATAAACGGTCTTTATTTTCCAGATCTTTTACATAAAGACTTACCAGTTTTTGGTTATCGGCAAGTAATTCATTTTCTGCAGAATAGTGATCCAATTCTAAAATAGCTTGTTTGATTTTCGGATTAAGGACTTTTTCTGATTTAATATTAGCAGGTATTTCCGGTTGTGTAGCATCCAAATTTGTATCAATTCCGGTTTGTTCAATATATTTTGGTTCTTTAATTAAAATATCAATAAAACTTTTATACCTTAAAAATACAGGCTCAATTTCTTTCAGAAGAAAAACAATTTTTGCATCATCAATTTTTTCAATATAAACATTAATATTCTCAGGCAGGGGATCATTGCCTCCATTTTTTAATATTTCATAATATGTTCCCAGTTCATCTATTGATCTTTGCAGATCTTCTTTAGCCTTTTTGCTTGTAATTTCATCATCGTTCAGTGAAACATAAGCATTTAACAATACTTTTTCAGTGTACATTCGGGTACGTCCTGCAATATCTATGGACAAGGCATCTGTTTTTCGATGGCTTTGATAATAAACATTCCAGGTAAATGTAATTGGAAGCATAATAGAGAGCCAAAAAAAGGAAACGAGAATTTTCTTACGAACGGAAATTCCTCTATAGAGAAAATTCCATATTTTGCTTGTTAAGTTCATGGTATTGAAATTTTAATGAAAGCGATTTGAAGTAGTTAATGGTAAAAATATATTTTGAAATTATGTTATACTGAAAATTTACTAAAGCATTTTTTTCAGCAGACAAACTAATTGCTAATTGATTTTTTTTCTATTATATCTAATAACCCAATGATGTTTTTCGAAATCCCTTCAACTTTTTTGAATTCTTCTTCTGCCTGGTCATTTTCGTCCTTTCGTTTCAGATCAACAATTTTTTTAATCAAAGAATGAAGTGATTCATGAATTTTTTCCAATTCATGCATTTCATTATACTTTTTATATTTTTCAATACCTGTTTCATAGAGCCATTTACCAAGGTCGCAATCACGATGTGAAACGGCCTGCTCCATAGTAATTGTTTCCTTACCATCAAGGAAAGCCCTGAGTCTGAATTTCCAGTTTAAATGTTTAAATCTGGCTGCGGTAAAATCGAAAGATGCTGCATTCATTTTTTGCTAGTTTAAGTTTATAAATAGTTGCTAATATGTTCGCTTGGCTCTTAATCTAATTAGATAGCGACATTTCTTTTAAAACTAAAAAATAATTACAAAAAGATAATTTTGAAAACGCATAAAACGTACTCTTTTGATACGAATTTTATTTTTGAAAGCTTAATTTATCCAAGGGTAAAACTAAAAAAGGGGAAACACTTAAAAACTGACTTGGGTCATAATTATTTTTGTTTTTTCGCGTATTTTTCTGTGTAAAACACTTACTCCTGATGGGAATTTATGTGTTAATATTCAAATAAGCTGTGCAGGATGGAAAACAATTAGTTATCCAAATTTGAGAAATCCGGTATAACAGCAAAAAAAAGATTAATCGAATTTATTTCAGAGTCTGTTTAAATTTTGATAAAATAATCTGATTATGGATATTTTTAACCATTCTGTCATTTTCACCAAAGGGAGAAATGACATATAATACATTTTGGATAAAACTTAAACAGTCTTTTAGTTGATTAAATTTAATTTAAATGCTATCCGGACCAACTCAGCGCCATTTTTTACATTTAATTTTTGCATCACGTTATAACGATGTGTATCAATAGTCCGGGTGCTCACAAAAAGCAGGTTTGCAATTTCTTTATTGCTTAGTCCATCCGAAATCAGTTTGAGTATTTCCTTTTCTCTTTTTGTTAATTCCAGCCTATCTTCCGACTCAGTTTTTAATTTTTTGGAACGGGAGGAAACCAAAAATTTATTTAATAAGATTTTTGAAACATCACCGCTGCAATAGGTTTCTCCATTTTGAACGGCTTTTATAGCCTTTAACAATTCTTCCTTGCTCGAGTCCTTCAGCAGATAACCTGATGCTCCTGCTTCCAGAGCTTGATTAATATAGTCTTCATTATCATGCATGGAAACGATGAGAACCTTTGTTTTAGAATCTTCTTTGCAAAGGATCCTTGTCATTTCAATTCCATTCATTCCGGGCATAGAAATATCTGCCATAAGAATATCCGGCTTTAATTCATGTGTTTTGTTTAATGCCTCTTCACCATTAGCAGCTTCGCCAATAATGAGGATGTCTTTTTCATCTGACAATAATGATTTAAGTCCATCACGAACTATTCGGTGATCATCAGCAATTACAATTTTTATCATCTGGTACAATTTTTAACAGGAATACTTAAATTAATGATACAACCTTCATTGGGTTTAGAAATTATATTGAGTTTGGCGCCAATAAAGATTGCTCTTTCTTTTATATTTTTCAATCCATTTCCGGTATATTTATTTTGATTTATTTCTTCATCTGAATAATTCAGACCAACACCATCGTCAAAAATTATTAAATTTAATGACTCATCGTCCTGGTTAAGAGTCAATTCAATGCTACCGGCTTTGGAATGTTTCAATGTATTATTTATTGATTCCTGTATTATGCGATAAAGCGTCACTTCAACCAATGGCAAATATCTTAAATTTTGAATGTTTGAATCAAAATGTATTTTTATTTCGGACGTTTTTGATAATTGCTCCAACAGTTGTTTGGTAACGGAGTATAGCCCAAAATCATAAAGTCCGGGAGGAGCCAATGCATTTGATATTCGCCTGACCTCGACAATTGTTTCCCGTATTAATTCTTTTACACGATTATATTTTGCACTTTCCTTTTTTGTACTAAAACTTGATTCATCAAAATTTTCAATATTTAATTTCAGAGCAGTTAGCATTTGGCCGATACCGTCATGAATATCTCTTGAAATTCTTCTTCTCTCTTCTTCTTGTCCCTGAATTAATGAAAGGGTACGTATTTTTTGAGTTCTTTTGTCTTGCATACGATTTAATCTCATCATCGCATTAATTTTTCGTTCATTTTGCTTTTGTTCGGTAACATCAGTTGCCGAGCCTATTATTTCAATAATATTCCCGGCTTCATCAGATTTGAACTCAACAATCCTGATATTCATCCATTTAAGCCCGGATTGTTTATGTTTTACACGAATTATTTCCTCCGCATATCCTTTTTTCAAATTGATTTTCGCCAAAAATTCAATATCAAAATGTTTTGTATTGTCAACACAATAATTCACTAGCTCTGCTAGCGTAGAATTACAAATTTCTTCTGATAAATATCCTAAAATTGAAAATATCTGATTGTTTACAAAAACCAATTTATCTTCTACGATGTTAAAAATAAAAATAATAATTGGGGCGGAATTATTTATTGAATTAATAAATTTTTGATTCTCATTGGCTTTTTTTTCCGCTTTTATTTTTTCTGTAATATTTCTACCGGTAGCAATGTATTTAATTATTTCCCCTTTTTTATTTTTTAAGGGAGCAATCGTTTTTTCTTCATAAAAAAGTTCCTGATTTTTCCTTTTGTTTACAAAAACCGAATCAAAAGTTTTTCCGGTAACAATTGTTTCCCATAATTTTTTGAAGAACGCATCCTCATGAAACCCTGATTTTAGTGCTTGTGGCGTTTTTCCGATCATTTCACAAAACGAAAAACCATATTCATTTAAGGCAGCTTGATTGACATATTCAATTTTGCTTTCTTTATCTGTAATAACAATGCATTCTTTAGCTTGCTCTACAGCAAGCGACAGAACAGACAATTGACTTTCCATAGAAACTCGTTGCGAAATATCAAGGAAGGCAATTCTTAAACCTGAAAAAGAGGCATCACTATGAATAGGTGTAAAATAGACAATAAGTGAGAGAGGATAAGAACTATTCGTTTTTTTTCCAGTAAATTCAGTTACAATAACTTTTGAAGAGACTTTACATTGTTCAATTGTCTCCTTTAAATGTTCATTTTCGCTTTGTGGAAAGAGATCTGTCAATAGTTGAAGATCTTGGCTTTTATTTATTTCAAAAAGTTCATACGTTGCAATATTAGCATAAGTTATCTTAAAAGTTTTATTAGTTTCCATAACCGGTATTGGTAAAAATTCGGTTAATTCTTTATATTTATTTTCACTTGCAATTAGTTTATCTTCATTCTGTTTTCTCTTTTTTATTTCTTTCAATAATAACTGGTTTGTCTCATTTAACTTTTCTGTACGTAAAGAAACTTTTTCTTCAAGTTGTTGATTTAAAGATTCCAACTCTAATCTTGCTTCCCGAAGTTTTTGTTCAATGGTATGTTTATAAGCTGCTAATTCAATGTTTATGGAAAGATCCCTATTGGTAAACGGTTTTAATAAATAGCCATGTGGCTCCAAAAGTCGAGCTCTTTTAACATGATCTTCTGATGAATAAGCGGTGATAAAAAGAAAAGAAATAGGTTGTATTTCTTTTACCTTTCGGGCAATTTCAATTCCATCAATTGGCCCTTGTAACATCACATCCATTAATATCAGATCAACTTTAGAGTTTTTAATAACTTTAAATACATCTTCTGCATTAGATACAATACCAACAACATTATGACCCAGATCCAGCACTTGCTGTTTTATATTTTTTGCAACAATAAACTCGTCTTCAGCAATTAATACATTCAATTGTGTTTCCATTAGTATTAATTTTGAATGATTTTTTCGATAGGTATTTTAATAGAATACTTGAAAGATGGAAATGTTTCAATTTTTACTTCTCCCTTTATTTGTTTAATGAGTCCGAATATTAGTTCTAGTCCAAGTCCTTTTGAATTTTCTTGGATAGATTTTACGCCAACACCGTTATCTTTTATTGTTATCAAAATTGTTTCCTTTTTATTCCGTTTTATTGAAACAGAAATTTCTCCTTTTGCATTCTTAGGAAAGGCATATTTTAATGAATTGGATATTATTTCATTTAAAACTATTCCAAAAGCGCTGGCATTATTAATTGAAATTTCATTGATCTCCGATTCAATTTTAAAATCAATTTGAGGTTTACCAATTGCATTACACAAATAAGTGTATAACGACTTTATGTAGGAAACAATATTGATTCCGGAATACTGACCTGTTTGATAAATAGTTTCATGTATCAATCCCATTGCTTTTATCCTGTTCCCGGATTGCAATAAAAAATCATTCATAAGTGGGACATCTTTGAATACCGCACTTTGCATTTGCATTAATCCAATTATTATCTGAAGATTATTTTTAACTCTGTGGTGTACTTCATTTAAAAGTATTTCTTTTTCAACTAATGAATTTTTTAAAGCTTGTTCGGCAAAATGTTTTTCAGTTACATCTTTAAAAACAACAACAATTTCATTGGTAATTAATTTAAACATAAAAAGTTCCCGCCATGCTTCCGTTTGCTCATGTTTGAAATGTCTTGGAGGTGTTATAACGGTTTTACCTGTTTCATATACATCTTTGAGTAAATTTAAAATTCCAGTATTTTTTGAATATGGATAGAATTCCGGAATGGTTTTATTTATAATTTCATTTTTGGTGGTTCGTTCCATCTTACATGCTGTGGTATTTATATCCTTGAAAACAAAATCCTTTCTTGATCCATCATACTTAAGAACAAGAACACCTAATGGTATTTGTTCAAACAGCATTTTGTAATTTGAGTCAACCTGTTTTTTTTTCTTCTCAATATTTACTCTTTCCCATTTTTCTTCCAGGTAATTCTCAGTACGTTTTTTTAACAGCTCTTCTAAATCGTTATTTAATTGGCTAAGCTTTAATTGCGTAAGGTGCAATTCGGTAATATCTTGAAATGTCCCCAACAATCGTGTAGGAGCACCATTTGTATCGAATTGAGCAATCCCGTTTCTTCTTATAAATTTAGTACTTCCATTCTTCATTTGTAAACGAAAAACAATAGTCTCATTGAAGTTATTCGTTTCCTTATTATTGTGCGAAATTTTCACAATCTCTAAATCATCAGAATTAACAAGACTTAAGATTTTTTCAAAAGAAGGCTCTGTGTTCTCAGGATTCAATTCTAATATTTCATACATTTCCTGGGACCAAAAAAACTTTCCCTCTTTAACCAAACATTCAAAACTGCCTACTTTTGCAATTTTTTCAGCTGTTATCAGTTGTTCTCTAATTCTTTTTCGATCACTAATATCCCTTGTGGCGGTACAAAATTGAATTACTTTACCTTGTTCATCATGAATAGCTTTTCCTGAAGTTTCAAGCCAAACAATAGTTCCATCTTTTTTAACAAATCGATACTCCAGTTTGTTCCAAAATTCTTTAGGTGTTTCTTTTTTGAATAAATATTTTTTTACTTGATTAAAATCTTCAGCATGAAAGAATTCCGCACGGTTCTTTCCAATCAATTCTTCCGGCTCATAACCAGTAATTGTTATGGACGAAGGCGATGAATAAATGATAGTACCATCTAACTTATTTAAGCAGATCCAATCGTTGGTATTCTCAGTTATTAGTCGGAATAATTCTTCACTTTTAATAAGTTTGTTTTCAATTTCGTGCTGTACTGTAATGTCCTGAAGTGTTCCAATAGATCTAACAAAATTGTTGTGATCATCATAAAAAGCCATACCGTTTCTTTTGATATTTTTAGTTCGGCCATCATCCATCAAAAAACGAATAACCGAAATATCTTTCAATTTTGTAGTTGCTTTATTATTGTGTGAAGTCTCCAAAACCTCCAAATCATCAGGATGAACTTTGCTGAGGAATTTTTCAAACGATGGCTTTACTGTTTCAGGATCAAATTCAAGAATTTTATAAATTCCGTCAGACCAAAAAACAGTATTATCTTTTAAGGTGAATTCCCAACTTCCAGTATTTGAAATTTTTTCTGCTGCTTTAAGCTGCTCACTTATTCGTTTTTTTTCATTTTCAATTTTCAGTGATTCGGTAATATCCTGAAATGTCCCCAAGAATCTGGTAGGAGCGCCATTCGTATCGAATTGAGTTATGCCGTTTCTCTTTATAAATTTGGTGCTACCGTTTTTCATTACTAAACGAAAAATAAGCGTATCATCAAAAGTATTGGTTCCGTCAGCCTTACTAGCCGGATTAACTAATTCCAAATCATCAGGATGAATTAAGTTGATAAAATTCTCTACAGAGGCATTAGTAGTCTTGGGGTCAAATTCCAAAATTTTGTACATTTCTTGCGACCAAAAATGCTTATTTTCTTTCACCAGAACATCAAAACTGCCTATATGAGCAATTCCTTCTGCAATAATTAATTGCTCTTCGCTTCTTTTTCTGGAAGTAATATCATATCGGATAGAAATATATTGTTCCGGCTTTCCCGTAGAATCTAAAAATGGGGTTATTGTGGTGTCAACCCAATATATTGAACCATCTTTTGCTTTATTACAAATTTCACCATTCCAGACCTTACCCGAAGAAATACATTTCCATAAATCAGCAAAAAAACTTTTAGGATGAAATCCTGAATTTACAATTCGGTGGCTTTGACCAACCAATTCGGGTAATGAATATTTTGAGAGGGAGCAAAATTTATCATTGGCTTCTAAAATAATCCCATTAGAATCAGTAATAGCAATGATTGCCGATTGGTCTAAGGCTTTCTTAATGTCAGAAAGATTGGTAAGAAGCGAACGTATTTTTCCTTTTTTTTCAAAAATTGGAGTGCTGTTTCTGAAAGTTCCAAGGAAACATTTTTTCTCTTTGTAATTTATTTTTTTTCCTGCAACATCAAAATAAATTATTTTTTTTCCCTTAGAAATAACCGGAATCAAATTCACAGTATCTATTTCCTTATTCAGAAGTTCGGAATATTGATGAACAGTATTTTTAGTTGTTTCAATAGGATGGAGATCGAAAAGAGAAAACTGAATGAAATCATCAGGAGAATAGCCAATAACATTGCACATATATTCATTTGCAAAAAGAATCTGGTTTGATTCAATTTCAAATATTAAAATTCCTTCAGGTAGAATATTTAAAATTTTTTCATCAGATTTTTTAATTGTTATCATCCCACCCAAAACTTATTTTATTTTAAAATCATATATTAATAATTATTTCATATACGGCACCATTCTCATTATATATTTCCATTTTCCCTTTCATTTGAGCTGCTAAACCTTCTATTAATTCCAAACCCATTCCGCTTCTTTTCTTTGAAATAATATCATCTGGAAATCCGATGCCGTTATCAGATATTTTTATTAAAAATACTGATTTTTTTTTACTAAAAGAAATATTAACAGATGGAATAATTTTATGCGAAAATGCATGTTTTATGCAATTCGAAATAGTTTCACTTAGTATTATTCCACAATTAATCGCTAATTCTAAATTAATAAATACTGTTTCACCTTTTATATTAAAATGTACTTTTTGGGGTAAATAATTTCGGGAAAGATCGTTTTCTAAACGAGTAACATAATTTTCGAAATTAATTTTGGTATAATTATCTGATTTGTATATCTCATCATGTGCCAGCGACATCGCAATTACTTTCCCTTGAAGTTCAGCAAGCATTTGGTTTTGTTTTAAAAAACCTAAGAATGAACTTTTTTTGAAATTTATCAAGCTATAAATTATTTGTAGATTGTTTTTTACACGATGATGGATCTCATTAATTAGCAATTCTTTTTCTTTTAAGGCGTTTTCGATCAAAAGCGCTTTGTTCTTTTTTTCAGTGATATCATACCGAATAGAAAAATATTGATATGGTTTACCTGTTTCATCTAAAATCGGAACAATGACTGTATCTAACCAATAAAATTCTCCATTCTTTTTTTTATTTTTTATTTCTCCCCGCCATATATTTCCATTTTTTATTGTATTCCAGGTATCGTCAAAAAAATCCTTTGAATGAAAGCCTGAATTTAATATTCTGGGTGTTTTTCCAATTAACTCATCTTTGGAGTAAAGGCTTAATTCACAAAATCTCTCATTTACATAGGTTACTATTCCCTTCACATTTGTAATAAAAACGATTGCAGCTTTATCGAGAGCATATTTTAAGTCATTCAGTTCTTTAAATGATTCTTGCGCTTTTATACTTGAATTTATTTTTGCAACAGAACTATTTATATTACCAGTAAGTGAAACACCGGGTTTATTGTTTACTCTTTGAAAAATAAGTGTTTCCTTTTCCTTCAACGAATCGCTTCCTTTAAGAGATTCATTCATTTGATTTTTGATTATCATTGCAATGGTCTTCCAATAAACTCCAACAGGATTTCTATCCTTTCAGGAGAGGTAAATTATTTTTTTCTATATATCCTGGTTGTAGAGTCATATAACTCAAATAGGCTGCGGTGTTCTATTGGCAGCATATCGTAATATCCTATAATAAAAAAACCACCTTCTTTTAAACACGAATGAAACAACTTGAGCACTTTCATTTTTAACACGTCATCAAAATAAATCATCACATTGCGGCAAAAAATAATATCAAATTTTTTATTCATTGGTTCCTGCACTAAATTATGGCGCAAAAACTGAATGTGTTTTTTATATTTTTCTTTAATTTTAGAATCGTGTTCGCCAATTTCAAACCAATCCTCTAACTTGCTATTTGGGCAATATTGTTTACATGCCTTTAAATATCTGTTAACTAAAACATTGGAGTATTCTCCTTTTTTTGCCTGTTCCAATATGGTAGCACTTAAATCGGTTGCAAGAGCAGTTGATTTATGTAATAAATTCCGATCTTGTAAAACCATCGCCATGGTGTAAACTTCTTCACCACTAGAGCAGCCGGCATGCCAGAAATCTAATTTTGGATTTGTTTTTAATTTTGGCAGTATATCTTCTTTTAGTTTGATCCATATTTCAGGATTCCTAAATAATTCCGTCAAATTCACTGTCAGGTCATCAATGTATTGAAGCAAAAAATCTTTGTCTTTCATTATTTTTGACCACAGCCCCATGATATCACCCAAGCCTTGTTTTTGTATCAAACGCGCAAAGCCACGTTTTAAAGATGCCTTTTCATAATTGGTAAAATCAATGCCGTATCGTGTTTTTACGGCATTGGTAATCGAATCAAGTTCGGCATCGCTAATCTCTCGTTTAGGATTTCCTGTTGCGATTATTTTTGAAAATGGAAATATTTTTGTATTGTGTTCAAGCATTAATTTGTGCTGTTTATTTTTTGAAATAATTCCAACTTTTTTTCATTACTAAGAAGTTTTTTTACTTCTTCAAAAAATGTATCATCCATCAGCCAGATAAATTCAGGATTTATTTCAGTATTTTCTGTTATAAATCTTGCATTAAAATATATAACATTTAAATCTTTGTTGTGATTTGCACTCAGAAACTGATTAATCTCATTACCTAACAAAATATTTAAAGAGGGTACATCACCATATATTTTACGTTGAAATATATTTGAAAATTGGGTTATCACTGATGCTGTAATAATATTATCAATTTCCAATAAAAATGCTTCTGTCATTTTTGCCTTTTCAACGGGATTATTTTTTATGTTATCAGGTAAATTAGCATCAACAATACTTTCGGCTTCCTGCTCATTAAATAACAAATACGATTCTCCTTTCAGTTCACCTTTAATTACGGTTGTTAACAGGTAATTTCTATCTGTAGGATATTTTCTTGAAAGTGGAAAATAATTTTTAAAATTTACTTTCAGATCCATTAAGTTGATCATTACTTTTCCTTTAATAAAAAAAGAAAAAGAGTCAGCAGCTTTTGCTATTCCAATACTTATGATTTCCTTCGTAATATCTAATTCTACCTGATTAAGTTCGATTGTCATAATATTATACCTTTTTAATGAATTTTTCTTTAAAACATACATTTGCAATTGCTGCAATATCAAGGACCAGACAAACACTGCCATTTCCTAATATTGTTGCACCACTAAACAGATCCAACGTGTCTATTGGCCTTGAAAGCGTTTTTTCCACTATTTCTTTTTGTTGTAAAAGTTTATCAACCACTAAACCAAAATATTTATTGTTATAAGAAACAACCATTACTTCTAATTTATTTTCAGCTTTACAGTTTGCATACGATTTATGTAATGCATTTTCCTGGTATAATTCATCAAATGAATTCATAGCAAATAAATCTTTCAGAAAAATGACAGAGATTGTTTTCCCTAAATAATTGGCAATAATACCGCTGCTGACTTTATGCAGGTCATTTTTTTTAAGAGACACAACAGCCTCTGTATAGGTTAATGGTATTGCATATTCTTGCTGGTTTAATTCAAATAATAAAGCCCCCTTCACTGCCATGGAGGATGGGAGAGAAAGTGTAATAGTTGAACCTTTTCCTAATTCCGTTTTTAAACTAATTTTACCCCCAATTGATTCAGTTGCTCTTTTTACAACATCCATTCCAACTCCTCTCCCGGAAACTTCCGTGATTTTTTCGGCATTCGAAAAGCCAGGTTCAAAAATTATCTGAAGAATTTCATCTCTTGTTAATGAATCTGCAAATTCTTTAGTTATTATTTTTTTTTCAATCGCTTTTTTCTTAATAGCGTTTGGGTCAATACCGTATCCATCATCAGTAATTTCAATTATAACAGAATCTTTTTCATTTCGCGCTTTTAAATAAACACTACCAACTTCATTTTTTCCGGCAAGCCTGCGAGCTTCCGGTTTTTCAATTCCATGACCGATAGAATTCCTAATTAAATGAATGAGCGAATCGCTCATGATTTTTAAAATGTTTCTGTCGATTTCAATTTCTGTGCCTTCTAAAATAAGGTTTGCTTTTTTTTCCTCAAGGGAAGCTGCATCTCTTAATACACGGTGAAATTTATTAAATAAAAACCCTACCTGCACCAGTCTAACATCCATTACACCATATTGCAGATCAGAAGTTATTCGTTGCAAACGAGCATATTCAGAGGTGCTTCCGCCACTTTCTAATCCTCGAGCGATCAAACTATCCCGCTCAATTATTAATTCTCCCACTAAATTCATCAGGCCATCTAACTTACGAACAGGTATTTGTACCAGATCAGAAAAAATAACTTTGGGTTGATTGTCATCTTCTTCACTTTCCACTTTTTCTCTTTCATTTGAAACAACGAAAGTTGACCCCATGTCTGAGGATGTTAAGCTTTTTTCAATATTCGCAACATTTTCTTTTGTTTCAATTTTATTACCTTCCGTCCCAATAGGTTTTTTAACATTACGTAAAAAAACTTCCAGTTTTGTTTTAATGCCTTTGTATTTTACATCTTCGTTAGTAGTGATTGCATTAATTAATTCGCCTAATTTGTCATTTGCTTTAAACAGTATATCAAATAAACCGGGATCTAAAATCAGCGAACCATTTTTTGCTTCCGAAAACACATCTTCTAAAACATGACTTAATCCGGCAATTGCGTCAAAGCCCATTCCCATCGCATTACCTTTAAGTGTATGTGTGATGCGAAATATTGCATCTATCGCTTTTTTATCGTTTCCGTTTTTTTCAAGCGCGGTGAATAACTTATTCAGTTCTTCATAATTTTCCAGCGCCTCTGCCAAAAACATTTCTTTGTATTCGTTTTCTTTATCCATAATTAAATTTTTATGACAAACAACTAACAATGAATCCGCCTATTTCATTAATAGGAACAATGGCAAGCGCATTTCCATTATCAACGACTTCTTTTGGCATTCCATAAACAATACAGGTTTCTTTATTTTGAGCGATGGTATATCCACCTTTTTCTTTTATTGCTTTCATACCTTGTGCACCATCTTTGCCCATTCCTGTTAAAATAACGCCAATAGCTCTATTACCATATGCTTCTGCGACTGAAATCATTAAACAATCAACTGATGGATAGTTAAATTCTTTAAATGTTTTTGAAATGAAATCAATTTCTACTTCACCCGTTTCATTTCTTTTAACTACCATATTTCTGCTCCCGGGAGCAATAAATATACTGCCGGGTTTTAGCAGGTCTCCTCTGCGAGCCATACTAATATTTAATGAACTTAATTCGTTTAATCTCGCTGCAAATGAGGGAACAAAATTAGACGGCATATGTTGTGCAATTAAAACCGGGACAGCCATATTATCAGGTAAATTTTTTATTAAACTTTCCACAGCACCAGGTCCACCAGTCGATGAACCAATTACTACCACATCATAATTTAAATTTATAAAAGTATGGGTGTAGCTATTTATTTTTATTTCGTTTATTACTTTTCCGGCTTCTATATTTGCCGTAGCAGCCGCTTTTATTTTTTGAATTAATTCTTGTTCTACTTCTTTTACTTTTGTATTGTTTTGTGCGGGTTTATTCACATAATCAACAGCTCCTAATTTTAATCCCTTTTCAATTATTGGAAAATCTGTATTACCTACTGCACTCAAAATAACAATTGGTGTGGGGTGATTTTTCATGATTTTTTCAATACCATACAAACCATCATATTCGCCCATGTTCATGTCCATTACAACCACATCGGGATTATGAAGCATAGTTTTTTCGACTGCATCTTTTCCGTTTGATGCTGTTGCAATAACTTCAATATCCTTATCAGATTTTAAAATGTCACTTACCAACAATCGCATTAAACCTGAATCATCAGCCAATAAAATTTTTATTGGCATTTTCATTATTCAAAAACTTTATTGATAGTTGCAACCAAACTTTCAGCGGTAAACGGTTTTACGATATAATTTGCTGCACCCAATTCCATTCCTTCCTGAATAACAGATTCTTGCCCAACAGCACTGATCATTACGATTTTTGAAACAAGTTTTTCATCTTGTTTTAAAACTCTTAAAATATCTGTGCCAATCATATCAGGCAAAATATTATCCAGTGTAATTAAATCAGGCTTGTGCTCCAGAGCCATATCAATAGCCGCCTCTCCATTGGCTGCCTGTGCTACAATTTCATACCCTGCTTTAGTTAACGCATCACTTATCAGTGTGCGCATATACATTGAATCATCAACTATTAGTACTTTTTTCATGTTTATTTTGTTTTGTTGATTAATATTGGGGCGTTTCCTTGCGGGCCGGGCTATACGCTTCAATCTTTTGTTCGTTCCTCTCAAAAGGATTTTCGCTACTATCCCTAACGCGTTGATCCATTTATTTCAACAAGAAAAAAGCACTTTTTTATTTTTATTTTCGAGTTGACATTTCCAAATTGAATTGGGTCTTATTTTATATAGTATTCACTTTTTTAACATGTTCGTCAATCGCCAACAATTCAAACATATCGATCATAATTATCATCCGTTCACCTGATTTTACAATTCCTTTAATACACCTCTCATCTAAAGCCGTGTAACGTATTATTTCTGAAGAGCTATCTATATCAGTTGTGTTAACACTTAATGTATTAGGAACCTCTTTTACTAAAATGCCAACTTTAAACTCTTCGCTTTCTACAACCAGGGTGTAATTAGCAATTGTTTCGGAGTTAGGTTGATCTGTTTTTTCAATCAAATTAAAACGTTCCTCGAGATCCATTATGGCAATAATATTTCCACGTATGTTTGCTACTCCTTTTATATACATGGCTGTTTGAGGCACTTTTGCAATTCGTGGAGTAATGACCACTTCTTTTATCTGGTCAATATTCATTGCATATTCCTCTTTGCCAAGTTTAAAAATAATTAGTTGCATACGTTCGCCTACATCATTTTTTTTTGTGTAAGCAGCGGCCTCTTTTTTAACTTCTTCCAGCGTGGCAGTATCTTTATTTTCCATATTATAATAGGTTAAGGGAGGTTAATTATTTTTTATCAATTTTGAATTTAGCAACGCTTTCTAACAATTGATTAGCAACATCTGCAAGGTCTTTACTTGTTGCACCTACTTCTGTCATGCCTCCACTTAGTTCTTTTGAAGAGGTTGCTATTTGCTCTGTCCCTGCAGCCGTTTCTTCGGAGACTACTACAATTTTTTCGATACTCTTCACAGTGTTGGTCATCGCTTCTTTTTGTAAACCTGTTGCCGCAAGTATTTCTTTTGATAAAATTAATGTCTCATTGCTGGAAATTGATATACTCTCAAATACTGATTCAGCTTCTTTTGAGGCACTGTTCCCGCTCTTTACACTATGATCCATACTGTCTATTGCCTTGCTGGCCGAAGTCACATCTTTTTGCACTTCGCGAATTACTTTTGCAATATCTATTGCCGATTTGCGGGAGTCTTCTGCCAACTTTCTTATTTCTTCAGCAACTACTGCGAACCCCCTTCCTGCATCACCTGCCCTAGCTGCCTCTATAGCAGCATTTAAAGCCAATAGATTTGTTTGAGAAGCGATGTCAGTAATTACATTTAAAGTATTTGCGATATCTTCTGCACGTTGGGTAAGTACCACAATTGAATCGGAAGTGGATTTAGCAGATTCTTGAATCTCATTCATATTTTCTACCACTTTTTTAATAGTGATCAATCCACTGTTGCTACTTTCTTGTCCGCGTTCCGCTGCTTTATTTATTATTTCTGATTTCGCAGACATTTCTCCTGCAGCTTTTAATACGCCATCCACTAATTTAGAAACTTCATCTGTTTGTTGAGCTTGCTGTTGCGCACCTTCTGCCATTTGCTGAATAGCGGATGCCATCTCTTGCGTGTTGCGCTGCATTTGGTCTCCTTTCGCCATCATTTCTTCAGCGGAGGAAGCAACCATATGCGCTAATTCTTGCACAACGCCAATTGGTTTCGATAAAATATCCATTAAATTATTAACCCCTTCCACTAATTCTATCAATTTGCTATCTACATTTTTTGTAGGAATTCGTTCATTCAAATTGCCTTCTTTCCCAGCTATTTCAACAATTTTCTGCACATCAAACAACACGTTTTTTTGGCTGGAAATATCTGTTGCAACTTTCACTACTTTTATGATCCTTCCCATTTCATCTTTTACAGGAGAGTAAACAGCTTGTAACCATACTTCTTTTCCAGATCGTGTAATACGTTTGTATTGATCAATTTGCTCTTTACCTGACGCCAATTCTTCCCAAAACCTTGTGTAGTCGTTAGAGCTTGCATATGATTTATCTACAAACATTCTATGATGTCTTCCTTTAATATCATCCATAGAATATTCCATTAATTTTAGGAGATTTTCGTTTGCTACAACCACGTTTCCTTTCGTGTCAAATTCAATGAATGCATAGGAGGTGTCAATTGCATCCACGATTCCTTTCATACGCTGTTGCTCAAGTACAGTATCAGTAATATCAAAACGAATCCCGATATATTTAATTGGCTTACCGTTCGATCCGATTACAGGAGTAAATATGCCATCCACATAATAAGGAGTACCATCTTTTCTTCTGTTTTTTACCAGTCCACGGAAAATCTTTCCACGCCCGATAGTTGCCCACATTTCCTTGAAAACTTCTTTCTTCATATCAGGATGACGAACAATATTTTGATTGGCGCCAACCAATTCTTCACGTGTGTATTGAGATACTTCGCAATGTTTATCGTTCACATAGGTGATGTATCCTCTGGTATCGGTTTCGGAAACAATACATGCCTGGTCAACTGAAAGCATCCTTGCTTCAACTTCCCGTTGAATCTGATCTTTTTCTGTTTCCAGCTCTTCTATTCTTTGTTTTAATGTGGCTATTTCATCTGAATTTAGTTTATGAACATCGGCTCCATTTGTTTTTTGTTCCATCATTTCTTCTGATTGATTAGTATTAGTTGACTGATTATTATTTTGTGTTTGCCCCATTTCCGGGCCACCCATATTTTTCCCTAAAGCCATGTTTTTATTTTTAAATTGGTTAGTATTAATTCCTGATATTATGTTTTCAGTTTTTATAAATTTTAAGCAATTCGTTTGCTAAAGCGATATAGTCTGTTGCTCCCCGTGAAGCAGGAGCATATTCTAACAAGGATACACCGTGCGATGGAGCCTCTGCGGCTTTTACATTTGCATGGATATAATTATTAAAAACTGTAACCGGATAATTTTTTTGTATATGTTCTAATATTTCTCGGGTAAGTTGCCTGCGCTCGTCAACCAAAACACCCAGCACACCTAAAATTTCTAATTTCGAATTCAGGTTTTCCTTTACTTCTTTTATAGTTTTTAATATCTGATTAAGGCCTTGAAGACTTAATACATCCATTAGCATTGGCACCAAAACTTTATCGGCAGCGCAAAAAGCGCTTATGTTTAAGGTTGATTGCGAAGGAGGACAATCAATTAAAATAAAATCATAATTTAAATTTCCTATAGCATCTTTTAAAAGCAGGTAACCATAATTATTTTTTATGATCGACTCTTCGTATTCATGGAGATCTGTGTTTGCAGGAATAATATCCATTCCTTCTCTGTTGACGATAGCTTGATCCAAAGGAAGTTTTTTAAATAACACTTCTCCTATATTTTTTTCACTAGGAATTATTCCTAATGAATAGCTAAGGTTTGCCTGAGAATCTAAATCAATCAACAGCACTGATTTTTTGCGCAAAGCCAAGGCCCTTCCCAAATTGATGGTGGTAGTTGTTTTACCGGTTCCTCCTTTATGATTGCAAATTGCAATAATCATTTTTTATAGATTTAATTTATGATACAAAGCAATGAATGTATTGGGAGGAAGGCAATACGTTTTAACACCTCATTTCGAATAAGTAAAAAACATGACGAATATCATGTTTTGATAAATTAGGGTACGATAAAATACGTAGGATAATTCAACTAATAAATGAAAAACTTGACGTTAAGGTTAGCATACTAATATTCAACATGCATCTAATAACTCATTTTTAAAGTAGAATAGCTTGCTTTTTTCGACTGCTTTTTTTACATCTTTTTAAAATAATCAAGAACTACAAAGCAGTGCTGGAGGCTAATTTATTAATGTTTCAGGCGAAATTTCCGTAAAAAAAAACCATTATAGTTGCATTCGGTACATTTAACTATCCTAAAGGAGAGAACACCTAAGGTAAGTCTTCCTGTTAATCTCAACAGTTTATTTCTTTTTGTTCTTGTAATTTTTTTTTTGCATGAAGGGCATACAGAAAATGAAAAACCGTTTTTTATAAGAACCAATCTAATTAGAATAAGCACAATTATATAAGCTAGAAAAATAAAAAACAATATTTTAACTTCTGCAATCATTAAATATAATACTCTTTAGTTTGTTGTTTTGCTATTTCTAATGATCGTTTCTTTCACCTTTTCAACAAATGTTGGTGTTAAAACCCAAATAAATTCCGGTGAAAAATTTTCCGCTGTTGAAGATGAAATAAATTTTGATTTAAAATTCAAAATATAGGAATCGTCCAGATTATTGGCAAATAACTCTTTCTCTGCGTTTGAATTATCTTTCATTTCCCATATGGATGGTACTCCGCCATGCATTTTGCATTTTAAGAGGTTTGCAAATTGAGTAATAACAGAAGCACTAACGATATTATCCAGTTCCAGTAACAAGCCTTTTGACATCTCTTTATAATCTTCGCTTTCTTCAATTAAATTTTTGGGAAGACCTAATTCAAACAGTTTTGCTGTATCCGCTTTTGAGAAAACCAGGTAACATGAACCATTTATTTCTCCTATTATTTTAGTTGTTAATATATACTTTGAGTCCGCTTTAAACCGAAAATTATTTTTATAAAAATCGATCTCTTCTATTTTAAAATCAAATGCTTCAATACTTATTTTTTCAGCCATAAAAAAAGATAAAGTTTCAGCAGCTTTCGAAAAGCCAATATTTAAAACATCTTTAATCGTACTCATTTCCATTTCTGTTAAGCTGCTCATAAAACTATTTTTTAATTATTAATAGATGATTCTTAATTCCATTCTCTTTTGTATCACTTTCAAATATGAAATATAAAAACTTGTGTTAGCTGAAAACTAATTTCGGGTAACACCAGTTTTTATATAGCCATATTTTTTATGGCGCCAACATTATCTTATTAACCACAACTACCAAGCCTTCAGGAGTAAATGGTTTTACAATGTAATCAGATGCCCCAAGTTCCATCCCTTCTTTTATCACAGCCTCTTGACCAACGGCACTAATCATAATTACTTTTGAATCAATTTTCTCTTCCTGTTTTAAGATTTTAAGAATATCAATTCCGATCATATCCGGCAGAATATTATCCAACGTAATAAGATCCGGCTTGAGTTCTAGTGCCATTTCTATAGCTTGCTCGCCATTTGCAGCCTGCCCAATAATTTCGAAGCCTGCTTTTATTAGCGCTTCATTTATTTGTGTTCGCATGTATAACGAGTCGTCCACAATGAGTACTGTTTTTCCCATATTTAATTATTTGTTTAGTTTATCTAGTTTAATGATTCTGTTTGCAATTTCTGTTAATGGCAAAATCTCTTTAGCAGCACCCAAAGCAATCGCTTCTTTGGGCATACCAAATACAACACAGGAGTTTTCATCTTGAGCAATGGTATGTGCACCGGCTTCTTTCATTTCTAACAGACCAATTGCCCCATCGCCTCCCATTCCTGTCATGATTACTCCTATAGCATTTTTTCCTGCATATTTCGCTACAGTTCTAAACAATACATCAACTGAAGGCCTGTGCCTGTTTACCAATGGACCATTATTTATTTCAACAAAATACCTTGCTCCGCTTCTGTTCAACAGCATGTGAAAATTTCCTGGTGCGATCAATGCATGTCCTCTGAGCACTGAATCTCCTTGTTCCGCTTCTTTTACAGTTATCTTACAGGTTTTGTCTAATCGCTGAGCAAATTGCTTGGTAAACATTTCAGGCATATGCTGAACAATTACAATGCCCGGAGAGTCGGATGGCATCGCTTCTAAAAAAAGTTTCAAGGCTTCTGTCCCTCCCGTTGATGCTCCCACTGCAATAACTTTTTCAGTTGTTTGCATCATACTGTAACTTAAAGGTTTTTTTAGAATAACATCTGCATTGAGTTTTTTTTGCACATGGCTAAGAGTAATTTTTTTTCGTTTAATTTTAGCCAATGAAGCAGCTTTTACAGCATCGCATAATTGAATTTTTGATTCGGAAAGAGCTTCTTTTGTGTTCACTTTTGGTTTTGCGATTACCTCAACCGCTCCATATTCAAGTGCTTTCATTGCTGTTTCAGAACCAACAGTTGTCAGAGTTGAAACCACAACAACAGGTATCGGATGCTGCGACATTATTTTTTGCAAAAAAGTCAATCCATCCATTCTTGGCATTTCTACATCTAAGGTTATTACATCCGGTAATTCTTCTTTTATCTTGATAACAGCAATGAAGGGATCTGATGCAGTACCCATCACTTCAATTTCAGGGTCTGACTCCAGAATTGATTGCAATGTTTGTCTTACAATGGCAGAATCATCAATTATTAATACCCGGATTTTTTTCATTTGATTAAAAATTTCATTAAAACAGATCCTGTATTTGTTTCGAAAATAATTTTTCTACCTTTAGTGCCACCCACATTTTCGGATTTAATCGGTATTTTATGTTCACTTAATAGTTGCTTTGCAACAAGAATGTTACGTTCACCAATATTTAAAATTGTACTCACCTGATTAGCCCCACCAAATATTTTCGCTTCCAACTGTGATGTTTTACTTCCTAATGAATTAAGTTTTTCAATCAGCTTTTCTATTGCGATATTTCCATATTTTGGTGAAGCAAGTTCAATTCCATTCCAAAGCGGCAGCATAAAATGATTTATTCCTCCGATTTTTTGTATTGGATCATATAAACAAACGGCAATACAAGAACCCAATACAGTTGTTACCCTATATTCGCCATGTAACGCAAATAGCTGACAAGGTTGTAAATATATTTGCGTAACAGCTCCATCATTATTTTCAGAATAAAAATTCATCATCTTCTTCCAAAATTTCTTTTTGCTCCTTTTGTTCAATATTATCAGGCAGCAGGATAGTAAACTTACTCCCATTACCTTCGCTACTATTTATCTCAATAGTTCCACCAAGTAAATCTAGTAGAGATTTTACTATTGATAAACCTATACCATGTCCGCTATGCGATTTCTTGCTTCCATTGTCAAGTTGTACAAAACGATCAAAAATAATTGAATGATTTTCGGGCGATATTCCTATTCCAAAATCCTGAATCGAAAATAGTATTTTATTATCCTTTTGAAAAACAGCAATGATAATTTCACTTTCGGCTGAACTGTATTCTATTGCATTTGCAACGAGATTACTCAAAATTAAATTCAGTTTTTGATTGTCGGTTTTCAATAAGTACCCTTCAGGTAAATTATTTTCTATTTTAATTTCAATATTTTTTCTAGAATAAAAAGGCGTAAATAATTTCTCAATAGTCGAAATTATTTCTTTCACATCTGTTTTTATTAGTCGCATTGAAATCTCTCCAGCTTCAATTTCAGCGGCAACAAAAATATTTTTAAACTGAAAATCCAATTTAATTGCTTCTTCGCTAATCATCGCTGCAAATAATCGAATTTTATGTTCATCTATTTGCTGCATATTTTTTATATTATCAGAAAGTACCAGAATAGAAGTTAAGGGATTATTAATTTCGTTTCTGATATTAGACAGAAATTGTGATTTTAATTTTTCTGATTCCTCCAGTTTTTTGTTTGTTTCAATAAGCTGCAACATCAACAACTGCTGCTTTTCGAAAGTTTGTTTATTTTCTAACAATCTTACTTCGAGTTCCTTTAATAACTCTATGTCCTCTAACCTATTCATGTTTTATATTTTTTTAAAAATAGTAGGTTTTATGTTTTTCAAAGGTAAATCCATACCAAGTAATGATTCTGAATGTCCAAGAAAAAATGTCCCGTTCGGTTTAAGTTTTTCACACAGTTTGCCAATTACTTTCTCTTGCGTTATCCGGTCGAAATAGATAAGTACATTTCTACAAAAAATAATATCAAAACTTTCAGAGATAGGGTAATTATCGGCCATCAGGTTTAATCTGCAGAAAGCGACCTTTTTTCTTATTTCAGAAACCACCCGTACTGTTGGTTTTGTTAGATCCTTACTTTTTAAAAAATATTTTCTCAGAATAGAATGTGGAATTTCTTTTATTCTGTCTTCAGCATAAATCGCATTTTCAGCTTTATGAAGCACTGCGCTTGAAATATCTGTTCCAAGTATGTGAAAATTTATTGGTGAATGTTGCAGATTATATTCACTCATTACCATTGCAATAGTATAGGGTTCTTCACCGCTTGAGCATGCTGAGCTCCAGATCTTGATTTCATTACTATTTTGTGAAGTAAATGAAGGAAGTAATACTTCGTTCATATATTCGAAATGAGCAAGTTCTCTGAAAAAATCAGTTTTATTAGTTGAAACCACATCTATCATGTGAACTATTTCTGTTTCATTTCCCTTTTCGGAAAACACATATTCGCAATATTCTTTAAAAGTATCAATATGGTTTGCTTTGAGTCGTTTTTGCAGTCGGCTTTCAAGTAATATTTTTTTAGAAGGAGGCATTTTAATACCATATTCTTTGTAAATAAATTCACTTAGCACCTTAAAATCTGATTCAGACATTTTAGATGAATGAAAATCATTACTTATAGTACTTTTTAACTTATCCATTTGAAGTTTTAAGGTTGTAAGTTATGCAAGAATAAAAATTTGAATTGGCTTTACTTGTAAACCATTTTTGATTACTCGTTGAATTTGTTTGATGATACTTAAATAACACCATTTTCCTTAAAGCAAGAAATATATTTTTTATCCGACCCAAGGATATGTTCACTTAACCAATTCTTCAAAAAATCCAGTAACTCTACCGAAACAGTATTTTTACCTGATAAATAATCTTTTTTTAATTGAGAAATTTGATCCACAAAAACTTTATGTTCTTTAATATGTGTTTTCATATCTTCGTAATTAAATTCCTTAAAAAAACTTTCTTCGGTTTCGAAATGATTTTTTATATAATCCTCCAGTCCTTCAAATATCTCTGTTATGGACTCCATCGTTTTTCCTTCAAGCATTGAATCATACAGTTTATTAATTAACATAACTAAGCGTTTATGCTGGTAATCAATTATTACTATTCCCACGCTGTAATCATCAGTCCATTTTAGTAGTTCCATTTTTTCAAATTACTTTTAAATAAATTAATATTAAAAATTACTTATTTTAGTTATTCTACTGTCTTTTGATTCTCTTTCTTATCTGTCCCTATTATATTTTCCTGAACAATTTTTATGGACTCCATTTCCATTACTGAAAACACTTTATCAATATTCAAAATAAAGACAAATTGATCTTTGTCTTTAATAACTCCTTTTATAAATTCAGCTTTATAACTTGTGCCTATGGCAGGAAAAGGTTGTATCTGTTCTTGCTCAACATCGAATACTTCATTTACAGCATCAACCAAAGCGCCAAGCATAATTTGCTCATCGTCCAACAAGAGTTGTAACACTAGGATACATGTATTTACAGTATATTCATTTGCTTTTAATCCGAATTTTATACGAGCATCAACAACAGGAAGAATGCTCCCTCTGAGATTTATTACTCCAAGCAAGTAAGTTGGTGAATTAGGGATTTTAGTAATATTAGGGACTTCCACAATTTCGATTACCTGGCCAACATTAACTGCAAACTTTTCTTCATTTAGTTGAAAAGTTAAATACGATTTTAAAATCCCTTTTTCTGTAGCAACTAATTGGGTCATACTAATTCCTCCGTTCTTAAATGGTTAATTTTATATCTTTTTATTATTCTGTTTGAATCCAAGACTAATGCAATAGTGCCATCTCCAAGTATTGTTGCTCCAGAAATATAATCCTGACCATTATAATGTTTTCCTAATGGTTTTACTACCGCTTGATACTCACCAACAATTGAATCGATACCTAGTCCGACTTTTCTATCTTCATTATTTACTACTATTACGTGCTGAATCAGGGGTTCCTTTTCATGAACTTCAAACTCTACTCTTAAATCTAAAAATGGAATTTGGTTCCCATCAAAAACAATTAGTTTATTAAAATTATCAAGCTCGTTTCTTTTTACTTCATAACATTTATCAACAACCGACAAAGGAATTATATAAAAAACGTTTCCAATTTTCACGAGTAAACCATCAATGATTGATAGCGTTAGAGGAAGTTTAATACTAAATTTGGATCCTTGGTCAATTTCTGTTTCTGTACTTATTTCCCCATGCAAATTGGAAATATTGCGTTTAACAACATCCATCCCAACACCGCGACCGGAAACACCCGTAATTTTTTCGGCTGTGGAAAAACCCGGAGCATAAATAAGCTCAAGAATTTCCTTATCGCTCATTATAGAATCGTGCTGAATTAAACCTTTTTCAATTGCTTTGGATCTTATTTTATCGAGATCTATACCTTTGCCATCATCTGAAACCTGTATGTAAACCGATGCTCCTGAATAGTATGCTTTTAATGTAATTTTACCTTTTGGTGATTTCCCTTTTTTCTTTCGTTCTTCTGCATTTTCAATACCATGATCTAAGCAGTTTCGTAATATATGCATCAAAGGATCTGTAAGGCTTTCGATAATTGTTTTGTCTAATTCTGTTTCGCCACCTTCGGTAACGAAGTCAATTTCTTTGTTTAAATCATATGAGATATCGCGAACGAGTCTTTGAAAACGTCCGAACATTGTATTTACAGGAATTAAGGTCATGCCAAATGAAACATCTCTTAATCTTCTTGTCAGCTTTTCAATGGTTTCGGAAAAAGCATCTAAATGCATGTTATTTGTATTTTCTGCAAGTAATTTTAAGCCGGCTTGAGTAGTTACAAGTTCACTCACTATGCCCATCAGTTCATCTAATTTATCGGATGAAACACGTATGCTCGTTATACTTTTTTCCTTTTGATTTATTATTTCGGTGTAATGTTTTGGTACAGTAATCGCTTTAGAATTTGATTGTTTATTCTCATTCTGAATTTGATTATCCACCCATTCATTTATGTCTTCTGTATTTATAAAATCAGCCTCAAGGGTATTTGAACAAAAGGTATTGCAAAAAGTTTTATCGGCAATTAAATTAAAAGGTGCTATTTCTGAAACGGTTAAAGTGCATTCATTTTCAACGAATACAAACACTTCTTTTAACGTTTCAATACTTGAATTGCTGGCAATAAAAACTTCCCAGGCAGTGTAACAACATGAAGGATCTGTAAGTTCAAGACTACACAGTTCTTTCATTCTTGGCAAAGCAATACATTCTCCCAAAGAATGAAGTTCATCGATTAAATAAAGAGGGTTCGTTCCCTTTTTTAAAATTTCAACACTAGGGATAAACTTAATGTAGTATGTGCTCCATTCTAATGACGACACCGCTTCCTCGTTTTCAATAATGGATTCAGTTTTTTCCGCCCCATTTTCATTAATAAGAAATTCAATTGTTATTAAAAGTTCGTTATGCTTTTTTTTATTATTACCGAAAATTAATTCATCATCATGTATTATTACTTTCAAATGATCGAGTGATTGAAGCGTAACATCAAGTATTTCTTTGGAAAGTTGACGTTTTTCATTTCTGATCAAATCGTATATTGTTTCGAGATTGTGAAGAAACTGTGTAATGTTTGTATAGCCAAACATGCCGCTACTTCCTTTTATTGTGTGCATTATCCGAAAAACTTCACTTATAGCCGTTTTGTCATTCGGGAATTTTTCGAGAACTAATAATGATTTTTCGAGACTTTCAAATAACTCCTTGGCCTCCTCGATATATATGTGTTTCATATTATCCATTAGCGAATAATCTTTTTAATAACGGTTATTAATTTATCTGTATTAAAAGGTTTTGTCATCCAACCTGTAGCGCCAGCTTCTTTTGCCTCCATTCGTTTAGCTTCCTGCGATTCGGTTGTTAAAACAATAATAGGTGTGAATTGATATACCGGATGTTTGCGCAAATGTTTTATTACTTCAATTCCATCCATTTGCGGCATATTTAAGTCAGAAATTATCAGGAAAATATTAGGTTCTTCTAATTTCGAAACACCATCTTTTCCATCAATTGCTTTAATAACATCATACCCCGCATTTTCAAGCGCATTGCCAAGCAGTTCACGTATGCTTTCAGAATCATCTATAATTAAGATTCTTTTTTTCATTTATTATTTTTTACTAACAAGTGTTTGTAATAAATAGAGTATATGATAGTGTCAATTTTTATGTTATAAAACCTTTTTTATAATTTATAACCGAGTCCTATACTCATAATCCATATATTATTTTTTGTTCGCGGACTTGCTAAATAATACATTGGAAAAGCAAGTGCAATTTTTTTATAACTCAATTGAAGACCAGTTCCTAAAATTGGTACAGCAGTCAATGTTTTATCTTTACCACTTTGAAAGAATCGCAGTGATGGGAACATACAATAAGAAACAGCTAACTTACCATATTCTAATCGAAGACCTGGTCCACCAAAATTCAGGAATGTTGAAACCAAAGAGGTATCATTATGCTTATGCATACTCATTGTTACTGAACCAATCATCTTAAATGAGAGTTTAGGCTTTTCCTTTTTCGTAATAGAGTCCAGCTTAGGAGCATCTTGTGCAAAAAATACCTGTGAGGAAAAAAAGAATAGGAAGTATAGAATTTTTTTTTTCATAATTAATTTATTTTATAAATGATTTTTATAAATTCAATGGGATGGAAAAAATCTATTTTAAATAAATAGATTTTCGAATCCGCAGTTCTTTAACAAATTGTTATGCTCGCTACTTAGCTCATATATTATTTTAATTTTCTTTTCTTCCTTAACCTTTTTCATTGAAACAATTAGTTGAATAAAAGTTAAATCTATATCTTGAACGTTCTTCACAACAATATCAATAATGTCATAATTACACAATGTGTCTTTTGTTTTTTCTAAAAACTGGCCTGCGTATTGAATTGTTAAAAACCCTTCAATAAACATTTTTGTTTTTCTAACTTTTGTTCTGTTTGATGGTTGTAAAGAAATTTGCATATAGTAAGTTAGTTTTAATCAGCAATTAATTATTTCTAAAACTTCTCATAACCTTTGTCAATAGTGTCACTATGAAAACTTTCATCTGTATTTTTTAAATTAATGTCGGCTCCTTTTTTCCCGTTCGACTGATTTTCATGATTCATCGAAACTATTGTTTTATAACTATCGATTTTGACTTTTTCAGTTTTCCCTTTTTTTTCAAATTTTTCAATTTGTTTTTTTTGTTCCATTTGTTTTTTTGATTTATCCTCCGTAAGCTTAAAATAAGCTATCGCTTCTTTTAACTGAATAGCCTGTGAATTAAGCTCTTCAGATCCAGCAGCAAGCTCTTCGGCCGATGCAGCGTTTTGTTGCACAACCACGTTAAGTTGCTGAATAGCACTATTTACCTGATCGGCACCGGAGTTTTGTTCAACACTTGCAGCCGAAATTTCTTGTACTAATTCAGAAGTTTTTCTAATATCCGGAACTAATTCTTCAAGCAATTTGCCTGAGCGATTGGCAACATCCATGCTTGAGGAAGAAAGCACATCTATTTCGGAAGCTGCAGCTTGGCTTCTTTCTGCAAGCTTTCGAACTTCTACAGCCACAACTGCAAATCCTCTACCATGTTCACCTGCACGAGCTGCTTCTACAGCTGCATTAAGGGCTAATAGATTTGTTTGCCGCGCAATTTCTCCAATTATTGAAATTTTTCCAGCAATCGTTTTCATGGACCCAACCGTTTTCGCAACAGCTCCATTGGCTTCGCCTATGTCTTGTGCAGCTTTTTCAGCAATTTTTTCAGTTTGTTTAGAGTTATCGGTATTTTGCTGAATGTTGGCTGCCATTTGTTCCATGGAAGAAGATACTTCTTCCGCTGAGCTTGCCTGTTCATTTGCACCTTCTGACATCTGCTCTGCTGCTGATGTCATTTGGCCGCTTGCTGTTGAAATATTTTCAGCAGAATCTTGCACTGTTTGAATAACTTCTTTCAGTTTTTCAACCATTTTTATCATTGCACCATACAAGCCTGTATGTTTATCTTTGTTGGAAATTTCAATAGTAAGATCCCCATCAGCTATACGTGTTGCCATTTCTACGACAACTGACGGCTCTCCACCCAATTGTTTTAACAAGTTATTTGACAAAACAAAAGCAAATATTATAGCCAATAGAACAATCAAGAAAGTGGAAATGGAAAAGTATAACAGCGTTGTTTTAGCTTCACTTTCCAAGTCTTCTGCCTTATTTCCCAAATCATTTGCAAGAGCTACCACATTTACTTTTAATGTATTTAATTTTTCACTTTGCATTTTAAACCAATAAGTCGGTTCAATGCCAAATTTTCCTGTTTTTGCTTTTTCAATAACAAGTGTTCTCATACGAGTTGCTTCATCAATTTCTTTTGTTTTAAAACTGTTATTTAAAAAAACTTTTTGGGAATCGGAAGCATAGGTTTCGAAAACATTAATGTAGGTTTCCTGAGAAGCAATTAAGTTAAAAAGTTTCTGCAATTGTACATCAGTAATATTGTCTTCTTTAAATACATTTGTTAGTAATGCTCTTTCTTGCCCTGCACGTTCTTTGTATTGCATTAAATTAACGTAAGCCGAAGTGAGCGTACTTATCTTTCCGTTAGAACTAATAGTAGCAACATATGAAATAACAGATAAAAATTCGTAATTGAGATTTGTGTAAAATGCTGTCGCGTTTTCAGTTGTAACCTCTAAGGCACTTATCGCTGTTCTTTTATCAGCTATTTTTGTGGTTTTTTCTATTACTGAATTTACCATTTCAGTAAAATCCTTGTTTACTTTTTGCAAATCTATGGTTGAAATATATTCTTTGAGGTCTTTATGCTTTTTATCGGTTTGCTCTCGTTGTGTCGTAAGCTCTTGAGCAAATTCAGTTCCTTTTGATTGAACAAAACCTCCTGTTAGACCTCGTTCGATTTGCAATTCATGAACATAAGCTCCCATTTTTTTGCATAAAACAGAAAGGTCATGGGTGTTTCCCATTTGGGTATAGTCACTATATTTTTCACTTATGCTATTTGTAGAAAAATAAATTAAGCCCACAACAGGAAGAAAGAGCATGATAATAATTTTTGTGCGAAATTTAATGTTGTTGATAATGTTCATTTGTTTAAGATTTAAATTATTAAGGACCTTTAATACTTATTATTTATTATGCAAAGAAATAGAACTCATAGCTTTGTGTCAATACGTAATAACACTTCATTTACATTATTAGAAACACTGACATATTTGTTGAAATACCGAAATTTATTACGCGAAAATACTTATCATTTAAGATGATTTTTGTCATATTTATCTTGTATCACACTGTCATACAACATATTTCAATTATATATCAGTACTTCCAATTACTATACTGAAAAAATATGTTTCTTGAAAGCCGATAAAATTATGGAAGAAAACCTTCGACTATTGCAAGTACAGGAAGGAAATGAAAAGGAGAATCAAAAGAGATGTGGATGAAAATAGAGAACGGAATTTGATAAAAATGATAATTATTTATAGGCTAAAAAACTAAACTTCCGGAATGCAAATCTCAAATTTTGTTCCTCTATTCTTTTCTGAATGCACGACAAGCTCTCCATTTAATTTATCAACGTTTTTCTTTATAATATATAACCCTAAGCCATTCCCTTTCATCAGGAAGGCATTTCCAGGAATAAATTTTTCCAAAAGTTGTTTCTTGTATTTTTCAGAAATACCTCTTCCATCATCTTTAATTTCCATTTTTAGAAACTCATTTTGCTGGACAATATTGATATAAATATTTAACACTTCCTGATCAGGATTGCATCCATGTTTCATTGAATTATAAATAATATTCTGCAAAATGGAGAAAACCAATTGACGATTTATATTAAATTTTTTTCTTTGTATTATAGAGGTATGAAAATGAACATTCTCGGATTTTTTGGAAAAAGTCAACAAACTTATCACTTCTGTTACCATTTTTTCAAAATCAACACCATCTGAATTTATAGATTCAACTGGTATTATTCCATTCATTAATGAAGATGAAATTTCCATTTCCAGTAATTTGAAATGATTTTCAATTTCTTCTAAAAAAGCAAGTGACTCCCGATCTTGTGTTTTCATTTTAGTAAGCCGTATCAGACCAACCATTGACGCGATTGGGGCTTTAATATCATGCATTACGCGGTAGAAATATAATTTTAATTCTTCCGTGTTATCCGTGGATGCAAGCGGGTGTTTTTTCAAATCAATATTTTTAATATTATTCATGAAGTTCTTTTTAACAGATAATTACCCCCTAGAACTATTAAAATAATTTCACCTCGGAATCTATCAGAAATAATACAGGAGTAAAGGTTTAGATTAAAACAAAGGACAGTAGCCCCTTCCGCAAAAGTTTTAATTGGTAGAATTTAAAATAGCTTTCCGGATTTCCCCTGTATTGGTAATTATATCCTTAAAAACATCATCCGGAATAGTTACTACACTCTCACTTTTTTCTATAATTACCAATTCACCATTTACCTCTTTGGTTTCCGGTTCTTTATAGTTATAAGTAATATCAACCTTATCAAATAATTTTTTAAGCGGATCCATCTGGGTTTTCACATTCTTAAAATAATCATTATTCTTATATACATCCAGAATAGCCATTATGCTATTTATAGCTACTTTTTGAGAACCAATACTCTCTCTGATCTTTTTACTTGGATTATTTTTTGCCATCTCTGTTTCGAAATAAAGTCCTTCGATCCAGGCACCTATTATAATTAAAGAACTTTGTTCACTTCTTTTATTTTTTCGTAAATATGAATCCATTTTATTAAAACAAGAAGTACTTATATAAAGTAACGAATCTAAATTTTTATTGCTGGATGCGAGTCTTTTTAATGTCTCGAAATCAAAAAACTGTTCAAGTCCCAGATCTTGTGATAATTTACGTACAGCAACAATGTAATTAAGTGATGCAACATTTTTCTCGTACAAATTGAGGTAACCCAGATCAGCACTATAAATTCCAATTGCAAAAGACTTAGCGTACTTGGATTTATATTTCTCTATATTATCTGAAGGGTTTAAAAATGACTCATCATACTTTAATCCGCTTTCTTTGATAAGAGTAACCGTTTCCAGAGGAGAGGGAATAGAATTAATGATCCCGTTTATTGTTTCGTCCGAAATTGTAACTTTTGATAAGGAGGTATCAACAAGTGTATTTTTATTCAAGGTGTCCTGATCTTGTTCAGATCTGCATGAGCCAAGGGTGATACAAATCGCTATGAGTGAACCGTATGATAGTATTTTTAACATAACAGATAATTTAGATTTAACGAAACAAATTTGATACTATCGATCAATTTTTACAATATGATAATTTACTGATTAAATTAAGTGGTTTTCCTTATCTCTATATTTCCTACTTATAGTTTCAAAATTTCATGAAATTAAGCACAAAAGAAATTATTGTAAATACAAAATAGCTTTAAATAGAAATAAAATACAATAAGTGATTTTACGGAAAAGCGAAAAATAAACTACTTACAAAAATTAAAACAATAAACGTATTGCTGAACGTTTTAAAAAGCTATTGTTTTGTTGTGGATAAAGAATATGGTAAAATAGATGGACCCGGAAATGGAAAACGACACCCAAAACCTCTCCGCTGAGTTGGTAAAACAAAAAGAAATAAACAAAAATCTGACTTCAGAAGTTGAAAAACTTCAGCTATATTTTAATGAAATGGAAGCAACCAATAATCATCTGATTGCAGCAACCTGGAGAGAACGCGAAATGAAAAGACAGTTAAAAGAAACGCTTGATGAACTGAACAATACCAAACAACTTGTTGAAAAACAAAACCAACGAATTTCAGAGAGTATCAATTATGCCAGAAAAATTCAATTAGCTATTAATGCAACCGAAAATAATTTAAAAGAGGAGTTCCCAAATAGCTTTATCTATTATAAACCAAAAGATATTATAAGCGGGGATTTTCCCTGGTATTATAAAAATGGTGATGATGTTTTTTTTGCCGCTGTAGATTGTACCGGACATGGCGTGCCTGGTGCAATGCTTTCAATAATAGGGAATTTGCTTTTAAATGACATAATTTCAAACCATCCTAAAAAAAAGACCTCTGAAATCCTTGAAAGTTTGCATAAACAGGTGGTGCTAACATTAAAACAAAACAATCCGGAAAATTTTTCAAGCGATGGAATGGATATCGCGTTGTGCAAAATTGATATGAAAAAACAAAGGATATACTTTTCAGGTGCTCATCGACCCTTACTTTTTGTAAAGAAAGGAGTGAAAACTATATTAAAAGGGGATCGGTATCCAATCGGAGGAATGCAATATAAAGGACAAAATAAATATACTGAACAAATGATCCCCTATGAAAAAGGCAATTCATTATTTATCTTTTCAGATGGATATCCCGATCAAATTGGTGGTGAGGAGAATCGTAAGTTCTCTACCAGTCAATTAAATGAATTATTAATTCAGTCAAGTTCATTAGATTCACAAGAAATAGAAACCAACATTGACAGATCTTTTACTAATTGGAAGGGTGATAATAAACAGATCGATGATGTATTAGTAATAGGTATTAAATTTTAATAACAAATCTATGAAAACAATAAATGACGTAATTTGCAATTCTGATGAATCATCCACATACGTGATGGACTTAAATAAAATTATGAGTACCCATCATTTTATGCTCTGTTATAAAGGTAATTTTAACCAAAATATGATCAGATCAATTTTATCGATGACAGAAAAAAAAATGAATAATTCGGAGGAAGATGTTCTTATTAAGAAAAAGGTATTTAATGTTTTAGTTGAATGTTTGCAAAACATCAGTAAAAGTTCAATGATGGTTGAAGGAGAACAAGCCTTGCTAATGATCGGGAAGTCTGGCGACAATTATGAAATTTATAGTGGAAATATTGTTTTAAAAAATAAGAAAAGTGAGTTAAAACAAATACTTAATTCTATCGCATCATTTGGTAAAGAGGAACTAAAACGATTGTATAAATTGTTAATGATCAATGACACTTTAGTTAATGGAAGTTCAATAGAAGTAGCGCTTATAGATATTGCAAAAAAAACCGGCAATAATATCATCTATGAATTTAAAGATTTGGACGAGCATACTACTTTTTTTTCCTTAAAGACAGTCATTAATAGAAATAGTTAAACAAAAAACAACCAACAATGGAAAAGACATCCATTCAGCATGTATATGATATTTATCGCACTATGTGTGATAATGATCTGTCAATTATTTATGAGGGGCATTTTGATCAGGAGATCACAAAAGCCGTTTTAGCAATGGTTGAAAAAAACTTTTCGAATAATGATCTTGATGAATTAACAAAAAAAAGAATATTCAATATTATGGTGGAGGTATTACAAAACATCTGTAAACATCAATCCTCCACAGATGCAAATACTGCAATTTTTATGGTTGGTAAACAAAAAAATGATTTTGCAATATTAAGTGGCAATGAACTCCAAAACGTCAAGAGGGAGCAGCTTATAGGCCTACTTGATAATATCAATGCCCACGATAAAGATGGCTTAAAATCTTTATACAAAGAAGCAAAACTAAAATCAGTTATATCGGAAGTTGGTGGAGCAGGATTAGGCTTTATAGATATAGCCCGTAAATCAGGCAACAAATTAAGTTATTGCATACAAAAAATAGATGAAGATAAATCTTTTTTCATTTTTAAATCCGTTATTTCAAACCAAAAACAAGAATAATATCATGGATCAATTAAATTTTGAAGGAACCGAGGATACTCCAACTGTAATGATTGACAGAGCAAAGGAGTTATTTCAACTTTCAGGGAGGTCGTTACCTGAAGATGTTACTGCATTTTATAAACCGGTAATCGAATGGCTCGATCTATTTTCAGAATCCCCAACTAAAAATCTGACCCTGGAAGTTAAATTGGAATACTTCAATACTGCTTCATCAAAGATCATATTGGATATTCTAATGAAATTAGAAGAAATTCATCAGGAAGGGTCCAGTGTGATACAAGTTAACTGGCTTTATGATAAACGTGATGACGATATGCTGGAAGCCGGTGAAGAGTACAAAGATCTGGTAGAAGTTCCATTTGAATTACTTGGTTATTAAATTATAAAGATGAGGCCAATTGCATTATATGAACTGTCTTCTGTATTTTCATATTTTTTAAAAGAAAATGGAATTGAAGCAGTAAATTTCAGATACTTTAGTTTTTTTCTAAAAAATTATGAAAAACAAAGTCCGTTTAATAATCTTATAGAGCAATTAAAACCCACAAAATCAATTTCCGGTAAAGGTTTTAATGTTTCTCCCTGGAAAGATATTTCTATTGAAGAATATAATTTTTGCTTGTCGCGGCTTTCAAAATGCCTTTCAAGCAAAGAAAAACTTTGTATTCTACTCCTTCTTCTTGATTTATGCCATGATAACCAAACATTTGAAAAACAACGTTTGGCTTTTCTTGAAAATGCTGCTCAAAAATTAGTTATCGATTTCAGCTGGTTCATTGCTCTTAAACAACTTTCACTTATTCAAAACCCACAACCGATTAAAAACATAGCAGAAGAAAATATTCTCCTTTTATATGAGTCGGATCTACCTGACTTACCGGAAGCAAAATCTCAGCCTGAAAAAAATATTAAAACGCCACCTGTGTTGGGATACACATACCTGCAGGAAGAACAATTAGCATTCATTCGGATTTTTGACAGAAAGACAGAACTTAATGAAAGTCCTCTTGAATTAAATAAAATTTATCCTATGAGTGAAGGAGATATTTTATCCATTAACAATAAGATCCTCTCTTTTAACGGACTTTTTCGTCATTATTTTAATGACTCCAGATTTGCCCCTTTAGAAATTACCGCAACAGACAGCACTCCGAATGTTTGTTTTGATCCTAAAAATAATTTACTCGAATTATCAGGTTGTTCCTTACCGGAAAATGGAATGGCATTTTACTCTAAACTTTCAACTTGGCTTGATAATTACTTAAAAACAAATCCAACTAATATTAAAGTAAATATCCGTTTAGATTACTTTAACACAACTTCCTCAAAATGCATTCTGGATCTATTTTTCAGACTTCAATCCTACAAAAAAGAAGATGTTGAACTGCAAATAAATTGGTTTTTTCAAGATGGTGATGATGACTTGGCAGAGGCAGGATTAAATTACTCCGAAATTGTAAAAATTCCATTTACCTTGATACCATATAGTTAGTTCGTTACCTAAAATATTTAATAATAGACAAATTAGCCAACAACATGATAACAGATATAATCACCATATTAATATGCATAATAAGTGTTTCAATGCTATTATTTTTAGTAATTACTGATACCTCCATTTTTCAAATAAAAAAAATTAAATTCTATAAAATGTCTTCAACTAAAGTCAGGAATAAAGAACACAAAAGATGGTTTATGTGATTCTCAAAATTTAATTCCTTCTTCAATTTTAATTGAAAACATTCAGTAATAAAAAGGCGAAATGAGTGAAGAAATACTAAAAGCTTTGATGCAATTATTTGCAATCATTGCTAAACAGGATACAGGAAGTTCTAAAGAACAAAAGGAATTTATTAACTTTTTTTTACACTCCCAATTAAATGAGTTAAAGTGTAATGAATATTTAACATTATATGAAGATTTTTTAGGCACCAAAGAATCTCAGGGACAAGAAAAAGAGCCCGAAAAAAAACTAACATCCATGAAGGATTCTGTTAGGACCCTTTCCATTTGCAAAAAAATAAATAAAACACTTACACAAAAACAAAAAGCAGTAGTTCTTATCCGACTGTATGAATTTATTTGCGTGGATGCTTCCCGTTCGGAACAAAGACTGGAAATCATTTCCACGGTATCGGATGTTTTCAAAATTAATGATGAAGAAAAATCCCTTATCGAATATTTAATATTTAAGAATACAAATTCAGGTTCAGTTTTTTCTGAGTTCATGTTAATTGCGGAAAAAGATGACGGAATCCATCATGGCAAATTTATTAAAGCAGAAGGTCTTAATGGAGAAATAAGGATCATAAAAGTAAATTCTGTTGGTTTGTATTTTTTTAAATATGAAGGACAATCCGAAATTTTCCTGAATGGATTTCCAATAAAGGAAAACAACATCTATCTTCTCCCTCAGGGAGGTACCTTGCGAATGCCCAGAGGAACGGTTTATTACAGTGATATTGTTTCGCGATTTTTGGATGAAGGTAAAGAAGAAAAAATCCATTTTTCAGCTTCGCATATTTCTTTTCAGTTTAAAACCGGGGAACAAGCACTCAGAGACATCAGTATAACCGAAGAAGGTGGAAAATTAATTGGCATCATGGGAGGAAGTGGAACCGGGAAAACAACCTTGTTAAATGTTTTATCAGGAATAGAAAAACCCGGAAAAGGAAAAGTTTTTATAAATGGAAAAGATCTTCACCACGCAAAAGGAGGATTGGATGGTATTGTGGGGTACATCTCACAAGATGATCTGTTGTTTGATGACCTATCTGTTTTTCAAAATTTATTTTACAATGCTGAATTATGTCATGGGGAATTACAAAGCAATAACATTCTAAAAAAAACGCTCAGCACACTCTCCGGACTTGGGTTACAAGAAGCTAAAGACATTAAAGTGGGTTCCCCTTTAAACAAAATGATAAGTGGCGGACAACGAAAAAGATTAAACATTTCCCTCGAATTAATCAGGGAACCTCCTATCCTATTTGTTGATGAACCCACTTCAGGATTATCCTCCAGAGATTCAGAAAATGTAATGGATCTGCTAAAAGAGCTTTCCCTGAAAGGTAAATTAATTTTTGTGGTTATTCATCAGCCCTCATCAGATATCTATAAAATGTTCGATAAGGTCATCATCTTAGATAAAGGTGGTTATCAGATCTATTATGGCAATCCGATCGAAGCGGTAATGTATTTTAAAAAATCGGCAAATCAATTAAATAGTGATATTGGAGAATGTGAATCCTGTGGAAATGTAAATCCTGAAACTATTTTTAACATTATCGAAGCAAAAGAAGTTGATGAATACGGTAATTCAACGGTCAATAGAAAAGTTTCACCTGAACAATGGTCAGCAAATTATCAGAAACAATTTGGCTCAAAAAGTGAAGATGCAATTGTTCAAACCCATACTCCGACAACTTCGTTTTCCAGGCCTAATAAATTAAAACAATTTTTAATCTTTCTGAAAAGAGACTTTGTTTCAAAAATAAGCAATGTCCAGTACATAGCCATCAATCTTCTGGAAGCCCCTCTACTGGCACTTATTTTGGCTGGATTGATAAGGTATTACAATAATTCGGAAGACCCTGTTTATATGTTCCGGGAAAACGAAAATATCCCTGCATATATTTTTATCAGTGTTATCGTCATGCTGTTTTTTGGTTTAACGGTAAGTGCTGAAGAGATCTTTAAAGATCAAAAAATACTTAAAAGAGAACAGTTTCTAAATCTTAGTAAATTAAGTTACCTCTTTTCAAAAATAACTCTTTTGTTTTTTATTTCGGCCATTCAATCCTTACTTTTTGTGTATGTAGGTAATTCAATTATCGGAATCAAGGGGTTGTTCGGAGATTATTTTTTAGTGCTTTTTTCAGTATCTGCTTGCGCCAATATTGTTGGATTAAATATTTCCTCTGCTTTTAATTCTGCGGTAACCATTTATATATTAATCCCACTTTTAATCATCCCCCAAATGATCATGGGAGGAGCAATGATTGGTTATGATAAGATCAACAAATACCTTGGTGGAGGGGATAAAGTACCGGCAATTGCTGAATTTATGATATCCAGATGGGCGTATGAAGCATTGATGGTAAATCAATTTATTGAAAACAAATACGAAAAAGAATTTTATTTACTTGATAAAAATATCAGTAAAGCCAATTATATTGTTGCTTATGCTATTCCTGAACTTGTAAAGATAAATATCGAATCGAAAGGATTATTGGGTACAACAGATCCCAAAAAGAAAAAAACACTAAAAAAGAATATGGCAATATTAAATATTGAATTAACTAAATTCAAGAAAGAATCTGCCGGTTTAAATTCTTCCGACTCAAATTTTGAAAAAAATTATTCATTTGAAAAAACGGTTGATCTTCTCACTGAAATAAACAGTAACTATAGCGATACTTTTAATTATTGGGATCAGCAAAAGGATAAATTAGTAAGTAATTTTATTAAAACCAATGGAGAAGAAAAAGTTCAGCGGATACAAAACAATTACTCAAATGATAATGTCTCAGATATTCTAAAGAACTCGCTGACAAAAAGGAAAATTGTACGAAGCGAAAAGGGACTGATTCAAGTTATTGATCCTGTTTTTCAATCGCCTTCAACAGCTAAAGCTATTTCATTAAACGAGCCTTTATTTCTTTCTGAAAAAAGAATATTCAGTTCAACTGTTTCAACATTAAATTTCAATTTAATTGTTATCTGGACCTTCTCAGTTATTGGATTTATAGCCCTTTATTTTGAATGGTTGAAGAAAGTATTGAATATCAATTTTAAGTATTGGTTCCGTAGAAAAAATCAGAGATAATACGTACTTAAACACGTAGTTTTTAGTATTGCAATTCAACTGATCCTGCAATACTTTTGATAAGAACTATGAAATAAAGGCTTTTATGATTTTTTTTAAAAATATATTCGAAAAAAAAATTGATCACAAGGCGTATTTAGTTTTTCTTACACTCCTGTTTGTATTAGGTTCGGGCAGTTTGTATTCCCAATGCACAGCAGTAATTGGTTCTAATATTACCCCCATAAAGGGATGTGAGATCTTAACCATTCAATTCAATGATCTATCAACCGGAGCTGTTCAATCCAGGATATGGGATTTTGGAGACGGCTCTGCCACAATTGGGGCTCAAAACCCCCAACATAGCTATTCTGCAGGTATAATCGGTGATACTACTTATATTGTTACACTCAATACTCAGTGTGTAAGTGGGCCGCCAAGCATTGCTTACGATACAGTATTTGTATATAAAAAACCTAAAGTTGATTTTTTGTCCAATAAATTAACTCTTTGTGCCCTTACTGATTCTGCATGTTTTACCAACCTTTCCTCACTTGGTGCAGGTAATATTTATTTATGGAATTTTGGTGATTTTACAAGCAGCACACAATTTCAGCCCTGCCATACCTATTCAACAGGAGGAGTATATTCAGTTCAACTATCTGTTACCAATGCTCATGGGTGTGCAAATTCACTTACCTATACTAATTACATTTCAGTGATCCCTGCACCAAATCTTGATTTTAATATTAGCTCTTTTGTTGGTTGTTCTCCAATGTCAGTAAACTTTACCAATGTTACTGATACTAATTCAACTTCCTTTTCTTCCTGGCAATGGAATTTTGGTGACGGAACCCCGGATGTAAATGCTTTTAATCCTCCTGCGCACACATTTGTTTTACCCGGAACTTATTTTATTACCATGAGTGCAACCAATTCGCTTGGTTGTTCTAACCTTACAACAAAAGGGATTATTGTGAGAACAACGCCAACTTCTGTTTTTACCGTAACATCACCTGTTTGCGTTGGAAGTAATTCGTTACTAACCTATACCGGAATTTCGGGATCAGGCGCCTCTTTTAACTGGAATTTTTCCGGAGGCATTGCTAACCCGGGAACAGGAGTTGGTCCACAAAACACCTATTGGAACACTTCAGGCACAAAGAATATTAGTTTAAGCATAGCTGACAGTGGTTGTACCACCACTACCACCGTTCCTGTAATTGTAAATCCTGTTCCATCAGTTATTTTAACAGTATCTCCAAATGATACAATTTGTCAGGGACAGTTGGTAACGTTTACTGCAACTCCTGCAACTCTTATCAATTATTCCTTTTATAAAAATGGGGTTCTTGTACAAAATTCTTCCGGCAATTCATTTGTTTTATCGAATCTAAATTCAGGGGATTCATTTTATGTTATTGGTACAAATTCGAATAACTGTACAAGCCTGAACAGTAATGTCATTAACATGACGGTTAAACCGTTGCCGGCTGTAAGTCTATCCAGCAGCAACTTGTCAGTTTGCAGCAACAGCACTTTACAATTTACTGCTTCCCCTTCCGGATATAATTCATACACGTTCTATCAGGGATTTCTTTCTCTTCAAAATTCATCCGGTAATTTATATTCTTCGACCACCTGGCAAGATGGAAATTCAATTTATGTAATCGCCACAAACAATGGCTGCATAGGAGATTCAAGTAATGTTTTAACTCCAATTATTTCACAGCCTCTGCCTGCCCCACAAGTAAACTGCGGAACATCAACCGACACCACCATTGAGTTTACATGGCTTCCCATTGCCGGAGCAACTGGATATATAATTAGTATTAATGGCGACCCTTATACTGCTCCCAGTTCAGGTAATTTAGGAACAAACCATATTGTAACAGGATTAATACCTGGGAACAGTGCTACTATTGCTGTAATAGCAATTGGTCCTGCACCTTGCGGAAATAGTGATACGTCATCTATTCAAACGTGCTTCGCAAATAATTGCTCTGCCATCACTTTCAGCATAGATCCCTATCAAACAATTTGCAGTGGAGAAAGTATTACACTTTCGCTTTCCGGATATAATATTGCTAATCCCTTAGTTTCCTGGAATGGCGGACCGGCATTAGCAAACAACAATAGCTATACCTTTGCCCCTTTAACAAATACCACAGTTAATGTGATTGTAAGTAATCCCTTACAACCAACTTGTGTTCCTGTTTCCAATAATTTTATTATCCAGACTACTCCTCTGCCAGTGGTCGCTTTAAGTGTTAATCCGCTGTCTGATTCAATTTGTAATGGTACTCCAATTATTTTTTCAGCTTCTCCGGCAGGATTTAATAATTATTCATTTTACAACGGTCAATCGCTTGTTCAAAATTCGAACGATCCCACTTATACTGTAACGGGTTTATCAAATGGTAATTCAATTTATGTAGTACCTGAAAATAATGGTTGTACAGGTAAAGCAAGTGATACCATTTCAAAAATAATTTTTCAACCACTCCCAACACCGCAAGTCAATTGTGCAACAACTACTACTTCTTCCATACAGTTTATCTGGAATAGTATAACCGGGTCAACAGGTTATCTGGTAAGTGTTAATGGAGCGTCATTCATCTCACCTAGTTCAGGAAACAACGGTACCACGCATCTTATAACAGGTTTATCACCGGGAGATAGCGCAACAATAGTTGTGATCGCTCTTGGAAATTATCCCTGCGGCAATAGTTTACCATCGGCTATTCATACCTGTTATGCAATGAACTGCTCTCCGATAACTTTTAACTTCAATCCTTATCAAACCATTTGCAGTGGAGAGCCTATTACATTAACTCTTTCTACATTTAATATTATTAATCCAATTATCTCATGGAATGGAGGGCCTTTTTTATCCAATAATAATACAGTAACATTTTCGCCTTCGAACGATACACTTGTAAATTTTTCTGTCAGTGATGCATTACAAACCTCATGTGGTTCTATTAGTAATTTTTTTGTTATAACTGTTGATCCTTTACCTACGGTGACATTAAGCATTAGTCAGCAGGACGATACCACTTGTTCGGGAACGCCAATAGTTTTTTCAGCATCCCCACTTGGATACACTAATTATTCTTTTTATCAAGGATTTCTTTTGCTTCAAAGTTCTGCAAGTAGTATTTATTCAGGCAATTTAATAAACGGGAATTCGATACATGTGGTAGCAACTAATAATGGATGTATCGGCACAGCAAGTAATAACATAACTCCAACAATCATCCAGCCGCTTAATACGCCACAGGTAAATTGTGCGACAACAACAAACACCACAATTGAATTTACATGGAACGCAATTACCGATGCTTCCGGATACATCGTTAGCGTTAATGGTGGCCCGTTTATTAGTCCGAGTTCAGGAAGTAATGGAACAACGCATCTCGTTACAGGATTAACTCCCGGAAGCAGTGCAAGCATAGTTGTTGTTGGACTTGGATCCCTCCCTTGCGGAAATAGTTTACCTTCTAGTGTACACATCTGCTCTGCAACAAATTGTTCAGCAATAACATTTAATTATAATCCTTTTCAAACTATTTGTAGTGGCAATTCCATTACACTGACACTTTCAGGTTTTAATATTGCCAACCCGAATGTCTCCTGGAATGGAGGCCCATCATTAAGCAACAATAACAGTATTACAATTTCGCCCTTGACTACAGATACAGTAAATTTTAGCGTGTCAGATCCGCTTCAATTATCTTGTACCCCGGTAAGTAATTATTTTATTATCCAGGTAAATCCAACACCTGTCGCAACACTAAGCATGTCGCCTTCCACAAGTTCTATTTGTCAGGGAGTTCCAACTATTTTCACTGCATCACCGGCAGGATTTTCAGATTATTCTTTTTATGACGGAAGCACTTTATTACAAAGTTCAAATAATCCGACTTATACTTCTCCAAACACTATTTCAGGAAACATATCCATTCATGTCGTAACATCAAATCAAGGATGTCAATTTACCGGTTCAGCATTGGCACTAACTATACTTCCAAGCCCGACTGTTACCTTAACTGCAAATCCATCAAGCAGTCAGGTATGTTATCAGGATACCGTTGTTTTTTCAGCAAGCCCTGCTGCTTATGCGAACTATACTTTTTATAATGGAAATACCGTTCTACAAAGTTCATCTGCTGCTTCACTTGCTCTTTCAAGTATGAGTATTGGCAGTGGAAACATTATTACTGTTGATGCAACCAACTCCTCAGGATGTACAAGCAATACAAGCAATAGTTTGAACTTCACCGTTTTGGCACCACCTGTTATTTCATTAACATGTTCAGATCCTGACCTGATAATTTGCAGTGGCGACCCTGTTACTTTTACTGCTTCTCCTTCAGGTATGCCCTTGTATCAATTTTACAATGTATCAACTTTATTACAAAGTTCAAACAATAGTATTTTTACAAGCTCTGTTTTACAACCCGGTAATTCGATCTATTCAATCGCGACAAGCGCTCAAGGCTGCACAAGTTTTCCAAGCAATGCATTTTCAATAACTGTAAAACCAAGACCTGTTGCTTTTATCAGTGCAACAGATACAACCATCTGTGCCGGAACAACCGTAACTTTAAGTGCGAATCTAAACCCGGTAACAGCAGGAACAAATTTCCAATGGAACACAGGATTTACTGATACAACCATCCTAGTAAGTCCGGCTGTAACTACTTCTTATACCTTAAATTCTGATCTTAATGGATGTAGTGGAACTCCTGCCACTCTAACTATTTTAGTAGATAACAATCCTCCTCCTGTCACCAACGCAGGAGTAAATACAACTATTTGTAAAGGAGACAGCCTGACTTTGTCCGGCAGCGGAGGAGCTTTTATGTACTGGACACCTTCTGTTGGATTAAGTGATTCCACGAATAGCAATCCACATTGTTCACCCCCTATAACAACAACTTACACTTTACATTCAGCAAATTTATATTGTTATTCCTCTGATAATTTAACGATCTCAATTGACCTGTGTTTAAGTGATATTACCGGTCCGATACCAACTTGTATCACTCCGAACGGTGATGGAGCAAATGATCTGTTCATAATTCCAAACGTAGATTATTTTGAACATAATTCTTTGGTTATTTATAACCGATGGGGAAATGTAATTTATAAAGAAGCTCCTTATACTAATAATTGGGATGGAAGATCAAATAATGGACAGGAGCTCCCGGATGCTATATATTATTACGTATTTGATCTTGGAGATTTTGTAGATCATAAAAATGAAGAAGGACAAAAAGTACATAAAGGATATGTACTCATTCAAAGATAAAATTTGAAATGAAAAAAATATTTTCAGTTATATTATTTTTCCTGATCCTGTTAAGCGATAAAGTTATTGCTCAACAAGATCCAATGTACACCATGTACATGCTCGATAAAATGTTGATCAATCCTGCATATACAGGCAGCTCCAACTGGCTGGTAGGGACGCTTAAATACCGGCAACAATTTGTTGGCTTTGATGGCAATCCTGTTACCGAAACATTTAATTTTCATACTCCGATCCAAAAAAGACATATTGGAATAGGCTTTAAGGTGATCAATGATCAGACGGCAGTAACAAGTAATTTGAATGCTTCTTTATTTTACGCATACCATTTGAATTTTGCAGGAGGAAAACTTTCCATCGGATTGGAAGGAGGTATTTTTAACAGACGAATTAATTATCCAAAATTAATATTGACTGATCCTGTTGATAATTCGATCCCTCTGACCGGAATGAGTTCATTAGTCCCTGATGCATCAGCCGGGATCTATTATCAAAAAAAACAATTCTATTTTGGATATTCTGCTGCTCATCTTATCAAAAAAGATTTCAAATTCAAAACCGTTAACGAAGCCGGATCGCATCTGTACAACCATATGTATTTATTAATGGGAACCGTTTGGGGCAATACAGGAAAATGGACACTCGAACCCAGCTTTTTATTAAAATACCAGGCTGCTGCCTCTGTTCAATATGATATAAATGCAACCATCTCTTATCATGACAGGGTTGCTGTTGGGGTACAATATAGAAGTGGTGATGCGGTTGCTGCATTATTAAAAATAAATATTTTGGAAAACCTTAGAGTAGCTTATTCTTACGATATGACAATTTCCGGATTATCAACTTATTCAAAAGGAGCGCATGAAATTATTCTTTCTTACGGGATAAAACTTCCTCCGCCACCGGCAGAAAAAGAGGTTCATCCGAGGTACTATTATTAAGTGGAAAAATTGAGCATGAAGAATATAGTATATTATCGATTTGTTATTTTCTCACTAGTTCTTTTATTGGGAAGTAATGCGATCGCTCAAAAAAATCTGGATAAAGGAGATAAGCTGTTTGATAAGAACTTATTTGCTGAAGCCATTCCATTTTATGAATTAGAGGTAAAAGAAAAGAATAATAAAACCATTGATAATGCAATGCTGAAACTTGCCGATTGTTATCGCATCACAGGTGAATTTGAGAAAGCAGAAGCGACCTATAAAATTTTACTGAAAAAGAAAAAGAAGGATCCGAAAGCGGTTTTGAATTATGCCTTATCACTAAAAAGCAGTGCTAAGTATGCGGAAGCTGCGGTTCAATTCAGCGAGTATATTAAAATGAATCCAACTGATCCAATGGGAGAAATATTTTTGCAATCGTGTGATCTCGCTCAAACCTGGCTGGAACAAACCATTGGTAAAGAAGTGAAAAATGTTGAAAAAATAAATACATCCTCCTCTGATTTTTCTCCTGCTTTCAGGTTGCCGAATGAATTGGTTTATTCTTCTTCCATGGAAGGAAGCACCGAAGCATTAATTAGTTTCAATGGTGGTATGGAAATGAGACGATTGGATCTGTATGATGTGGATATTAATTCTATAAATGAAAAAAACAAAGCAGAAATAGAGAACATGAAAGGCATAAACTCTCCTTTGCATGAAGGATCTGCGACATTTACAAAAGATGGCAGGGAAGTATATTATACAAGAACAGTTACCGGTAAACGTGATGCAAAAAACAATAAACAACTTAACACCTTACAAGTTTTTTATAGTTCCCAGGATTCATCAGGTAAGTGGACAAAACCGGTAAGTGCATTTTCTTTTAATAGTTTTAATTATTCGGTTGGGCATCCCAGCATTTCTAAAGATGGAAAAACAATTTATTTTATATCGGATATGCCGGGAAGTTATGGTACTACAGATATTTATTACAGTACCAGGCAAAAAGACGGATCATGGTCATTACCAATAAATGTTGGCAATGAAGTGAATACTTTCGGACACGAGTTATTTCCATATATTTCTGATTTGGGTATATTATATTTTTCTTCTGATACACATCCCGGAATGGGACAATTGGATATATTTTCTGCAGAATATAAAAATGGAAAATGGACAAGTGTCCGCAATATGAAACCCCCGATCAATTCTATTGCCAATGATTTCGGAATAGCATTGGATGCAAAATTCATGAGAGGTTTTTTTAGTTCGGATCGTTTCAACGGTAAAGGTGCAGAAGATATATATAGTTTTTCTGAAACCTTGCTTTTAAAATTAACCATAAATAAGGATACGATCCAGTTTCCTGACAAAAGCATTTATGATGGAATAAAGTACAAACTTATTGACGAAAAAAACAATACAGAAATAGTGCTTGAATCGAAAGATGGAATTTTTTCTATTCCATTATCAGAAACACAAAACTATATACTGGTAGCTAAAAAAAACGGGTTCTCTTACAATAAAATAGCCATTACAATGATGAGAGATACCTTAGGAAATTATTTGGAAGTCAAATTAAAAGCCAGTATGAAACAGATCATGGTGGATGGTTTCTTATTCTCCAATGCAGCTGATACAGCAAAAATAAAATTAAAAGAATTACCCTTAGAAAATATTTTAGTTTCCTTAGTAGATTCAACAACAACGATTGAAAAAGAAAGTACTACTAAAAATGGCTATTTCGGGTTTTCACAAAAATTAAATGCAAATGAACCCTATTCAATTATTGCTAAAATAAACGTTATAAAAGATCCACCAGATCCAATTGTAATTTGTAAAGGAACGATCACCTACAAAGGTAATTCACTCGCAAAGTCAACGGTACAATTATCAGTTGATGGAAATCTGATTGAGAATTTGCAGACGAATGAAAAAGGAAATTTTAATTTTAAATTGGATATAAATAAAAAATATACAATTTCTGCCAGTAAAACAGGGTTTGAGAGCAGCTCGACTTCCTTTGTTACAAATTTATCAGATGTGAAAAGTGGAATTTCCAAGATACTCAATCTTGATTCCTTAGGCAGTATTCATTTAAAAGGAAAGGTAAAAGATGCCGGAGGAGTTGTTGGAAATGTTCAAATTATCATCCGGCAGGGAAATCAAATAATTGGAGGAGTAAGATCTTCTTCCGAAGGATCTTTTAATTATTCTCTTCTTCCTGATCTCGACTACTTTTTAACCGCTACTGCAAATGGCTATTTACAAAAAGAAATATCCATCTCCACTAAAGATATGCCCAAAGAATCCACTCTTCCGGCTGAAATATTTTTGGATTCCATAAAAATTAATTCAGTTATAGAATTAAAGAATCTTTACTATGATTATAATAAACCCGATGTACAATTTACTTCCCTGCCCTCTTTAGATAAACTGGTAGAATTTATGAGAGCAAATCCGGGCGTTTCGATAGAATTGTCTGCAAATACAGATTCAAGAGGCAACCCGGACTATAATCTGAAACTGTCTCAGGCCAGAGCAAAGTATGCAAAAGATTATTTAATTCTTGAGGATATCAGTTCGAACAGAATTATACCTATTGGATATGGAAAAACAAAACCCATTATTGCAGATGCGAAAACAGAACAAGAACATCAAATAAACCGAAGAACAGAAATACGAATTTTAAAAAAATAATTACTTTTACATTAATAATCTACATCAAAAAATGAAAACAATTAGAATAACAACAGGTATATTATTTTTTATTGCAATTGCAACCCTCACAACATCATTAACATCAGGGCCTGATTGCGGATCAGATGCTTTTTTAGATAAATATGCTCCGGCTTTAGGTGAGTTTACTTTTATCAAAGCATTTAACGTAGAGATAAATAAGGCAGATGAAAAAAATGAATTTTCCTATGTTTTCAGTAAAGGTTCGAACTATAGGATAGTGATTTGTGATCCAAATCCTGAAGGAAATAAAATGGTAGTAAATTTTTACGATCGCAATAAAAAACTTATTGCATCCAATTATTTGAAAAGCAGTAAAAAGTTTTTTCCAACATTAAATTATACCTGTTCTGCAACCGGAGTTTATTATGTGGAATCTTATTTTGAAAATGGGAAAAATGGCTGTGGAGTTAATATCCTTGGATTTAAATAGCCATATACCTTAATTTTTAACAAGTATTTTACACGGGACTGCCAGTTTTATGTTGTGTCTTTTTCCTAAACAAATTTTTGTTATGAATTCATATTTTTCTAAACAAAAAATTGGATCATTTGAATAACTGATTTAAGTCACTACAACACATCGATCAGATTGATATCAAAAATAAGTACGCTATTACCCGGGATACCATTTGTGCCTTCACTACCATAGCCCAATTTAGAAGGTATTAATAGTTTCCCCTTCCCTCCTTCTTTAAAATATGGAATTCCTTCCGTCCATCCTTTGATCACTTGGGATAATCCAAAAGTAATTCCGGCTGTATCACTCTGATCAAAAATTTTTCCATCGGTAAAATATCCTTTGTATGCGACAGTTACTTGTGACGAAGCAGATGCTTGTGATCCGGTTCCGGTAATTTCCATTACATAATACAAACCGCTACCAGTTGCTGTTGCACTTAAATGATAATCACTGATATATTTTTTGATGATGTCTTCATCCTTTTTTGCCTGCCGTTTTTCTTTATTACAGGAGCCAAAAATGATTGCCAAAAATACCAGAGGAATAAAATATTTCATTGTTTATTTTTTTTACAAATATAACAACTAAAATTATGCCCGGAGCTTATCTTGAATTGGATTCAGATAAAAGAAAATAATTTTTTAGTTGTGGAATAACATTTGCTGAGGATGAATTTTAACTAAATTTGATCAACAAATCCAATCCTATAATTCGGATTAAAGACCTTACCAAAATGAAAAAAACTGTCTTTTTATTATTCGTTATCGCTACACTATCTTTAAGCTGTAGTAAATATGGTTATGTAAAATTAAATTACCCAACTTCTCCACAGGCATTTTTACCGGAGAATATCCATACAATTGCCCTTGTAAACAGATCACTGACAAAAAAAGATGATAATGCTTCAGTGATCGAATCCATAGTTAGTGGAGAAATTGCCGGGTCCGACAAAAAAGCTTCTGATGAATGTTTAAAGGGAGTTTACGATCGTATAAATGGCTGGAGACAAATGAATATTGTTATTCCAAAAAAAACAAGACTCTATGGAACCGGCACCAGGGAAACGCCTGAATTATTAGATTGGAAAACTGTTAAACAAATTTGTGATTCAACAAAATCTGATGCATTATTGGTGTTAGAAAGCTTCGATTCCAATTCTGATATTTTATCAAATGCGTTGAATAATACGATGAATGCAGTGATCACCGGCAATGTCCCTCCACCACCAACCAGCCAGGTACGAATGAATGTAGTTTGTTACTGGAGATTGTATGACCCCATAAATCAAAAAATAATAGATCAATATCAATCCACCAGCTTCATGACATTTGATGGCGGGAACTCAGTGATTGCAATCCCTCCACCTGAAGCTTTGCCACAAACTGCCTATCATGCAGGCGAAGAGTATATCCAGCGCTTTTTACCAAGCTATTATCATGTAAGCAGAAGTCTCTATAAAAGAGGGAAAGGGCGTGATAAGCAACAGTTTCTAACTGCTTTCAGAAAAACAGAAGTCGCTAACTGGGAAGGTGCACAACAAGTTTGGGAACCGATCACAAAAAGTAATAACAGCACCAATGCAGGAAGAGCTTGTTTAAATATGGCTGTGGCCTATGAAGTTTTGGGCAAATCAGACCAGGCGCTGATTTGGGCAAAAAAAGCGTATGAAGATTATGGCAATAAATTAGCGAGAGATTACCAGAATCAATTAAAATATCGCATTCGTATGGAATATTAGAAAATGACAAAAAAAGGAAATACCAGGTTGTATCTTTTCAATCCTATACCGTTATAGTAATAAAAGCATCAGATGAAAAGACTTTCTTTCTTCATTTTATTTTATTCCCTGGTTCCATATTTTCTGTTCTCACAAACAGGAACAATAAAAATTGTAAAGCCCCTTCCCCCTAAAAAAGATACTGTGGTTACCCCTCGTAAAAAAGCAATTAACTTCACAACCAGCATTAGCAGTAACTACACCTTTAAAGGGAATAATAAATTCGGTTATGATGCAGAAGCTTCTTTTCTATTTCACAATGTCCTATTCATAGGATTAAAATACTCCAATGAAAACCAATATTACCAATTATCACCGTTTAATAAAGAAACATTAAAACAAGAAATTGCTTATTCAAAATCAGAAAACAAATCAGATTATTTAAAGATCCCCATCGGCTTTAAATATCAGATATTAACAGGGAGTCAAGGCCGCTTCCTTATTTCAATTGGATTAAGCCCAGAATATCTTTTAAAAACTAAGAACCACTATGGCAGATTGAATTATTCCGATTTTAACCAATTTAATTTGGCAGGTACAATTTCATTAGGTATCCCAATTTTCAGAAAAAACTATTCAATAAACGTAAGTTATTCAAAAGACTTTTTTGAAAATTTAAAAGACAAAAACATGTATGATCAAAATGGGGCAGTGCTTGGAAAACAAAAATCAAAAACAAATTTGCTATCCCTTTCTCTGAGTTACCATATTCGTTATTTTCGCAACTAAAAGGCTAAAGCTTGAATATTTTTTGTCATAAGTTGTTGACTAACAGCTAATTTAAGAAAAACCTCCCGATTTAATTTGAACCTTAAACAATTATTGTTTAACAGATTCATTGTTCAAAATCAAAACATGACTTGATATTTCTCATGTGAAACATTTTGAAAGGAATGTTTCTTTGCTAAAAAAAAATTAGTATGTTAAAAACACAACCTTTCGAAACTCACACAGCGGAATATGATGAGTGGTTCGATAATAATAAATATGCATTTGATTCAGAAGTTGAAGCTTTGCGAGAAGCGTTTCCAATTGGAAATTTACATGGCATAGAAGTAGGATTAGGCACCGGAAGGTTTTCTGTGGCGCTTGGAATTAAAGAAGGCGTTGAACCTGCTTTCGAAATGCGGGAAATTGCTTTGAAAAGGGGAATTGAAGTGATGGATGCGGTGGCTGAGGATCTGCCCTATAAAGACCTGCATTTTGATTTTGTTTTGATGGCCGCCAGTATAAGTTATTTTAATAATCTTCAGGAGGCTTTCCGTGAAGCAAATCGAGTATTGAAACCCGGTGGCTCACTCATCATTGGATTTATTGACAAGGACAGTATCATTGGGAAATCGTATGAAGAGCGAAAAGAAAAGAAAGAAACAATTTTTTATAAACAAGCGATTTTTTATCCTGTCGAAAAAATAATATCCGCATTAAAACAAGCCGGGTTTCATAAAATGGAATTTTCTCAAACTCTTTTTAAACCTCTCGAAAAGATACAGGAATTTGAAGCCTCCAAACCCGGACATGGCGAAGGATCATTCGTGGTAATTAAAACATTAAAAAAATGATACAAGAAAAATATTATACCTCCGAAATGGTAAAAGCCTTAATTATTTCCAGTGATGCTTTTAAAGATCATGGTTATATTCCCGGCAAATATACCTGTGATGGCGACAATATCAATCCACCACTTACCATAGGTAATATACCAAAAGAAACAAAAAGCCTGGCTCTGATTATAGATGATCAGGATGCTCCAATCAGAAGCTGGGTGCATTGGATTGTCTGGAACATTCCTCCTGCAAAAAAAATAAAAGAAAATGATATCTTAGGAGATGAAGGGATCAATGACTTTGGTAACAATAATTACGGAGGACCCTGCCCTCCTTCAGGCACACATAATTATATTTTCAAAATTTATGCATTAGATGAATTGCTCGATTTAAATCCCGGTGCAACAAAAATTGAATTAGAAAAAGCAATGGCACCACATATTATCGGCTTTGGAAAACTGGTTGGACTCTACAAAAGATCAGGCTACGAGTCTGTTTAAAAAATCAGCAAATTGCCATTAGGGAAGTCATTTCGAACGGAATGTAATTAAAGAGAGAAATCTGTTTGACATTACGACTGTCATTTCGAACGGAATGCAATGAAGAGAGAAATCTGCTTATCAAGGATGAGATTTCTCCTGGAATTTACCCTGAGCGGAGTCGAAGGGGTCGAAATGACATTAGATATTCATTTCAAACATGCATGACAAGAAAAGGATATTCCGCTATCCCGGTTATTTTTCTACTAACTGAATGATGAAAGATATTGCCAATTAGCCCCCTGTCCATCACTGTCATCATTAAGATATCTGATTTAGATTTTTCCATATAATTATTTATACTTTCCGGAATATCATCAGATACAATTTCTTCAAACTCAATTTTTATTTTTTCCTTTATTTCAGATCCAATTTCCTTTTTTAATAAAAGAAATGTTTCGTTACTCAATGGAGAAGGATGTTTACTCACATGAAGAAAAGTAATGAGCGGAGTAAAAATTATTTTTGGATTAAAAATAGTTATTAGTTCATTCAGCATAGAAATTAAAACAGGGTAATTCGTTTCATAGCTCCATGCAAAAACAATTTTCGAAATTGTACCATAGGTGACTTTTTCAGGAACCATCAACACATGACATTTCGCTTTTTTAATTACCTGGTAAGTGTTAGATCCAAAAAAATATTGATACATACTATCTACGCCATTTGTTCCCATTACTATTAAACAGTTTTCATCCGCCTCATCAGAAATGGATTTTGCCAAGCCTTCACTCGTTGCAATAATTTCATAAGTACTTTGAATATGAAACAACTCATTTATTTCATAGCATGTTTGGGCTAATGATTTACTTGAATCAAAAACCCGTTCATTAATATTCATCCCAACAGGAATAGCAATAACAGGAAACAACGATTGTACATTTAGCAACTGAAGTTCAGCATTTAATTCCTGAGCCAATTCAGCTGCATATTCAATTGCATTCGTTGCAGCAACAGAAAAATCGGTTGGACAAATAATTTTCTTTATCATAACTAATTTTTCAACAAAATACCAGAATATGCGCTGTTGCATCAATGATAGCTATCAAAATTAAACTTGATTAGAATCAGAATTTAATTTATGGAGGGGGTTGAAAATTTTAGGTGAAGGGAAATGCAAAAAAATTTAATTAGGGTTCACTCTAACACTAAGAAAAGCAATATTGTCGGATCATTTAAGCCTTTTTTGTTTTATTGGGTGCAAACATTTCTATTAAAAACATGAAATTTCTTTGCACCTTTTTTCTTTTTTCATGATAAAAAAGATTCTGTGTTACGAAACAAACAATTTCATATTTTTTTTTAATTTTGTTTCGACTTTAAATGTCAAGAGCGGTTTTAAGCCAGCTCGGTTAGGGCAAGCGCTTTTGTAGCTTGCTCTATTTTTTTTGAATTTTCCTGCTCCTGTGTAAATTCTGTATTAAACATTTCTTCTTTTTTCCAAAGGGTATAAATTAATTCCAATTGTTTTCTCTGGACCGCTACTATTGCTTTCATTTTTATGCCATTTTTTATTACTATTCGTTTAAATATATCTTTCATTGTGTCATTATTCCGTATGGCTGCTAATGCAGGAAAATGCATTGCCTTCCTTAAATATTTATTCCCTCTGCGACTGATTCGTGGCTTACTTTTCACACTTGTACCTGAATCTTTTACAATTACATCTAATCCTGCATAACTCACCACCTGGCGTTTGTTCCTGATTAAATTAAAACCATTTGTTTCAGCAACTACTGTGACTGCTGTTAGAAAACCTACTCCTGGAATGCTACAAATATATTTTAATTTAGTGTGTAGCCATGGTTCCTTTTTTACTAATGCTTGCATATCGCTTATTGTTTCGACAATTTGGTTTTTGATTAATGATAGCCTTTTCTTCATGCGTTTAATGGAATTTTCATTTATCCATGCACCACTTTTTTCAGCATGTATTTGATTTTTGATTACTGTTTGTTCATCAATTAATTGATTACGTTCCCGACTCAATTGTTTAAGTGTATTGTAGACTTCGTGTGGTGGCTCCCAGTTATCTAGTTTTTTTTCTAATCCCATTTGAGCCAAAGCATTGGCAGATGTTTTATCCGTAATGGTTTTGATGTCGAGTGTTTTTTGAAAGTGCATGGCTTTGTTGGGTAACACTATTTTTACATTAAATCCGTTGGTGTGTAAAAATAAGGCTGCATTTTCATGATAAACACCTGTGGCTTCCATTACAAATTCTAATGATAAATTCTCCAGGTTCAATTTTTTTTGCCAGTTTATTAATTCTTTGAATCCTTTAGGATTGTTTGAAAAAATTTTGTGACCCACAATGATAATTTCTGAATGCTCATTGCGTTGGCTAAATGTGCTCACTAATTCTTTTTGTGCCACATCAATACCAATTGTTTGTTGTGTAATTTTTGTCATTGATTAAAACTATTAAAGGTTAATAAATCAAAAACAATAAGAAATTCTTTTCTTCCGTCTTTTCTCGTAGTATTATACAGTCTGTACCAACAGGCAGTACGACTTAAATTCTGTTCAGACTCTGGAAAAGAAGAAGAAATGAGGCAATTTCTTTTTCTCAGCATACTTTATAGTTGCTTGGAAACAAATCTGCTCCCATTTCTCTTTCTCATCATTTTATTATAAAAACTAATCAGCGACAAACATACGAGAAACAAAAAATCTAGAGCAAACGATTCCTCCCCGCCTCTCTCCATTTTTCTGAATGTCTATGTGCGCGGCTAAAGCTCGCACCAAGACCTTCATAAAAAATGGAGTTCACCCCGACTCTGCACCGCGTTTGCTCATTCCTCACGCGCATTTTCAAAATAGAATTTTTCTGAAAATTATGCACCATTGATTTGCGCTTGCTTTACGGGACTTTTTGAGTGAACCCTAATTATGTTATGAGTTCGATATTTAAGATTTGAAAAAGAAATTTTGCTAAATATTGTTTATAGTGGATAGATTAAAAATTCGTATCATCAATTCAACATCATGCCATTCCATTTTATTAATTGATCGCAAAAAAGAAGAAACATTCGTATCACCCTTTTTTCTTTTTTACTAATACTTTTTTCTTTTTCACTAACACTTTTTTTTGTCCGGAAAACTTGATCACAAAAACAGTTCCCTCATTTATTTTACTTTCAAAGGAAATAGTTCCACCCATCAGCGTAATTAATTTTTGTATTACACTTAAACCCAATCCTGTTCCCGTAACAACATCAGTATTGTTAGTATTAAAGAATTCGCCAAAAACATGCATCTTTTCACTTTCGGGGATTCCAACTCCAAAATCTTTAACAGAAATCTCGACATCTCCATGAAACGTTTTTTTAGTTGTTATTTCTATTGTTCCGGAATTCGGGGAGTATTTGACTGAATTACTTAAGATACTGGTCAAACAAATTTTTAACAATTTTGAATCCAAAAAAACATCATGCAATCCCTCTGTATGCTTATAAACAAGATTGTGACTTTGGGTATCAATTAATGAAATAGTATCTTCAATTAACTTAACCAAATTAAATGTTTCGGGGTTATTGTTAAGCAAATTTCTCTCCAGTTGGTTAAATGTAAAAAATGTTGTTAATATTTTCTTAAGCCCATCTACTGAAGATTTGATTTTATTAATATGCCTGTTGCGTTTCGCCATATCTTCGGTCTTATCATAACTTTCAATAAGTCCGGCAGAAGATAAGATAGTGGAAAGTGGTGTCCTGAATTCGTGGGTTGCCATTGAAATAAACCGGGATTTCATCTCACTTAACTCCTGTTCTTTCGCTAATGCTTTTTCAACCCTACGTTCGTATTGTATCTGTTTAGAAATATCAGTAATTGTAGAAAGAATATGTTTAAAATTGCCCTGCTCATCATTCACACAAATACTCTCTATCAAAACTGAACTGGTTGTCCCATTTTTTTTCCTGATCTCACTTTGTAGTTCTTTCAATTCATTTGTTTCAATAACAAGATTTCTATGACGGTAATAATCATCTTGACAGGATTCCCCATTGAGAAAAACTGAAAACGATTTTCCAATTAATTGTTTTTTATCTATCCCTATTAACTGACTTCCTTTTTTATTTGTATTATTAATAACACCATTATTATCTAAAATAAAATAGCCAACAGGTGCGAGGTCAAATAATTCAACGTAATTTTCAATAGTTTTCACAAGTTTTAATTGAGTTGATTGAAGTTCTTCATTCTGCATTTCCAATTCCACTTCATGCACATGTACTTCATGCTCCAGATGGAGCAATGAATTTTTTTTTGGTTTTATTTCATTGCTCTTTAACCTTTCTTCTGCTTTTTTTCGCAGCTTCGGAAAACTATTTTTAGGATTAATGTTATTCATTTTTATATGTATTGACAATTCTTTATTCAATAATATTCGGAAGAGAAATAGAAATAGATGTTCCATGTTTTTCTTCACTTTTCAGCCTTATTTCTCCGGCTAATTTTTCAACTGTATTTTTAACAATGTATAATCCAAGTCCTGTCCCGTTAGATTCTGATGTTGCTCTATAAAACATATCAAATACTTTTTCTTGAAATCCGTTTGGAATTCCAATGCCATTATCCGTAATATTTATCCGTGCAATATTATTATTTACAGAAATAGTAATTAAAATAATTGTATCCACAACTTTAGGATTTCTCCGGTATTTTATGGAGTTATCAATGACATTTTGGAGAATAGAATAAACTAAACGGGCATCAGAGTGAAAAAACAAAGTATCGGGTTTAATATTTTTTCTAAAAATAATTTCCGAAAACCCCGGTCGATTGCTTAAACTTTCTAATATTTCGTCAACCATTGTTTCAAAATTGATAGCACTGATACTTAGTTTCCCTTGTGTAACGCTTACAATTGCAACCAGATCAATTAGTAATTTATCCATCCGTGCTGCACTGTTATCAATCATATCAAAATAATTTTTCAGCTCAGGCTGCTCCGCTTTTTCTTTGGCTAATTTCACCAAACCTAATAAGGATGCTAAAGGAGACCTCAAATCATGTGTTGCTTTATACATAAAGGTATTGAGTTCATTCACTTTATAATTCAACTGATTCTCTGTTTTTTTAGACGTTGTAATGTCGCGTGCAAAAACGGATACTCCCACTATTTTTTTTTGCAACCGGATCGGGTTAAACGATACATCAAAGTAATAATCTTTATTCGAGGCATTTTCGTTTATTTCTGTAGTATAGTGTTCTCCGCTAAATGCCCTATCATAAAATTCTTTCCATCTCTTTTGTTCTTCAGAGCTTAAATGGTCGAGCATGGAAATGCCATTGTAAATTTCAATACCGTGATTATTATTAAATATTTTTTTATATAAGCTGTTAAACGCTGTAAGTTTATACTCATTATCTATCGACCAAAAGGAGCTTATTTCATTATCAATCAAAGCCTCCAATCTTGCTTTTGATTCTAATACTTCCCCTTCATGCTTTTTTTTGTCAGAAATATCGCTTATTGTAGAAAGCAGATGCTTAAAACCACCCTTCTTATCTTTCACAATATTACTTTCAATCGATACTGAAATTACTGTTCCATCTTTTTTTCTGATCTCAGATTCAATTTGACTTTGTTTATTTGTATCAAGTACAAGATTCAAATGACGGTAATAATCATCCTGACAGGACTCTCCATTGAAAAAAATGGATAAGGGTTTTTCGATTAATTGTTTTTTATCAAGACCAAACAAATTCAACCCTTTAAAATTAACGTTAAGGATAACACCATTATTGTCCAAAATAAAATAACCGGTTGGTGCGTGATCAAATAATTCGGAATAATTTTCAAGTGATTCTACCAACTTTAATTGAGTTGCCTGAAGTTCCTCGTTTTGCATTTCGAGTTCTATTTCATGAATATGTACTTCATGCTCCAGATCGGGTGCATTTTTTTGTAGCGATTTTTTTCCTTTGGCCACTAATTTCTTCTCTGCTATTTTACGCAGTTTAGGAAATTTATTTTTTTCAGGATCAATTTCGCTCATTTTTTTCTATTAATTATTTATCCTTCTTCGCTACCTCTTGCCAAACACCCACAATGTAAGCAGGGCGTCCACTTTCGGCAGCCGCAAATCGAATATAATTGATAAAGGTCTTGTACTTACCATCCGAACATTTCCAACGGAAAGGTTGTTCAAGGCTTCCTTTTTTGGATATGTTTTTAATGGCTGCCAGGGTTTTCTTTTTATCGCTCGGATGAATACGATTAAGCCAGAATGATATTTTAGAAGTAAATTGCTCAGGCAAGAATCCTGTCACTTTTTCGCAGCTTTTTCCAACAAAAGAAATTCTTATTTCCGGATCAGCCACACAGGTATATGGTACAGCCGGCAAATTTTCCATGATCAGGTTAAGATGTTCGTTGGTTTTCTTTAAGGTTTGTTCTACACTTTTTTGATCCGTAATGTCAACAAATGTAACCAGTACGCCTTCTATTATATTTTCGGCTGTGCGGTAAGGAATTATTCTCATATGATACCAGGTGCCGTCAAGAGCATGTACATCAGCCGATTTTACAGAAAGAGTTTTAAGTGCATTTTTTACATCATCAGCAAGCGCCTTATAAACAAGGTTGCTTGACAAATGTGTAACCGGCCGGTCGATATCAGATGGAATAAGATTGAATATTTTTGTTGCAGTAGGTGTAAACCGTTTGATTTTTAAGTTTCTATCAAGAAACACAGTCGCCACTTCAATGCTTCTCAATAAATTATTCAAATCATCATTTGCCTGTGTTAATTGTGATATTTTATTTTGAAGTTCATTATTAACTGTAATTAATTCTTCATTAACAGACTGCAATTCTTCGCGGGAAGTTTCCAGTTCTTCATTTGTACTTTGCAGCTCCTCGTTGGATGACTGGAATTCTTCATTTGTTGTTTGAAGATCTTCGTTAGATGTTTCCAATTCATTAATGGCAATTTGAAGATGTTCACGTGTTATTTTGAGTTCTTTTTCAAGATCACCTACTTTAAGTTTTCTTCTTGCCGGCAGATTAGTTACTTTTTTGGAATTTATTTTTTTTGATGCGACATTAGTTTCAAAAATAATTATTAAAGTTCCCTGATCAATTTCCTTTGTTAATACATGTTTTATGACCAAATTAATTGTATTAAAATGATCATTTACCTTTACATCGATCCCTTCTACAAGTACTTGTTTTTTTTCAGAACGGGCATCTCTAATTGCACTTTCCAATGGTCGCTTCAAACCTTTTTTTGCCATTTCAACAATATTCAGTCGCGCTTCTCCTGAAGGAGGTTCCAGATACAACCCGGTATTGCCGGAAAAATAAAGAGCATCATTATTCTTATCGATAATCACAGATGGTGGTGCATAACTCTCCAGCAATATCCTTTCGGTTAAACCGGAAACATTTGCCTTTTTCTTATTCGAAAAAGTATCAGTTGAAGCAGACAAAACCGGTTGATGTTTAATAAATGGTAATTCAAAATCAGAACTTGGTTTGCGTGTATTAAGATCTCTTTTCTTTTTAAAGATCTTTGATTTCTGATCAAAATCTTCAAACAGATCTGCATACTCACCTATACTTTCAGAGGTTCCTAAAAGCAGGATCCCTTCGTTATTCAGACTATAATGAAAAGTTGATATTATTTTTTTTTGCAAATCACTGTTCATGTATATTAATAGATTACGACAAGAGATCATATCCATTTTAGAGAAAGGAGGATCCTTTATCACATTGTGTTGAGCAAAAACTATCATTTCCCGTATATCCTTTTTTAATTGATAGCCATTTTCTTTTTTTACAAAATGACGTGCTAAACGTTCAGGAGAAATTGAAGGCAAAACACTTTCGGAATAAGTTCCTGAACGGGCAAATTCAATGGAATCCTTATCAATATCCGATGCAAAAATGTTTATTTTCAGGTATTGTTTATTTTTTACAAGAGCCTCTTTCAGCAATATGGCAATTGAATATGCTTCTTCACCTGTTGAACAGCCACAAACCCAAATGCGAAGTTCTTGTTTTTCCATACTCATTTGGAGCAAATATGGAATGGTATTCTTTTCAAGACTTTCAAAAACTTCTGTATCTCTAAAAAACGAAGTGACCCCAATTAAAAAATCTTTATATAAATTTTCAACTTCTGTAGGATTACCTTGCAAAAAATCAATATAATCCTGAATGGAATCAATTTGGTTCAGTGCTATTCTCTTGGTTATTCGTCTAATGATGGTGTTAGACTTATAATTGGAAAAATCATAGCCTGTTTGGTTCCTGATAATGAGAAATATTTTTTTGATTTGACTTTCGACAGGAATAAGTGATTCTTGTAATGTTCCAATCAAATTATTTTTTCTTTTTTTGACATATTGCATCAATTTTTCCGGCATTTTTTCAGGTGATAATATGTAATCAGCAGTTTTTGCAGCAATTGCGCTTTCGGGCATTCCTGCAAACTGTGCCGAGTGGGGTTCCTGAGCAATAGAAATACCTCCCTCCGCTTTTATTTCTTTTAAACCTATTGTTCCATCAGTACCTGTTCCGGAAAGAATAATTCCAATGGCTTTATCCTTTTGATCCTCCGCCAATGAATGAAAGAACATATCAATTGGCCGTCTTGAGGCTCTTGTTTTGCTGGGAATGCTTATAACTAATTCCCCATTAAATATCTCCAGGTCTTTATTTGGAGGAATAATATATACACAATTTGGTTTTACTTTTAAACCGGCAGTAATTTCAGAAACTTTCATTCGGGTATGTTCGGCAATGAGTTCTGAAAGAAGACTTTTATGAGTAGGATCCAGATGCTGAATAATAATAAAAGCAATCCCGGAATAGGAAGATGTATTGTCGAAAAATTTTTTTAATGCCTCCAGCCCACCTGCAGAAGCCCCTATTCCAACAATAAAAAAATCATTTTCCGTTTTAACTGACGCTTTCGTTATAGGAGTTATGGAGTTTTTAGAAATACTTTTTTTCGAAGCAACTTTTTTCAATGTTTTAATATTAATTATTTATCCTTGACTTCATTCCTTTTTAAAAGAATGAAACACTTATTTTTAACAAAATAACGATTTGCTAATTAAGGGATTTTATTGCGAAAAACCAATAATTCTATAAAAAAATTAACAATGTTTTATTTCAAAATAATTTCAACAAAAATGCACTTTTAGTCAATTGTTATTGAAAGGAACAATTTTTTCGAAAAATGGATTATGTAATCAAGAAAGATTGAAAATGTTGTTAAAAAATTTGCTATTGATTCCTGCAAAAAATCGCTTAAAATAAAATAGAAATACTTTACTTATTGAATCACAATTTTTTTAATAAAAGATCTTTTATTTTCATCAATGACCTGAATAAAATACACCCCGGGCTTCATTTCAGCTTTTTCAAGAATAAATTGCTTACCTGAAAAATGTACCGATCTTACTTCCCGGCCAAGAATATCATTAATTTTTAATGTTGCATTTGTTAGATCTTTATCAAACAAAATGGTTGCCTGGTTGCTAAAAGGGTTCGGACTGATCAACATATTATTTTCAGAAATGTGTCTGAATTTTATTATTCCCGTCATTGCAATATCCTGATAGGAACTATCTATTTTAAAAAGGTAGGATTTAAAATTATAGAAATTAATCATGGAACCACAACAATCGCTTGAATATTGATATATTTCACTATTACCTCCAATCACTAAACCATTATCACAAGTAGATTTAATTGAATTAACAGGTATATTTTCGCCATCGTTGCCAATAAATGCTTTGTTCCATAAAATGGCATTTGTAGTTCCATCAATTCTTGCTAAACTATCCTCCATTCCAATTAAAAAATCGCCACTTTGCAGCTGAATCAATCCACCATTGAATTTCCTGTCGTTATAAACAGTATCAGTAATTGCATCTCCATTATCATTGATCTTCACGAAATACGTTGCAACTAAAACCGAGTCAGTTGCAATTAAAACAGAGTCAATGGAAGTAACAATAACACAATTCCCTTCATTGGTTTTCAATCCTTTAATTTTAGCTCCATAATAAATCGGTTTAGGTATGGTTTTAAACCATTGCTCCTGCCCATTGGCATTTAATTTTAGTGTGCCAATTCTAAAATCCTCCTGACCGTTGGTTATGCTTCTAATATAAGCAACAACTATGAAGCCACCATCAGCAGTTTCCTGTGAATAACAGCCATCATTGTCGGAGGTTGTTTCAGCGATTGTCTTTGTCCATAAAGTATCGCCTATGGCATTTGTTTTTACAACGTAGATCCGATTCCTAAAAAAAGAGGTGTCCAATATTGATTTGGAACCGGTAATAATAAAGCCTCCATCAGAGGTTTGTGTAATGTGTTTTACTATCGGATTACAATTACAATTGGTATCAAGCAACTGTTTTTGCCATATTACAGACTCATTTGCATCGATACGCATGAAATTATAATTATTCAATATCAAATAATAGTTGCCATCTGGAGCAATGTATGGTAAAGCATCAGCACCAAAAAAATTGTTATTTTGTACATTGTTCCAAACTCTGTTACCCTTCCAATCAATTTTTGCAATTTGTGATCCGCCAACAAAATAAGCGCTATCTGATGTAATGTTTAATGCATCAATAGTATTATTAGGATACATGGTTGAATCATTTTCATAGAAAACCTTTTTATAGCTAACAAAAGGACATGATTGACTATGAATAAAAGCCGGGAAGCAGAATATAAATGAAATAAACAGACTAAAGAGAATGTGTTTTTTGTTCATAGTGAGATTTTTAAAAACAATAGAACGAATATAGTTGTAATTTTTTAAGAAGTCAATACACTTTGCAGTGATAATTTATTAGATTTGATAATATTTTTTAAATACTTCTTATGCTAATAATATACGTTGTTCTATTTATATTGCTAATTGGTTTTATAAGTTTTTTGATTCAGAAATTTAAAAAAGATAAAAAATACAATCGTAAATTTTATAATTTTGAGGATAACACTTCAATAGTTATTGCAGTACTAATTTTAATAATATCCTTCCTTTTTATCAATGTTTTTTCTACAGATCCTGTTTTTTCAAATTTATCAAAACAAATAGAATATGGTAAAAAAACAGCACAACCTTGGCTTGAAAGTAATGCATATAAAATATTGCTTTTAAAAGACACTAACAATATTGATTTAGAATACACTTTTATAAAATGCCATTTTGATGAAAATCAAGATATGGGGCCAAGTGAAAAGGATTTTAATAAAGAAGGGACTTTTTTATTTAATTATTATACAAATTGGACAAAAAGCCCGAATGTTAAAAAAGCCGATATGGGGCAACTTGGACTTGCTCTTTATTATTACTTTAGGATAGATCATGGCAATAGCAGATCTCATCTTGAAAACATACAAAATACTAAGTTAAAATATGTAAACACTTATTTAGGAATTCAAAATTATTATTTTAATGAACCACAAAAGGCAATGGAGTGCTTTGCAAAAGAAATTAAACTGAACGGAGATTTAGAAGGGGCATACTTTCATCTTTCGCAAATTTACAACTATGAGGAAAAATATAATAAAATAACTCCTTTTGTTTATAATGAAAAGATAAAACAATATATTCCATATAACTTTAGACAACGTGCTCATATTACAAACTTCGATTTTTACAACTATTTCAAAGATCTTTTTTTACAAGTATTTTCAAAAGCAAATCTGATAGGTTTTATCGGGGCCTTATTGATCTTATTTGTTTGGGTTCTTTATCTTAAAAAAGTAAATGTTTATCAAAAAAACAATTGGAAAAGTATTGTTTTTACAATAGTTTTATCTGCAATATGTGTTCTTCCTGTTTGGTTATTATATGATGTTTATAAATACTTGCTGGGGTTTCAATTAAATGGAAATGTACTTAATGATTCTTTATATTGTGTTTTTGGAATTGGTGTAATTGAAGAATTGGTAAAATTTGTTCCTTTTCTTATAATATTGAAATTTACTAAAATAATTAATGAGCCGATTGATTATATCATGTATGCATCTCTTTCGGCTCTAGGCTTTGCATTCGTTGAAAATTTTAATTATTTTGACGATGGCAATATTAATATTATTCATTCAAGAGCTTTAACCGCATCAATTGCTCACATGGTATTTTCATCAATCGTAGTTTATGGTTTAATTTTAGCAAAATTTAGATATAAAAAGAACACGTTCTTATTTGGACTTCTTTTCTTTTTTATTGCCGCATTTGCTCATGGATTTTACGATTTTTGGTTGTTAAATGAATATGTATCAGGATTTTCAATATTTACATTCCTTTGTTTATTAACAGGTATCCTCGTTTATGCATCATTAACTAATAATGCACTCAACCATTCTCTTACCTCTTCCGATAATATCAATTTAAATACATCAAAACTAGCTTCAAATTTAGCTTCCGGACTAATTGGAGTGTTCTTATTTGAATATATATGTCTTGTTATTATATACGGACCAACCATTGGAAATAGGGAGTTTATTTCTTCAACAATAAGTGGAGGATATTTAATTCTTTTCTCATCAATCAGATTAAGTAATCTTGACATTATTCCCGGGGAATGGTCACCAATTGATTTTTTTGTTGGACTAATGCCAGCACAAATTATTTTGGGAGATAAAAAACCGAATTATAATTCACTAATAGGCAAAAAAATAAATATTAAAATATTCAGAAAAAAAGGGATTCTGGAATCCTTATTACCAGTTGATGGAGAAATACTAAAAAGAGAAAAGATATCCGGATTTTCAGGATGGCTGCTTGTAAAACTCGACAAACCACTTCCTATTAAAGGGAACAAGGAATTTATATTAATAAGAGCAAAAGAAAAATCCGAATTAATCCGAGATGGCGATAACACAGTGGTTTCATTTGTAGTAATTCCAAATATAGCTTTGCTTGAAAACAGTAATAAGAAGTTAAAAGATTTTATTTTTGTTGACTGGGCTGTTGCGAATTAATAGCTGATATTAAATGCAAATGCAAAATGGGTACATTTATAACAATTTTCGATTTGAAAGGTAATAATTTTTAATTCTTTTCAATAAAATAACGGTATTGAACTTATTTAAATTAAAAAAACGGTAGCGAATATCATTTATGAAAACAGCATCCATATCTGAGTTACAAAAAGAATTGAATACACTTGAACCCAAAAAAGTGTTGGAGCTTTGCGTTCGATTAGTGAAACACAAAAAAGAAAACAAAGAACTCCTCTCCTATTTGCTTTTTGATGCAAATGATGAAACATTATTTATTAATAATTTAAAAGAGGAAATAGATTTTTTGTTCTCCGAAATAAATAATAGCAATGTGTATTTTGTGAAGAAAAGTCTTCGGAAAATATTAAGAATTACCAATAAATACATCAAATATTCAGGATCCCTTCAAACTGATATTGAATTACGAATTTATTTTTGTTCGAAAGTGAGGTCGGAGCAAATACCATTAAACAAAAGCACTGTACTCAGCAATTTATATGATCGCGAGGTACTAAAGATCAAAAGTACATTATCAAAATTACATGAAGATATTCAATTTGATTTTAGTAATGAGGTTGAAAAACTATCAGAATAAATAACATTATAAAATGAATTTAAACACGCCTAAAACTCCAAATATGTTCCGAAGCAATATCAAACTGGGAATGGAAGTAGATATTGTTTTAAAAAAAGACCAACGTACCGGAAAAAGAACTCGCGGCAATGTACAGCTTATATTAACAAGTAGCCCTTTTCATTCCAGGGGCATAAAAGTTCAGCTTGATACACGCCAAGTTGGAAGGGTACAGGAAATTATTGATTAATTGTTCTTTTTATTATAGAAATTGTTTGCTGTCAGTTTTTGCAGCAAACATTCGGTTTCCTTTATAAATGCAAATGATCCAGGCAATGTGCTTCTACCAAAAGTAAAATAAAAAATAGTTTCTTTTTAAAACCTCCTCCAAACCCTCTCCTTGAAAAAAGGAAAGGATAATTGGTTTATTTTATATTTCAATTGGTAGTAATGCTAAATTCAAGATAAAAAAAATATCTAACTAATCAAGCTGTTTTGAATTTATAAACATTCGGGTATTAAAAGAGCTAAACTAAAGAAGGCCCTTGTTCGCTTTACATGATACAATTATAAAGGAACGGAGTATTTCAATTACTGATTTTTTAAGATAAATAATAATGTGTATTTTCGTTGCAAATCATAGCGATATTTACTGATGGAATTTCTTGATGAAAAAATTGAACAGTATGCCTTGGCTCACTCTCAGCCAGAATCGGAGGTATTAAAAAAACTGAATCGCGAAACGTATGCTAAGATCCTAATGCCTCGTATGCTTTCGGGACACATGCAAGGTAACCTGTTAAGCATGTTAAGTAAAATGATCCAGCCAAAACATATTCTTGAAATTGGAACATATACAGGCTATTCAGCAATTTGCCTGGTACAAGGACTCCAAAACGAAGGCAAACTTCATACGATTGATATTAATGAAGAATTAGAAAAAATGGTTCGATCTTTTTTTAACGAAGCCGGCTTAACAGATAAGATAGATTATCATATCGGCAATGCTTTGAAGATCATTCCTCATCTGAATGAAACATTCGACCTGGTTTTTATTGATGCCGACAAAAAAAATTATACTGCTTATTATGATCTTGTTTTTGATAAAGTCAGAAGTGGTGGTTACATTATTGCCGACAATGTTTTATGGAGCGGAAAAGTTTTAGATGCAAAAGACAAAATGGATGCTGATACTAAAGCGATTGATTTTTTCAACAAAAAAGTTCATTCTGATAATCGTGTTGAACACATGTTATTGCCGGTACGTGACGGATTAATGATTGCAAGAAAAAAATAAATTAATATAAATTTTATAATATGATTATTGACCTTCGGAGTGATACAGTGACCAAACCAACAAAAGGTATGTTAGATGCAATGTTCAGTGCAGAAGTTGGTGATGATGTATTTGGTGAAGAACCTACTGTTATTGCTTTAGAAAAAAAAGCGGCAGCACTTTTTGGGAAAGAAGCTGCTCTTTTTTGCCCTTCGGGTACGATGACCAATCAAATTGCCATTAAGGTTCATACACAGCCGGGGGATGAGGTTTTATGTGATACAACCGCACATATTTACAATTATGAAGGTGGAGGAATTTCCTTTAATTCGGGAGTACAAGCAAAACTATTGCAGGGTGAACGTGGAAGAATTTCCGCACAACAAGTTTTAGATGCTATAAATCCAAATTTTGATTGGCTAACACATACAAGTCTTGTTTGTATTGAAAACACTGCCAATCGTGCAGGAGGAAGCTATTATTCCTTGAAACAAATGGAAGAAATAGCAAACGTTTGTAAAAAAAATAATCTTAAATATCATTTAGATGGTGCACGTATTTTTAATGCCATTGTTGAAAATACATATACACCAGGTAATTTAGGGAAATTATTTGATTCTGTTTCTGTGTGTCTATCAAAAGGATTGGGCGCACCTGTAGGATCGGTTGTAATAGGTGACAACCAATTTATTGCCAAAGCGCGCAGGGTTCGTAAAGTATTTGGTGGTGGAATGAGGCAAGGAGGCTATCTGGCAGCAGCAGGAATTTATGCGCTTGATAATCATGTTGAACGCTTAAAAGAAGATCATAAACGCGCAAAAGAATTAGGGGGAATTATGCTGGGGCTAAATTATGTTGATAGTGTATTACCTGTAGATACAAATATTATCATTTTTAGTTTAAACGATAAAATTAAACCTGAAGATTTTATAAAAAAACTGGCTGATAATAACATTAAAGCTGTTGGCTTTGGGAAACAAGCTATTCGCTTTGTTACTCATTTAGATGTTACAGATGAGATGTTAGAAAAAACTATATCTGTTTTAAAAAAAATAAATTCTTAAATTAATTCCTTATCCATTCTCTTCCGAGACATTCGGATCAAATCAAAATATAATAAATCCTTTTTTATCGATGACCAATAACAATTTATGTATTGATATTGGTCACTTCATTTCTTTTGCCTGAAAATTATCTTTACTGCATTATTAAATAAGGATTATTGATTTGAGATATTAAAAATTTATTTCCATTCAGTAAGAACCTGTTTAAATTTGAGTAAAAGTTTAGATTAATAATATTTATTATCATTTTTTTATTTCGAACATTTTGACTGAAACTTAAACAGGCTTAAAAAATATTCAATAAGAAAACGCATTTAATTTTAAAAAAATCAATTAATTTAAAAACAGAAATCATGAACAAAGGAAATGTAGTAATAGGTGTACTGGCAGGTGTTGCCGTAGGTGCATTATTAGGTGTATTATTTGCACCCGACAAAGGAAGTGAAACCAGAAAAAAACTCTCCAGAAGGGGTAGCGATTCAGCGGATGAGTTAAAAGACAAATTTGATGAGTTATTTAACAGTCTTGCTGAAAAATTTGAAAATGCAAAAGAGGACGCAAGTGACCTTTATGAAAAAGGAAAACAAAAGGCCGAAGAAATTAAAAAAGATGTAAGGGTTCACATGAGTTAAGAAACCAATTTATAAAACACCCCCTGAAATCGAACTTATTTATGGAAACCAAAACAACTATTTTAGATCCCTTATTGGAAAGGGCTGAAATATATGGAAAAACAAGCATTGAACTAATTAAACTTCAAGCTTTAGAAAAAACGACACAAATTGCATCACATATATATTCTCGTTTTATAGCGCTTTTTGTTTTTTCCATGTTCTTTATTATGATAAGTATTGGAGCAGCGATTTGGCTTGGCAATTTTCTAGGTAAAATATATTATGGATTTTTATGCGTTTCCGGATTTTATTTCATTTTAGGGGGTGTTATCTATTTTTTAATGCACAACTGGATCAAAAAACATGTTGGGAATTCAATCATTACACTAATGCTTAAGTAATATAAGATGAGAAAAATAACTTCATAAGATGAGAAAAATAACTTCGACAACTGAATTAAGAGAAGCAATTTTCCTGCTTGAAACGAAGCAGGCGAATGAAGCACGTTTGTTAAAAGAGCAATTTATGATCACATATGAAAGTTTCAAACCCGTAAATTTGATCAAAAACTCTATTAATGAATTAATAACGTCTCCTCAGCTTAAAGGGAATATTTTGAACACGACTATAGGTCTTGCAGCAGGTTATCTTTCTAAAAGAGTTGCTGTAGGGTCAACACACAACCCTTTAAAACAATTACTTGGAACTTTTTTACAATTTGGGGTGACAAATATTGTTTCAAAAAATACGGATGGAATAAAATCAACTGTTATGTCTTTAATCAGTAACTTTCTCAATAAAAATCGCTCAACCGATTAATAAAATTGCATCGGAGTTTTGAGGACAAATAAACCACTCTGCACTGAAAGTGCAGAGGTTTAAATTAAAAGAATGAAATTCTTTTTAACAAATGCTAAAAATTACACGTCATTGCGAAGGAGGTACGAAGAAGCAATCTCATTAATAGATTGAGATTGCTTCGTTCCTCGCACTGGGTAAAAGTTAATATTTGTAGAATCCTTCTTTGAAGGACTTGCACTGAAAGTGTTTAGTATTGAAACTAACGAACTGAAACATTAAACAAAATACATCACATCTAATTTCTGAAATAACTATTTCATTGAAATTTCAACTCTTGAATATTTTCAAAAATTGAAGTTGTGATACTATTTATTTTTGCTTGTTCAAAAATTTATTTCCTGATAATTACACTAGCTTCGTTTTTTTTATACCAGCTTTTTATTTTTCTATGAAACTCAGTTTCTTTTTTTCTGCGAACAACTTCCCCTATCAAGAAACCATACGGCTTCAGTGATTCAATGTGGTCACAAACAATTTTAAGCATTGCGATTAGAGGAATCGCGAGAAAAATACCGGGTATGCCCCAAACTAATTCGCCCACTACCAAAGCAATGATGGTGAATAAAGGATTAATTTTCACCTGCGAACCAACAATAAGCGGCTCCAGCACCCATCCTTGAATAAATTGAATAAGGCCATAAGTACCCATAATCCCTGCTAACATAGGAAGACTCGCTCCTTGAATTGCAGATACTAAAATAGTAATAGTTGTGCCGGTGATATTTCCGATGAAAGGAACAATTTCCAGTAAGCCACATAGAATAGCAAAAAACAGCCAATTTTTAACCCCGATTATTGAAAAACCTATTCCATACATGATCCACAAACATATTATCATTTTAGAAAGTCCTAATAAATATTGTTGTGAAACGTGAGCGACTCTGTAAATAACCTTCTTCATTTCATTTCGTTGAGAAGGCGGTGAAAATTTAAGCAAGAAATGTTTGATATGATCGCGATAATAAAGCAGGCCTAAAATATAAACCAACGTTAAAATAAAATTAGTAAAAACAAATGCAAGAGATCCTGCCACAATTTGCACAATTCCGCTAACAGATGGTTGCTCATCTTTTAGAATCTGCGATTGTCTTTCCATTGGAATATCCAAATTATAAAATATATATTCCTGAATGCGATTGGCAGCCTCAACGGCTCTTTGTTTAAGAATAGCAATATCATTTGTTAATTCAGAAATCTGCCAGCCCAGTAATGCAGCTATACCTGATAAAACAAGTAACAACACGAAGCCACAAATGAGTACTGCCAATGCTTTGGGCACTTTCTTTTCTTCCATCCATTTACAAAAGGGTAAAAACAGTGTTGCCAAAACAGCCCCGATAGTCAAGGGCATCAAAAAATTTTTAGCAAAGTGTAATCCTGCAAAAACAAGAAACAGGATAAGTAGTATTTTTATAACTGAAGAGGATGTGGTTGTCATATTGAACCCGATTTTTCACATACATTTTATTGTTTTCTTCTTTCCAAGGTTCTATTCACAGCCACACTCATTAAATATTTTCATGGTTTTAAACGGGTTATTTGCAAACAATAACAAATTTCCACACATTATGAATTATAAATCGAAATAGAATTATCGCACAGTTTTTAAATAAAAAACCGGATCCCCATTAATTGGCGCAATATCTTTTTTGAATTTTTTGAGAATATCCTTCTCCTCCATAGTAACAGGAGGATAAGCATTTGCAATCTTTTCCATGACACTTATGAACTTGCCTTTAAGCTCAGGGCTCAAATAATGACTGTTCATTTTAATTTCATTAATTGCCCAATTATAGGAGGAAACGCTATCCGTTTTATCCTTTTCCATGATATGAAAAACAATGTCGGAAATATTGAAATCATAATCATCTTCTAATTCTGAAACAACTATCTCATGAAATTTTTCACGTTCTTCTTTTTGTACTTTGCCGTCAATTTTAGCCATGCAATATGCTAATTCGCCAATAGCATAATGCAGATTTTGAATAGGAGAATCCATTTTTTTATTTTTTTAGTTTATTACTAATTACATCATAGTTAGTTCAATATAATTGCCCACTTTATGTGCAATTTTTTTTGCTTTTGCAGCAATCACTTCATTAGAATTAAGAATTACAAGAAATTTTCCTTCCTTAAGATGTTTATGATAAGTAAGTATCTTTTCTTTTTTTATTCCCAGAGTCATTAAAAGAGTAGCAATACCTCCTGAAACAAGTCCAATATCAAAACCAGCAATGGCCCCAACAACAGCACCTGCGCCATATACAAAACCAAGTCCTGGAACGGCCCAAATACTTGCACCGGATAAAACACCAAGCAAGGGACCTAAAATAGCACCAATGGCCACAGGAGCATTCTTAATATTATCCACAGAGCGTGTTTGCAAATTATCTGATAAAATAGCAGCAGTGCTTAAAAAAGAAATATTTGAAATTGGAACACCTTCCTTCTCTAAGGCAATTATTGCATTTATAGCATCTGTATGTGAATGATAAACACCAACAATTGTCCTGATTTCGTCCAATTCATTTTTTTTAACTTTTTTACTAAGCCCCTTTTGCATTTTTTATTTTAATAAAGTAATTTTTTTTGCTTCAAATTTCTGTACAATGAATACCCTTTTCAATGATTTTAATTATTTACCTATGTGATTTCAATCACTACATTTTCTTAAGTGTTTAAAGATTTTTGATTAAACTGGATAGCTCTAATTTCTCCTGAATGAAACCATCAAAAAAGAAAACAAATAAATTAAAACATTTCTGGAAAAGTTTTGGGCCAGGACTTATTACAGGGGCCAGCGATGATGACCCATCAGGTATTGCAACCTACTCTCAAGCAGGTGCAAAATATGGTTTTCAACTTTTATGGACAGCACTTTTTACATACCCACTCATGGTAGCTATTCAGGAAATGTGCGCAAGGATCGGAATAGTAACGAAAAAAGGGCTTACCGGAATTATTAAAAAACATTATCCTAAATATATTTTATTTACAATAATCAGTATAAGCATTCCTTCAATAATTCTCAACATTGGTGCTGATATTGCCGGAATGGGTGCAGTTGGAAATTTATTAATTCCCAAAATTCCGGCATCTGTTTTTTCGATTGTATTTACCATCCTGCTGATCTACTCCATTATTTTTTGGTCGTACAAAAAAATCGCTTCTATTTTAAAATGGCTTTGCATTTCCTTATTCAGCTATATGATAATTCCTTTTTTAATTAAGACAGATTGGGCATTAGTTTTTAAAAACACCTTTGTTCCGACAATTATTAAGGATAAAGATTTTTTTATGGTTCTTGTCGGCATTTTTGGAACAACCATTTCTCCTTATTTATTCTTCTGGCAAACATCTATGGAAGTTGAGGATAAAAAAGAAAGAAAATTAGTTGTTGATAAAAAAATTATTTCAGAGATGGAGTCTGATATAACAGTGGGTATGTTTCTTTCAAATCTTGCATTTTTCTTTATTGTTCTAACAACAGGATCAGTATTATTTAATGCGAATATTCATAATATTACAACGGTGGAAGAAGCTGCAAAAGCATTGAAACCATTAGCGGGTGATTTTTCATACCTGCTTTTTTCTGTTGGCGTAATAGGTACAGGATTTTTAGCTATTCCGGTTTTAGCAAGCTCAATAAGTTATATGATGGCGGAAACATTTGGTTGGAAAGAAGGGTTGAACAAAAAATTCAAACAGGCACCGGGGTTTTATATTACCATGATCATATCTTTGGGAATTGGCCTTCTTATACCAATACTTGGAATAAGTCCGATTAAAGCACTACTCTATACAGCTGTTCTATATGGTATAACAGCCCCACTATTAATTGGAATTATTTTACATATATGTAATCAAAAAAAAATAATGGGCGAATTTACAAATGGGAAATGGGCAAACACTTTTGGAATAATCACATTTATTATAATGATAACATCAGCTTTGTTTTTGATGTATTACACTTTATTCACATAAACCCTTATACAAATAATTTTGAAAACAAACCGGATTAAAGGTTTAACAACATCAGAAGCAGAAGCAAAACTAAGAACTTTTGGTTTTAATGAATTATCCATCTCCAAACCAAAAAACATTCTTCAAATTGCGTCAGAAGTTATTAAAGAACCAATGTTTATTCTCATTTTGGCATGTGGAGGACTGTATATATTACTTGGCGATTACAATGAAGGTATTATCTTACTTTCTGCGAGCACTATTATAATCAGCATAACTTTTATTCAATACAGAAAAACAGAAAAAGCTTTAGAAGCTTTAAAACAATTAGCCAGCCCAAGAGCATTAGTCATTCGTGATGAAAAAGAAATACATATTGCAAGCAGAGAAGTTGTTCCGGATGATATAATTATTTTAAATGAAGGAGATCGTGTGCCAGCTGATGCAATTATAATTGAAGCCACAAATCTGATGATAGATGAATCCATTTTAACCGGTGAATCAATTCCAATTAATAAATCCGAAACAACAATAGAAAATAATTCCACTTTTGTTTACAGCGGAACATTGGTGATGCAGGGAAAAGGATTTGTGAAAGCATGTCAAACTGGAGAAAATACAGCATTTGGAAAAATCGGAACTTCTTTAAAAAATATCAAAGAAGAACAAACAAAATTACAATCAGAAATGAAAATATTGATCAGAAATCTGGCTTTCATCGGCATTGCATTGAGCATTTCTGTTGTAATTCTATTCTATATCTCTCGCGGAAATTTTATCAACTCCTTATTGATTGGTTTATCCTCTGCCATGACAATTCTCCCTGAAGAATTCCCGGTAGTTTTAACTATTTTTTTTGCATTAGGATCCTGGCGATTATCACAAAACAATGTACTTGTTAGAAAGCCTGCATCGATTGAAACATTGGGATCAGCAACCGTATTATGCAGTGACAAGACGGGAACAATTACTAAAAATAAAATGGAAGTAGTTGCAGCCTATACGGGTACTGAAATAATTCCTAAAAATCAGTTTTCAACTAAAAATGAAATTAAAAAACTATTTATGGCATCCTGCAATGCAAGTCAAAAAGAACCTGTTGACCCCATGGAAAAAGCCATTAAATCAAACTATGACCAAATTGTAAATGAATGTTTAAATGACATTTTGATAAAAGAATACGCATTCAGCAAAAATTTATTGGCAATGACACGAGTTTTAAAGAACCCTAAAACTAATGAAATTACCGTTTCAACAAAAGGAGCCCCTGAAATCATTTTTCAGCTTTGCAGGATGAATGAAGAAGAAACAAAAAGAAATACTATTGCACTTCACGAAATGGCAGGTAAAGGGTTAAGAGTTTTAGGTATCGCAAGTGCTACAGTTACAGAAAATAATTTACCCGAAACACAAAAAGATTTTGATTTTAGTTTTCTTGGTTTAATTGGATTGGAAGATGCAATAAGACCTGAAGTTCCAAATGCTATTAAAGAATGTTTAGCGGCAGGTGTCAGAGTAATTATGATAACCGGTGATTTTCCCATCACAGCAAAAAGCATTGCATTACAAATAGGTTTAGAGGTAGAAAATAAAATAATAACAGGACAAGAAATGTCGGGTCTTACTGATGATCAATTTAAAGAGCGAATAAAAAATATTAATGTTTTTGCCAGAGTGATTCCTGAACAAAAATTAAGAATTGTAGAAGCATTAAAAGCAAATGGAGAAATTGTAGCCATGACAGGTGATGGTGTAAATGATGCTCCTGCCTTGAAAGCTTCACATATTGGAGTAGCAATGGGAATGAAAGGTACGGATGTCGCAAGAGAATCCTCTGCGCTAATTTTGCTGGATGATAATTTTGCTTCCATTGTTGGTGCAATTCATTTGGGAAGAAGAGTTTTTGACAATTTAGAAAAAGCAATGTCATACATTATTGCTATTCATATACCTATAATAGGACTCACATTACTTCCGGCCATTTTTAATGATCTGACAATTTTATTATTTCCAATCCATATTGTTTTTCTTGAATTAATAATCGATCCTATTTGTTCTATCGCTTTTGAATCCGAACAGGAAGAATTGGGAATTATGAAAAGACCGCCAAGAGATCCGCATCAGAAATTTTTTGGAGGTAAAAAAATTGCATACGGGATTTTTCAGGGATTGGTGCTGTTAACAGTTGTTTTGATAGTTTATTTCCAATCAATCGGTGATGGACATACTGATAAAGAAATTCGGACCATTACTTTTTCGACCTTGCTAATTGGAAATGTCGCATTGATATTAACAAATCTTTCAAAAACAAGAAATATTTTTTTCGTAATGTATGAACGAAATAAAGCTCTTCGAATAATCTTGTTTTTAGCATTATCAATTTTACTTTTAGTAATAACCATTCCTATGTTACAACAATTATTTTCTTTTGAATATGCCGGATTCAAGCATTTTATACCTGTATTTACCGGCGTAACGATTTTTCTTATATTATTTGAAACTATTAAATGGATTAGAAACCGCAGAGAATAAAACTAAACCACTCTGTACTGAAAGTGCAGAGGTTTAAATTAAAAGAATGAAATTCTTTTTAACAAATGCTAAAATTACACGTCATTGCGAAGGAGGTACGAAGAAGCAATCTTATTAATAAATTGAGATTGCTTCGTTTCCTCGCAATGAAGGAAAAGTTAATACTTGTAGAAACTGAAAGTATTGCACTGAATTGCATAGTTTTGAACTAACGAACTGAAACAATAAATTATTCAGTATTTTTAATTGCAAACAAAATAAAATGAATTTTTTATTCTACAATTATTTTTTTGGTGTATTCTTTATTTGATGAAGAAATTTTTACAAAATAAATCCCCGGAGCCAAACGTTCTTCCGAACAAAAAGTATAAACATTCTCTTCGTTCGAATTTATAATAATTTCTTTTGAATAAATTTCTTTCCCATTTATATCACTCATCACCAAATGCGTTTCTTTCCCTCGCTCGGCTATCATATCCAGATTAATACAAACCCCATCATTGGGATTAGGATAAATTTTAAAAGAAAAATCAGGTTTTCTATTAAAGTTAGCATTTACCAAATGAGAATGAGTAACTGTCCCATCAAAATCAGTTTGGTTTAAACGATAATATGAATGTCCGTCAAATGGTTGGTAATCTTGTAATTTATAATTTATAACAGTTGCGCTATTTCCTGCTCCATCAACACTAGAAACAGTTTCAAAGTTTAGCCCATCTTTTGATTTTTCAATTGTAAAATAATCATTGTTTGTTTCACTCGCTGTTGTCCATTTAATTTCAATTATATTACCTGATGGCATTGCCTCAAAGTTTAGTAATTGAATGGGCAATGGAGTCCCTAAAATATCTGTTGTTGAAATTCTAAAATCATTATTCAAATTTGCAAGAGTAGTGATTCCTGTTCGTTTTGCAGTTGGATTTTGCGCAGTGCCTGTTGCGCTAGAATGTGTTCCTACAGCACTTGCAGTTGTTCCGCCTGTGAATATTGCTAAACGGATATCACTTAAAGAACCTTCCACCAAATTCGTCATTGTTGCGCTAATACTAAATGTGCCGGCAGTAACACCTGTAATAGCAGTAATAAATTGTGAATTGTGAATTCGCTTAATGTCAGTTCCTGCATCATTATAAACCGGATTGAGGTTTGTCAAAGCATTTACATCCATATGATTTACAGTAAAAAAACCTGCTGTTGTAATATTCCCACTTGAATTAAGTTGAACGGGGCGGTAAGATGATGCATTCATTGTTCCCATAGGAAATAAACCATAATAATCACCTGACGTACTTGTAATTGTTGTTGCCGTTAACCAAAAACGTTTAAAAGTGCCACCGTACATCCAATTCGTTGTAGTATTTGCTACACGTGTGAGGGTAGAAGTTGTTGCGTTTACTCCTAAAGTAAATGTATTGCCTGAAATATTAACAACGCCTTTAGTCATTATTAATTCCTTCTGGGTTGTTACATCGGTATTTAAAGTGAATTGAGGAATAGTTGAAAAAGTATTATTTAAGGTAAGATTATAAAATGTTACAGGCTGCGTTCCATAAATATTTTGTGCAACATTTCCGTTAAATGTTGTGGTGAATGTTGATGAATTAAAAGTACCGGAGCTAGCAGTAAAATCACCAGCAATATTTATATTTCCAGCCAATGTCCCCGTATTTGTGCCGGAATATTTTAAATGATAATAACTAGTGGCTTTCATTGTTTGTGCAATGCTACCATAGTAATTTACAATGTTTCCTGTGGCTGTTGCGGTGAGTATATCAGTTGATGATTCCAACAGCGATTCGCTGACATTTAACAATGCATTAACGCTATTAATCCATTCAGACCATCCGCCCCCCGTACCAAATATTTTTTTTATAGTAACGATACCATTATTTGTTACTACGGAATTTGGTCCAATTTCTATGCATTGATTTGCTCCAGTAAAAGTTAGATTTGCAGTTGATAAAATGGTTTTGTTAGTAGACGGAAACATTAATATTTTTTCAACATTATTAATTATTCCGGACCCATCGATCGTAGAATTATTACTTTTCCAGGCTAATACACTTCCTAAGCCATTTCCAAGATAAGTACCATTAATAATTATATTTCCTGAAACAGAAAGGGAATTTCCCCCATCATAAAAAATCGCTCCACTGTTAATTTTCAAATTGGTAATATCACCAACGCCACTAAGTGTGACAGAGTTTCCAGAAGTTGTCGCAATTATTGCATTATCTGAGGAACATGGTGAATTACCGCCAATCCATGTTGTTCCGGCACTCCATATCCCACCTATTGATGTAGATGTAAAGTCAGCAGCATTAGAATTAACTTCATTAAATAAAAAACAGCTGAATAAAATCAGAATTCTGCCTATGTGTTTATTTTTTTTATTGGTTATTGACAGTTGCAATAACAATTTTGTTATAGAAACATTTCCAATACTTTCAAATAAAAATTGGCAAATTTTATTAGGTATATACATTTGTTTTAATTTTTTAAGGTTTTTGTAACTAAAGAAATATTTTCAGCAAAGGAACAAAGAGTCAGTTCTAATTGAAATAAAAAAGATCAATGCTTAAAATGATGGAAAACACAGTGATGACAATCACTAAAGAAATTTTTAAAGAAAACATTTGTGACCTTTTATAAATAAAAATAAATACAAAAAAAAGAGTTAAAATATAACATCCATTTATTATTTATTTTTGAATTCATTATAATTATTCCACAACAACCTTTTTGGTATATTCTTTTTCAGAGGAAAAAACTTTAAGAAAATAAATGCCCTGGGCGAGTCTTTCTTTTGAACAAAAAGTATAGACATTTTCATCATTAGAATTTATTGTAATTTCTTTAGAATATATTTCTTTCCCATTTATATCTGTTATAATTAACTTTGTTTCATCTCCACGATTAGCAATCATATCAAGTTTTATACAAATACCATCATATGGATTTGGATAAATTTTAAAAACAAAATCTACTTTTCTATTAAAATTTACGCTAATTAAATGTGAATGTGTAATTGTTCCATCAAAATCTGTTTGGCTTAAACGATAGTAGGATACACCATCATATGGCTTATTATCTTTCAGAAGGTAATTCAAAACTGTATTGCTATTTCCTGCACCAGCAACATTTGAAATTGTTTCGAAGCGTAAGCAGTCTTTCGTTTTTTCAACACTAAAATAATTATTATTTTTTTCTGATGCAGTCGCCCAGTTAATATCAATTATATCAATATTTGGCTTTGCAGCAAAAGAAATTAATTCGATTGGAAGTGGAGGCATCACTGTAACAGTAAAAGCACTCAGGTTTTCAATTTCATAACCATTCCACCAGGTATTCATTGTTCTTATATTACCAAAATTTATAAGCCAGGAATGTCCATTTCCGGAGCTTCCACTAATATTTACAGTTCCTCCGATAAAATTTGAATCATCCCATCGGATAGGTGCAGGACCTGTAACCGGTCTGATTCGGGTTATATTATATCCACCAGATTGTGTTTCCGCATCGTATATTGGCAGGTGAGTTATTCCGGAAGAAAAACCTGCACTGATTTCAATTGAAGTGCCTATCAGAGGATAATTTCCATAAGCATCTTTTCCATCCCAAAAAATAATATTATTGCCGGTCGTAACAATTGCAGCCACAATCGCATCATTTGTTCCCGGTTGATAACCAGATATTCCATTCAGACTAATGATCAATTGAATTATTCCTGTGCCAGTTACATCTGCATTAAATTGAGCGGACTGACCATAATATACATTACCGTCAACAACACTAATTGGGTTATTTAAAGCTGGGGGTGAAGCAGAAAGATATATGGTAGAATCCGGATCACTTAGAAAAATTTTGAAAAAAGGTCTTGTCGAATTTCCAGCAATTGATTTTCTGTCTGCTACAATGTTACCTGTATTTGTTGGCCCTGTATTGTTACAAGATACTACAAAACCAAATGGTTGAATCCCATTCAAATCAACTTTAGAAACATAACCTTCATTCGTATAAACATAGAAAGAACCATTAAATACATTAGCTGAGGACCATGTATTCATGTCCCATGCATAAGACCATAAGCGCCCATTAATAGTTTTTGAAGAAGCATCCACAACCGTTATATCAAAATATTGAAACCGATAATTTCTATTACTATTTGAACTAAATTCTATATAAAAGTCCCCGGTAACCGAAGGAGTAAAATTTAAAGGACTGTATCCTGCAGCAGGGATACCGCTAATTTTCGGGCCGGCAACCGCTTGTGCATATGTACTAATAAACCCCGCACCTGAAGTAGGCAAATTGGTAGCTGCATATACAATTGTACCAGACGGATCTTTAATTCGAAATTGCCCTGATGTTGCAGACGAAGAGGAATGCTTTGCAAAACCGAAATAAACTTTTTCTGTAATTGATTTTATGTGAAAATAAAGTCTCTGAAGAGAATCAGTATTCGACATTAAAGCAAAAGGCCTACCGACATCATTAAACTGCGTACAACCGTTATCTGCAGAAGCAGGCATAAATTGTTTTGTACCTTCACTAAATGCTATATTATAATAAAAGAAAAGAAAAAATAAAACACAAGTACATTTCGCTGTTTTATAATTAGAAAAAGAACAGGTTAAATTTTTAAATTGCAACATAAAAATTATTAAGCCTACTTTTTTGAAATAAAAGTATTTTATTAACGTATGAAGTATTATTGAACCTTCGGTTTTCATTTCTCTCGCTTTTGACCTTTTATTAAAAAATAATTGTAATTATTCCACAACAACCTTTTTAATATATTCTTTATTGGACGAAGAAACAGTAACAAAATATATACCGGCAGAGAGGCGTTCATCCGAACAAAAAGTATAAACATTTTCTTCATTCGAATTTATAATAATTTCCTTTGAATATATTTCTTTCCCATATACATCAGTCATTACCAAATGTGTTTCTTTGCCTCGCTCTGCTATCATGTCAAGATTAATACATACGCCATCATTAGGATTCGGATAAATTTTAAATAAAAAATCTGTTTTTCGATTAAAATTTGCATTTACTAAATTATAATGAGTAATTGTTCCATCATAATCGGTTTGACTTAAACGATAATACGAGTGTCCATCATAAGGATGATAGTCTTTTAGATAGTAACTCGAAATAATTGTACTATTCCCTGCGCCCTTCACACTTGATACCATTTCGAATCGAATGCCATCTCTGGTTTTTTCCACAGTAAAATAATCATTGTTTTTTTCCGATGCAGTTTTCCATTTAATGTCAATTGTATTTTCCCTGGCTTCAACTTCAAATTTAAGAAGTTCAATAGGTAATGGATCTATTTTAAAAATTGCATACCCTGGTACTTTGCCATCAGCTGCACTCCAGACATTTATTTCTCCAATATCAATAAGGTTTGAAGAACCTCCTCCTCCACCGCTTGGGGTTAAAAGTCCACCAACTTGCACTTCAACCACCGATCCAACAGGCAGCATTATTTTTTTTCCGGTCTGAATTACATATGTTCCCCATACATTTATATACATTGGCTTAGTACAGTAAGTATAATAATCTTGTTGAGTAGTCATTGTAATGGTATGACCGGCAGCAATTATTATAGAATCTCCGCAAACAGGCACATGCCCACATGACCATGATGCAGGCTCTTCCCAGTCACCACTTTTAACAGAAACGCAGGAACTTGCTTGTAATGTAAAACCACTTTGTATTACTATTACTATTATAAAGAGTAGAGTTTTCATTTTGCAAATTTTTAAAAGAATCGTATAAATATTTAATGCCGATAACTTAAATTCTATTGCAAAATAACATCCTTGAAGAAGAATTTCTAATGAGAGGAGTCAATAAAATTAATGATTGTGGGCATTATAACCCCAAACAGATCTACAACAATTATTAATAAAGCAAATCGATTAAAAAAAATGCCATCAGAAGCCTAAAAGTATTTTTAACCCAATATGCTACCCTTGAAAAATTTTAATCCCAAGGTTTCTTATTTAATCCAGATGTTAAAACATGAGCAACTAATTTCCTAAGTAATTTTTCAAAAATCACTTATTCCGTTGTTTGACCCTCAAATTCTTCCTCATAAATTTCTGCATCTTTTTTAGTTGCCCGAACAATGCCATCTTTATGATGTGCGGGAGAATAAATGGTGTACATTTTTAATGCTTTTTCTTTATCCAGATTAATCACATTGTGTTTTGCCCCAGCCGGTATGATCACGGCATCACCTTCTTTTACATAATATTGATTATTGTCAATAATAACTTTTCCTAGTCCGCTTTCGAAACGAAAAAACTGGTCATTTTCAGGGTGAATTTCTTCTCCAATTTCTTCCATTGGTTTCAGGTTCATCAGCACCAATTGTGAATGTTTAGAAGTGTACACTACTTTACGAAAATTTTTATTTTCCAAAGTATCTTTTTCAATAGTTGTTTTAAAACCTTTCATTTTTTACAATTTTAATTTGAATTTGTTTTATTTAATTTACTCATACCTTAATGCGTCAATAGGATTCAAATTTGCTGCTTTACGGGCAGGATACCATCCAAAAAACAAACCCACAATTGCCGAAAACAAAAATGATAGCAGAATAGAAAAAAGAGTAATTGTAATTGGCCATCCGCCAAAATTAGCAACCATCATTGAAACTGATACTCCTAAAGCTATACCAATAAATCCTCCAAGAAAACTGATAAAAATAGATTCGATCATAAATTGGATCAACACATCCCGGCTTTTGGCACCAACAGCAAGTCTGATACCTATTTCGCGTGTACGTTCTGTCACTGAGACAAGCATAATATTCATGATTCCAATCCCTCCTACAAGTAATGAAATACTGGCAATGCTTGCCAAAAGGATTGTCAGGACTTTCGAAATGCTTCCAAAAATATTACTCAGATCACTTTGGGTACGCACCATAAAATCATCATCATCCTCATTTGCAATTTTATGTCGAACACGAATAAGTTGAGAAATCTGTTCTTTCGCTTCTTCAATTTGTTCCTCTGATTGAGCTGATGCAATAATCATATGAACATTCGTTGTTGATAACATGCGCTTTTGAACAGTTGCAAATGGAGCTAAAACAACATCATCCTGATCCTGACCAAAAGTATTTTGTCCTTTTTTTTCGAGCACACCAATTATTTTAAATGGAATTCTATTGATACGAATGGTTTGCCCTACCGGATTTGCATCCTCCCCAAAAAGATTAGTAACAACCGTTAACCCAATTATACAAACTTTTGCCGCAGCGCGATCATCTGCTTTGTTGAAAATATTTCCATTTTGTACGATCAGGTTACGTGTAAAAAAATAATCAGGAAATACACCCAATACCATTGTTTTCCAATTTTGTGAACCTGCTATTACCTGTGCCCCACTTTGCACAACAGGTGATATATATTTAACGGCATCGCATTTTAAAGCAATTGCTTCAGCATCTTCCCGGGTTAAACTTTGTTGAGAACCTGCTTCCAAATGAACACCGCCTTGAGTAATTGCACCGGGAATGATCATAACCGAATTTGTTCCCAAACTGGAAATAGAGGCTTGAATATTTTGTTTTGAACCTTCTCCAATTGCAAGCATTGCAATAACTGAAGCAACACCAATGATGATCCCAAGCATGGTAAGAAACGTGCGAAGTTTATTTCTGCTGAGTGAACGATAAGCCACTATTAAAAGATTTCTTATTCTCATGCTTTTGCTGATGCTGAAATTTGCTGTTTTATCTTTTCTAATTCAATTGTTGCAAACTTTCTATCTTTCACCGGATCATTGGCAATTATTTGTCCATCCTTAAATAAAATAGTGCTTAATGCAAACTGAGCAATATCTGCTTCATGGGTAACCATTACAATGGTGATCCCTTTCGTATTTAAGTTTTGAAATATTTCCATGATTTCATAGCTGGTACGCGAATCCAGATTTCCTGTAGGTTCATCCGCCATAATTACAATCGGTTCATTCACTAATGCCCGTGCTATTGCCACACGTTGTTGTTGCCCACCGGATAACTGATTAGGAAGTGAATATTGGCGTTCTGCTAACCCTACCGATTTAAGTGCGCGATATGCCCTTTCTCTTCTGTCTTTATTACTGATATTTTTATTGTAGAGCAAAGGCAACTCCACATTTTCAAGTGCCGATGTGCGTGGCAGAATATTAAATGATTGAAAAATAAATCCAATTTTTTTGTTGCGAAATTCTGCTAATTGATTTTTATCCAATTTATTCACATCCATCCCATCTAAGAAAAACTTCCCTTTCGTTGGTCGATCAAGACAACCAATAATATTCATAAATGTTGATTTACCTGAACCGCTTGCACCCATAATGGCGATAAATTCACCTTTGTAAATATCAATCGTAATATCACTCAAAGCATGAACTTCAATTTCTCCAAGGCCATAAATTTTACTGATCTTCTCAACTGATATAAGTGAACCTGTCATTTCTTTAAGTTTTCTTTTTTTGAGTGGAACGCATACGTGGCATAAATGGATTTTTTACAGCCGAACCCGTGTTTTTTTCTTCTTTGTTAATTCCTGTAACCACTTCCATTCCCACTTTAAAATTTCCGGCAATTTCAGTATTATTATCATCCGCAAGTCCAACCTTAACCTTTTCAGGATAAATCTCTTTCCCATCTTTGATCCATATAAAAAGAGTTGAATCCGGATTAACATTGCTGAATTTATTTGATTCAGCTTTTTGTTCTAACCTTTGCTTCCAGAATTTTTTTTGCGAATCAGATAAAGAAGTTGATCTTTCTATATAGTCCGGTGGAGGCTGAAAACGAAGAGCATTACCAGAAACTCTTAAAACATCGTTGTGTTCATTTACAACAATATTAATATTTGCTGTGAGTCCGGGCATTAATTTCAGATCAGGATTTGGCACGTCAATAATCACGGTGTAATTAACCACATTTTGAATAACAGAAGGCTGAAGTCTTATTTGCTTTATCACACCATTAAACAATTCGTTTGGATATGCGTCAACTGTAAAAAAAGCTTTCTGATCTATTTTTACTTGACCGATATCTGCTTCATCTACATTGGCATTCACTTGCATTTTTGTAAGATCATTGGCAATACTAAATAAAACCGGAGAATTAAAACTTGAAATTACTGTTTGCCCGACATCCATATTTCGTGAAATAATGGTTCCGCTTATTGGAGCACGAACAAAGGCATATTGTAAATTTATTTTTGCACGATTCAATTGTGCGTGTGCTGATTGTAATATACTCTGTGCGGTCTCAAAACTTGTAAGAGCTAAATCATATTCAGATTGTGGAATTACATTTTCATCAAATAATTTTTTTACACGGTCATACTCCCGTTTGGCTTGTTTAACTTGAAGATCAGCTTTTTGAACTGCAGCCTCTGCATCTTCCTTGGTTGCAGCAAGGAATGTAGTATCAAGCAATGCGATCAATTTTCCTTTTTTCACTACTGAATTAAAATCAGCAAAAAGTTGTGATATTGTGCCGGACACTTGCGTTCCCACTTGAACTGTTGTTAAAGCATTTATAGAGCCTGTAGCAGTGATAATTATTTTAATGTCCCCCTTTTCAATTGCTACCGTTTTCCAATCAATAAACTTTTCTGTAGCTTTTGAAAAATAAAAATAAACTGCGATTCCTAAAAGAACCATTATGATCACGCTGATTATAATTGTTTTCTTTTTCATTAAATAGTCCGAATAGTAATAGAAAAAAATAAATTTTATTTTGAAATGTTAATAAAACTGATAGCTACAAAGGAAATCAGAGAAACCAAAAACTGTAATGAGTTAAGTCAAGATTACAGATGATGGAAATCAAAAAGAGAAAAGATGAGTAAAAAAAGATTTTGATTGTTGGTATATGATGATTATCAAAACTTAATTTGGAATTAATCATTTAGCACAACTAAATTATAAACCACCTTTGTACTGAAAATATTTTGAATTATATATTGATCTTAAACTTTGCAAAATGAAACCTATAACTGACCTTCATGATCTTTTAATTAATGAGTTAAAGATTCTGTATGCAATAGAAGCAGAAGAGTTAAATGAATTGACCCAATTTATCTTTAAGATAAAAAATGAAGAATTAAAATTAATTCTTCAATCCCGTAAGGATCGTACAAAAATCCAGATCATCCGTTTGGAAGAAGCATTAATACTATTGGGCGAACGGCCTTCAAAAATCAAGGAATCTAAATTCTTAAAAATACATTTCGAAGAAACAAAAAACATTCTTAAAATTATTACCGAGTTAAGTGTTGTTGAGGCGCAAATAATTTTATGTTTTCAAACCATATCCCATATTGAAATTGCCAGCTATGGGACCTTGCTTTCTTTTGCCAAAATCATGAACATGAACGAAGTTGCTTCACTTCTTGAAAAATCCTTAAATGAAGAAAAAAAGAGCGACCTGCAGCTCACAATTCTTGGGGAATATAAAATAAATGAAGATGCCCGGGTTGAAACATTTATCTCTTTAGGTTATATGTTTTGATCTGTGACCACAATCAATTAAACTAATGATGAAATTCATTGAATACAAAAACACAAATTGATTGCTTTGTGCTTATAAAAAATTAATTAACAATTTTTCAAACTAAAAAACTAAAAAAAAAATGAAAGTAAAAGATCTTATGACTACAAATTCATTGAAATACTGTAGTCCTGAAACAAAATTGCATAATGTTGCAAAATTAATGGAAGAAGGAAACTGTGGCGCCTTGCCGGTTTTAGACAAAAACAAAAAAGTGGTTGGTATTGTAACCGACCGTGATATCGCTTTGGCTTTAGCTAAAAAACATGGTGAAACAGCTCCAAAAATTGAGGTTAGTGAAATAATGACTAAAAAAGTTCATTCTGTTCACACGGATGATGAAGTAACTTATGCTCTCAAGGAAATGAGATTAAATAAAATTGGTCGATTGCCTGTTCTGGATGGAGAAGGGAAATTAAAAGGTGTGCTATCATTGCATAATCTGTTATCTCAAACAACAACAAATCCAAAATTAGAAATTGGTCAACTTAAATCTTCGGAAGAAAATATTTTGAAAACAATCATCGCACTTTCCGATAGGTATTCTACGAAAGAAAAAACAAAAGCAAAAAAAGAAACACCTGAAAAAGTTTTAGAAGAAGAAGAAATTTGGTAAACCATTTTTTCATCAACTATCTTTTTAAGGAAAAGAGGCGGTATAATAACCGTCTCTTTTTTGTTTAATACCATTACTAATATATTTTGATCCAAATATAACCACATAGGAACATAGGGTTTAAGAATTTGACAGCCCTTCAAAGACGGTTTCACATTGGCTATGATTAAAGTTCTGCCATTGTTTTACAATAGTATTAATTTTTTCTATGAATCTATATGGTTGATTTTACAATTTAATTATTGAACAAAATCATAACACGTATTGGTATAAGGGCTTGCCTTTGATTGAATTTTTTTAGACAATTACAATGAATAAGACAGCCAGCAGAGCTACAAGAAATTCTTTTGATTAACCCCCCATGATATTATTTTTTTCTTTTTTTTCTGATAAATATCAAAAGAAGAAGTGAGGAAATTCATTTAAATAAATTGGAAAGCTTTATACATTTGTACTGTCTTAATTGAATTGTGTTCGGTTAAAAAGGTTGATAGATATTAACATTGTAACAGGTGTGAAACTATTAATCCGAAAAGCAAATAAATAAATTGCGATTTTAACAAAGAGATATATTCAATTGAAGGAAGAATTAAGATAGAATAACAACTGTAAAAGGTTCTAAACTATCTGAAAACTAGACAAAGGCTGTTTAAATACAGCCTTTGTTTTTATTTTGGAACTAAAAATTTATCAAAAGAGAATATTTTAAGAACCCAGCACTCTTTTATGCCAGCTATTCTTTACAGGCACTTCCCATTCATTTTCAAAAGCAGATTTTGAAATAACCATATTGTTAAAAACAATTGTTGATTCATCAATGATCTTTTGTTGGGCTAATTTTTCAAATTCCGATAAATGACAACTTAGTATTTCTTTTTCATGACGATAAGCTACTTGCAGCCGGTCAAAAAAATTGACAAGTAAAGATTGTCCCAGCTCTTTCACAAATCCATTTAAACTATCAATACTGCATCCTCCTGCCTGAGCTTGTTGTTCATCAATTGCAAAAACAACAAATCGATTATAAAAAACCGAACAACAAGCTGTGATTTTTGCTCCATGGGATGTCCAACGGGTAATAAATTGTGACGCAAGATTTTCAATTGTCCTCGCCTCCACATCCGATAAAGCTCTGTTGCTTTGAAAAACCCATAAGCGGGCATCAGCAGGCATATTGTTTAGTGTATTCATTTTTTTATATTATAAATTATTGGCCTGAACAACCAATTCGGCAACATCCAATACTTTTACTGACTCTTCCTTATTGAAATGCTTTACGCCATCGGTCATCATAGTATTACAAAAAGGACATCCCACAGCAATTACATCAGGATTTAAAGCAAGTGCTTCCCCGGTACGTTCCACATTAATTTCCTTTGTTCCTTTTTCTGCTTCTTTAAACATCTGAGCACCACCGGCCCCACAGCATAGTCCGTTTTCGCGACTACGTGCCATTTCTGCAATTTCTGAATCGAGGTTCACTAAAATTTCACGAGGTGCTTCATACACATCATTTGCCCGACCTAAATAACAGGGGTCATGGAATGTAATTTTTTTTCCTTTAAAACTTCCTCCTTCAATTTTTATTCTGCCTGCGTTTATTAAATCCTGGATCAGTTGGGTATGATGCACAACTTGGTAATTACCACCTAAAGCCGGATATTCGTTTTTTAATGTATTAAAACAATGCGGACAACCCGTTACAATTTTTTTTACTTCGTATCCGTTCAATACAGCAATATTTCCCATTGCAAGCATCTGAAATAAAAACTCGTTGCCTGCACGTTTAGCAGGATCACCGGTACAACTTTCCTCGGTGCCTAATACTGCAAAATTAACTTTAGCATAATTTAATATCTTAACAATAGCTCTTGTAATCTTTTTTGCTCTATCGTCAAAGCTTCCGGCACAACCTACCCAAAATAAATATTCCGGAGATTCCCCTTTCGCGATACATTCAGCCATTGTAGGCACAATTAATTGTTCCATATACACCCCTCTCTTTATCTCTCCCCACAGGGGAGAGCCAGTATTTTATAAATTTTTAGTTTTTATATTTTAAAGCTTCTCAACTATCGCCCCCTCTATTAGGCAATGTCATATTAACAGGTAGCAATTGGTTTAACTTTGTTTGTTAGTAGTGCATTATAGAGGAAGA
>MEPB01000069.1 GCA_001769385.1 Bacteroidetes bacterium RIFCSPLOWO2_12_FULL_35_15 | reverse complement strand
GTTTTTAATAGAAATGTTTGCACCAAATAAAACAAAAAAGGCTTAAATGATCCGACAATATTGCTTTTCTTAGTGTTAGAGTGAACCCTAGTTAGAGCCTGTTTAAATTTTGTTCAAGTAAAATCATTATACGTAAATTGGGCGGTCACTTCGTTGCGGCTAAAAGGAGCTATCGAGATTAGGGAATTATTAAACAATAAATCTTCGCACATTCTCGATACACCTTCCTAAAAAAGGAAGGCTACTCGAACTGACAACCCGCTTTGCTATAACAAATAATTTGAACTAAATTTAAACAGGCTTATCTTTGTTAGAGCTTATTAATTTTTTATTTGTTTTATGTCGCGTTTTATCTCTTTTTGTTTTCTTTTCCATGTTTTTCTCAAAAGCAGTTGTGAGATCGATTCCCGTTTGGTTTGCCAAACATATCACCACAAATAAAACATCTGCTAATTCATCCGAAAGGTTTTTATCTTTTTCCTTTTTCTTAAACGATTGCTCCCCATATTTTCTTGAAACAATCCGGGCCACTTCCCCCACCTCTTCTGTCAAAATAGCCATATTGGTAAGCTCATTAAAATAACGTACCCCATGTGAATCGATCCATTCATCCACTTTTTGTTGTGCTTTTTTTAGTGTCAATTGTTTCATTGAGTTCAATTGTAATTTAGATTTTAAAATATTCCTTCATCAGCAAAACTATAAAAACCATTTTCAGTAATTATTAAATGGTCAAGTAACTGGATCTCCATTATTTTACCGGCTTCTTTTATATTTTTCGTGATCTTAATATCCTGTTCACTTGGCTTTAAATTACCGGAAGGATGGTTATGACAAATAATAATTGAACATGCATAATTTTCAAGGGCTGTTTTAAAGATCAGTTTTGAATCTACTACAGTTCCTGCTATCCCTCCACGACTCATTAATTCTTTTTTTATCACTGAATTCGCTCTATTCAGCATCAACAACCAAAACTCTTCATGTGGAAGATCCATCATAGAGGGACGCATAATTTCATACACATCTTTACTTGTAGTGATCTTTTCGCGCTTCGCGATTTTTGTTTCTTTTCTTCTTCTTCCCAGCTCCAATGCAGCCACAATGCTTATTGCCTTTGCCTCACCTATTCCTTTAAACTTGGTTAATTCATTTACGGAAAGCTTTCCCAGATCGTTCAGATCATTGCTGACACTACCCAAAATACGTTTTGAAAGTTCAACAGCTGTTTCATTCTTACTTCCGGATGCAATTAAAATAGCAATCAATTCAGCTTCCGTAAGAGCGTGTCTCCCTTTTTCCATGAGTTTTTCACGAGGACGATCTTCTTCCGCCCATGATTTTATCCCTACTGATTGCTTATAATTTTCCATAAAAAATAATTCTTAAAGGTAGAAAAAACATATCCGAAACATAATAGGTCCCCAAAAACGAACCCGTGTGATACTTGTCTGGTAAACAAAACTGCGATTTGTGCTCGATAATAAAACACCTTTGATATAAAAAAAGCTCCGCAATACTGCGGAGCTTAGATTATTTTCAAAGATAAAAAGCTAATTATTTTTTTAGCGCATTTACTTTTTTAGTCAATTTTGATTTTAAGTTAGCTGCCTTATTCTTGTGAATAACACTTTTCTTAGCCAATTTATCAACCATAGCAATGATTTTAGGTAATTTTTCGGAAGCTGTTTTTTGATCAACATCTTCTTTTAAATCTTTTATTGCATTACGCATTGTTTTTGCCTGGTAACGGTTTCTTAATCTTTTAGCATCGTTTGAACGAATTCTTTTGATACTTGACTTGTGATTTGCCATTTTCTTTTTTTTGTTACGTTATTGATTTTTTATCAATAACAATTTATTCTGTTTAAATTGTAGCCCGTAGGGGAATCGAACCCCTCTTACCAGGATGAAAACCTGGCGTCCTAACCCCTAGACGAACGGGCCAATTTTTTAAGGAGTGCAAATGTATATGAAAAAATGTTTCCTTCAAAATTTTTTTGATTATTTTCCTAAGAAATCAATCAATTTCATCATTATCTGCCTGAAAACGAAAGCCTAACCGTTTTCCGGTTTTAATTTGCATGCTTTCACTGGCAGTTTGCATATCAGAAACCGATATTTCCTTTATCGAATCGAAGGGAGGAGTGAATAGATCAAAATTAAGACAGTATAAAATCGTTGATTCCAATAATGATCTTATTGCTTTTTCATCAATTACGGAGTGAACAAAATCGTTATACAAAAAACCTAATTGACGCTTGCCATCAGCAAAATAATGATTTTCCTTATTAATAAATACGCGTCCCACTAAATATCCCAAGTCATAAACCCTATTGTATTTGAAGGAATCATTCAAAAAGTTATAGATATTTATAATGCCGCAAAAAGACCGGGCATGATCATCTTTTATATAGGAGCTTCTCCATAAAGGATGCGACTTGTCAAATTCAAAAATATTGGTATGCATCGCAAAAATGAGCAAATCCCCTGCAATCCGTAATTCGAATTCGAATTCTCCCTTTTCCCTATAATCAACCACAACACGCGAATCGATTTCTGCTGAATCTTTTTTTATTTCACAAACAATTTCAAAAGCCATTGATTTCATCAAACTAAAAGCTTTGAATGTATTTACATACACATCTTGCTTCATGCTTGATTTTTCCTTAAGGGATTTTAAGATCAATTGACGGGGAGTTAGTTTTTCCATATTTAAAAATTTATGCTAATGTATTAATATGCTTTTGCAAAAACAACTCGCTGGTTGGATGGTTTACCACTGTAGATGCATTTCCCTTCTTCCTTTTTATTATTCAAAGGGATACAGCGAATGGTTGCTTTTGTTTCTTCCTTAATTTTTTGTTCTGTCTCTGAAGTACCATCCCAATGAGCCATTACAAAACCGGGTGTTTCGTCTAATATTTTTTTAAACTCTTCATACGAATCTGCATGGTATGTTTTTGCCTCCCGCATTGCAAGCGCCTTTTGAAACAAATTATCTTGTATTTGCTGCAATAAATGCTCTATCTTATTCTCAATATCGGCTTGCAAAAGTGTTTCTTTTTCCAGCGTATCTCTACGGGCAACTTCCACCGTTCCATTTTCCAGATCACGACCGCCAATAGCGATACGTACAGGCACACCTTTTAATTCATATTCCGCAAATTTCCATCCCGGGCGTTGATTATCCCTGTTATCATATTTAACAGAAATACCTTTCGCTTCCATGGCTTTTTTCATTTTGTTTGCCACTTCATTAATTTGCGCCAACTGCTCATCACCCTTATAAATAGGGACAATCACAACCTGAAACGGAGCTAATTTTGGAGGCAGCACCAATCCTTTATCATCTGAATGGGACATAACCAGGGCTCCCATCAGGCGTGTGGAAACGCCCCAGGATGTTGCCCATACAAAATCCTGCTTTCCTTCTTTATTTGCAAATTTTACATCAAACGCTTTGGCAAAATTTTGTCCCAAAAAGTGCGATGTTCCTGCTTGCAAAGCTTTCCCATCTTGCATCAAAGATTCAATACAGTAGGTTTCAATTGCTCCGGCAAATCTTTCATTAGCAGTTTTTATTCCTTTAATTACAGGAACTGCCATCCACTGTTCTGCAAAATCAGCATATACATTCAGCATTTGTTCTGTTTCCGCAATTGCTTCATCTGCTGTTGCATGCGCGGTGTGACCTTCCTGCCATAAAAACTCCGTGGTTCTTAAAAACAAACGGGTACGCATCTCCCAGCGTACGACATTTGCCCATTGGTTCACCAAAATCGGCAGATCCCGGTAGGATTGGATCCAACCTTTATAGGTATTCCAGATAATAGTTTCGGAAGTTGGCCGAACAATTAATTCTTCATCTAATTTAGCCGTTTCATCCACTACAATGCTTCCATCTTCTGCTGTTTTTAAACGATAATGTGTAACAACAGCACATTCTTTTGCAAAACCTGCTACATGACTTGCCTCTTTACTGAAAAATGATTTAGGTATAAATAAAGGGAAATAGGCATTAACATGGCCTGTATCCTTAAACATTTTATCCAAAGCCTGCTGCATTTTTTCCCAGATGGCATAACCATACGGCTTAATAACCATGCATCCTTTCACAGCTGAATGTTCTGCTAAATCAGCTTTTACAACTAATTCGTTATACCATTCCGAATAATTTTCTTCTCTGGTTGATAATTCCTTACCCATAATGTTTTTTTTGTGGTATAGTATTTGTAATTTTATGTGAACAATAAATAGATGGCAAAAATAGAAAATTAAACCTTTTGCCGCTTATTTTGTCAACTTAAAACTTAAAAGAAATCATCCCCCAACATAAAATAATATTCAGATGAAAACGTATTTAACTATTTCAATGCTTGGATTACTGATTCTTTCATCCTGTACAACTACTAAAGATAGTACATCCAAAGGCTACAACGATGATATTTATTATTCATCAAAAGATGCTGCTGCAGATAAAGAAAAACAAGTAGCCAAAGAAGAAAAACGAAAAGCGGAAGCAGCAAAAGCATCGGAAGATGCTTATACTCAATCTCAGCAAAATAAAACACAGGAAAACGCTGCAACATCTGACGATTATTATCAAACAAAAGAACAACGTACCGATGAGAACGGAACCACATACGTTACCAATAATTATTATGAGGAGCCTTTTAATTATGATGATTATTATGACAATGAATATGCTGTTCGCCTAAAACGATTCCATAACAACTGTGGTAATTATGGTTATTATGACAATTATTATACGAATTCATATTGGTATAATTATGACCCTTTTTATTATGGAACAAGCGTATATATGGGATATAATTTTTGGGGGCCCAGCTATCTAACTTACACCTATAGCCCAAGTTTCTTTTGGTATTCAAATATGGGTTGGGGATACGACCCTTGGTATAACCCTTACCAATATAATCCTTACGGTGGATACTACGGATACAACCCTTACATGAATGGATACGATCAGGGTTATTGGAATGGTTACAACAACGGACTTTATGCCAGTGGTTACAACAATAATTATTTTAATAGTTATGATAATAATAGTTATTACTATGGCCCACGAAAAACAACAGGCTCAACCGGAAGAGTTAGTGCTCAACCTACATTAGCACACAGATATATGGATGATGTGGAAGCCAATACTCAAAAACCTTTTGAAGCAACTCATGGCAGAGATAACAATCCATACATGAAGCCTACTTCTGTAAATGATTATTTATCAAAACCGGTAAACATTAATAATACTATTACCAAACCTGCCGGACCAATAAACCCTGCTTATAAACCCGAAAATACTATACGGGAAAAACCAATTAATATTGATTCGAAACCAATTTACAACGAATCAAAACCTATAAAAACAGACCGCGAAAAACCAAAAGAGGATAATAATTATTATCAGCAAAAACCGGTTTATGAGCAACCAATTCCTCGTAATGATAAGCCTCAAAACGAAAAGCCTCAATACGAGAAGCCTCAATACGAGAAACCTCAATATGAGAAGCCTCAATATGAAAAACCTCAATACGAGAAGCCTCAATATGAGAAACCGAGAGACAACACTCCTCCTCCTCAACAGCAGGCACCAACACCCAGAAATAATTCTGGCAACAGTAAAGATACACCTGCTCCTACACCTCAACCAAGAAGAAGATAATTTATAATCCTTAGAGATCATGAAAACACGAATCATTTTACTTGGAATAGGATTCTTAACTTCAATAGCAGCAATCGCTCAAAATGATGTTGATGCCATGAGATCCTCTCAATTAACTTTTGGAGGAACAGCTCGTTTTTCCTCAATGGCAGGCTCTATGGGTGCTTTAGGCGGAGATATCTCCACACTAAGTTTTAATCCTGCGGGTATTGCCATTTTCAGAAAAACAGAACTTTCAATTACACCTTCTATTTTTTCTCAAACTACTTCCTCAACCTATAATTCAAATAATGAAATTGACAGAAAATTAAATTTTAATATTGGGAACATAGGTTTAGTAGCAACTATTCCGTTAAACGGGAAAAATAATACAACAGGATGGGAATCAATAAATTTTGGGTTCGGTTATAACCGAACAAGTAGTTTTCAAAACAGGATCGATATCAAAAGTTATAATAAAACAAGTTCCTTGCTCGACACCTATGTTGCCAGTGCAAATGGACATCTGAGTGATGATTTCGATCTGTTTTCGACAAATTTGGCATGGCAAACCTGGCTTATCAACCCCATAGCAAACGATACTAATTATTACAATCATGTTATTTCAAATTATGGTGAATTACAACATAAATCAATTGAAACAAAAGGCTCTATGGGTGAAACAGTAGTTTCATTTGGTGGGAATTATAAAAACAAAGTGTTTATTGGGACCACCATCGGGTTTGTTCATGAGCGATATGTTGAAGAGTCTGTTTATAAAGAAATAGATGAAAAAGATACGATTGCCAATTTTAAATCTTTTAATTATACGCAAAGTTTAACAACAAAAGGAAGCGGTTATAATTTAAAATTTGGAATTATTGTTAAACCTGTTGATTGGTTACGTATTGGAGCCGCCATTCACACTCCTTCTGTAATAAACTTAAAAGATAATTATAGCAGTACCATGCACTCAGAATTGGATAACGGAATTAAATATGATACGGTTTCTCCTAAAGGTTCATTCGATTATTCAGTTACAACACCTTTCAGGGCAATTGGGAGCATCGGGTTTATCATAAGTAAATACGGATTACTAAATGTAGATTATGAATATATAGACTATACCTATGCTCAACTCAACTCCAGCCCAAATGTCTTTGGAGATGTTAACAGTTCGATCCGTTCGAATTATACTTCCACAGGAAATTTAAGAATTGGCGGGGAAGTTCGGCTTGACCCAATAAGCATCAGAGCCGGATACGCCCTTTATGGAAGTCCTTTTAATGGTGGAGAAAATAAAAATGCAAACAGAACAAGTTATTCTGGTGGTATTGGCTTCAGAGAAAATAATTATTTCATTGATTTTGCATATGTGTTTACAAAATATACCGAATACAATTATTTATACGACTCACCGGATATTTCTCCTGTTAAAAACGACCATACAAGTTCAAGTTTTATGTTAACGTTTGGATTACGATTTTAGTTGATTGTTTGTTTGTGAGAACGAGTGCGTTGAAAGTTTTCAACGCGCTCGTTTTGTTTTTATAAACAATTCATTCCAACTATATTAACAAAATGGTCCAATGTGTGAAGTCCGTCAGAGTTTGTCGAAGACTGTGCGCAGGAAATTTGTTGGACCAAAATATATTTGTAATTGGTATCATTCCTTTGAACCTGAGTCCGATTAATAATTGATTTTAATAATGGGAGCAGCAATTATATACAAGCACTGTCATTTTGAGCCCTTCGGATACTCTCAGGATAAAACTGCGAAAAATCTTTTTTTTTAGCAGGATGCTTCATTCCATTCAGCATGACAAAACAACAAACACCTGATTTCACAAATAGCCCTGTTTGTATATGTTTTAGAGACGTTATTAATCGAACTCTGGTTTTGAATGAACGATTTTTTTTCGACAATTCTTAACTCAACACTTCTGTAAAACAAAAAAACTCTCAAATTTCTTTGAGAGTTTTTGTTTTTATTTGTTGTGATTTTATTATGCTTTTACCGGTTTCCCTGATAAAATTTCGGCATCAACCAAAATTCTTCCGCAATGTTCACAAACTATTACTTTTTTATGAGTACGTATGTCCAATTGGCGCTGAGGCGGTATTTTATTAAAACATCCACCGCAAGCATCACGCTCAACAGTTACAACACCTAAACCATTCATAACATTTGTACGAATACGTTTGTATGCATTCAACAAACGCTCTTCGATGATCGCCTCTGATGCTTTTGATTTTTTCAATAAGGAAGCTTCTTCTTTTTCAGTTTCAGAAACAATTTCATCCAGTTCTTTCTTCTTCAATTTCAAATCCTTCTGTCTGTCTTTTAATTCTTCCTCAGATTTTTCAGCAATTTCTTTTTTTGCAATAATATTCGCTTTGTACTCTTTTATTCTCTTTTCCGCTAATTGAATTTCTAAATTTTGAAATTCAATTTCTTTGGTAATAGAATCGTACTCACGGTTATTACGAACCTTATTTTGTTGTGTTTCGTATTTTTTGATCAATGCCTGAGCATCTTTCATAACATTTTTCTTCTCAACAATCGCATCTTCCAAAGACTTTAACTCTTCGTTAAAATTAGTAATGCGGGTTTCTAAACCTGCAACTAAATCTTCAAGATCTCTAACTTCCAAAGGAAGTTCACCTCTTACAACTCTGATTTTGTCAATTTTTGAATCGATCTGTTGCAATTCAAATAATGCTCTCAACTTTTCCTCTACTGAGATTTCGTCAGTTTTAGCTTTTACCATTTTTATAGATATTTAATTGGATTTGTATTAATTTTTGACAAATGGAGTGCAAATGTATTAAATTTTTTCTGTAAAATGTCATAAAATAATTGAATAGTAAACTGCTCACTTTCATAATGACCTATATCCGCAATTACAATATGATTTTCGGCATCAAAAAACTGGTGGTATTTAAAGTCGGCAGATACAAAAACATCTGCACCGCTTTTAATGGCATCACCAAGCAAAAAAGAGCCAGAGCCACCACAAACAGCAACTTTTTTTATTTTTTTATTTCTCAGGGTTGTATAACGGATGCCATTGGCTTTCATCACATCTTTCAGATGATTCAAAAAATCCATCTCTGCCATTTCTGAGGGCAGTTCTCCAATAATCCCGGCTCCTACTCTACTATGTGAATTTGAAAGTGGAATAAGGTCATATGCCACTTCTTCGTACGGGTGTGCTTTTATAAGGGCATTCAGGAGTTTCGATTCAATATTGGAAGGATAAATGGTCTCAATTTTTACTTCTTTTTCCTGATGCTGCTTACCATGCTCTCCAACATATGGATTTGTTCCTTCTCCGGCACGAAATGTCCCTGTCCCATTTGAATTAAAACTACATTCATCGTAATTCCCGATATTACCTGCACCAGCTCCAAATAAAGCTGACCGAACAAACTCTGCTTTATCTTCCGGACAAAATGTAATTAATTTTTTAAGAAGATTTTTTTGAGGAAGTAACACGGAACAATTTACTAAGCCAAGTTTTTCTGCGATTTTTGAATTTACTCCATTATGCACATTATCTAAATTAGTATGTGCCGCATAAATAGCAATGTTATTTTGAATCGCTTTGATGATAACACGTTCCACATAATTTTTCCCATTAAATTTCTTCAATCCTGAAAAAACAATGGGATGATGAGCGATCACCAGATTGCTGCCTTTTTCAATTGCCTCTTCAATTACAGCTTCGGTGCTATCCAGACAAATAATCGCGGAAGTAATATCCATCTCCTGATTGCCACAAATTAAGCCTGCATTATCATAACTTTCCTGATAAGCAAGCGGAGCAAAAGATTCCAAACAATCGGTTATTTCTTTTAATTTCATAGGCCTACAAATTACGATTTTTTGCGAATTTACGAATTTAAAAATACTATAGCAGTTCATCTATATTTTCAAAAATAATCAACACGAATTTCACAAATTATAATACAATTCTTTTTTAATCCCCCCTCCCCTTTTTTCAAGGAGGAATTTTCCTTGGTTTTAATTCGTGCAATTCGTGTCATGGAACAACCCGAGGAGTATGCAATTAATTTGTATTTTTAACCGATGAAGATTTTAAGAATACTAGTATTTCCTCTTTCATTTGTATATGGCTGCATTGTTTTTTTGCGGAACAAATTATACGATTTGGGGATCCTGTCTTCCACCGAATTTGATATACCCATAATTTCAGTTGGCAATCTTAGTGCCGGGGGAACAGGGAAAACGCCACATATAGAGTATTTGATCCGATTATTAAAACCTGAATTTTATATCGCAACATTGAGTCGTGGATATGGCAGAAAATCAAAAGGATTCATTTTATCCGATACGCAATCCACCGCATCAGATATTGGAGATGAACCTTTACAATTTAAAAAGAAATTCAAAGAATTAAGAGTGGCAGTTGATGGCAATCGGGTTCGTGGAATTAAAAAATTAAAAGAAGAATTCCCTTCTCTTCAAACTATTTTATTGGATGATGCATTTCAACATCGTGCAGTTAAGCCGGGACTTTCGATAGTATTAAGCGATTTCAGCAAACCTTACACTTCTGATTTCATGCTTCCTTCGGGTAATTTGCGTGAATTCCCATCCGGAATAAAAAGAGCTGATATTATTATTATTACAAAATGCCCTGACATTCTTTTGCCAATTGAACGCAAACGCTTGGAAACAGTCGTAAATCCTTTGCCACATCAGCAGATCTATTTTTCTTATTTAAAATATGGCGAGTTTATTCCTTTAAATGGAGACACGGTTAATCTGTTCAGCAAAGAGTACTATTTTGACCGCAATTATACCGTTCTGTTACTAACAGGAATTGCTGCTACAGCTTCTATAGAATATTATTTAAAAAATAAAGTAAAAAATATCATTCCGGCAAAATTTTCAGATCATCATAATTATACAAAAAATGATTTGCTGTCTATTCAAAAAATATTTAATAATATTGCATCCGCAAATAAAATAATATTGACAACTGAAAAAGATGCAATGCGTTTGAAAAATCTTGAATTTTCAAACATATTAAAAACATTACCACTTTTTTATATTCCAATAGAAATTGAGTTTCACGATAAAGATAAAAACGAATTCAACGAACAAGTACTACATTATGTTAGAGCAAATCAAAAGCACAGCAGCGTATATTCAAAGTAAAATTTCTATTCAGCCGGAAATTGGGATCATTTTGGGAACTGGTCTTGGTGGATTAGTGGAAGAGATAAAAATAAAACACACCATTGATTATAAAGAAATACCAAATTTCCCGGTATCAACAGTTGAGGGTCATTCAGGAAAATTAATTTTCGGTGAATTAGGCGGAAAAAATGTTGTTGCGATGCAAGGCCGTTTCCATTTTTATGAAGGATACACCTTACAACAAGTTACATTTCCTGTTCGTGTGATGAAATTATTAGGAATTAAAAACCTTTTTGTTTCCAATGCTGCAGGTGGTGTAAATTCAAATTTTGAGATCGGAGAATTGATGATCATCAATGATCATATCAATATGTTTCCATCCAATCCGCTTATCGGAAAAAATATTCCGGAGCTAGGACCCCGTTTCCCGGATATGAGCGATGCATACGACAGAATCATTATCGAAAAAGCAAAAGCTGTTGCAGCAAGAAATAATATCAAAGTTGCGGAAGGGGTTTATTTGGGGCTATCCGGACCTACCTTCGAAACACCGGCTGAATATAGAATGGTAAAAATTTTAGGTGCTGATGCTGTTGGAATGAGTACTGTTCCGGAAGTAATTGTAGCGCGACATATGAAAATCCCTTGCTTTGCAATGTCAATCATTACTGACCTTGGTGTAGAAGGGAAAATAGTACAGGTGACACATCAGGATGTACAGGAAGTTGCTGCATTAGCGGAAAAGAAGATGACTATTATTATGAAAGAGTTAATTAAAGAATTATAAATTGTTTTTGATAATTTTTGCCGCTAAGGCGCGAAGACGCAAAGAAATAAAAAACACCGCTTGTTTTGGGCGGTGTTTTTTTGTGGACCTAAGGTGAAAAACGACTGGCGATTTTTGTTTAATTTATTTGTTGATGATGATTTTTTTTGAAATAAAACCTTCTTCTGATGTGATGTTAATAAAATAAATACCAGGCAACATATCTCCTTTTTCGATAGTTAATTGTTTCCCAGAAAAGTTTACTTTTTTTATTTCTTTCCCGAGCATATCAATTATTTTTACAATGCAATTTTTTTGTTCTTGTTCGAAAGTAATATAAGTTTGTTGATTAAAAGGGTTTGGATAAACAGACATCATATTAACTACATTTATTTCATCAACTCCAACTACACCACTAGGGTTCCACTCCCATAAATCTTTTAAAGCTGACGTTCCGTCAATCCCTGTTCCAATATACCCTTTGGTACCAATTGAAAAACCGGTTGAACTTAACCTGGCATTACCTGCAAAATTTGCTTTTTGTCCCCACGAATTAGTTGATTGATCCCATTCCCAAAATTGAACAGAAACATTACTTCCTGTACTGACACCACCAGTACCAATATAGCCTTTTGAGCCAATTGAAAAACCCACTGCAGCATGTACAATGCCCCCACCGTAATTTGCTTTTTGTACCCAAGTATTACTAGTCTGATCCCATTCATAAAAATCCTGGTAGTCATTCCCACTTGCGTCTTCTCCTGTTCCAATATAACCTTTTGTGCCAATCGCAAAACCAATCGCAAAATATCGTGCTACACCTGGAAAGTTTGCCTTTTGTAACCAAGTGTTTGTGGGTTGATCCCACTCCCATAAATCCTTGTAATAATTGCCTGAAACACTTTGTCCGGTTCCAACATAACCTTTTGTGCCTATTGAAAATGCTACGGCTGCCATTCTACCCACACTTGGAAAATTTGCTTTCTGAGTCCAAGTATTTGTTGCCTGATTCCATTCCCATAGGTCATTTTTCATAACACCATTTAATGGGTCATAACCATTACTAATATATCCCTTGGTTCCGATAGAAAACCCAACTGCATTACTCCTTTTTACACCTGGGAAATTCGCTTTTTGTATCCATACATTTGTTGCCTGATCCCACTCCCAAAAATCTTGATAAGCCCCTGTTAATGGATCATACCCAGTACATACATATGCTTTTGCACCTATTGTAAAGCTTGCAGCATTATCCCTAATATTTCCAGGAAGATTTGCTTTTTGTGTCCACACTCCTTGCCCAATTGCATTCATACTTAATAATGTAATTACAAAAATGATTTTTAGTGTATTTGTTTTCATAATTTTTTATTTAAAGTTCTACGTTAAACTATTAGAATTTTGTATTTGAAAATACTAGCAATTAGTAAACATAACAGAATTCATGATAATTATTGCTAATTATTTTTCAAAATGGTCGACTTATTTATCTAATGGTAAATTTTAATGAAAAACTATCAAAAACTAACAAAAAAAGACAAAAACCTTTGTTGGTTAAAAGTGAATTTATTATGTGTTTTCGGTATTGCTTGGCCTAGTCAATCCTTTTTTTTATAACAACCAGAATTGCTCTTTTCTGCAATTCCTCAAAAACTAAAATTATCATATCCAACTGTTCTCGTACCCCCATTTTTTCAATTCTAGTACTTTTCCACTAAACATAATTTGCGTAATTCGTGTCAACAAAAATTTATTTACTCAAATACAAATTCCTCTCAGAATAAATTGTATGAAAAAATTCATCTGTCAGGTCGTCAATAAAATAAATAGCTTCACCGGTTGATTTCATTTCCGGTCCTAGTTCTTTTGCTACTTCAGGGAATTTCTCATACGAGAATACCGGAATTTTTATGGCGTATCCTTTTTTACGAGGATTGAATTTAAAATCTTTCACCTTTGCACCCAGCATTACTTTAGTTGCATAGTTTACATACGGCTCGTCATACGCTTTTGCAATGAATGGAACAGTACGTGATGCACGGGGATTTGCTTCAATGATATACACCACTTCATCTTTTATTGCAAACTGAATATTGAGCAAACCAACTGTTTTTAGTGCAATTGCAATGGTTTTAGTGTGCTGTTCAATTTGCTTCATTACGTTTTCACTCAAGTCAAATGGAGGTAATACTGCATACGAATCACCGGAATGAATTCCTGCAGGCTCAATGTGTTCCATTATTCCGATAATGTAATTATCTGTTCCGTCACAAATAGAATCTGATTCCGCTTCAATAGCGTTTTCTAAAAAGTTATCCAACAATACCTGATTTCCCGGATGGTCTTTCAACAAATTAACCACATGCTGTTCCAACTCTTGTTCATTGATAACAATCTTCATATTTTGCCCACCCAATACATAGGAAGGACGAACTAACAAAGGGAAGCCTAATTCGCGCGATAATTCAACGGCTTGTTCTGCATCTTCGATCACACCAAATTTCGGATAAGGAATATTATTATCTTTCAACAGATTTGAGAAACTACCTCTGTCTTCTGCCAGATCCAATGATTTATAATCAGTTCCAATAATTTTTATTCCGTAACGCTCCAGTTTTTCAGCAAGTTTTAAAGCAGTTTGTCCGCCAAGCTGAACAATAACACCTTCGGGCTTTTCATTTAAAATAATATCATAAATATGTTCCCAGAAAACAGGTTCGAAATATAATTTATCAGCTACATTAAAATCGGTTGAAACTGTTTCGGGATTACAATTGATCATGATGGTTTCGTAGCCCATTTCTTTTGCTGCTATCACTCCATGCACACAACTGTAATCAAACTCAATACCTTGTCCGATACGGTTGGGACCGCTTCCAAGCACCACAATTTTTTTCTTGTCGGATGCAATGGATTCATTTTCATCTTCGAATGTGCTGTAATAATAAGGAGTTTGAGCTTCGAATTCAGCAGCACAGGTATCCACTAATTTATAAACACGCTTGATGTTTAATTCGTTTCTGCGGTTGAATACTTCACTTTCCAGGCACTTCAGAAGATGAGCAATTTGCCTGTCGGCATACCCTTTTTGTTTTGCTTCGTAAAATATATCGCGAGGTAAATCTTTTAATGCATATTTAGAAATTTCGTTTTCCAACAAAATCAATTCTTCAATTTGGTTCAAAAACCAAGGATCAATTCGTGTTAGTTTTTGGATAGTTTTTATTGAAATTCCTAATTTAATGGAATCGTAAATATGGAAAAGACGGTTCCAGCTTGGTCGTTCCAGACTTTTTAATAATTCATTTTGATTGGTCACTTCACGTCCATCAGCACCTAAACCGTTACGTCTTATTTCCAACGACTGACAAGCTTTTTGCAAGGCTTCCTGAAAGCACCGTCCAATACCCATTACCTCCCCAACCGATTTCATCTGAAACCCTAGTTCACGATTGGCACCTTTAAATTTATCAAAGTTCCAACGAGGAATTTTTACGATCACGTAATCCAATGTAGGTTCAAAAAAGGCAGAAGTTGATTTTGTAATTTGATTTTCCAATTCATCCAGATTAAAGCCTATCGCCAGTTTAGAAGCAATTTTCGCGATCGGATAACCGGTTGCTTTACTTGCCAATGCAGATGAGCGCGACACACGCGGATTAATTTCAATGGCAATAATATCTTCCGAATCATCGGGATTAACAGCAAACTGAACATTGCAGCCTCCTGCAAAATTTCCGATGCTGCGCATCATCTTTATTGCCATGGTGCGCATCTTCTGAAACGTACTGTCGGATAAAGTCATTGCAGGAGCAACCGTGATGCTGTCGCCTGTATGAACACCCATTGGGTCAAAATTTTCAATAGAACAAATAATCACAACATTATCATTACTATCTCTTAATAATTCTAATTCATATTCTTTCCATCCTAACACCGCCTTATCAATTAATACCTCATGAATGGGGGATGTGTGTAGGCCACGGTCGAGTAATTTATCAAAATCTTCCTTGTGATACACCACACTTCCACCGCTTCCTCCTAATGTAAAAGAAGGACGAATAACCAATGGAAATCCAAATTTTTGTGCGATCTCTTTTCCTTCCAGAAATGATTTTGCGATATGGGATGGCGCCATTCCAACACCAATAGATTCCATACGTTGACGAAATTTATCTCTGTCTTCTGTTACCTCAATGGCTGCGATATCGACACCAATCATTTTAATACCGTATTTTTTCCAAATGCCCATCTCATCACATTTCATGGCAAGATTAAGAGCTGTTTGTCCGCCCATAGTAGGCAACACGGCATCAATATCCTTATTTTCCTCTAATATTTTGATGATGGATTTTACTTCCAAAGGCAAGAGGTAAATATTTTCAGCGGTTACTTTATCCGTCATGATGGTTGCCGGATTGGAGTTGATGAGCGTAACTTTTATACCTTCTTCTCTCAAGGAACGGGCTGATTGCGAACCTGCATAATCAAATTCACAAGCCTGGCCAATAATGATTGGCCCGCTACCGATGATTAAAACTGATTTTATGGAATGATCTCTTGGCATAGATGGTTAATTAGTTGATTGGTTCATTTTTAATTGGTAAAATACTCTTTAGTCAAATCATTTCGATCCACACATTCTTGTCATTTCGAGCGAAGTCGAGAAATGAAAATGATTACGAAATTATTGTTTTTCGAGTGTTTTTGTTTTGAATTTTTATAATAGGTTTTCAACATATTTGAGCAAAAAAAATGCTTCTCTTACGAGAAGCATTTAATTATCTAATTTTCAAATTGACAAATTCCCAAATTGAGTTTATTTATGAGTTTTTTCGTCAGAAACAGTTAATTTCTTTCTTCCTTTAGCTCTGCGGGATGCTAATACTCTACGGCCATTTGCAGATGCCATTCTTTCACGGAAACCGTGTTTGTTTGTTCTCTTTTTTCTCGATGGCTGGTAGGTACGTAATGCTTTCATTATTTTACTTATGTTTTGTGTTCTTCCTCTTAAGGAAGGACTAATTAATATTCTGTTTTCTTAAATTAGGACTGCAAAGATAGAATTTTTTTCAATTCTACAACTTTTTTCTTTGGTTCTTACTAAAACAAAGCAAAATTAAGGCTAAAAAAACAATAACTTTGCAGCTTATTTATTTACTAAATGGCCAGAAAAGTTAAAGAGACAGAGGATTTACCAAAAGCAAAGATCAATAAAACGTCATTGAAGAAAGCATTACGCGTTTTTCAATACACGGGAAAACATAAATGGAAGCTCTATTTGGGATTGTTTTTTTTACTTCTAACCGGAGGAACAGCCCTTTTATTCCCGATGATGCTTGGTGGATTGGTAAAAACGATTGAAAAAAAGGACTTTTCACAGATCAACGATATTGGCATCTATTTAATAATTGTACTTAGCTTACAATCGGTTTTCTCTTATTTCCGAATCTATTTATTCGTGAATTATACCGAAAACACATTAGCTACGTTACGCCAGGCGGTTTATGCTCACCTGATACAGCTCCCGATGAGCTTTTTTGTCCAGCAGCGCGTTGGAGACCTGAATAGTCGCATGTCGGCCGATATTTCTCAAATTCAGGACACCCTGACAACAACCATTGCTGAATTTTTAAGGCAGTTTATATTGGTGGTAGGAGGGATTATTTTGCTTTTATATATTTCTCCTAAGCTTACACTGATGATGCTTGCAATTGTTCCTGTTGTAGCAATTGCGGCAGTTATATTCGGCAGGTTTATCAGAAAAACATCAAAAGATGTGCAGGAGAAAATTGCAATATCTAACACCGTTATTGAAGAAACATTGCAAGGGATCACCAATGTAAAAGCATTTGCAAACGAATTTTTTGAAAATGCACGTTACAAAATAAGTACAGAAGAAATTGTAAAAAATGCAATTAAAGGTGGTAAATACCGTGGCGGATTTGCCTCCTTTATTATCTTTTGCTTGTTCGGTTCTATTGTAGCAGTTATCTGGTACGGAGTTTTTTTAGCTTCTAAAAATCAATTACTGATTGGCGACCTTATTTCATTTATTCTTTATTCCGCATTTGTTGGTGCTTCGTTTGGTGGCATTGCCGAATTGTATGCACAAATTCAAAAAGCGATTGGTTCCGTTGAACGGGTTTTTGAAATCTTAGATGAACACCCGGAACCTCTTGATATAACTGCGGCTCACGACAACCTCAGGCGCGTGGAAGGCAATGTACGTTTCGAAGAAGTGGCTTTTACCTACCCTTCCAGAAAAGAAATTCAAGTTTTAAAAAACATTACGCTTACAGCCAATAAAGGTGAAACAATTGCCATTGTGGGCCCTAGCGGCTCCGGAAAATCCACATTAATTGGATTATTACTTCGTTTTTATGATCCTGAAAAAGGCACCTTGTTCATTGATGAAAAAGATGCCAAGAGTTATTCTTTAACGGAGCTTCGTAACAACATGGCCATTGTTCCGCAAGATGTGCTTTTATTTGGAGGCACTATCAAAGAAAATATTGCTTATGGTAAACCAAGTGCTACCAAAGCAGAAATTGTGGAAGCAGCCCGTAAAGCAAATGCCCTTGAATTTATCGATACGTTTCCGGAAGAATTTGAGACCATTGTTGGAGAAAGAGGGATTAAACTTTCGGGTGGACAACGTCAGCGTATCGCCATAGCCCGCGCGGTTTTAAAAGACCCAAGCATTTTAATTTTAGATGAAGCTACCAGTTCACTCGACTCAGAATCCGAAAGAGTGGTGCAGGAAGCATTGGATAAACTGATGGTTGGACGAACCTCCTTTGTGATCGCACATCGGCTTTCAACTATTCGTAAAGCAAATAAGATCGTGGTAATTGATAAAGGAGCTGTTCGCGAAAGCGGAACACATGAAGAATTGATGCAATTGGAAAACGGAATGTATAGGAGCTTGAGTAATTTGCAGATGCAGTTAGCTTAATTACATTGGTAAATAAACGACCTTCTTTGTTTCAAAAAACTCTTCGCTGAAGTAATCTTTCAAATCATAAAATACAACGCGTTTTTTAAAATCTTTAAACTCTTCGGTAAGATCGCCACCTTTTAAATAAAGTATTCCATTCGGCAAACTATTGAATTGATTTTTGCTGATCTTGTTTTGTACCCAACGATAGAAAACAGGGAATTCGGTAACAGCACGACTGATAATAAATTCAAACTTTTCTTTTACTTCTTCGGCACGTATATGGTCAGCTTTTACATTTTTTAATCCAAGCGCAAGAGCAACTTCATTCACTACTTTAATTTTTTTACCGATAGAATCCACTAAATAAAAATTTGTTTCAGGAAAAATTATTGCCAGCGGGATACCAGGAAATCCCCCACCACAACCAATATCCATAACATTTGTTTTCGGATTAAATTGAATCACTTTTGCAATTCCTAATGAATGTAATACATGACGTTCGTATAACAGATCAATATCTTTACGGGAAATAACATTTATTTGAGCATTCCAAAAAGTGAATAAATCTTGCAATGCCGCAAATTGTTCTTGCTGCGTTTTGGTTATGTTCGGAAAGTATTTGAGGATAATAGAAATGTTTGACATAAAAAGTTAATTAGGTTAATTGAGTTAAATTGGGCTCAGCCTAAATTTCATAATTAACTTATTTAACCAATCCCTTTTCCGAATGAACAAACAAATTAAACTCACAACTAAATTTTGCCTTCGGAATTTTTCATGATGTTTGCGAGAAACTCACGTGCTCTGAATAACTGTGCTTTTACTGTTCCAAGCGGCAATTCAAGCTTATCGGAAATTTCTTCGTAAGATAATTCATCAAAATAACGCAATTCAACCAACACACGGTAACGGGGTTTTAACTTTTCCACAATTTCGCGCATCAGTTTTACCTTCTGCTTTTTCACCATGTGCTCTTCCGGATTAAGTCCGTCTGCTTTAATGTTCATGCTCATTTCTCCGCCTTCATCATTTTCAATTGTTTTATCAATAGAAAATGTATTCATCTTTTTTCTGCGGATAAAATCAATACAATTATTGGATGCTATTTTAAACAACCAGGTGCTAAATGCGTAAGTAGGCGTGTATTGACTTAAACGTTTGAATGCTTTTCCGAATGCTTCAATGGTAAGGTCATCGGCATCATCCTTATTGTTTACCATTTTAAGCAGCATAAAATATACGGAATCACGATAACGCCCCATCAGTTCAGCATACGCTTTCTGGTCGCTATTATCAAGAGCCAGACGAATTAATTTATAATCGTAAACTCCTTTTTCAGAAAGATTGGAATCAAATTCTAACTCATCCATTAATGCAATTGTTTATTCTTTTATTTGGCTGACTATTTCCAATTATTTTTTTTCCTGGTCAAATTCGATAATGCGATCATTGGATAAATCACAAGAAGCATTAGCTCAATTAATGGCGAAATTACTAATAAATCTTTTTCCGCTAATTGTTTCATTGATTTATTAAAGATAATCAATTGAATTGACAATCGTAATAAAAAAAGCAACAGAACTAAAATCAAATTGAATTGTAGAATCATTAAAGCTACAAAAGATACAAAAAACAAATACTGGCTAAAGCTTATCATTCCTAAGCGAAACTTACTCGCAGCATTATAATGTTTAAATGTGGTAACATGCCTGCGTTTTTGACGAAACCAATCTTTATACGTTTTCTTTACCCTTGAAACAGTATGGCTATCAATGCTTATTTCTATTTTAGAATTTTGTTTTGTAGCTGCTTCATTCACAAACAGATCGTCATCACCCGATTGTATATGATAATGCGATGCAAAACCTTTCATTTTAAAGAACAATGATTTTTTATATGCTAAATTTCTGCCGGTTCCCATATATGTTTTTCCAGCCAAAGCAAAGGACAAAAAATTTAAAGCGATCATAAACGTATCAAAACGGATAATTTTATTTAAAAACCCGGTTTGTTTTTCATATCCACCATACCCTAAAACAATTTCTGTTTCAGTTGTAAAATGTTGCATCATATTATGTACCCAATCTTTACTATTCGGTTTACAATCTGCATCTGTTAGCAAAAGGTGTTCATGTGTTGCTCCTTTTATTCCCACCATTAATGCTACTTTTTTTCCGTGGGAATAATAATCATCCTGCTTGATGGTAACAATTTTTAAATTCGAATGTTTTTTTGCAAACTCTTTTAAAATATCTCCGGTGTTATCAAAAGAACAATCGTTAACTACTACCACTTCGAACTCAGGATATTCCTGTTCAAAAATATGTGGTAAGAACTCAACGATGTTATGATCTTCGTTACGGGCACAAATGATTATTGACACAGGAGGAGTGTTTGACGGCAATTCACTTTTTTTATAAAATGCCAAGCGGCTGAAGTATCCTAAATAATACCAAAGCTGCACCAACAAAGCGAATCCATAGAGAATAAAAAATAATAATCCGAAAGAAAGAGTTGTAAATCCTGAAAAATTCATGTATCATTAAAATATTAATACTAAAAAACGAAACAAATATACTCGAACATCAAATGGAGAAGAATTAAATAATTATTTTATTTCATGCACTTCTAAATTCGCAGCTTCGTTCGATTTCGGTTTTCATTCCTTTACAAAAATAGATTTAACTGTTCGATGGTAATCTATTATCTTTGTCAGAATTTAAACAAAGTAATTAACAATCTGAGGAAAGGGAATAAGGAAAGGTTATTAAAGAATTTAGGCTAAGCCCAAACCAATCAAATTTATTTATTTTACTATTTTAATATGAAGTTTAGTATATCACATAAAGATACAAACAGCAAGGCTCGTGCAGGAGAAATTACAACTGACCATGGAATCATCCAAACACCCATTTTTATGCCCGTAGGAACAGCCGGCACGGTAAAAGCTGTTCATCAGCGGGAATTAAAAGATGATATCAAAGCTCAAATTATTTTAGGTAACACCTATCATTTGTATTTGCGCCCGGGACTTGAAATAATTGAACAAGCGGGAGGTTTGCATAAGTTTAATGGTTGGGACAAACCCATATTGACAGATAGCGGTGGGTATCAGGTTTATTCCTTATCAAATCAACGCAAGTTAACTGAAGAAGGGGCAAAATTCACTTCCCATATTGATGGCAGCAAACACTTTTTTTCTCCTGAAAATGTAATGGATACCCAGCGTACGATTGGTGCTGATATCATGATGGCTTTTGACGAATGTACTCCGTATCCTTGCGAATACGATTATGCAAAAAAATCGCTGGACATGACACATCGCTGGCTAAAACGTTGCTGCAATCGATTTGATGCAACAGAAGGGAAATATGGTTATTCGCAAACGCTATTTCCGATTGTTCAAGGAAGTGTGTATAGAGATCTACGTGAAAAATCTGCCGAATTTATCGCCTCTCAAAACCGGGAAGGAAATGCAATTGGCGGATTATCCGTTGGAGAACCTGCCGAAGATATGTATGAAATGACAGAAGTTGTTTGTAACATTCTTCCGGCTGACAAACCCCGCTATTTAATGGGTGTGGGAACGCCAATAAATATTCTGGAAAGTATTGACCTGGGAATTGACATGTTTGATTGTGTTATGCCAACACGAAATGCCCGACACGGATTGTTATATACACAAAACGGAATAATGAATATGAAGAACGAAAAATGGAAAAATGATTTTTCGCCTTTGGATGAAAACGGTACATCCTACGTTGATAAAGAATATTCAAAAGCATATTTACGTCATTTGGTACATTCTCAGGAATTATTAGCTGCGCAAATAGCGAGCATTCATAATCTGGCTTTTTATTTGTGGTTGGTGGGCGAAGCGCGGAATCAAATTATTTCAGGAACATTCCGTGAATGGAAAAATAAAATGGTAAAAAAACTAGGGGTTAGATTATAGATGTGAGATGTGGGATGTGGGATGTGGGATGTGAGATGTGAGGTGTGAGATGTGAGATGTGGGAGGAGTTTTATAAAAAATAATAAGCAATTGGGATTTGAAAATAATAGACAGATATATCATAAAAAAATTTTTGGGAACTTTTTTGTTGTCGATGGTTCTCATTATTGTGATCGTTGTTGTCTTTGATATTTCGGAGAAGCTGGATGATTTTGTTGCGAAAGAAGCCCCGCTTAAAGCAATTGTTTTTGATTATTATTTTAATTTCATTCCTTTTTTTGTCAATTTATTTAGCCCTCTTTTCACATTTATAGCAGTTATCTTTTTTACTTCAAAAATGGCAACCCGAATGGAAATCGTTGCCATTTTAAGCAGTGGAGTAAGCTACAACAGGCTTCTGCGGCCTTATATGATTTCAGCCACAGTCATTGCAATATTATCTCTTCTGCTGAATAATTTTGTGATACCTCATGCTACAAAAAATCAAATTGCCTTTGAAGATATTTATATCAAAAACCAATTTTACAACCGCGATAGAAATATCCATTTGCAAATTGCACCTAATAATTATATTTATCTGGAACGGTACAATACAAATGAGAATACAGGATATAAATTTTCCATTGAAAAATTCACTGAAGGAAAATTATATTACAAATTAATTTCTGAGAATATTAAATGGGATAGCCTAAAAAACAATTGGAAGATCAATAATTTTTATATCCGTACCATTAACGGGATGGATGAATCGATAAGAAAAGGTGCAAGTTTAGACACTGTTTTAGCATTTACACCAGAAGAGTTCGGGAGAAAAGATAACACCACAGGCACAATGGATTACTTTGAACTAAATGAATTCATAGCTTCCGAAAAACTGAAAGGGGCTGATAATATAGAATTTGCCGAAATAGAAAAATACAAACGAACTGCTTTTCCTTTTGCAACATTTATTTTAACATTGATAGGTGTTTCAATTGCAAGTAGAAAAATTCGTGGTGGAATAGGAATGCATATTGGGTTAGGAATTTTAATAAGTTTCACCTTTATTTTGTTCATGCAGGTAAGCACCACTTTTGCTGCAGGAGGTTTGGTTTCTCCACTTATTGCTGTTTGGATTCCAAATTTTTTATTCAGCTTTTTAGCTTGGTTCCTTTTGAGCAAAGCTCAAAAATAATTATTGGTTGTTGATTTTCAGTTGTCAGCTCTAATCTCTACAAACCTCCTTCCCAAACAAAAGCATTCAAGAATTTTTGTTTTAAATCTGTTTTGTTTTTAAAAATCCCATAAAGCGCTGAACCGCTTCCACTCATTGATGCATATAGTGCCCCTTGTGAATACAACTCTTCTTTTATTTTTTTTAGTCCGGAAAATTGCTGAAAAACAGAATCTTCAAAATCATTATGAATAGTATTTTTCCATTGGTCGATTGGTAAATTCAAAACATCATTTTCTAATAACCTATTGGATTTTTTTGGCTGAGCACCACGATATGCTTTTGCAGTATCACTATGAATTTTTGGATAAATTAATGCAATGTAATAAGCGCTTAGATCCAGTTTGATCGATTCGAACTTATCACCTTTACCTTCAACAAAAGCTGGCTTATTGCTCACAAAAAAAGAACAATCGCTTCCTAATTGTTTTGCATAATGATGCATTTCTCCCCAAGCCAACCCCAATTCAAATTCTTCATTCAGCAAGCGAATAAAAAAAGCTGCATCAGAGGAACCACCACCCAAACCTGCACCTATCGGAATATGTTTGTGCAAATGAATTTTCACATTTGGCAAGGAATATTCTTTAGCAATTAAATGAAATGCCCGACAACATAAATTACCTGAAACATCACCCGGAATTTCAATTCCGGAAGAAGTAAAAATAATTCGCTCTGCTGTTTTATCAGTATTTTCAATTACTTCCAAGGCATCACATAATCCGACAGGATAAAAAACACTTTCGATATTATGAAAACCATCTTCGCGTTTTTCAATAATATTTAATCCAATATTTATTTTGGCGTTAGGAAAAGAGATCATACATGTAATTTGATATTAAAAGTAAATTATTTCGTTCAAACTTTTTGATTTTTTTTCCTGATTCAGAATATTGAAACAATCTTATTAAATAAATCATTACAAAGCTTCAGTCATTTGCAGAAAAACAGCATTCGTCTAAATCTATCTTAATTCGAATATTTTTTTATTACATTAGCACCCCATAAAAATTTAAAATAATGAATTATTTAGATTTTGAAAAACCGATTGCTGATTTAGTTGAGCAATTAGAAAAGGTAAAACAAGTAGGCGAAAAAAGCAAAGTGGATGTTTCGAAAACGACTGCCGAAATTGAAGAAAAAATAAAACAAGCACAAGCTGAAATTTATGGTAAACTTACCCCTTGGGAACGCGTTCAGGTTTCAAGGCATCCTGACAGACCCTATACTTTAGCCTACATAAATTCAATTACAGATAATACATTTTTGGAACTACATGGCGACCGTACTGTAAAGGATGATAAAGCAATGGTTGGTGGTTTTGGAAGCATTGATGGGAAAACTGTTATGTTTATTGGCCAGCAAAAAGGAATTAATACCAAGATGCGCCAGATACGTAACTTTGGAATGCCCAATCCTGAAGGATACCGTAAAGCATTGCGCTTAATGAAGTTGGCAGAAAAATTCAACAAACCTGTTGTAACTCTTATTGATACTCCCGGAGCTTTCCCTGGTATTGAAGCTGAAGAGCGTGGACAAGGTGAAGCAATTGCCCGTAATCTTTTAGAAATGTCGCAATTAAAAGTTCCTGTAATTTGCATTGTTATTGGCGAAGGAGCTTCCGGTGGAGCATTAGGAATTGCCATTGGCGATAAAGTATTAATGCTCGAGAACACTTGGTATTCGGTAATTTCACCCGAATCCTGTTCTTCCATTTTGTGGCGCAACTGGAGTAATAAAGAACGTGCAGCAGAAGCATTGAAATTAACACCAATGGATATGCTCGGAAACAAATTGATTGATGGAATTATTCCGGAACCATTAGGTGGTGCACATACCAATCACGAAGAAATTTTTAAAACTGTGAAAGCAGAAATTATAAAACATATTACCACGCTTGAAAAACTTGATCCGAAAGAACGCGTAAATCAACGCATCGAAAAATTCTGTGCCATGGGTGTGGTGAATGAAGAAGCATAAATCTCTCTCTAAATTTATGTTACAAAAAAGCCTTTGATTTATTCAAAGGTTTTTTTGTTTAAAATTTTACTCGGAAAAATTATTAATACTTATTTCAAAATTGTTTAGGAACTTCCTTTTAGTATCAATTTATCTTAATTGAAATCGAGGGCAAATCAACTATTATTCCATCAGGGCCAACAGCCTTAATATTTTCGAAATACACCTTGGTGTTTTTTCTTAAATTATTAAAAATATTTTTATGCTTAACTGTAAATAAATTTCCTTCTCCGGGTTCCGAAGCATTTAACCCATTTGTAATGTAATTTACCTCAAATGAAACAACTTTACAAGTTGCTGCAAAATCAAACTTATCATAAAACGCCCCAACCCCTGTTTGGCTCGACAATTCACCTTTGCTCATAATTCCGGTACTTGTAATTTTACCAATTTTAGCGACTGGAACAGGTACCCGCTTAATTCTAAATGTCATTGTTCCCATGTTTCGTTTCTCCCCATTTTCCATAGTTGCAAACACGTTTATTTCTGCTTTCCCATCCACATTCGGCTTTACTATATATTTTCCGCTTCCTTTATTTACAAGCACCACATTAGTTGCAGAAACAGTTAATTTTTCTTGTGGAATTCCCGGGACAGAAACAGAAATCGGATTATCTAAACCACGATATAAAACATTCATATTATCCGCAGAAACAGTTAATGATGGTTTGGCTACAATATATTCAGATCTGAAAGGGAACAGCATTTCTTTTCCTTTAGGGGAACGCAACTTAATTGTTCCTGAATATTCCACAATTCCTTCATGAGTTGTTGGTGCAGTATATTTACCTAAACCATTTTGAACTTCTATTGAATTAGGTGTACCATCAAATGTTTTTGTTGTTTCATTGTAATTTCCAACCATTACTTCAGGCTTTTTTGTTTTACTGAATGCTGCAATAAAAATATCAGATTTATATTCTTCGCCTAGCAAAACATAATTACTTTGAGGAATCACCTTAGCAGCAATCGTATCAAACTTCATTGTTTCAGATTCAGTTTGTTTAAGTAAATAATCCACGATCACTGATTCTGCATTTTTTACATCCGATTTAATTTTTGATAATATTGTTAAACTTGCTACAACAGGTCGATTAAAAAAGTTGTACATCTCCCAATTTTCATTATTTTCTGAGTGTTTAGGATCTTTGGCATTTAGGTCAATTTTTACATTTTTTCGATCTTCGGGTAATACATAATTGCTGAGCTGAGCCTGGTAAGCGATTAATTTTGTTTTTAATTCACGTGATGCTCCGGCAGAACCATCTTCTGAATCACCAATCAAAATATTAGTAGGTGTATCATAACTATCTTTTTTATCAATATTTTCCATTTGCATAGTGTCGGCAATGCTTTGGCTCACGCCTTCTGTTTGAGAAATTATTTTTTTTTGAAGCTTATCAATAAAATCATTTAAATCAGTTGATTTTTTTTTAACTTCTTGAGCTAGATTCCAGTTAGGAGTAACTCTTACCGGATCAATCACTTTGGCAAGATCAAATTCAGAATAAAGATTTTCGTTGTGATACGTATAATTCTCATTCGAATTTTCCAAGCCTTTATTTACAACAATAAATGCATCTAAAATATCTTTCGACACATTTAGTGCTAATAATGCAGTGAGTACTAAGTACATCATACCAATCATTTTTTGTCGGGGTGTTTCTTTTCCTGAGGACATGGCTGCTTGGGTTTTAAAAGGTTAATACTAATTTTTGAGAATCAGATTTTAACCTCCTAATGCAGGTATTCAAAAAAAGATACAGGTGATTTAATTAGAAAATATATTTTGCCGCCCTTCAACTACGCCTAGAATGACCAAACCGAACAGAGCGTTGTCATGTTGAGTTTGTCGAAACATGTGTGCGGGCTTTCCCACCCCTTCGACAAACTCAGGTTGACCTCCACAATCGACATTTTGCTTCTTCGCCTGAAGTTCAGCGCTAAGACTCAAAGAATATTTTTGAAAGAGATTCGAATAAACCATGAGAATAATAAAATTTTGTATTCTATTTATTGAGCTTGTAATTTTTTCACGTAAATTAAAATCCCTTGATAATAAGCTTCGGCAACTTGTTGAATACGTTCGTTTTTAGTTTTATCGCATTCTTTATTCAACTCTTTACATTCACTAATATTATCCTGATAAAGTGTTTCACCATAAACCAATGGGCTGTGAATATATCTAGTTAATTGAAGATTACGGCAGAATACACCTTTTTCAGTTGTTGGTAAACAACCTTGCACCAAATATCTTGCATCATTAACACATGCGGTTTTCACATTTAAATTCTTTTCAAAACTGCTTACAACTGATGAACTTAAAGCTATTGACCGTTCAAGATCATCGCTAAGAAGTAATCGTAAAAACTCAAAACGCTTTTCCGCAGAGAATAAGTCACTCTTCATAAATGCACCTCCAACAAAAGTCATATTAAAATTCTTGCTCCCCGGCTTTGTCCACCCTGAATTGGTTTCATCTACATTGAAATGAATAATAACAGTAAAATCGGGTTTGTAATTATTAATTATTTCAGCCCGCTTTTGCAAGTCCAGATCTTTAAAGATCAAACGAAATTTATCTCTTTTACTGCATTTCGAACTTAAATACCATTTCTTTTTTTCATCTGAAAATTCGTTTATTTTATATAAACTATCAATTGTTTTTTTATAATCCTCTTTCAACCACTGCTCAAAGGTTTTTCCGAAGGCTGAGCAGCCATTGCATTTTCGGGTCAAAAAAACTTCTGCTCCTTCCGCTTCTAATTTCTCTTTTAATAATTTTGCAGTTGCAAATGTTAACATTCCCTCTGCAATTTGAATAGAATCCGGTAAGCCTTTTATTGAATCTTTTTTGAAATCTAAATATTTTTTTTCAAGTTCGCCCATAGCAATATCACCTGCTATATGACCGGCATCAATGGCAATTTTAAATCCTTTTAATTTATTTTTCGATGGTTCAACTTTTTCATTTTTTATTGTTGTAGAAATAAGAGAGTCGAGTTTTTTGTCACGAACAATTTTAAGTAATGACCGGGAATCATATTCCTTTGAATATTTACAAAACTCTTGATGTTGATGCCATGGAACAAAATATTCAGAATTATTTTTTAATTTATCCTGTGCTGATGCATAAACCGACACACCTCTTTTATCTATGGAATAATAGGAGGAAAGCATTTTTTGTTTATCCAGATATTTATCGGTTTTTTCTGAATAGTATTTTATTTTCGATTGAACTGTTGTGTCTTGCGCAAAACAAAAAGTGCTAAGAAAAAAGAAAAAAAATAGATTTATAAAGTATTTCATTGTGATACAGAATGCTAAATTTTGTTGTTCTAAAAAGAGAATATAAAGTTAACAATTAATGCTTGCAATTTCACGATTAACTAATTTACGAAGGCTAAAAAAGCCCTAAAGAGGCACAGACACAAAGAAAAGCAAATGTTAAACTTCGCTTAGTCATGTTGGAGTTTATCCTGAGCGTAGTCGAAGGACGGCAAAAAACTAGAACAAAATATTTATCCTTAAATTTGTTCAATGAACATCAAAGGAATACAGTTCGATTCGGAATTCACTTTTAAAACCTCCAGAAGTGGCGGTGCCGGAGGACAAAACGTAAATAAAGTTTCCACAAAAGTGGAACTTGATTTTGATGTTATTAATTCTTCATTGCTTACCGAAGAACAAAAACAGATCATTTTATCAAAACTCCAAAATAAAATTTCGAAAGAAGGTGTGTTGCAAATTATTTCTCAAACAGAGAGAAATCAATTAGGAAATAAAGAAATTGTAATCAAAAAGTTTTATGAATTAATGACTAAAGCTTTTTTGGTACAGAAAAAACGAAGAGCAACAAAACCATCGAAAGGCTCCAAAGAAAGACGTTTAGAAAGTAAGAAACGGGATTCGGGAATTAAAAAATTAAGGAAGAAGGATTGGTAGGTTACGAATAACGATTCCCTTAGCTATCGGAATACTAATTAGTGTCTGTCCATAGAGTGGGATTAAATTAAAACAAAAAAATAGAAGCCGCAGATTCGCAGATTAAAAAGGAATCCGCTTGGCGGATAATCCGCGAAAATCAGCATGATCTGTGGCAAAAAAGTGCGTAGTAGTTCAATTTTAATCTGCGAATCTGCGGCTAATTTTTACATTATGGACAGACTCTAATTAGGAATCTGACTTATAAAATCAGAATTATACTTTATTTTTAAAAAAATTAGGGATTGTTGTAAATTATTATACATTTGAATAAAGAAACAAACCTTCACATTATTACATAATGCAAAAAAATACTAATTGGATCTTTAAATAAAAATGAAACTTTATACAAAAAAAATGAAAACAAAACTACTCTTAATATGTGGATTCATTTTCTCATTAATGATAACCACAAAAGCTCAAACCATTACTTTAGCTAATTCACAAATAATTGGTGACAGTATCATTGTTTACAGATCGGATACTTTAGGATTATATCAGGGAGCTTCTGGCGTAGGAGTAACCTGGGATTTTTCAACTCTTAATAACATTGGGACCGTTTACCGGTACACCATGGATCCATCCAGCACACCCTACCCAACTTTATATCCTTCTTCAAACAGGGCGGAAAAAACTATTTCAGGGACTTCAACAAACTATCAATTTTACAACACCCAAAACGATTCGACTACTATAGTTGGAACATCTGGAGGAGTGATTGATTCAACAATATATTCCAATACCGATAAAGCAATGATTTTTCCATTTACTTATCTGAATACGTTTTACGACTCTTCCATTTCATTTGCATATTACAATACCAGTGGTATAAAAAATCACTCCTATCATTCCAGAACAACTACTGCAGATGGATCCGGAACGCTTATATTACCCAATGCAACATACACGAATGTTTTACGCTACAAGATCATACACTATGAGGTTGACTCGCTTTTTTCAGGAACAAATTTTATTTCAAAAAGTGTCTGGAATATCGAAGAATACATTTGGGTTGATGCCGGACACAGAGCATATCTGCTTTATGCTAATCCTTTAAAAAAGAAAAATGGAGTTCAACAAGCTAAATCAGTTCATTACGTTACTAATCCACCACTTATTTTACCAACAGAAATTCAACCCATTTACAACCCATTAGAATCAACTGTTATTTATCCTAATCCTGCTAAAAACGTCTTAAACATTAATTGCTCCACAACAGGTTCGGTAACTATCTTTAATACATTTGGCCAGGTTGTATTAAAAGCAAAACTTACAAATGATCTTGATATTTCAGGATTGATGAAAGGATTTTATTTCGTTCAATTATCAAATGATCAAAATGAAATTGTAATGACTAAAAAAATAATAAAGGAGTAAGATCATTTCAGATCTTTTGGAAATAGATTTGTCTGAGTAATAATAGAAGATGAAAGAAAATGTGCAGAATCATTTGCAAACTTATATTGTTTTGTATGTTCTGTAAATGCAAAAAAAACGCCCTTCCATAATTTAGAGGTGTTGTGCATTTGCAAGAAAAAACTCTAGGATAAAGATTTTGTCTAAAAAAATCACCCGACCTTTTTCACAAACTCATTCCACAAAACATCATTCGGTGGTGGAGCAACAATCACAATATTTTCCTTTTTTATAGGATGAATGAATTCTATTTTGCGGGCATGTAAATGGATGGATTTATCTTTATTACTTCTGTCAAATCCATATTTCAGATCGCCTTTTATCGGGCAACCAATTTTTGAAAGCTGAACTCGTATTTGGTGATGACGACCTGTTTGAGGTTTCACTTCCAGCAAATGATAATTATCTAAACTGCAAATTAATTCATAATCTAACTCCGAACGTAATGCACCGGGTGTTTCTTTTTCAAAAGCACGCGACATATTTTTTGCTTCATTTTTTATTAAATAATGAATAAGTTTCCCGCTTTCTTTTTCAGGTCGATTTTTTACAACTGCCCAATATGTTTTTTGAATTTCTTTGCTTTGAAACATTGCATTTAACCTGGCCAAAGCCTTGCTGGTACGAGCAAAAAGCACGATGCCACTTACCGGTCGATCGATACGATGAACCGTTCCGATAAATACGTCACCTGGTTTATCGTATTTTTCTTTTACGTATTGTTTTACGAAATCACTTAAAGGAGTATCACCGGTTTTATCACCTTGCACAATGTCTGATGGACGTTTGTTAACAGCAATGATATGATTGTCTTCGTATAATATTTCTAGTTGTGTCAAAGTAAATGGTTTATTTAGTTAATTCATTTAATTTAGGTGAGCCCAATAACCCTAATTAACTCAATTAACTGATCACTGAAAACTAGTACTGCTCCTCCTTATTAGGAAAGTCTTTCGATTTCACATCCTTTATATATTCACCAACAGCACCTTTTATATCATCATATAAATTCAGATAGCGTCTTAAAAACCGGGGACTGAATTCATGAGTTAAACCCACCATATCATGAAAAACCAATACTTGTCCATCTACACCTCCACCGGCACCTATTCCAATTACAGGAATTGTCAATTCTTTTGCAACTTCTTCTGCTAATTTTGCCGGAATTTTTTCCAATACCAATGCGAAACAACCTGCTTTTTCAAGTGCATGAGCATCTTCAATTAACTTTTGTGCTTCTGCTTCTTCTTTCGCTCTTACATTATAGGTTCCAAATTTATAAATGCTTTGTGGAGTTAAACCTAAATGCCCCATCACCGGAATCCCGGCAGTTAGAATACGTTGAATCGATTCAGTGATTTCTTTACCTCCTTCTAATTTCACGGCATGAGCTCCGCTTTCTTTCATGATCCGAATTGCAGAGTTCAAAGCTTCTTTTGAGTTTCCCTGATAAGTTCCGAATGGTAGATCTACAACTATCAATGCTCTGTCAACCGCACGAACAACAGATGAGGCATGATAGATCATTTGATCCAAGGTAATTGGCAACGTTGTTTCATGTCCTGCCATTACATTTGATGCAGAATCGCCAACTAAAATAACATCTATTCCGGCATGATCAACAATTTTTGCCATCGTATAATCATAGGCAGTAAGCATTGATATTTTTTCTCCTTTGTGCTTCATCTCTAGTAACACATGCGTAGTAACCTTTTTTATTTCTTTATGGACTGACATTTATTTTGGTTGATTTGTTAATTAGTTAAAGGTTAATTAGGTTGTTGGTTAATTTAGGTTATTGGTTAATTGACAGGCAGATTAATTAGTTAACGTAATTCCTTAATTAACTTATTTTATTTAATCAACTTAATTAACCGACCCACAAAACTACAAATTGTTTTTTGATTCTATTTTATTCGAAACGGAACCGTTTATCCTCAAAATTTTACCGTGCAAATTTTAAATAAAAAAAAATTAAATAAATCCTTACATTTGTTATTCGATCATCCCCTAATTAAAAGAATTTTACGCGTGAAAAAAAGAATAAATTATTTTTTAATTGCAGGTATCTCAATACTCTCCGCTTGCAGTACAGACCTGGAAGTAATCGGGAATTACAAAGAAACATTAGTTGTTTACGGACTATTGGACCAGTCGCAACCCAAACAATATATAAAGATCAACAAAGCATTTTTAGGTGAAGGAAACGCTTTTGCCTATGCACAAATAAAAGATTCTGTTCAGTTTATAAATTCTTTAAGTGTCAGGATCAAAAGGCTTTCCGATGGGTCTGAATATAATTTATCGCCCGACAATACGGTTCCAAAAGATCCAGGAACATTTTATGGACCTGACCAGAGCAATGCAATTTATTCTTTCGCATCAGCCCCCGGTATGATAAACACTAGTAGTGATTATCAATTAATAATAAAGAATAACGAAACAGGAACTGAAGTAAGTTCAAAAACATCATTAGTAACTGATGCCATTATTACCAGCCCTCCTAATAATCTTTCTCCGGTTGGTTTTGTTATTCCAACTAATAATAATTATAATTTTCATGTCAACTGGACAACAGGTAAAAACGCAAAAATTTATCAGTTAATTATCCGATTTAACTATATTGATTCAACATCAACAGGTAACATTGCAAATTCTCTGGATTGGTTCTTTCCTGAACAAACAACTAACGATATTAAAGGTGGAGAACAAATGGCAGTAGAATTTCGGGGACAAGAATTTTTACATTTTATCGGAACCCATATTGTTGATGACCCAAATGTTTTAAGACGAATCCCCGGGAAAGTTGATTTTTTGCTGATTTCAGCAGGAGAAGAATTACACACTTATATGGAAGTGAATAAACCTTCTACCGGAATCATTCAGGAAAAACCTGTATTCACAAATATTACGAATGGGTTAGGAATATTTTCGGCACGTTTAAATAAAGCACCGTTATCAAAACCATTAAAACCAAATACTACTAATAGTTCTGCCACTCTTGATTCAATTTCGGGTGGGCAATATACATGTACTCTCAGGTTCTTAGATAACATTAATGGTGCAGGAGTTTGGACGGGCTGTCACTAATTTTCTTCTGTCGCTTTGTCATAAAATATTGCGCCACATTTGATTGTGGCGCTTTTTTTATGCCAATATTTCGGCTAATATTCAATGGCATAATCATTGAAAAAGTCAAATCGTTAAAAAAAAATTGTAACCTGCCTACTGTCAGGCAGGCAAATAAATCTAAATATTATGAGTAAAATAATTGGTATTGACTTAGGAACAACTAACTCTTGTGTTTCAGTAATGGAAGGTAATGAGCCGGTTGTAATTCCGAACAGTGAAGGAAAAAGAACAACTCCTTCGATTGTAGCATTTGTAGAGAATGGTGAACGTAAAGTTGGTGATCCTGCAAAACGTCAGGCAATAACTAACCCTACAAAAACGGTATATTCTATTAAACGTTTTATGGGACATACATTTGATGAAATTACAAAAGAAGCTACCCGTGTTCCTTATAAAGTAGTGAAAGGTGACAACAACACCCCTCGTGTTCAAATTGATGACAGAAAATATACTCCTCAGGAAATTTCGGCAATCATTCTTCAGAAAATGAAAAAAACTGCTGAAGATTATCTGGGACATGAAGTATCAGAAGCGGTTATTACTGTTCCTGCCTATTTTAATGATGCACAACGTCAGGCTACAAAAGAAGCAGGTGAAATTGCAGGTTTAAAAGTGAAGCGTATCATTAACGAACCTACTGCTGCTGCTTTAGCTTACGGTCTTGATAAAAGAGGGAAGGAAATGAAAATTGTAGTGTTTGATTGTGGTGGTGGAACTCATGACGTATCTGTTCTTGAACTTGGTGATGGTGTATTTGAAGTTAAATCAACTGATGGTGACACCCATTTAGGTGGCGATGACTTTGACCATAAAATTATCGATTGGTTAGTTGCTGAATTCAAATCTGAAAATGGTATTGACTTATCAAAAGACCCAATGGCGTTACAGCGTTTGAAAGAAGCTGCTGAAAAAGCGAAAATAGAATTATCCAGCTCAGCTACAACGGAAATCAATCTGCCTTACATTATGCCTGTTGATGGCATTCCAAAACACTTGGTACGTTCCTTAACAAAAGCGAAATTTGAGCAATTGGTTGATGATCTAATTAAAAGAACCATCGAACCCTGCAAAACAGCTTTAAAAAATGCCGGTTTGAGTACTACAGATATTGATGAAATTATTTTAGTAGGTGGCTCAACACGTATTCCTGCAATTGTAGATGCGGTACAAAAATTCTTTGGGAAAGCCCCTTCAAAAGGAGTTAATCCTGATGAAGTAGTTGCTATCGGTGCTGCAATACAAGGTGGGGTATTAACAGGTGAAGTAAAAGATGTATTACTTTTAGATGTTACTCCGCTTTCATTAGGTATCGAAACAATGGGAGGCGTATTCACAAAATTAATTGAATCGAATACAACCATTCCAACTAAAAAATCAGAAACATTCTCAACAGCAAGTGATAATCAACCTTCCGTACAAATTGTAGTATATCAAGGTGAACGCGCTATGGCTCGCGACAATCGTAAACTTGGTGAATTTAATTTAGATGGAATTCCTCCTGCACCACGCGGTGTGCCTCAAGTAGAAGTGACATTTGACATTGATGCGAATGGTATCTTACAAGTATCTGCAAAAGATAAAGCAACAGGAAAATCACATAACATCCGTATTGAAGCAAAATCAGGATTGAGTGATGATGAGATCAAACGCATGAAAGCTGATGCGGAAGCAAATGCTGAATCAGATAAAAAAGCAAAAGAAGAAACTGAAAAGATCAATACTGCAGATTCAATGATTTTTCAAACTGAAAAACAATTAAAAGAATATGGAGAAAAAATTCCGGCAGAAAAAAAATCAGTTATCGAAAGTGCTTTAGTAGAATTAAAAACAGCACATGGATCAAGAGATCTGCCAGGTATAGATGCTGCTTTAGAAAAACTAAATGCCGGATGGCAAGCCGCTTCTCAAGACATGTACAATGCAACCCAAGGTGCTGATGCGAATGCAAATCCTCAAGGAAATGCCGGAGCAGAAGCAAAAGCTGACAGCGAAGTAACCGATGTTGATTTTGAGGAAGTTAAAGAAGATAAAAAATAGTTTTTGTTTTAGTTTGTGTTTTATGGCGTCCCGCAAAATTGCGGGACGTTTTTTTATCCCCCAATTAATAGTAACTTTATCTTAATTATTTTACTCCAAATCTCTCTAATTTATTTTTTAATGAAAGCTAAATCACAATTAATATTCTTTGTATTTACACTATCCATTTTAAATTTATGCGCCCAGATTCCTCCGGGATATTACAATTCAGCACAAGGCTTAACAGGTGCTCCACTTAAAACAGCACTTCATAATATTATTAAGAATCACACTTCAGTTAGCTATACCAGTTTGTGGACACATTTTCAAACTACCGATAAAAAAACGAATGGAAAAGTTTGGGATATATACAGCGATATCCCTGGTGGAACACCTCCTTATGTATTTACTTTTTCTACCGATCAATGTGGCAGCTATGCCGTAGAGGGCGATTGTTACAACAGGGAACATTCCTGGCCCCAGAGCTGGTTTAATTCGGCAACAACTCCAAGTTCTGATATGTTTCATATCTACCCAACTGATGGCAAAGTAAATGGGGTTCGAAGCAATTATCCTTACGGAGATGTTGATTCCGCGGCTTGGACCTCATTGAATGGAAGTAAATTTGGTTTTTGTAAGGACCTTGGATATACAGGAGCCGTTTTTGAGCCAATTGATGAGTATAAAGGCGATGTGGCAAGAGGATATTTTTATATGAGTACTCGCTATGAGAGTGAAGATACAGGATGGAGCACTTCCGGAGGAACCAATAAATCTGTTATTTTACCCTGGCTGGCATCTGTACTTTTACAATGGAGCCATCTGGATACAGTAAGCGCAAAAGAAATCGCAAGAAATAACGCCATCTACCAAATTCAAAATAACCGAAATCCATATATAGATAATCCTCATTGGGCCGATAGTATCTGGACAATCATTTCCATAGGTATTACCGAAGAAATTTTATTCGAAACAAACACCCTGCTTTTTCCAAATCCGGCAAAGGATAAATTTTATATAGCAAACACCGGAAACATAGATTATGTTGCTTCTATTAGTGTTTATAACACTTTGGGACAACAAATAAAGAACTTTGAAAATATAAAATTAGTTAGAAACAATAGGTCGCAATTTTCAATTGATTGTGAAAAATGGAATGCAGGATTGTATTTTATTTCAATTACACAGGATGATAAAATAAAAGTTGTGCGATTCATTAAAGATTAAGCTCATTTTATTATTTCTACGAAGTGCTTTACAAATTCATCCGGGTATAAGTGACTTGCTTGAATATGTCCGCCTTTTATTTCCCAAAACTGTTTAGATCCGCCAGCTTTATCATACAACTCCTTTCCCATAAAAAACGGACAGGTGGCATCTTCCGTACTATGAATAATTAATTTAGGAATGGTTACTTTATCTATATCATTAATCGCATCGTATCGAGTTGGAACAATTGACCTTGCGAGCCATTTGGGGGCACCATAATATTTATGAGCAACATAAACCGCCATTAGTTTATGCCCGGTAAATGCGCCTTCAATAATTAATGCATCAATTAAATTTTGTTTTTTTGCAGCAACTACACAAGCCAAATGCCCACCAAGCGATTGCCCGAACAATATTAATTTTGTATTTTTTACCTCATTTCGTTGTTTGATATATTCCAACGCTTTTATTCCATCATCCAGCACTTTTTCCTGAGAAGGTGTTCCATCAGAATTACCATAACCTTCATAATCAAAAACCATCACTTGAAAACCTGCTTTTACTAATGGCTCAGCAAATTGAAATTGATAGGAGATATTTCCGCCATTCCCATGAAATTGTAAAACTGTAGCAACAATTAACTTCTGTTTGGGCTTTAAAAACCAACCGTTGAGAACTTTTCCGTTTGTTGCCTTAAAATTAATTTCTTCTACGTTAAATATGGAAGTATCCGGATAATAAGCTAATTTTTTTGATGGCGCATAAAAAAACGAGGAGGTGCTACATGATGCAATAACAAAGGATATAAGAAGGGCAAACAAATATTTCAAGTAAAGAAATTTCATACAATGTAAATATAAAGTAATTTCTGTTATAACTTTTGTATCTTTGCCCCAATATTCACTTTAATTTTTAATTTAATGAAAACAGGAACAGTAAAATTTTTTAATTCTTCAAAAGGGTTTGGATTTATCACAGTAGATGGTACTAATCAAGAACTATTTGTTCACGTAACAGGATTAGTTGATCAAATTCGCGATGGCGACAAAGTCACTTTCGAAATTCAAGAAGGTAAAAAAGGGTTAAATGCAGTTAATGTGAAAAAAGCATAATTGTAAATTCACCTTTCATCTAAAGAAACTCCGCATTTTGTGGGGTTTTTTTTATGTTTTTTTTTGCATAAAATTTTGATTATCAAGATATTTTTTTACATTTGAATAACATGAAATTTTAATACTTTCAAAAACACATTTTATTTTTTTATTATTTTTTCGATTTTGTTTAAATCCAGCATGTATTTTAGAGAATAGAGGCTTTGTTTTTATATCCGTAACTATTTTTGAAATAGTTCATATTGAAATTTTTGCCATTTAGTATTTTTTGTATCTAATTTTAATACAACAATCAGGATAAAAAAAAGGTTAAAAAAAAATTAATTTCATAACAGAATCAGTATTTTCGTGATAATTACTTTAAGTTTTGAACTTGCATCTTACTATTTTCAATATATATATTAGTTTTTTCTAAGTTTTATATCAAAAAAAATCTCCATGAATAACAACTACTTATTAAAAAAATTAGCGGGAATAATTTTCATATTATTTGCATGCTTCAATACTTCTAATGCACAAGTAGGAAGAATTCCAACAAAAGAGGAAATCGCAATTAAAAAAAACCTGGAGAATATCTATAGAAGTTCTCCGAATAAAGCTCTTAGTAACCCTGCCAATCATTTAATGGTAACAGGTCCAGAGCAGGATTGTGACAATTCCATTCCTGTTTGTCAACAATCCTATTCTCAATCAAATTCCTATACTGGAAATGGTTCAACACAAGAAGTTTCCGGGACCTGTTTGTCTTCGCAGGAAACAAATTCTGTATGGTACACATTCACAGTTCAAAATTCCGGAACATTTACTTTTATGCTGAATACAGCAAATGATTACGATTTTGCTTTGTATGATATCACCACCATTGGATGCGCAGGTGTTCCATCGGCCACTCCTGTTCGATGTAATTTCTCTGCAACTTATGGAAATACAGGTCTTACATTACCAGCTTCCGCAACAATACCTATAAGTGAAAGTGCAAGTGGGCCCCCTACTATGGCCGGCTTAAATGTAACAGCAGGACAAACTTTTGCATTAATTATTGATAATTATTCTGCAAACAGTAATGGATATACCTTGACCTTTGGCGGCACAGCTCAAATATTCGATAATGTTCCTCCCACTTTTGGAACCCTAACTCATGCTTGTAATAGCAATAGTTTAAACCTCACCTTTTCTGAACCGGTGCAGTGTAGTTCAATAGCAACTAATGGTTCCGATTTTACAATTACTGGTCCGGGAGCATTAAATGTTCCTGTTATTAGTGCAAGCGGTAATCTTTGTTCAACCGGTGCTTCATTTACCAGTTTTGCAACACTAAATTTTAATTCGACCGGATTACCATCAGGCACCTATACTGTTTCATTAAATACTGGAACAGATGGAAATACAATTTTGGATAAATGCGGGAATTCCATGTCCACATCCCAATCTGCGACTTTCATACTATTCGCTCCTATTTCGATATCAGCAAGTGATTCTATTGTTTGTACCGGTGGAGCATCTACCTTAACTATTTCCGGAGTTAGTGGTCTTTCAGGTGTAACTTATTCCTGGGCACCAATTGCAGGAACCTATGACAGCTTAAATGTTAATCCTGCTTCAACAAATACGTATGTTGCAACAGCAACATATGGAGGCTGTTCTCAGTCTGTTTCATTAGCTATTACGGTTAGCCAGCCTCCTGTAGTATTTGTGAATCCCGGTAATGTATCCTTATGTAGCGGAACAACCAATCTTGTTGCCTCTGCAACAATGAATGGATCCCCTTGCACTAATTGTGATTATGTTTGGTCAGGATCTTCTACTCAAACTGATAACGGTGTTCCTAGTTCAACGATTGCAGGTGCAGGAGCAGGAACCTATAATGTAACTGTTTCTTCAAATACCGGTTGCCTGGGGAATACTGCTACATCAACTGTTTCAATATTATCCCCAACTTCACCACCTTCCTGTGATATTATTTATGTTAGTCCTGCAGGTGGAGGTAGCGGATTAATTCCAACAGCACCAACAACTATACAAACAGCATTAACAATGGCTGCCTGTAATTCTATTGTAATAAAAATGCAAATAGGAGACTATACGATCAGCAATCCATTAAGTGCAACTAGTTTTATCACCATCGAAGGAGGTTATAATGTTGGATTTACTTTAAAAACAAGCGCAAAAGCAACTGCAGGCGGATTTCCTGTGCAAGGAACACGCATCATCAGAAACACTTCCAATGTCGAAGGATCTGCCGGAAATTTACGACTCACTGCATTTAATATAACTGCTGGTTCATCATATTTTCGTTTTCAGGACCTTAGAATAGATATGCCCGATAACGCAGCAGGTTCGGCTATTTCAAATTATGGCATCTATCTGGGCAATGGCTGTTCCGAATATAATATTGTAAGATGTTATATTTATAGTGGAAATGCCGGATCAGGAACTTCCGGAGCAGCCGGAACAGTTGGAGCGATCGGATCAACCGGTGGCCCTGGTGGAGCTGGAGGAAATGGATGGTCAGGAACAATGGGAGACGGTGGTTATGAAGGAGGCGGAGCAGGTTCAACACATGCTTCTATGTTTTGGGATTTTGCGGGTGGAGCATCAAACGGAACATCAACAATTGCCGCAGAAGCTGCTAACGGAGGTACAAGAAATGGAGGAGAAGGCGGAGCCGGTGGTTCTGGTGGCTACTACGATGAGGATGGTGGCAATGGAAGTTCCGGAGGTGCAGGTGGTAATGGAGCAGCAGGTGGGATTCCTCCAGCGAATTCTGGCGGTTGGTGGGATTGCGGATGGTATTCCAGTATGGAAGGATTTAATGGTAATCCCGGAGCAGTAGGAGGAATTGGAACAATAGGTGCTGTGGGGCCTGCCGGTTCGGATGCAACAGGATATTGGTTTACTGGTTCTCAAGGAGGAAATGGTGGAAATGGATATGGCGGAGGAGGCGGTTCAGGCGCAGGCGGTGGAGGTGGCGATGGCGGAGGTTTTTGCTTTAACTCCAACGGAACAGGTGGCGGTGGCGGTGGCGGTGGTGGCGGTGGCCAAGGTGGAACAGGTGGAACAGGTGGAACAGGTGGTGGTTCAACTTATGGGATATTTATTTTTAATAATGGCGCAAATAGTAACGTTACCGATTGTCAAATACTAAATGGACTTGCAGGTGCCGGTGGTACCGGCGGTGTAGGTGGTACCGGTGGAAACGGAGGAAACGGAGGAGCCAGAGGATGTGCTGATGCATGTACAGGATCAGGTGAAGGAAATGGAGGAACCGGAGGAGCAGGTGGAAAAGGAGGAACCGGAGGAACCGGAGGAACCGGAAGTGCAGGACTTGCAGTTCAGGTAAAACTGGTTGGCGGTGTAGCATTGGTTCAAAACACTTCATTAAATATGCTTACTCAGCCTGTAATTACAGTTGATAACATTGCATGTACAAATATTTCAATCAATCATAATACAACCGCAGGTGCTCCATCATGGACTGATTTTGGTTCCGGAGCATCACCTGCAAGTGGTGCAGGCTCCCCTGCTGCAACTCAATATTCTTCTTTAGGTAGAAAAGATATTGTAATGAATGCAAATCCTTATTCCGGATTTAACAATATCATTGTTAACCCACCCAGTACCGGGACAATACTGGCCTCTACAACTTCTTTATGTCCCGGTGCTGCTCAATTTGCGGCATCAGCTGTAGGAACACCCGGCTTTAGTTATTTATGGTCCGTTTTACCAGTTGCAACCATAGCTACACCAACATTAGATAATACTTCCATCACGTTTTCAAATACTGGTTCTACAGCTATTACATATACTGTTACATTAACAATTTCATCAACGTGTTGTGGACCATTAGCTCCTATTACTCAAACCGTAACTGTAAATCCTATACCTGCTGCACCAACAGCTACTGTAACACCTGTTTGTTTAGGTGGAGCAGCTACTTTTACAGCTACGGCTCCTTCCGGGTCATCTTTTTCATGGTATGATGCGGCAGTCAGCGGTACACTGCTGGGGTCAGGAACTACTTACACAACAGCAAATTTATTAACTACAAGTGCTTATACCGTGTATTTACAAGCTACTAATAGCGATGGTTGTTCCAGCACAATCACACCTGTTTCTGTCACACCAACTGCAATACAAGCTCCTGCTCCTGTTTCAGTTACCTCCTGTGATACAGGTATTGTATTTGTAAATATTAATCCGGTTGCCGGTGTTACAAATTACAATTGGTATTCTGACATTGCCGGAACCATTTTGATGCAATCCGGAAGCAGTTTATCTTATGGACAAAACATAGGATCATTAGGAGGTACTTACACCATTTATGTTCAATCGGATGTAGCCGGGTGTACTCCAAGTAGTTTGGTTGCATTAACGGGAAATGTTTCTGCAAACCCAATAACTCTTAGTCAAAGTTTTTTACCTAATGATACCGTTTGTATTAATACCCCTGTAACGGTAACTTTAACACCAAGTGGAGGAGATGGAACATATACATATAGTTGGTCTCCTATCGTTTCTTCAAGTAATACAATTACACAAACCTTAACTGCTTCCACAGCATATTATGTGACCATAAGTAGTGATGGATGTTCCAAACTATTTAATTTGCCTATTATTGTAAAACCCTACCCATTTGATTCAATCGCTCCCACATCAGGTCTTACCTGTACTGCATTAACAATTACACTTGACGGTTCGAGTTCTGATGCTGGTCCGGATATTTCTTATGCATGGAGCACATCGGGAGGTAATATAACATCCGGTATCAATTCTAATATTGCTACTGCGGATGCAGCTGGTACTTATACCTTAACAGTTACAGATAATAGTTCCGGCTGTTCATCAATTGATAGCGTTACTGTGAATTCGAACAATGTCCCTCCTGTCGTAACTGCGTCTGGTAACAATAATATTTCTTGTATTACAACAAGTGCCATATTAACCGGAAACAGTTCAGGAAATACCATTGTTTGGAATGGAGGCATTTTGGTTAATGCCGCAAACCCAGCTACAGTAAGTGCAGCTGGCACCTATACAGTTACTGTTACAGATTCCGCAAATGGATGTACAACTATTGATTCGGTTACAATTACAGGAAACACAACCCCACCAACTGTCAGCACATCCAGTAATAATAATATCTCCTGTATCACGCCTAGTGCAATATTAACAGGCACCAGTACCGGAAATACAATTGTATGGAATGGGGGAGTATTGATAAATGAACCAAATCCTGCAACAGTTACTACAGCCGGAACTTATACGCTTACAGTTACTGATGCTGTAAATGGATGTATAAATACCGATTCGATAACAATTACAGGAAATACCACACCACCCACTCTAACAGCATCCGGCAATAATAACATTACCTGTTCAACACCAAGCTCCACTCTGACGGGTAACAGTGCAGGAAGTACGATGGTATGGAATGGCGGAGCATTGACAAACGCCCCTGACCCGGCTACAGTTACTGCTGCAGGAACATATACCGTAACTGCTACGGATGGTGCAAATGGATGTACTTCGACAGATTCGGTTACTATCACCGCCAATACAACTCTTCCTACAGTTACAGCAACAAGTAATAACAACATTAGCTGCACAACACCAATAGCAACCCTGACCGGTACCAGTGCAGGAAATGCAATGGTTTGGAATGGAGGTACTTTGGTAAATGCTGCCGATCCTGCAACAGTTACTACAGGCGGTACATATGTTGTAACGGCTACTGATGCTGTAAATGGTTGTACAAATACAGCTACTGTTATTGTAACAAGTAATACGACACCTCCTGATGTAAATGCAGGCTTGGATACTACACTAAATTGTGTGATAACTTCCTTGAATCTTAATGGTTCTTCTACCACTGCAGGTGTAAATTATAGTTGGAGCGGACCAGGGATTGTTTCGGGAAGTACAACTTCTACTCCCACAATAAATTCAGCGGGCTTGTACACCTTGACAATTACAGATCCATCCAATGGTTGTACTGCTACTGATAATATTTCTGTAACGAATACTCCATTTCCAATCGCATCATTCACAGCAAACCCATTAACAGGGGTTCCTCCCTTAACTGTCAATTTTACAAATGGTAGTCAAAATGCAAATACTTACTCCTGGACATTTGGTAATAATCAATCCTCCACATTAACCGACCCGAGCGATATTTATACTGCGCCAGGAACATATACTGTTGTTTTGATCGCATCCTACAACAATCAATGTCCCGACACAGCTGAATTTGTGATCACTATTTTTGATGATTATTTTTTAATGATTCCAAATATATTTACACCTGATGGAGATGGAACAAATGATTTATTTTTTGTTACCTCTACCGGAGTAGAAAATATCGAAGCATCAATTTATGACCGTTGGGGATTGAAATTATATGAATGGAATGCTGTTAATGGTGGATGGAACGGCAGGACAAATGCCGGGATTGCTTCACCATCCGGAACCTACTATTACCTAATTAAAGTCAAACCATTAGATCCTGCTAAAGAGGAAGAAGTACACAATGGATATCTTCAACTAATAAGAAACTAATTGGTTTAACTGTTTTTTTTAAGCGACCCGCATTAATGCGGGTCGCTTTTTTTTTATATCTTGACACTTGAAAAATTTAGTGCCGTATGGATTATAAAGAGATTAAAAATATTCCTGTATTTTTCATCATTGGAAGACCAAGATCCGGGAACACAATGCTCCGCTTCATTTTCGATGCACACCCCAATGTTTCAATACCATTAGAAGGCAAAGTTATTACTTCACTTTTTCGTAAATACTATTATATAAAAATCTGGAGCCGGGAAAAGTTGCAGGAGTTTTTTGATGATGTATTTCTTGTGCCTCAGGTTGAGTTTTGGACACTAAATAAAAAACGCTTAAAAGATCTGCTATTGAATGCTGAAGAAACAGTGACATTTCAAGAGCTGATAAAATTAATTTATTTATGCTACGACTCTTTCTTTGAAAAAAATAATATTATTTTGATTGGAGATAAGAACCCCTTTTATTCATATGATGCAACTTCAATGCGAATTTTATTGGAAGTTTTTCCTGATGCTAAATTTATTCATATAAACCGCGATTACCGGGACCATTATCTTTCTATGAGAAAAGTGAAATTCGAGGGTAATAATTTATCTCTTGTTTGTTTCAGATGGAAATATTCTTTTAAATTAATTTCAGATTTATTAGGTAAGAGCCCTAACTATTATTATTTGAAATATGAAGACCTGGTCAGCAACCCAATGGAAGAAACTAAAAAATTATGCCTATTTCTTAATATGGAGTATCACGATGATATGATTCACTATTATAAAATCAAAGATAAGTTTTTAGCTACCTACCCTGAAGAGGAGGTCATGAAATTACACAGTAGTTTATTGAAACCCATCAATAAGAATAATGTGTATGGCTGGAGAGAAAAACTTGATGATAAAGATGTTTACATTGCTGACTCGATTATTGGTAAATACGCAGAACAGGCAGGTTACGAAAGAAAATACCGCAGCAAAAACATACTGTTTTCTATTTTGCAAATTCCAATACAACTATATTGTTTAACATGGCTTTTTCTGAATTCTTCATATTGTAAGATCAGACCAAATGCTTTTAAACATAAAAGAATAACATTTGCGGAAATATACTTTTCGATAAAAGAACATTTTTAAATGTCTGATAAATTGCTGACCATTGAAGAAATAAAAAATTTGCCCATCGTTTTTATAGTTGGGAAAGGTCGGTCTGGGACATCCTTATTGCAAACTATTTTAGATGCTAATCCGGAAGTACTAACGGCAAATGAATCCCCCTTTGTAATCCATTTAAAACAGAAATATTCAACGGTAAATAAATGGACCACTGAAAAATTAGATGAATTTATTATTGATCTTTATACGGATGTACGATTTTCATTTTTATGGAAAATAAATGCCGATAATTTAAAAAAACTTTTTAATTCATACCCATTAAGACAACTTGATTTTTCAATACTTTGTAAGCTTGTCTATTTGTCTGTTTCTTCTCCTTTTCCAAAAGAAAAAACATCCTTGCTTGCGGATAAAAACCCAATCTACAGCTTTTTTATCAATGAATTAACTGAACTGTTTCCAAATGCAAAATTCATACATATAATACGTGATTACAGAGATAATGTAATTTCTACCAGAAAAGCATTTAAGATTAAAAATGTTGCCCGACTGGCGCAAAGCTGGAAAAGACATAACAGGTATATTGATTATTACAAAATTAAACACCCTACCCTTTTTTACACTTTGCGTTATGAAGATCTGGTAACCAATCCTGAAAAATATCTATCTGAACTCTTTGAGTTTTTAACTATTTCATTTGATTCCAACGTACTTAATTTTCATAAAACTACTCGCAGAATTTTTAATGATGAACGCACTAATAATGACGTAATGACTGGTATCGTTGATAAAATTCACGTAAATTTGTTAAATCCGATCAATACCGAACGAATTGATAAATGGAAAAATGAATTGACTATTTCAGAAATTGAAGTTATAGATTATATTACAGGGGATTATGCTAAAAAATACAACTATTTTCCATCATCAAATGTGCAGAGATTATCTTATTTTTTTTCTGCAAATAAAAGCAACTTGATCCTTTTTACAAATTACCTGATCAATAAACTTTATTATAGGCTTCCAATGAAGGTGCGTGACATTTCAAGAGCTGTTTCGAAAAAACTATATACTAAATTCGGGTACTTTAATAAGTACAACGAAATAGGTGCCAAATACAGAAAAGATTAATTTGAGTTACAATAATTCTTCTAGAAATGAATTTTAATTTCCCGGTTGTTTTAATCATTTATAACCGTCCGGAAAAGACAGAAAAAGTCTTTTCTGTGATAAAAAAAATTAAACCTTCACAACTATTTATAATTGCAGATGGACCTAAAGATAGTTCTGATAAGGAATTATGCGATCAGGCCAGAACTGTTATCGATAAGATTGATTGGAATGTAGATCTCAAAACTAATCTGTCTGATTACAACATGGGAAATGTGCCACGTACAATTACCGGATTAAATTGGGTATTTGAAAATGTAGATAGTGCAATAATACTTGAAGATGACTGCGTACCGCATCTTTCTTTTTTTCAATTTTGCGGAACATTACTTGATTATTATGCTAACGATACTGAAGTGATGCATATTTCGGGATTTAATATACTGCAGCAAATACCTAAAGGTGATCCCAGCTATTTTTTTTCAAACCATATTTTGCCTCCATGGGGTTGGGCAACCTGGCGAAGGGCTTGGAAAAAATACAATCCGGATATGGATTCCTGGCAAATTCACAAAAAAGAAATATTTCATAATATTAGTCAGGAACATTTTAAAACATGGACCGATACTTTTGAATATTTGCGCATACATAAGATCGGATGGGATATCCCTTGGAATGTGGATATCTGGGCGAACAGAGGGATTGGTATTATTCCTTCCGTTAATTTGGTAGAAAATATTGGCTTTGATGAGCAAGCTACATACACAAAGAAAAAAAATAAATTTTCGGAGCTAACGGCACTGGAAATGAAATTCCCTATTACACATCCTTCAACCAGAGAGGCTTTTTTTGATAAAGACATAGAAGCAATGTGTATTGCTTTATTGAAAGATGTTTCAACTTAAACCAAATTTTATCACTAGTAAGATTGCTTATTAAAGAAATTTTAAAAAATACCAACATCATTAAAAAAAAATCCTGAATAAAATGTTTTTCGGCTTTTTCTCTTCAAATTATTTTCTTGCCAAAGCAATGATCTTTCTTTCAACAAGTTCATATGAAACAATTGCAATACCTATTGATAAAGCAAAGCATGCCACAGAATAAGTAATATTCCATAAGATCAGATGCTCACTTGAATAATAAGGGCGAAGTGAGTTAGATACCAAATAGATTACCGGTGCCTGATACATATATATTCCGTATGATATCTGACCCAGGTACCTGATATATTTATTGTCTAAAAAGAAAACGGGTGTCGTTTTAGTTGCCAGATTAATGATGATTATACTAAAGCATACTGCATAAACAACGTGCAACGTATCCGACCAATGTCCGAAAGGCATCGCCAGCAGTAAAATTACAAGATTTGTATATTTAATAATAGGTCTGTTGATGAAGTCCAATATTTTTTCCTTTTTTTCAAGAAACACAAATGCCGCAATTCCACCTACAGCAAAAGCTTCAAATCGCAGATTATATAAAAAACGGCTTAAAGTCTTCAGATCCTTTAGCTGATCAATTGTTAGTGCTAAAAACCTGAAAGAAAATGCGAAAGCAATTGTTATAAAAATTTTTATGCTAATAATAATTACAAATGCTTTTACGAAATTTTTGGTTCTCTTAATTATTAGAGGTGAAATTGCATAAAACTGTTCTTCCACCCCAATTGTCCACAAATGGCCAAGAGCGGCCAGCATTGCAGCAGAAAAAAAAACATGAAAATTTGGCATTTGAAATAGATAAAGCGGTATTGCTATACGATAATCTGTGGGCTCCTGAGGCCCGGGCAAAGCAAACAAATCACTCTTTTCAAAAAAGAAGATGGAAGAAAAAACAAGGAGGTAGTACAATGGCCAGATCCGTGAGATACGTTTTTTATAAAAATTGGGGAGGCTGATGGTTCCTGTTTTCTTTTTTTCATTTAACAAAATATAAGTGATCAAAAAACCACTCAGAGTAAAAAATAAAGTCATTGAAGCATCGCCAATTCCTTTGGTAAAAGACAATCCGGCAGGATATCCGAATAGTGTTTTTCCCCGTTCGGTATGATGAAATAATACCAAAAAGGATCCCAGAAATCTTAAGCCATCTAATCCTCGTATGTAAAATGTTTTTCTCACATTATTATTTTTTCAAAATTGAGAAAATTAGTTCATTGTCATTTTGGAAAATAAAGATCCTGAAATCGAAAAATAATTACCAATTATAATTTTTGCCAATTAATTTATATAATAATTCATTATGCGGTTTGTAAAATTTTCTCAAAATCTCTACTTGTTCATCATACTCCTTTTTGTTATCCTTTAAACTTGTGTTCAGACGCAACTGAGGCAATTTTTCATCCGGCACATTCAAAAAATCACATATCTCTTTTATTGTCTGATCATGTTTATTATTTAGGTCACTATGTTCAAGTATTAAAATGTTTTTTCTTGGAAAAAGTTCAAAATATTTTTTGATCTGTGTATGATAAATTCCTGTTTGCAGGTAAGGTGGTTTAGGAGAATTAAATGGGCAATTATTTAAATCTTTTAACTCCTCTTCGATGGCCACGGGAAATGACCTTTCATCGTACAAATGAGAATATTTTTTATGATTCCGAAATCCGTAATGAAACATCGTCCATGCCGACAAAGCTCTTTCAACAGGGTTCCTAAGACATATAATAATTTTCATGTCCTGATTATATTCAAATATTCTTAGAGCAACTTTAGGTTTAAATAAATACGATGGTGTAGCTTCAAAAATTAAATTTCCTTTAGGAACTTCGTAAGAAAATGGGAAATACAAATGATAGGTACTAAAATCAGTACAAGGAAAATTTTTATCATTATCAAAAAAATGAATTTCTTTTCGAATAGCACCCGAAATTTTTGAATGTTGTTTCAAAATATTAAACAAAGCACTTGTTCCTGATTTTTGTGCACCAACAACAAGGAAATTGGGTTTTGAAAAATATCCTAATTGAACAATAATTTTTCGTGCCTTCTGTTTTAAAATGAATAAAATTCGGGTAAGCAAAATATAAAAGTTTTTATTAAAAATTACAACGGTCTGTCTGTTCCATCACAGAATTTTTATTCAAGGTTATTTTCAAACTCAACAAAAGCGTTTACAATAAATTACATCATCAGTAAAACTAATATTTTTTATTGATAAGGGTTCGTTTCAGTAGTGCTAATTTTTTTGTTTTTTACAAATGAGTAATACCTCCCATATTTATAAAATGATCCAATGTGTGAAGTCCGTCAGAGTTTGTCGAAGACGGTGCGCAGATAATTTGTTGGACAAAATATATTTGTAATTGGTATAAACTGATTAAAAAAAACTAAAAAACAGGTCTTCCTTATTGTGAATCAAGATTAGCGATAAAACATATTCGAGCCATTCTTGAAATTTACCCCATCCTCATTCTGTATGGGAAACAATTGATATTGATGTACTGAAATTCAATTCAGCTATTAAATAGGATTTAACTCCTTGCCCAATTAATAAATTTACGTTCAATCAATTCATAAGAAATAATTGCAGTAACCATTGACAATAGAGTGCAAGTACTGTAATATAAAATGTTCCATAAAACCATATGATCTGCCGAATAATAAGGTTTAAATATATTTAATATTAAATATACCAAAGGAATTTGATACATGTATATTCCATAAGATATTTGACCAATATAATTTGAGTATTTATTGTCAAGCATAAACAATGGCTTGGTGTTACCTGTCAGATTTATGATAATGATTGCAAAATTTATGGCGACCAAAAGCTGTAAGCTTTCTGACCTATGACTTAGTGGAACAATTGCCAGCATCAACAATAGATTGACCCATTGAATATAGGGTTTATACAAATAGTTTAAAACGTTTTCCTTTTTTTCAATAAATAAATAAGCAATTATTCCTCCAATAGCGAAAGCCTCTATTGGGAATTTAAATAAAAATGTCTCTAAATGCTTTAAAAACATTATTGATTCAGAGGAGATTGGAAGTGTCCTGTAAGCAAGAGCTACCATTAATTTAATACTCACTTTAAGAACTATAATAAAAATAAATGTTTTTAAATAATTAGTGGATTTTTTAATTAGCCATGGGGATAATGCATAAAATTGTTCTTCTGCCCCTAAGCTCCATAAATGAATTAATAATACGAAAGAGCTCGTAAAAAATATTCGGAAATTTGGTAAGTGGAAAAGATAAAGAGAGACTACATTATAATAGTCCCCGGCATGAACAGAAGGCGTTGGGGATGAAAACCAATTGTTGTTTGAAAACAAAAAAATGACAGTCAACACAAGTATGTAATAAACCGGCCATATACGCGAGATCCGTTTTCGATAGAATTTTTTCACCTCAACAATTCCGGTTTTTTTTCTTTCATTTATTAGCAAATAAAAAATTAAAAAACCACTCAACACAAAGAACATTGTCATGAAAGCCTGACCTGTTCCCGTTTCCATATAGTACTTTGAAATTGATGGAATATCAAATACATTTTTCCCTAATTCAATATGATGAAATAAAACGATAAACGTTCCAATGCATCTTAGTCCGTCTAATCCTTTAAAATGAAAAGCACTTTTTAACGGAGTCATTGTATCGGGTTTTTCAGAAATTTTAAAAGAAGAAACAATAAAGGATTATAAATAAAAATTAAAATGCACAATTTTATAACGTGTTACGGTTTTCCCTTTTTAATATTAGATTAACATTTTTCTTGACGAAAACCGGCAAAGGTTTGTATAATAAATTTAGTTCCTGCTCTGTATCATCCCTAAAACTTATATTTTTAATTGATAAAGCTTCGCTATCTGCAGTAATAATTTTTATTCCTTTTCTTATTTTTGGGATATTAGAAAGATAATTTTCTTTTGTAAGAACATACCATTGGGTTTCGGGATCAGAAGGATAATCATTTGTTAGAACATACCCTAATTGCTTGTTATAATTTATTGCATTTTCATTTGATCTTAAAATTTTAATATAATTTTTTTTAAAATTATTTACTAAAAAAGTAAAATCTGTCATCATTACCGAACACATTGCAGGAATTACCGTACCCCAATATTTTTTTTCCCAAAGAAACATTCCTCCTTCTGAATGACGTTTTTTGTAATCACTGTTTTTCCCATTCACAAGTCCAATTTTCCGGTTATCGTACTCCACAATAAAATAATTATTATTTATATTATTGATGCTTTTAAACCATTCCTTTTGCATTTGGGGTGTAATTGATTGTCGAAAATGCATAAGATTATTAACATCCGTTGAGTTACGTTTAATTCTTACTAAGTCAATATCATTTTCCTTTAATCTTGTAAGAGTAATACCATACTTTCTTATTATCATTTTAAAATACTTTTAATAAAATAAGACGGTTTTTGATTTTGCATTTGATAAAGTTTATAGAGATACTGCCCAATAATTCCGAGGCAGAATAAAATCAACCCGGTGCTAAACAAAATACTCACTATTAAAGAGGTATAGCCAAGTGGGACATTATACATTATTTTTCTGTATATAAAATGAAGCCCGAATAAAAATGCGAGTAGAGCAGATAGCAAGCCTCCATAGGTCATTAATTTTAAAGGTGTAGCAGAATAATTTATAAGAATATTAAAGTACATCGAAATCAATTTTCCAATTGTGTATCCTGATTTCCCGGATTTCCGATAATGATGTTCAACATCAACATGTTCGATATTAAAAGTATAGTGATTAATGGTCGCATCTAAATATAAAAAGTTATAATTGTGGTTACTTTTTATTTCAAGTACAATATCTTTTTTTAGAAGTCGAAATGAAGACCCTCCGACATTTTTTTCGGACGCAAACTCAGAAGTTTTTTTTAAGAAATTACTTCCTGCATTCCGTAAAACAGAATGTTTTTTATCGATTGGCATTCCGTAAACAACATCTGCACCTGTTTCTTCATGTTTCTTCAAGAGCTTTTTCATTTCCTCCGGAGGGTGCTGCAAATCATCATCCATAGTAATAATGATATCCCCGATGCAATAATTAAACCCGCACAAAATTGCATTATGTTGTCCATAATTTTTGGCAAATCTAACAGCCAGTATCTTCTCTGGATATTGTTTTTGTAATTCCTCAATTATGTTCCAGCTAGTGTCACTACTACCATCATCAATCAGTATTAATTGAAATTTTTTTTGAAGGTCAAAGAAGATGGCATCAATACGCGAGTACAATTCTCTTAGTGTTATTTCGCTGTTATAAACAGGTATTACTATGGATATATATTGTTCCTTCATTTTATATTCCTCCCAATAAAAACCCTCCATCAAGAGTAATTGTTATTCCAGTGATCCATTTTGAAGCATCTGACAATAAGAACACTGCTGCATTGGCAACATCTGCCGGTGAGCCTATTCCTAAAGGATATTTATTTACATGTTCATCCAAGGTTTCTTTGGAGGCACCTTTTTCTGCATAATCATACATAGGTGTTTTAACCATTGCAGGTGATAAGCAATTTGACCGGATTCCTTGCGGATAAAACTCCAAGGCTATTACTTTACTTAGTGATTCAATGGCAGCTTTAGAAGCGGAGTAAAGGGCTCCTCCTTTATGGGGATGGGTAGCTGAAATAGATGAAAGAAAAACAATGGAAGCGTTTTTATTTATTTTTTTTTGACGTGTTATCTGAGCCATTAAAATCACCTGAATATTATAATTTGTTTGAAACGTTTCTTGTATTTTTTCTTCTGATAAAAATTTTACTGGAAATGGTTTTACAATACCGGCACAATGAACAATTCCATCAAGCATCGGAATATGGTTTACCAAAGCGCTCAAATCATTCTGATTTAGCAAGTCCGCAGTAATGCTACTATTGTTTTTCCCTTTTAAATTTTTAAACGTTTCTTCCAATCGCTTTTTATCCCGCGCTGTAATAACAACATTTCCGCCCATTTCGCAAATACTTAAGGCTATCTGCCTTCCAATTCCCGAAGAAGCTCCGGTTACCAAAATAGTTTTATTATGTAAATGGAAAGGTGTCATTATTCAATTTCAATTAGTGGTAAACATTTTAATTTATTTAATGTTAAAGCAGCTGATGCCCATGATAATCCAACTCCAAATGCAGAAAGAATAACTTCCGCTTTACTATTTTTTAATTTATCTGCCAACTCTGTAACAATGGTAAGTGGAATGGATGCAGAACTTGTATTTCCATATTTTTGTAAAGAGTATGGAACTTTGTCGGGTTCAACTTTTAATTTTTTTCGAATACTTTCATTCATTAATTTATTTGCCTGATGAAACACAAAAAAATCATACTCATTTATTTCAGTTTTATTATATTTCAAAAGATTAAAAATATTAGGGGCAGCTTCTCTCAGTGAAAAATTAAACACTTCAATTCCATCAAGCATTAAATTTTTTCTGTTCCGAATAATTCCCGGACTGGTTTCTATCATTTTATCCGACTCATCTGAGTAAGGGTTTCTCATACCTCCATCAGGAATTATTATTGCTTTGTAACCTGAACCATCGCTTTGTAAATTGAAATCCATTTTTTGTGCAAACGGATCATATTCTAATAATGTTGCAGTACCGGCATCACCAAAAATAGGATACGTACTTTTATCTTTTTTTGATGGCGAAAAACTTGATTTGTCACCCACTAATAAAAGTCCTTTCTTAAATTTCCCGTTATTCATTAAGCTGGATATTACTGAAAGTCCGTAAACATAACCCGAACAACCTAATTGAATATCAAAAGCCATTGTTGTTTTGCTCAACTGTAATTTATCTTGAAGAATTATACTTGTTGCCGGTAAAAAAAAATCAGGTGATTGAGATACAAATATTACTACTTCGATCTCCTTACGATCAATATTTAATTCATTGATCAATGCTTCAGCAGAAGCAAAACACATATCTGAGGTTGTGATCTGTTTTGGCGCAATGCGTCTGTATTCAATGCCGGTTGTTTTAATTAAAAGATCCCTTTCCTTTTCAGATATCCAATCATAATGGGCATTGCTTTCTCTGTTTTTAGGAACACAAGCAGCTATTGCAGATAGTTGTATATTTTCAATTGTGAGATAGGCCATTATACTGCAATTCTACTTTGGATTATATTGTATAGGTCTTCGATACTGGTAATAGTTCTCAAATCCTCACCCGTAATGGTGACATTGTATTCTGTATCGATAAGTGCAATTATTATCAAGGCATGCATGGAGGTCCATGCAGTTGTTTTTCGTAAGTCTGTATCAGGGTTTAAAGTACCCGCTTCAAACTCGTCAATTTCAGTTTCAATTTTCTTTATAAAATCTGTGATATTCATAAAATAAATTTTATGTAAATGTAGTTTTTTTGACAATCAAAGCGTAACAATAGTTGCGGCCCATGATAAACCAACCCCAAACCCTGCCAATAAAATAGTGTCCCCTTTTTTTGCCACACCACTTTTTATTGCCTCGCTCAAAACTATCGGAATAGATGAAGATACAGTATTTCCGGTATTTTTCATATAATTGAATATTTTTTCTTCCGGTATTTCCAATTTTGCCCTTATCTTATCAATTAAAAACAAATTAGCCTGGTGAAAAATAAACAGATCAATATCCTTGATCTCTTTACTTTCTTTTAGTAATAATTCTGTCACCATTTTTGGAACAGTATTTAATCCAAAAACAAAAACTCCAACACCATTCATGTAAAAGGAGGAATCATTTGTAGTATTGCCGTAATCATCTGTTTTATCAATGTACGAACTTTCGGATAAGGAATTTCTTGCTCCTCCATCTTTCACTATAATTTTGTTTGCTCCCTTACCATCGGTACCAAATATAAATTCACCAATTCCTGACGTTGTATTATTTGCAGAAATTAAGGTTGCTGTTGCTCCATCTCCAAAAATAAACAATGAACTTTTATCTTTTTTGTGAAACGTTTTTGTAAGAGTTGAGGAAGTAAGAAACAAAACATTTTTTACTCCTACACTTTCTATTAACCCTTTAGCCAGGCTCAATCCATATACGTATCCACTGCAACCTAAATTAAAATCCAGTGCGCCACAATTTTTGGGAAGATTCAATTTTTCATGAATAACACAAGCAGATGTGGGTGTATAATAATCAAACTCCTGAGCACAAAAAATCAAAAAATCAATTTCCTCAGGCTTAATTTTGTGTTCCGAAAACAATACCTTCGCAGCTTTAACTGCAATATCAGAGGCTGTTTCAGTTGGGTCAATGATGTGTCTTTCCTGAACACCAATTTTTAATAAATTTTCTTTATTGACAATAGCTTCCGGAAATAATTGAAAATACTCCTCGTTGCTGAATATTTTTTCAGGTAAATAATAACTAATAGCTTTTATGCTTGCTTTCACGCCATTGAGGGTTTAAACAAAAATAGCAAAATAAATTAACGGTTATTTTAAATTGTTTTGAAATTATTGAAATGTGATTCTCTTTTCACCGCACAATGAAAAAGTATATCTTTGGAATGTTATAAAACTATTCAATGAGTTCTAAAAGTAAAAAAGAAATAAAAAAAATAATCATTCCTGCATTAACTGAAAAACAGATTCACAGAAGGATCATTATTTTCTTTTTTATTTTAAGTTTTATTGTTTATGGAAAAAGCATTGGCAATAAATATTCGATGGATGATGAATATGTTATTCATAATAATGCCCAAGTACATAAAGGCATAAAAGCAATTCCTGAAATTTTCAGATCAACTTATGTTGTTGATGATCAAAAATCGAGTTATGAATACCGCCCTTTAGTAAAAGCCCTTTACGCAATAGAATATCAGTTTTTTGGCGAAAAGCCCAGTATTAGCCATTTTTTAAATATCATTTTGTATGCTATAAGTGTTTCATTTTTATTTTTTTTATTATTAAAATTATTCCCAAACTATCATTATATTTTCTCATTTAGTGTTGCAACTATTTTTTTGATTCATCCGCTACATTCTGAAGTAGTCATGAGCATAAAAAACAGAGATGAAATACTTAGTTTCTTTGCCTGCCTGTTATCACTTTATTTTTATCTCAAATACGCTGAAACAGGTAAAAAAATTCAAATTTTGTGGGGTGCCATTTTCATGCTCGTTGCGATGCTTTCAAAAAGAGATGCTATGACATTTTATGCTATCATTCCTTTAACCATCTGGTTTTTTACCCGCTTACCCTGGAAAAAATACAGATTAATTTTTCTCTCTTTTATATTGCCGATTATTGTTTATCAAATTGGGAAACGAAGTGTTGTAAATGATACATCTCGTTTTGTTTTAGAATGGGAGAATCCTTTATTTCAACATACTGGTATTTTACAGCGAATTCCTACCGGCTTTTATACGATTTACTTTTATTTGAAAATGTATTTAATCCCACATCCGCTTCTTTCTTATTATGGATATAATCAAGTCCCTATTGCAACATGGACAAACCCTATTGTGTGGTTAGTAATCATCGGCCTGATACCTGTTGTTTATTATGTAATTAAAAACATTAAAACGAACAAAATAATAGTGTATGGCATACTTTATTTTTTTATAGCAATTTCTATGTTCACCAATGTGATGAAACCTGTTGTTGGTATTGTTGGAGAACGATTTGCATATATCCCATCATTAGGCTTGTGTATTCTTGCCGCTTGGGGATTATTGAAGTTATTTAAAGTCCCTGTAGAAAATGTTAAAGCAAAAATTTCATCATTCAATGTCATGTTCTTTTTCACTATTTCAATAATTATATTGGTTTATGGCGGAAAGACATTTGCCAGAAATAGTGCCTGGAAAGATACATATTCCTTGTATAAAACCGATGTTGAAAACGCTTCTGAATCTGCTCATATGCATTCTTTATTTGCTGCAGCATCCATTCAAAAAATTCGTGAAAATCCAAAAATGTCAAACGAAGAGAAACGAACCCATGTTTCCAATGCCGTAAAACATTACAAAGAAGCACTTAGGATTATTCCGAATTATATTAGCTGCTTAAATAATTTGGGAATGGTTTATTATTCATATTACAATAAACCAGAAGAAGCTATTCCATATTTAAAAAAAGCTATTTTATTGAAACCGGATTATGTGGAAGCTTATTTTAATCTTGCTACTTGTCAAATAACATTAAAACAAAATGAAGAAGCAGAAAAAATGTACTTAAAAAGTCTTGAGCTTAATCCTAAATTTCTGAATTCATACTATCCTTTGAGTAATTTATATCTGGAGAAGAAACAATATGATAAAATTTTAAATTTGAATCAAAATGCAATCGACCTGGGATTAAAATCAGATATCTTGTATATTAATATGGGAAATGCATATTTTATAAAAGGCGACACATTAAATGCCGTTCCTTTATTTGAAAAAGGAATTGAATTAACCCCCAACAACAGAAAGTTAAATTCATTTCTTGCCCAATTTTACCAAAAAAATGGTGATTTCAAAAAAGCATCTTTTTATTACGATCTGATGTCAAAATCTGCTAAATAATTATAATCCCTTTAGTCTATTTCTTTTTTTTGCTTTATTTATTAAAAGTTTATGCCGGGCTATGGTTTCGAAGCTGATAAAAAATAAAAAAAATAATTACGTAAAATAAATGGCAAAAAAAATAACATAAATGCAACTTTTTCGTATATGAACGCATCTAATAATAAAACTTTTTTTTTATAACTCCTGATTTTTTATTATTTTTATCGTTAAATCTTTTGACTTTGTAATCGAAAACCTAAACATTATCGAACATGAAACATTTTTTTTACACTCTCCCCCTTCTTTTATTATGCCTGAATTTATTTTCCCAACAAAAGACGGAAACGAATAAGCCTTCCCAAAAAGATCAGGTTGGGACAAAGGAAGTGGTTTCTCCTTCTACTGAAAAACAATTTGTTCTTCGAACAAAAAACGAAAACAGTACTGCGATAATTGTTAATGGAATAACCATCGACAAAAGAGCCACTGCTTATTACACAGAGGAAGATCTGAAAAACATTTCAACAGAAAAAGCCATTAGAATGAATCATATATATGTCGATTCCTTCCAAATTACTGACAAAAAAAATCTTTCAGTAAATTGTCAGGAATCAATCAAATTGGAATTTGATTTAGGCCCTTACAACCACTTGAGAAAAAAAGACTCCAGAGTAACTGTACCTGTTAATTTTAAAGGATGCTCTTTTACTATTTCTTTATTTTCCTGGGATGAAATTGATCAATTAAAATAATTAAAATTTAAAAACATGAAAAAAGTTTTACTCCTCCTTTTTATATTATTTTTTTGTTCAAAAACCTATTCTCAATTTTATCGAATCGGAGCCTATAACGGACAAACAGTTAGCACTTGCAAAGGACAATTTGTTGCTTCTGGTTTTGTTGCCGGAGATTTCCTTGGAGGCGTAAATGGCTATGGTAATAATGAAAATTATTCGGTAACATTCTGTTCCTCAGCCGGAACCCAAATCAGGGCAAATTTTTACTGGCTTGACCTTGAAACCGGGTATGATTATTTATATATTTACGATGGTCCAAGTACCGCGAGTCCACTAATTGCTACATTAAATGGTTCTACAATGTACCCGGGTGTTTATACCTCTACCGGCACGTGTCTGACTTTTAGATTTGTTTCTGATGGAAGCACCCGCTGGAGTGGTTGGAATGCGCTTTTAGGATGCACCCCTCAAGCCTGCGGAGCAAATGCTGTTGCTACAGATGTTTGTACCTCAGCTCCAATAATTTGTAATTTAAATGGGTATTGTGGCTCTACCAGCGGTTGGTACACTCGGGATCATGGAAATATTGAAGGGGCTGCCTGGGGTGGTTCAGATGTTTTTTCATGTGGTTCAATTCAAAATAATTCCTGGATTTCGTTTGTGGCAAGTGCCACTACAGCATCTTTTAATATTACTTCCAGTCAATGCTCCGACCCTTCCATTGGAATTCAGGCAATTGTATTATCCAGCCCTGATTGTAATTCGTTTACCGCAAAATCTACCTGTGTTGGAAATGGTATAGGAACTTTTGCTTTAAATGCTACCGCGTTAACGATTGGCCAAACTTATTATATCATGGTTGATGGTGTGGACGGGAATGATTGTAATTATACCGTCCAGGCAACTGCAGGAGTTCAAACTGTGAATGTCACCTCCTCAGCCAGTTCAACTTTATGTACAGGTCAATCGTTTACACTAAATGCCAATGCTTCAGGTACCGGCCCTTTCACCTACTCCTGGTCACCTGCGCCTGTAAGCGGACAGGGCACAGTGAGTGCGACTTATACTGCATCAGCTTCCACTACTTATTCTGTTACCATAACAGGTGCATGCGGAGCAACTCTAACAACCACTTACTTCCAGACAGTTAGTGCTCCTCCAACAGTTTCTGTTTCCGGAACAAATACGATTTGTGCCAGTGGTGCAGGTACCGTTTTAACTGCAACCGGCACAAACACCACTCCAACCTTATCTTTTTCCAACTATACCAACTATAATATTCCTGATAATAATGCTACCGGAGTCACTTCCAACATTAGTGTTTCCGGAATACCCGGTACTGTAGGAACCCAATTGCTAAGCGTTTGTTTAAATATTACTCATGGCTGGGATGGTGATGTGTCTATTTCTTTGAGATGCCCTAGCGGAACAATTATAGATTTATCCTCAAATAATGGTGGATCCGGGGATAATTATACAAACACCTGTTTTTCAACTGCAGGAACTGCAATTACAGCAGGAACAGCTGCATTTACAGGCACTTTTACCCCGGAGCAAGCTCTTTCTTTACTTAGTGGATGTACAGTAAATGGAACATGGAGTTTAATTGTTAAGGATAACGCTGCTTCAGACGTAGGTACACTGTTGAATTGGACCTTAACATTTTCAAATAATTTAACTTATACCTGGGCTCCAACTACCGGACTTTCCCCAACAACAGGAACTACGGTTACAGCCAATCCGGCTGGCACTACAACATATACGGTCACTGCAACTAATTATGCAGGTTGTTCGGGTACAGCACCCTATACCATAACAGTAAATCCTTCACCTGTTGCAACAGCAACCCCAACCAGTCAGACTATTTGTTCGGGTAATGTTACAGGAATCGCTTTAACAAGCAATATGGGCGGAACAACGTTTGCTTGGACAGTTGTTCAAACGAATGTTTCAGGTGCTTCCGCAAGCAGCGGTGCGGCAATTGCTCAAACATTAACAGCAACCTCCACGGTGGCGGGAACTGCTGTATATACGATTACTCCAACTTCCGGAGGTTGTGCAGGCTTACCGATTACTGTGACGATTACTGTAAATCCAAAGCCTATTGTAACTGCAACTCCGGCTGCTCAAACAATTTGTTCCGGAACCGCCCCTTCAATAGCTTTGACTAGCAATATAGGCAGTACCACATTTTCATGGACAGTAGTTCAAACAAATGTTTCAGGTGCTTCTGCAGGCAGCGGAGCTGCTATTGCGCAAACATTAACTGCAACTACTGCTGCTGCAGGAACTGCGGTATATACTATTACTCCAACAGCTGGTGGTTGTTCAGGATTACCTATAAATGTTACTATTACCGTAAACCCTCCTCCTATTGCAACAGCAACCCCTTCATTACAAACAATATGTTCGGGAAATATAACCGGCATTGGTTTAACAAGTAATCTAGGGGGAACAACATTTGCCTGGACGGTTGTTCAAACAAATGTTTCTGGCGCATCTGCCGGAAGCGGAACTTCAATTGCCCAAACATTAACTGCCACTGCTGCTGCTGCAGGCACTGCTGTATATACTATTACTCCAACGGCTGGCGGTTGCCCGGGTACACCAATTAATGTGACTATCACCGTGAACCCTAAACCTATTGTAACAGCAACTCCGGGTTCCCAAATTATTTGTTCTGGAACCGCCCCTTCAATAGCTTTAACAAGCAATGTCGGTGGAACAACATTTGCCTGGACTGTAGTTCAAACAAACGTTTCCGGAGCAAGCGCAGGAAGCGGAACCCCTATTGCACAGACATTAACGGCTACTTCAACGGTTGCCGGAACAGCGGTTTATACAATTACTCCAACAGCCGGTGGTTGTGCAGGATTGCCTGTCAATGTTACTATTACCGTAAATCCTCCTCCGGTAGCTACTGCAACTCCTGCATCTCAAACAATATGCTCGGGAAGTATAACCGGAATATCCTTAACAAGCAGTTTAGGTTCAACCACATTTGCATGGACAGTTGTTCAGACCAATGTCTCTGGAGCTTCTGCCGGAAGCGGGACGTCAATTGCTCAAACATTAACAGCTACTTCAACTGTGGCGGGAACTGCCGTATATACGATCACTCCAACAGCCAGTGGTTGTCCGGGAGCACCAATCTCGGTTACGATTACAGTGAACCCTAAACCTATAGTAACAGCAACTCCGGCTTCTCAAACGATTTGTTCCGGAACTGCCCCTTCCATAGCATTAACAAGTAATATAGGCGGCACAACATTTTCATGGACAGTAGTTCAAACCAATGTTTCGGGTGCTTCTGCAGGTAGTGGATCTACAATAGCACAAATATTAACCGCAACAGGAACAACAGCGGGTTCAGCGACATATACAATTACTCCTTTGGCAAACGGTTGCTCTGGAATTCCTATTTCTGTTACAATTACCGTAAATCCTACAACAATTGCAACCGCAACACCAGCCTCTCAAACAATTTGTTCTGGTAATATTACAGGAATAGCTCTTTCCGGCTCTGTTGTCGGCACTACTTTTACCTGGACTGTTGTGCAAACAAATGTAAGTGGTGCTTCAGCCGGAAGCGGATCAACAATTGCTCAGACATTAAACGCTACATCCACGGTTGCCGGAACAGCTGTATATACTATTACTCCAACTGCCAATAGTTGTCCTGGATCACCTATAACAGTTACTATTACGGTGAGCCCTAGACCTATAGCAATAGCAACTCCCGCATCGCAAACATTCTGTACAGGTGGCATAACCGGAATTGCCTTATCAAGTGGGGTTGGAGGAACTACATTCTCCTGGACTGTTGTGCAAACTGGTGTCAGTGGCGCATCTGCAGGTTCTGGTTCAAATATTACTCAAACACTTTCTACTACAGGTGCTTCTGCCGGAACTGCAGTATATACAATTACTCCAACAGCAGGAAGCTGTACAGGAACTCCTATTTCTGTGACAATAAATGTTAATCCAAGAGATAACGCTTCTTTCACATATGGATCTTCTACTTATTGTCAAACAGGAACAAATCCTACTCCAACCATTACTGGTTTAGGAGGAGGTTCGTTTACCTCAGTTCCTGCGGGCTTATCAATTAATAGTTCTACCGGCTTGATAAATCTAGCTGCAAGTGCATTGGCAACATACACTGTAACCTATACAACAATTGGTATATGTCCAAACACAAGTTCTTTAAGCATTACTATTTCCAGTGCCCCTTCTGCAAATTTCACTTATTCCGGTTCACCATTCTGTCAGTATGGTTCAAATCCATTCCCTATTTTCGGTGCAGGTGCCAGTTCAGGAACTTTTACAGCAACACCTGCAGGATTGAACTTTGTAAATGTTAATACCGGTCAGATCGATTTATCAACAAGTACTCCCAACACTTATACTATTACTAATTCTATTGTTGCAAGTGGAGGCTGCTCTGCTGCTTCTGCAACTTTCTCTGTTACAATTGCTCCTGCTCCGGTTGCTACGGCAACTCCTGCTTCTCAAACAATATGTTCCGGAAGTGCTGCAGGTATCGTGTTAACAAGTTCTCTCGGAGGAACAACATATTCATGGACAATAGCACAAACAGGGGTTACAGGGGCATCTGCCGGAAGCGGCTCTTCCATCACGCAAACATTAACTGCAACAGGTATTATTGCAGGAACTGCAGTATATAGTGTTACTCCAACCTCCGGTGGTTGTGTTGGACTACCCATTAATGTGACCATCACAGTAAATCCTAATCCTGTTGCGACTGCAACTCCTGCAATCCAGACTATTTGTTCAGGAACTGCTCCTTCAATAGCATTGACAAGCAATATAGCAGGGACAACTTTTGCATGGACTGTTGTTCAGACCAACGTGTCAGGAGCCTCAGCGGCCAGCGGTGCTAATATTGCACAAACACTTACTGCTACTTCAGCTGTTGCAGGAACGGCTGTATATACAATTACTCCTACAGCTGCCGGTTGTGCAGGTACACCAATTACTGTTACGATCACCGTGAACCCGAGCCCTGTTGCTACAGCAACTCCGGCATCACAGACAATTTGTTCCGGTAGCATAAGTGGTATAGCTTTAACAAGTAATGTTACAGGGACAACTTTTTCATGGACGGTAACGCAGACAGGTGTAACCGGTGCGGCAAATGGTACAGGCAGTTCTATTGCACAGGCTTTAACTACAACGGGCAACGTTAGTGGAACCGTTATATACCTAATTACACCAACAGCCAATGGATGTCAGGGTTCTCCAATTAGTGTTACAATTACAATTAATTCGATCCCAACAGCTACCGCAACACCTTCCACGCAAACAATTTGTTCTGGTGGAGTAGCTTCATCAATTTTATCAAGCACTGTAACGGGAACAACATTCGCCTGGACAGTTATTCAAACAGGCGTATCTGGAGCAACAGCTGGAGGAGGTTCTTCAATTACACAAACTTTAAATGCAACTGGAACGGCTTCAGGAACAGCTGCATATACAATTACTCCTACAGCAAATGGATGTTCCGGATTTCCAATAACCTTTACTGTAACTGTAAATCCTAATCCGGATGTAATAGCTACACCATCCCCTCAAACAATATGTTCAGGAACTCCAACCTCTATTGGTTTAACAAGCAGCATAACAGGGACTGCATTTTCATGGACTGTGGCTTCCCAGGTAGGAGCAACAGGAGCCACTGCCGGCAGTGGTTCTACTATTACCCAAACTCTAAATGTTACCGGATCATCTTCAGGAACTGTAATTTATTCTGTAATTCCTTCTGCAAATGGATGTTCTGGCACTCCAGTTTCAGTAACAGTAACAGTAAATCCAATACCATTTGTTTCTGCAACACCATCACCTCAAACAATTTGTTCTGGCACCACCACTTCAATTAATTTAACAAGCTTTACTGCAGGAACAACCTTTAGCTGGACAGCAAGCAACGGGGCAGGTATTAGTGGTGCAGCATCTGGAACGGGATCTACAATAAGTCAAATCTTAACAAACTCTCTTACAACAACTGATGTAGCCACATATTCAATAACACCAATAGCTGCAGGCTGCCCAGGACTTACCACTATCGTTAACGTGAACGTGAATCCAATCCCTACGATGAATCCTGATGCTCAATCGATATGCTCAGGAGCAACAACGAGCATTTCACTTTCAGCTTCTGTTACCGGAACAACGTTTACCTGGCCTGCTCCTTCACAAACGGGAGCTACAGGAGGAACTGCAGGCAGCGGATCTTCCATAACGCAAATCTTAACAGCAACAGGTGCTACTTCAGGAACAGTAACCTATAATGTTACTCCTACTGCAAACTCTTGTGCTGGAATACCTGTTGCTATTACTATTACAGTAAACCCGAACCCCAGCGCTACTGCTGTTCCTGTTTCTTCATCGATTTGTTCCGGAACAACAACTTCAATTCCTCTTTCAAGCAATGTCGCCGGAACTACATTCACCTGGACCGCAACTTCTTCCGGAGCTTCAGGAGAGTCCGGAGGATCTGGTACTGATATAGCTCAAACACTTTCTGCAACAGGCACAACAGCTGGAACAGTTACATATAATATTACTGCTACTACACCTGCAGGTTGTTCATCAACTTTATCTCCTCTTGTAATAACCGTAAACCCAATACCTGTGATTTCGGCTGTTGCAACACCTTCTACCATATGTTCCGGAGCAACTACTGCTATTACAATGTCGAGCAATGTTACAGGAACTGTATTTTCATGGACTGTAGCCCAAACTGATGTAACCGGTGCATCGGCAGGTAGTGGATCTTCAATCTCTCAAATTTTGACAGCATCATTATCTACCCCAGGTACGGCAACCTATACAATAACTTCTTTAGCCAATGGTTGCACAGGCAATACTGAAATAATTGCAATTATTGTAAACCCTATTCCAACAGTTACGGCTACACCAACCGCTCAAAGTATTTGTAATGGAAGCTCCACTTCAATAAACTTATCTAGTGACGTTTCGGGAGCTACACTTAATTGGACAGAAAACTCATCCGGTACAACAGGTGCATTTCCGGGAAGCGGAAATTCAATTATTCAATCGTTAAGCTTAACAGGAACAGTTGCCGGGAATGTGATTTATACAATAACTCCAACAGCAAATGGTTGTTCTGGAATTTCAACCGATGTTACAATTACTGTTAATCCTATAGATGACCCATCATTTTCATATGCTGGCTCCACGTTTTGTCAAACAGGATCCGATCCTTCTCCAACAATCACTGGTGGCTCTAGTGGAAATTTCTCTTCCAATCCTTCAGGTTTAGTATTTGTTGATACAACAACCGGGCAAATTGATGTTAGCGCAAGTTCACTGGGAAACTATTCAATTACATTTACTACTAATGGATTATGCCCTAATAATAGTACTGTAAACATTAATATAACAATTGCACCGGATGCTACATTTAGCTATGCTACTCCTTTTTGTCAACTAGGAATGGCGTTTCCTGTTTTTCTTCCAAATTCCAGTGCAGGACTATTCAGTGCCACACCTGTTGGGTTAACATTTGTGAATACAGGCACCGGCCAAATTGATTTGGCCAATAGCTTACCAGGAAATTACAGTATTACTAATTTTATTGCAGCAAGTGGTGGTTGCGCCCCAGCAACATATTCAACAACCCTTGTGATAGACTCTTCCGCTATAGTGAATGCAGGTGCAGACACTTCAATATGCCAAGGAACAAATTACTCACTTGCCGGTACAATAAGTGGTTCCGCATCTTCAATTGTTTGGAGTACTAATGGAAGTGGAACATTCGATGACCCGACAAATTTAAGCGCAAACTATACACCCTCCCTTGCTGACATTTCAAATGGAATCGTAACATTAACAATTACCACAAACGACCCAACAGGAGTATGTAATGCAGCAGTTGACAATTTAAATTTGACAATTACTCCGTTAGACAATGCAACATTTAATTATTCTGATACTACTTTCTGTCAATCCGGTGTAAATCCTATTCCGACTATTACAGGATTAGCTGGTGGATTATTCAGTTCATCTGTAGGTTTAACTTTTGTTAGTACTTCTACCGGAGAAATAAATTTATCAGCAAGTACTGCAGGGTCTTATAGTGTTTATTACACAACAAATGGAACTTGTCCGAAAACAGATACAGCGAATCTTACCATCTCACCTACGCCAATCTCAACATTTAGCTTTACATCCAATGCAACATCATTCTGTCAAAGCGATCCCAATCCATCGCCTCTATTTGGATCAGGAGCTTTTGCCGGCACTTTCAGTTCAACTCCGGTTGGTTTAATTTTCATTAGCACATTAACTGGTGAAATTGATTTACTCAATTCTGCTCCTGGAACTTATACCGTTACAAACACCATTGCAGCTGCAAATGGATGTGCCACAAGTATAGATTCATTAGTAATTTCAATAAACCTTCCTGCTACAACAAATGCGGGGTCAGACGGAACAATTTGCTCGGGACAAACATATTCTATTTCAGGAGCTACAATTGGCGGAAGTGCTTTAAGTTCAACCTGGACTACAAGTGGTTCAGGAACATTTGACAATTCAGCTATATTAGGTGCCACATATACACCATCTGCTACTGATATTGCGGCTGGTAGTGTCACGTTAACAATCGCAACGGATGACCCTTCCGGTGTTTGTGGTGCCGTAACCGACAATTTAGTATTAACCATTAATACTACACCACCTCCTCCAACAGTATCAAACAATAACATTACTGCATGTTCCGGTGTTTCCGTTTCAGCAATTATTGCCACGGGTACCGGAGGTATTATTACCTGGTATTCTGATGCAGCCTTGTTCAATGTTATCGGAACAGGAAACTCTTATACACCCGGAGTATTAGCAGGCTCCACCTCCTATTGGGTTACAGAAACCTTAGGAGTTTGCCAAAGCAATGCAACACAAATTGACATCACCATAAATCCTTTACCGGTAGCTGATACTACTGCAGTTATTGTTACACCGGCAAATTGTGGTAGTACAACAGGAACCATTTCCGGAATAACTATGACTTCCGGCCAACCCCCATTTACCTATTTATGGCAGGATGCGGGTTTAAATAATGTTGGAAACGGGTCAGATTTAACAAATGTTGGAGCCGGATTATATACATTAACAATTACCGATGGGAATGGTTGTTCTGCCACAGTGGGTCCAATTACAGTTACCTCCTCTTTGGGCGTGGTCTCCGATTTTTCTGCAAATCCTATAACAGGAGAAACACCTTTATCAGTTGACTTTACAAATACTAGCACAGGTGCAACAAATTATGTGTGGCAATTTGGAACAGGGGCTACTTCTACTGCAGTAAACCCAACTTACGTTTATATCCCTTTGGGTAACTTCACCGTTTGTTTGATTGCTGATAATGGTGCAGGTTGTGTTGATACAAGTTGTGCTACAATAGATGTTTATATTAATTCAACTTTTGTTATTCCAAATGTATTTACACCTAATGATGATAATGTAAATGATGTCTTTGCTGTACAAAACAAAGGTTTGAAGACTATGGATGCTGAAATTTTTAACCGTTGGGGAGAAAAAATGTTTGAATGGCATACAACAAATGGCGGATGGGATGGTCGAACAACAAGTGGCATTTTAGCTCCTGAAGGAACCTATTATTATATCATCAAAGCAACAGGAATTGATGGGAAGGAATATTTTGAAAAAGGAGGATTCACTTTAATGAGGTAAAAAAACAATTTTTTTTAAAAGCGGGAAGGCCGATAAAATCGGCCTTCCCGCTTTTTTTATCTCAAAAAACAAGTATTTCTATTGAATTTTATTATTTTTTTTAACTCCCTATTGTTTATAACAAACTAATTATTACCTTTGCCGTCCCCAAAAAAGCGGGGGAAAAAATTTTTTTATAAAAAAAACGATAGAAATTTAACACAAAAAAAATGCCTACTATATCGCAATTAGTACGTAAAGGAAGAGTAAAAGCAACTAACAAAAGTAAGTCTGCAGCACTTGATTCTTGTCCTCAAAAACGTGGAGTATGTACTCGTGTTTACACCACAACTCCTAAAAAACCAAACTCGGCAATGAGAAAAGTTGCCCGTGTGCGTTTAACCAACAAAAAAGAAGTGAATGCTTATATTCCGGGGGAAGGACATAATTTACAGGAGCACTCCATTGTATTAATTCGTGGTGGAAGAGTAAAAGATTTACCGGGGGTTCGTTATCATATTGTACGTGGGGCATTAGATACATCAGGAGTTGACGGACGTAATCAAAGACGTTCAAAATACGGAACAAAAAAACCAAAAGCAGGCGCAAAAGCAGCTCCGGCAAAGAAAAAATAATTAAAGATAAATTCGTAATTCGAAAATATTAGTAATTCGCAGTAACAATGAGAAAGACCAAAGCAAAAAAGAGAATTCTTTTACCTGATCCAAAATTTAACGATATCCTCGTTACACGTTTTGTAAACAACTTAATGTACGATGGTAAAAAAAGTACATCTTATGATGTATTCTACGAAGCAATTGAACTAGTTCAAAAAAGAACAGAATTAGATGGTTTGGAAACATTCAAGAAAGCATTAAGCAATATTACTCCTGCTGTTGAAGTAAGAAGTCGTAGAGTTGGAGGTGCTACATTCCAAATTCCAAGTGAAATTCGTCCTGAAAGAAGAACTTCCATGGGAATTAAATGGATGATCTTATATGCTCGTAAAAGAAACGAAAAATCAATGGGTCAGAAATTAGCTGGTGAAATTATTGCTGCTGCTAAAGAAGAAGGTGCTGCTTTCAAAAAGAAAGAAGATGTTCATAAAATGGCAGAAGCTAACAAAGCTTTCTCTCATTTCAGATTTTAATATTTAGGAGAAAGATAAGAATGGCAGATTTAAGATATACAAGAAACATTGGGATCGCAGCTCATATTGATGCAGGTAAAACTACCTGTACAGAGCGTATCCTTTATTACACAGGTGTTAACCACAAAATTGGTGAAGTGCATGATGGAGCAGCTACTATGGACTGGATGGTTCAGGAGCAAGAGCGTGGGATAACAATTACTTCAGCAGCAACTACATGTTTCTGGAAATATAAAGGTGAACAATATAAAGTAAATATTATCGATACTCCGGGACACGTTGACTTTACTGTTGAGGTAAATCGTTCATTACGTATTCTTGATGGCTTAGTCTTTTTATTTTCTGCTGTTGATGGTGTTGAGCCTCAATCAGAAACAAACTGGCGCTTAGCAAATAATTATAATGTAACCCGTATCGGATTTGTTAATAAAATGGACCGTGCCGGTGCTGACTTTTTAGCTGTTGTAAAACAAGTTAAAGAAGTTTTAGGTGGAAATCCTCTACCTCTTCAATTACCAATAGGTGCTGAAGAAACTTTTGTTGGGGTAGTTGATTTAATCAACTTCCGCGGTATCGTTTGGAATGATGCAGATCAGGGAATGACTTTTACTGAAGTTCCTATTCCTGCTGAAATGTTAGAAGAAGCAACTGAGTGGAGAGGGAAATTATTAGAAGCAATTGCTGAATTTGACGATAAGTTGATGGAGAAATTTTTTGAAGATCCAAACTCAATTTCCGAAAAAGAGATTTTGACAGCTTTGCGCCAAGCTTGCATAGCTAACAAAGTTGTTCCAATGGTTTGCGGTTCTGCTTTTAAAAACAAAGGTGTTCAAACAATGTTAGATTTGGTAATGGAATTGATGCCAAGTCCAATGGATAAAGAAAGTATCAAAGGAATTCATCCTGATACAGAAGAAGAAGTTATTCGTCATCCTGACGTGAAAGAACCATTTACCGCATTAGCATTTAAAATTGCAACAGACCCTTTTGTTGGTCGCTTGTGTTTCTTCCGTGCTTATTCAGGACGTTTGGATGCAGGATCCTATGTGTTAAATACGCGTAGTGGAAACAAGGAACGTATTTCACGTATCTTCCAAATGCACGCTAATAAACAAAATGCAATTGAATTTATTGAAGCCGGTGATATCGGTGCAGCAGTAGGTTTTAAAGATATTAAAACCGGTGATACCTTGTGCGATGAAAAACACCCGATTGTTCTGGAGGCGATGAATTTCCCTGAACCGGTTATTGGGGTTGCAATCGAACCAAAAACACAAGCTGACTTGGATAAATTAGGTGTTTCCTTAGCAAAATTAGCTGAAGAAGATCCTACTTTCCGTGTAAAAACTGACGAAGATAGCGGGCAAACCATTATCAGTGGTATGGGTGAGTTACACTTGGAGATTATCTTAGATCGATTAAAGCGTGAATTTAAAGTAGAATGTAACCAAGGTCCTCCTCAAGTTTCATACAAAGAAACTATCAATGGAACCGTTTCGCATCGAGAAGTATATAAGAAACAATCAGGTGGACGTGGTAAATTTGCAGATATCCAGGTTGTTATTTCTCCGGTAGATGCGGATTTCGATGCAACTACAAAATCAGGTGGATTACAATTTATTAATGAAATATCAGGCGGTAACATTCCTCGCGAATTTATTCCTGCCGTAGAAAAAGGATTTAAAGCGGCCATGGTAAATGGTGTATTAGCTGGTTATCCGGTTGACACATTAAAAGTTCGTTTATTAGATGGTTCTTACCACAATGTCGATTCCGATGCTTTATCTTTTGAGATCTGTGCACGTTCTGCATTCCGTGAAGCATTGCCAAAAGCAAAACCTGTATTATTAGAGCCTATTATGAAAGTGGAAGTTCTTACACCCGAACAAAACATGGGTGATGTTGTAGGTGATTTGAACAAACGCAGAGGAATGATAGAAGGAATGGATACCAGAGCTGGTTCCCAGGTAATCAAAGCGAAAGTTCCATTGTCAGAAATGTTTGGATATGTAACAACATTACGTACAATCACTTCTGGACGTGCAACTTCTACAATGGAATTTTCACACTATGCTGAAGCTCCACGTAGTACATCTGATGAAGTAATTGCCAAAGCAAAAGGAAAAGCTGAAAAAGTATAATATTAAAATCGTTCTTTATATAAAACTATGAGCCAAAAAATCAGAATCAAATTAAAATCATACGACTTCAACTTAGTTGACAAGTCGGCTGAGAAAATCGTTAAAACTGTGAAAATGACTGGTGCTGTTGTTAGTGGACCTATTCCATTGCCTACACACAAAAAGATATACACCGTTTTACGTTCGCCCCATGTAAACAAAAAAGCACGTGAGCAATTTCAACTGTGTTCATACAAAAGATTGTTGGATATATATAACTCCACTTCAAAAACTGTTGATGCACTTATGAAACTTGAATTGCCAAGTGGTGTTGAAGTAGAGATCAAAGCATCTTAAAAAAATAGAGAAATAGAGATTAGGAAATTAGAGATTTACATAAAGAATCAAAATTCACCAGATCTCCAAATCAATAAATCAATAATTAATTAATAAACAATGTCTGGAATAATAGGTAAAAAAGTTGGAATGACCAGTGTTTTCAGTGCCAATGGTAAATATATACCATGCACAGTTATTGAAGCCGGTCCTTGCGTGGTTACGCAAGTAAAAACCTTGGAGAAAGACGGATATGCATCAGTACAATTGGCTTTTGATGAGAAGAAAGAAAAACATACTTCTTCTGCAATGAAAGGTCACTTTGCAAAAGCAGCCACAACTCCTAAACGTAAAATTGTTGAATTCAAATACTTCGAAACTGAGAAAACTCTTGGTGAAGCAGTTACTGTAGAATTATTTGCAGAAGGAGACTTCGTTGATATTGCAGGCACTTCAAAAGGTAAAGGTTTTCAAGGGGTTGTAAAACGCCATGGTTTTGGTGGAGTTGGTGGAACTACGCATGGTCAGCATGATCGTTTGCGTGCACCGGGTTCATTAGGAGCATCATCTTGGCCTTCACGCGTATTCAAAGGAATGAGAATGGGCGGAAGAATGGGTGGAGATCGTGTTAAAATCCAAAACTTGGAAGTAATTAAAGTAATCGCTGAAAAAAATCTTTTAATTATTAAAGGTTCTATCGCAGGTGCAAAAGGTTCATACGTTACAATTGAAAAATAAAATGGAAGTATCAGTAGTAAATATTAGCGGAAAAGCTACTTCAAAGAAAGTAAGCCTAAACGATGCAATCTTTGGCATCGACCCAAATGACCACGCCATTTATTTGGATGTTAAACAACATTTAGCAAATAAACGTCAAGGTACTCACAAATCGAAAGAAAGAGCTGAAGTATCAGGATCATCAAAAAAACTAAAGAAACAAAAAGGTACTGGTGGTGCTCGTGTAGGAAACGACAAATCTCCAACCCGTGTTGGTGGAGGAAGAGCATTCGGTCCACGTCCAAGAGACTACTCTTTTAAGTTAAATAAAAAACTAAAGCGTTTGGCTCGTATGTCAGCTTTGGCTTATAAAGCAAAAGAAAGCAATATTACTATTTTGGAAGACTTCAATTTTGACGCTCCAAAAACACAGAAATATGTTGATCTGATAAATAATTTGAAGCTTTCTGATAAAAAAACCTTATTAGTGTTGGGGGAATCAAATAAAAATATATATTTGTCGTCCCGAAATTTAAACAACGCAAAGGTCGTAACTGCTTCGGATTTAAACACTTACGATATATTGAACGCGAATAATCTGTTGCTTGTAGAGAGCTCAGTAAAAGAAATTGAAAATTTATTAAGCAATTAATAAGATGAGCATAATAGTAAAACCGGTTATTACCGAAAAAATGACAGCACAAGGCGAGAAATTTAATCGCTATGCATTTATTGTAGAAAAATCTGCAAACAAAGTGCAAATAAAATCAGCTGTTGAAAAACTTTACGGTGTTGCTGTTGAGTCAGTAAATACACAAAATTACGTTGGTAAAGTTAAAACCCGTAATACCACAAAAGGTATGGCAATCGGGAGAGTAAATAGCAGTAAAAAAGCTCTTGTGACGCTTAAATCAGGCGAATCAATTGATTTTTACGCAAGTATATAATTTTAAGTAACTATACAGGTTAGTGACCTGTGAAAATAAAAAAACTAAAATGGCTTTAAAAAAATTAAGACCCTTAACACCTGGGCAGCGTTTTAAATTAGTTAGTGATAACGCTGATATTACTGCAGGCAAACCTGAAAAAAGTTTGTTGGTTCCGGTAAAAAAATCAGGAGGACGCGATAATACAGGTAAAATGACCATGCGCTACATTGGTGGCGGTCACAAACAACAATATCGTATTATCGATTTCAAAAGAGACAAAAGTGGCATCCCTGCTACTGTAAAAACCATAGAGTATGATCCAAACCGTACTGCACGTATAGCTTTAGTTGTATATGCTGATGGTGAAAAACGTTATATCGTTGCTCCAAGCGGATTACAAGTAGGACAAAAGATCATGTCCGGAAAAGATGCAATTCCTGAAATTGGAAATGCATTATTTTTATCGGATATTCCATTAGGTACAACCATTCACAATATTGAATTACGTCCGGGACAAGGTGCTATCATGGCACGCAGTGCTGGTTCTTCAGCTCAATTAAGTGCAAGAGATGGGAAATATGCTGTTGTGAAAATGCCTTCTGGCGAAACACGTATGGTATTGATCACCTGTATGGCAACAATCGGTTCTGTTTCAAATGCTGATCATAATTTAGAAATAAGTGGTAAAGCCGGTAGAACTCGTTGGCAAGGTCGCAGACCGAGAACTCGTCCGGTAGCTATGAATCCTGTAGATCATCCAATGGGTGGTGGTGAAGGAAGAGCTTCTGGAGGCCACCCTCGCTCACGCAAAGGGTTACCATCTAAAGGTTACAAAACACGTTATCCGAAGAAAGCTTCGAATAAATATATCATCGAAGGAAGAAAAAAATAATTTAACCTAGTTTACTGGTTCTTCTCTGAAGAATTTCATAACTATAAAACAATAGAAATGGCTCGTTCATTAAAAAAAGGTCCTTTTATCGACTGGAAGCTTGAAAAAAAATTATTGGATTTACAAGCATCAGGTAAAAAAACAGTAATTAAAACTTGGTCACGCAGATCAATGATCTCTCCTGAATTTGTAGGATTAACAGTTGCTGTTCACAATGGGAATAAATTTATTCCTGTATATGTTACAGAAAACATGGTAGGTCATAAATTCGGTGAATTTGCGCCAACACGAACTTTCAGAGGTCACTCCGGAAACAAGGATAAAGCATCAAAATAAGAAATATTTAAGATTATAATATAACAGAAAAATGGGTGTTAGAAAACAAAACGCAGCAGATGCACGCAAAGAGGCAAACAAAAGCAGATATTTTGCTGTCTTAAAAAATTGCCCTACATCTCCCCGTAAAATGAGATTGCTGGCTGACCTGATTAGAGGTAAAGAAGTTTATTTGGCATTGAACATTTTAAAATTCAATGCGAAAGAAGCCTCTGGAAGATTAGAAAAATTGCTGTCTTCAGCAATTTCAAATTTCGAATCTAAAACAGGTCAACGTCCGGAAGATAGTAACTTGGTTGTGAAAGAAATTTTTGTTGATAGTGCCGTTCAAATGAAGCGTTTAAGAACTGCTCCACAAGGACGTGCAAACAGGATCAGAAAACGCTCGAACCATGTTACAATTGTTGTAGACAGCAAAAAAGTAGAAATCAAAAAGCAAGAAGAAACTAAATAATACTAATTTTCAATGGGACAAAAAGCAAATCCAATAGGCTTACGTTTAGGCATCATTAAAGGATGGGATTCAAACTGGTATGGCGGAAAAAATTTCGCTGATAAATTAGTGGAAGATCATAAGATCAGAACTTATTTAAAGGCACGTTTAGCAAAAGCAAGCATTTCAAAAATTGTGATTGAAAGAACAGTAAAAATTATTACTGTTACAATAAACACATCTCGCCCTGGAATTATTATTGGTAAAGGTGGTGCTGAGGTTGATAAGATCAAAGAAGAATTAAAAAAGATCACTAAAAAAGATATACAAATCAACATCTTTGAAATAAAACGCCCGGAGTTAGATGCACGTTTAGTAGCTGATAGCATTGCTCGTCAAATTGAAGGACGTATCTCTTTCCGTAGAGCAGTTAAAATGGCCGTTGCCTCAACAATGAGAATGGGTGCAGAAGGAATCAAAGTAAAATGTTCTGGTCGTTTGGCTGGTGCTGAAATGGCTCGTACAGAAGGTTATAAGGAAGGTCGTACACCATTGCATACATTACGTGCTGATATTGATTACGCTTTAGGTGAAGCTCATACTACTTATGGTCGTATTGGGGTAAAAGTTTGGATCTGCAAAGGTGAGGTTTATGGGAAACGTGATTTATCGCCAAACATAGGTGCAGCAGCAGCAGGTTCAAAAGATGGAAAAGGCGGAGCACCAAAAGGAGGAAATCCAAAATTCGATAAACGCGGACCAGGTGGACCAAGAAAAGGTGGAAACGATAACAGAAGAAGAGAAAAATAAATTTCAGAGTTTAAATTTATTGAATTTTAGAAGCAAAAAAAATAAAATAAATATTAGAATTTTTAGATTAATAAATTATTAAATCTGAAATTCAACAAATCAAAAATTAAATATAATGTTACAGCCTAAAAGAACCAAGTATAGAAAGATGCACAAAATGAAGATGAAAGGCAACGCTAAGCGTGGCGACCAACTTTCATTCGGTTCATTTGGCCTCAAGGCAACTGAAGGATGCTGGATTACAGCACGTCAATTAGAAGCTGCCCGTGTTGCAGTTACCCGCTTCATGAAACGTGAAGGTCAAATCTGGATTCGTGTTTTTCCTGATAAACCAATTACATCAAAACCTGCAGAGGTTCGTATGGGTAAAGGTAAAGGTGCGCCTGAATATTGGGTAGCAGTTGTTAAGCCCGGCCGCATTATGTTTGAAGCAGAAGGTGTTCCAATGGATATTGCAAAAGAAGCATTACGCTTAGCTGCTCAAAAATTACCTGTAACCTCAAAATTTGTTGTTAGAAGAGATTATTCAGCTGAAACAGCAAATCTTTAAAATTAATTGAAAGAATATAATAAAAAATGAAACAAGCAGATATTAAACAACTTTCAACGAGCGACCTTCGTGAAAGAATAAAAGAAGGAAAAAGTGCTTTAACTAAATTAAAGTTAAATCACGCTGTATCTCCTATTGAAAATCCTGCAAAAATTACAGATAGCAGAAAAACAGTAGCAAGATTACAAACAGAACTTCGCAGTAGAGAATTAGCAGAAATTAAAAAGTAGAAGCAAGATGCAAGAAGCAAGAGGTAAGACAGCAATGTTGAAAATCTTGATTCTCAAATCCTGATTCCTGAATCTAAAAAAAATGGAAGAAAGAAATTTAAGAAAAGAAAAAGTTGGCTTAGTAACCAGTAACAAAATGGAAAAGTCGATTGTCGTTTCAGTTGAACGTAAAGTGAAACATCCAAAATACGGGAAGTTTGTAAACAGAACAACAAAATTTGTTGCTCATGATGAAGCAAATACTTGTAACATTGGCGATACAGTTAAAATAATGGAAACTCGTCCTATCAGCAAGAATAAATGCTGGAGATTAGTTGAAGTGGTTGAAAGAGCTAAATAAAAAGGTTGATTGCAGATTGCAATTGCGGAAGTAAAAAAATAAAAATAGGATTAAGGAAAGGATAAAGGATTAAAAAAATCCGAAATCGAATTTACGAAATCCGAAATAAAATTAAAAATGGTACAACAGGAATCAAGATTACTAGTAGCAGATAACAGCGGGGCAAAAGAAGTGCTCGTTATTCGTGTACTTGGCGGAACTAAGAAAAGATATGCTTCCATTGGGGATAAAGTGGTGGTTACCGTTAAACATGCATTACCATCAGGTAATATTAAAAAAGGTGCTGTTTCGAAAGCAGTAGTTGTAAGAACCAGAAAAGAGATCAGACGTGCTGATGGTTCATACATTCGTTTCGATGACAATGCTGTAGTTTTATTAAATGCAACAGACGAATTAAGAGGAACCCGTATTTTTGGACCTGTTGCCCGTGAATTAAGAGATAAACAATTTATGAAAATCATTTCGCTAGCACCAGAAGTTTTATAATTGGTAGTGAATAATAAATACAACAATGCAATCTAAATTACATATTAAAAAAGGCGATTCAGTAAAAGTAATTGCTGGTGATTCAAAAAACCAGGAAGGAAAAGTTCTATCTATTGATAGAGTAAAAAATCGCGCAATTGTGGAAGGTGTAAACCTGGTATCAAAACATACCAAACCAAACGCTAAAAGTCCACAAGGAGGAATTGTTAAGCAAGAAGCTTCAGTTCATATTTCTAATTTAATGTTAATCGAAGCGGGAACAGGGAAACCAACCCGTGTAGGACGTAAATTAGATGATACAAGTAAAAAACTAGTACGCTACTCAAAAAAGACAGGGGAGGTAATTAAATAATGGCAACATATTCACCACGTTTAAAAGACAAGTATAAAGCGGATGTAATTCCAGCTTTGCAAAAAAAATTCGGTTACAGCAGTTCAATGCAAGTACCTAAGTTAGAGAAAATTTGCCTTAACCAAGGAATTGGTGATGCTGTATCTGACAAAAAGCTTATTGAAGGAGCAATCAAGGAAATGACGACTATCAGTGGTCAGAAAGCTGTTGCAACTACTTCAAAGAAAGATATTTCTAACTTCAAACTTCGTAAAGGAGTTCCTATTGGAGTAAGAGTAACTTTACGCGGAGATATGATGTATGAGTTTTTAGATCGATTAATTTCTGTAGCTTTGCCCCGCATTCGCGATTTCAGAGGTATCAATGATAAAGGTTTTGATGGAAAAGGAAATTACACGTTAGGTGTAACAGAACAAATCATTTTCCCTGAGATTGATATCGACAAAGTGAATAAGATCATGGGTATGGATATTACATTTGTAACCACCACAGCAAACGATGCAGAAGCATTAGCTTTGTTAAGTGAATTTGGATTACCTTTTAAGAACCAAAAGAAATAAAAAATTAAGGATTGAGGAATAAGGATATTTAAAATCCTAAATCTTAAATCTTAAATCTTAAATAAGAAAAAGAATGGCAAAAGAATCAATGAAAGCAAGAGAAGTTAAACGTAAAAAACTTGCTGATCTATACGCTGAAAGAAGAGCGGCTTTAAAAGCAGCCGGTGACTCTGTAGGATTACAAAAATTACCAAGAGCGTCATCACCTACTCGTCAACGTAACCGTTGCAAATTAACTGGTCGTTCAAGAGGTTATATGCGTCAATTTGGTCTTTCACGTAACACTTTCCGTGAAATGGCTTTAGACGGTTTGATCCCGGGCCTGACAAAAGCAAGCTGGTAGTTATCACCAAAAAGATAAAAAAAGAATATTAATGTATAATTATCCTACGTGTGGGATAAGATATAAAACCAACGAAAAATGACTGATACAATTGCAGATTACCTCACAAGAGTGAGAAATGCTATCAAAGCAAACCACAGAATAGTAGAAATTCCTGCTTCTAACCTGAAAAAAGAAATTACAAAAATTCTTTTTGAAAAAGGGTACATCCTAAGTTACAAATTTGAGGATTCAACAGTTCAAGGCACCATAAAAATTGCATTGAAATATCACCCGGTAAATAAACAACCGGCAATAAAAAATATTGAAAGAATTTCTACCCCGGGTTTAAGAAAATATGCTGGTTCAACAGAACTTCCTCGAGTTTTAAACGGTTTAGGAATTGCCATCATTTCAACTTCTAAAGGTGTAATGACTGATAAAGAAGCGAAAACACAAAAAGTGGGTGGTGAAGTATTATGCTATGTTTATTAATCTTTAGGAGGAAAGAAAAATGTCAAGAATAGGTAAGTTACCAATTACACTTCCGAAAGGAGTAGAAGTTAACGTTTCTGATAAAAACGTTGTTACGGTTAAAGGTCCAAAAGGAACTTTAAATCAAAAAATGGATGCTGCTATTACCCTTAAAAATGAAGAAGGTAAGTTAATAGTAGAACGTGCCACTGAGCAAAAAAGACACAAAGCAATGCATGGCTTATATCGTGCCCTTGTAGCTTCAATGGTAAAAGGTGTTAGCGAAGGATATAAAACAGAACAAGAACTTGTAGGTGTTGGTTATCGTGCTGCAAATAAAGGTCAATTATTAGAATTAACACTAGGTTATTCACATAACGTTTCTTTTGATTTGCCGGTTGAAATCAAAGTTACCACTCAAACTGAAAAGGGTAAAAACCCTACCATCATTATGGAAAGTGCTGACAAGCAATTGTTAGGAATGGTTGCTGCAAAGATTCGTTCATTACGTAAACCGGAACCATATAAAGGAAAAGGAATTAAGTTTACCGGTGAAGCACTTAGAAGAAAAGCTGGTAAATCAGCTGGTAAATAATAACAATAGAATTCACAATTATTCTACTTTGTAGAATAGAAATAAGGTAAATAAAATGGCTATTACAAAAGAGTTCAGAAGAAACAGAATTAAGCAAAGAATCCGCAAAGTGGTTCATGGTGACAGTCTAAGTCCCAGACTTTCTGTTTTTAGAAGCAATAAAGGAATATATGTTCAATTGATTGATGATGTTTCAGGAAAAACAATTCTTGCAGCTTCGTCAGCAGATAAAGGTATTGCGGATGCAAAAGTTAATAAAATTGATCAGGCTAAATTAGTTGGAAAAGCAATTGCTGAAAAAGCTACAAAAGCCGGTATCGAATCAATACGGTTTGATAGAAATGGTTATTTGTACCATGGCCGTGTAAAATCATTAGCAGAAGGTGCTCGTGAAGCAGGACTAAAATTTTAATAATTAAAAAATTAAAGATTGAAGAGGAGGAAGAAAAATCCTAAATCCTAAATCCTAAATCTAAAAATAAATAGAATGTCAAACGCAAACATTAAAAGAGTAAAATCAAGCGACATCGAACTAAAAGATAAGCTTGTTAGCATTCAACGTGTAACCAAAGTTACCAAAGGTGGTAGAAACTTTACATTTTCAGCTATTGTTGTAGTTGGAAATGAAAAAGGAATCGTTGGTTACGGCTTAGGTAAAGCAAAAGAAGTTACTGATGCCATTACCAAAGGTATTGAAGATGCAAAAAAGAACCTGATAAAAGTTGCAATCGTTAAAGGTACTGTTCCACACGAACAATACGGAAAATATAGCGGTTCTTATGTGTTCTTGAAACCCGCTGCTCATGGAACAGGTGTTATTGCAGGTGGTGCAATGCGCGCAGTATTAGAAAGCGTTGGTGTTACCGATGTATTGGCAAAGTCAAAAGGTTCATCAAACCCTCACAATGTTGTAAAAGCAACAATGGATGCCTTGATGAAAATGCGTGATGCTGCTACTGTTGCACAACACCGTGGAATATCAATGGAAAAAGTATTTAATGGATAAAATCAATTTGAAAATGTGCTAATTTGAAAATGATTTAATTAATTTTTCAAATTATCAAATTATCAAATTATCAAATTAAAAAAAAATGACAAAAATTAAGATCAAACAAATAAAAAGCGGCATCGGTCGTCCTGAGCGTCAAAAGCGCACATTACGTGCTCTTGGCTTTATAAAAATGAATCAAACCATTGAAAAAGAGGCTACACCTCAGATCATTGGAATGGTAAAAAAAGTAGCACATTTAGTTACTGTAGAAAATATTTAATAACAAGAAATAATAAATAAGTGATGAACTTAAGTAAATTAACACCAGCAGAAGGTTCTGTAAAAAACGCAAAAAAACGTTTAGGAAGAGGTCAAGGATCAGGTAAAGGCGGAACATCTACAAAAGGACACAAGGGTGCTCAATCACGTTCTGGTTACTCTGCAAAAAGAGGATTTGAAGGTGGTCAGATGCCATTACAAAGACGTGTTCCGAAATTTGGTTTCAAAAATATCAACCGCGTGGAATATCGTGGAATTAACTTAGATGTTATTCAATCATTGGTTGACGACAATAAAGTAAGTTCTATTGATCTGGATTTTTTAATTTCAAAAGGGTTAGCTCACAAAAATGACAAAGTTAAAGTACTTGGTCGTGGTGAGTTAAAATCTAAAGTTGATGTAAAAGTTCACGCATTTTCAGCTACTGCAAAATCTGCTATCGAAGCAAAAGGTGGAGCAGCTGTTTCAATCGAAAAAGCGTAATTAAACACAGTAATACTGTTTTATGAAAAACTTAATAAATACGTTAAGAAATATTTGGAAAATTGAAGACTTACGAGTGCGTATTCTAAACACACTTGGATTTATTTTAATTTACCGATTAGGTTCATACATTGTTCTTCCTGGCGTGAATTCAGAAGTCCTTGCTGATGCAAGTCAAAACTCCAACGAAGGAATCATAGGATTAATTAATCTTTTTGCAGGCGGAGCATTTTCTCGTGCATCTATTTTTGGTTTAGGTATTATGCCATATATCTCTGCCTCTATTGTTATTCAGCTCTTAGGGATGGCATTGCCGTATTTTAGAAAATTACAAATGGAGGGCGAAAGTGGACGAACAAAAATAAACCAGATCACTCGTTTCTTAACTGTTATTATTACTTTGTTACAAGCACCAGGTTATATTGCTACACAAATTACAAATAAAGCCGGGGTTGTTTCAGATCCGAGCTTCTTTTGGATGGCACAGTCAGTATTGATCCTTGTTACAGGAACAATGTTTGTAATGTGGTTAGGGGAAAAAATTACTGATAAAGGAATTGGAAATGGTATTTCATTGATCATTATGATCGGAATTATTGCACGTTTACCATTTGCTTTTGTATCTGAATTTGGATCACGATTAAGTGGCGAAGGTGGGGGATTAATTATGTTATTAATTGAATTGGTATTATTATTATTAGTTATTATTGGCACCATCATGTTAGTACAGGGTACCCGTAAGATACCTGTTCAGTTCGCGAAAAAAATTGTTGGCACTAAACAATATGGTGGGGTTCGTCAATACATTCCATTAAAAGTAAACGCAGCAGGTGTAATGCCAATCATTTTTGCACAGGCAATCATGTTTATTCCATTAACCGTTGCACAGGCAGTAAATTCTGAATCAATGTCAGGTTTTGTTGGTGTGTTCTCAAACCACTACGGTTTATGGTATAATATTGTATTTGGACTAATGATCATCGTATTTACTTATTTCTATACAGCGATCACAGTTAATCCGAACCAAATGGCAGAGGATATGAAACGAAACGGAGGTTTTGTTCCAGGTGTAAAGCCGGGCAAAAAAACTGCTGAGTTCATTGATAGCGTGATGTCACGTATTACATTGCCTGGTTCAATTTTCTTAGCTCTGGTCGCAATATTACCTGCATTTGCAGTTAAATTAAATATTTCACAAGAATTTGCTCAGTTTTATGGAGGAACTTCTTTATTAATATTGGTTGGTGTTGTGTTAGACACCTTACAACAAATTGAAAGTCATTTATTAATGCGTCATTATGATGGATTAATGAAATCAGGAAGAATAAAAGGTCGTTCTTCTATGAGTATGACAAATGCATAATACAACGAAGGAGAAAAAATTGTGTCGAAAGGATTGTATTATAAGACCAAAGAAGAAATAGAATTAATTAGAGAAAGTTCTTTACTTGTTGCAAAAACTTTAGCCGAAGTAGCAAAAGTTATTAAACCCGGAGTTACTACACTTTCATTAGATAAAGTAGCCTACGAGTTTATTAATGATAACAAAGCAATACCAGCTTTTTTAAATTATAGCGGTTTCCCGAATTCACTGTGTATTTCAGTAAACTCACAAGTGGTTCATGGGATTCCAAATAATTACGAGTTAAGAGATGGTGATATTGTTTCTGTAGATTGCGGAGTAGTTAAAAATAATTTTTTTGGCGATTCAGCATATACATTTGCAATTGGCGAGGTGAAACCGGAAGTTTTAAATCTTCTTGAAGTTACAAAAGAGAGCCTTTACAAAGGAATTGAAATGGCTGTTGTTGGTAAACGGCTTGGAGATATCGGAGAAGCAGTTCAAACCTATGCTGAAACAAATGGCTACTCAGTAGTCAGGGAATTAGTAGGGCATGGTATAGGACTAAATCTTCACGAAGCTCCGGAAGTTCCAAATTATGGAAAAAAAGGAACAGGATTGAAACTTCAGGAAGGATTGGTAATTGCGATCGAACCAATGATCAATTTTGGAAAAAAAGCAATTATTCAGGAAAATGATGGATGGACAATTCGTACTGCTGATAACTTACCTTCAGCACACTTTGAACATACGATTACAATAGGAAAAAACAAAGCTGAAATATTATCGAGCTTTGAATATATAGAAGAAGCATTAAGAATAAAAAGATAAAAATTAAATGCAACAAACTAAATTCTAAAAAAATTAACAAACATTAGAATTTAGAAATAAGAGTTTAGAATATAAAAATATATGGCAAAACAAGCGTCAATCGAGCAAGACGGAACTATTATTGAAGCATTGTCGAATGCAATGTTTCGCGTTGAGCTTGAAAACGGACACGTGATAACAGCCCATATTTCTGGTAAAATGAGAATGCATTATATTAAGATCTTACCTGGTGATAAAGTAAAAATTGAAATGTCGCCATACGATCTAACAAAAGGAAGAATTACATATAGGTACAAATAAAAACAGATAGGAGATTATAGATATGAGATATTAGAATCTCAAATCTTTGGTCTCAAGTCTCAAATCTAAACAACAATGAAAGTAAGAACATCCGTTAAAAAAAGAAGTGTTGATTGCAAAATCGTTCGTAGAAATGGCGTTTTGTATGTTATCAACAAAAAAAACCCTAAGTTTAAACAAAGACAAGGGTAAAATTAATTTGGGAATTGGTTAATTTGAAAATTAGCTAATTAAAAAACACCCATACTTAATTTTTAAATTTATACATTATCAAATTATCAAATTAAATAAAAAATGGCTAGAATTGCAGGTATTGATTTACCAAACAACAAAAGAGGAGAAATAGGTTTAACTTATATCTATGGAATTGGTCGTAGTACTGCTCAAAAGGTATTAGCAGAGGCTGGTATTGACAAAAACATCAAAGTTCAGGACTGGAATGATGAACAATTGACAACAATACGTAACATTCTAAATGATAAGTATAAATTAGAAGGTTCTCTGCGTTCTGAGGTTCAGTTAAACATTAAGCGTTTAATGGATATTGGAAGCTACAGAGGTATCCGTCACCGTTTGGGCTTACCTGTTCGTGGTCAAACAACAAAAAACAATGCTCGTACCAGAAAAGGTAAACGTAAAACTGTTGCTAACAAGAAAAAAGTAACTAAATAATCAAGCCTTGACCCTTCAGGAATTGAATGAAGAAAAGGAATAAATAAATTAAAAAACGGTTAAAGTCAACGTTACTTTAACGATCAACTAACTAATAAAAATGGCAAAAACAAACCAACAAACTACTTCCGCAAAAGCAGTAGCTAAAAAAAGAGTTGTAAAAGTTGAGGCAGTGGGCGAAGCTCATATCAATGCTACTTTCAACAACATTATTATTTCATTAACTAATACCGCTGGTCAGGTTATTTCCTGGTCAAGTGCCGGTAAAATGGGATTCCGTGGTTCTAAAAAGAACACTCCTTATGCTGCACAATTAGCTGCAACAGATTGTGCTAAAGTTGCACATGATGCAGGATTAAGAAAAGTAAAAGTTTTTGTTAAAGGGCCTGGTGCCGGTCGCGAATCAGCTATCCGCACACTAGTTGGAGCAGGAATTGAAGTTACTGAGATCATGGACATCACTCCTATTCCACACAATGGTTGTCGTCCTCCAAAACGCAGAAGAGTTTAATCAACGACTACGAAACGGTTCGAATTTACAAATTTGTACCAATTAGAGATAGAAATTTATAACAGCAAACAAATAACAAAATAAAATGGCAAGATACATCGGCCCCAAATCAAAAATTGCAAGAAAATTTAAAGAACCAATTTTTGGTCCTGATAAAGCTTTAGAAAAAAAGAATTACCCTCCGGGAATGCATGGCTTATCAAAAAAGCGTTCAAAGCAATCTGAGTACGCTGTTCAGTTAAGAGAAAAACAAAAAGCGAAATATACTTATGGTATTTTAGAGCGTCAATTTGCAAAAATTTATAGTTTAGCACAACGTTCACACGGTGTTACCGGTGAAGTATTGTTACAATTAATAGAATCCCGTATTGATAATGTTGTTTATCGTATGGGTATTGCTCCTACCCGTAGTGGTGCACGTCAATTAGTTGGACATTGCCACATTACTGTAAATGGTGAAGTTGTTAATATTGCATCTTATATTTTGAAACCAGGCGATACTGTTGGTGTACGTGAGCGTTCAAAATCTTTAGAAGTGATAAGCAATTGCATTTCAGGTGCAACCAATCAATTCCCCTGGATGGATTTTGATAAAACTACGATGACCGGCAAATTCATTTCTATTCCGGAAAGAGTTCAAATTCCAGAAAATATTAAAGAACAATTAATTGTCGAGTTATACTCTAAATAAAGAATTAACAGTATTACAGCAGGCATCCTGATAGCAATCGGGAACAATTAAATAAATTAACAATTAAATTTATATAAAACATGGCAATTTTAGCTTTTCAAAAACCTGACAAGGTAATAATGGTAAACTCCAATGAAACAGAAGGTCAATTCGAATTCCGTCCTTTGGAGCCAGGCTACGGTATCACTGTAGGTAATGCTTTAAGAAGAATTTTGTTGTCATCTCTTGAAGGTCATGCTATTACTACTATAAGAATAGAAGGTGTTGACCACGAGTTTTCAACTCTTAAAGGTGTTACTGAAGATGTAACTGAAATTATACTTAACCTAAAACAGGTTCGCTTTAAAAAGCAAATTGAAACAACTGATTTCGAAAAAGTAACAGTTACTGTTACCGGAAAAACTCAGCTAACTGCTGGTGATATTGGTAAATTTACTTCAGGGTTCCAGGTATTAAATTCAGATCTGGTTATCTGTAATATGGAATCAAATGTGAAATTGAAAATTGAATTAACGATTGATAAAGGTCGTGGTTATGTTCCTGCTGAAGAGAACAAACCTGTAAATGCTCATGCCGGAGTTATTCCAATCGATTCTATTTACACGCCTATCAAAAATGTACAATATAGCATTGAAAACTTTCGTGTGGAGCAAAAAACAGACTACGAAAAGTTGATCATGAATATTGTTACTGATGGTTCAATTCATCCAAAAGAAGCATTAAAAGAAGCTGCAAAGATTCTTATTCATCACTTCATGTTGTTTTCTGACGAACGTATCACTCTAGATACCGAAGAAAAAATGGCAACTGAAGAGTTTGATGAAACATCATTACACATGCGTCAGTTATTGAAAACTAAATTAGTTGACATGGACCTTTCTGTACGTGCCTTAAATTGCTTAAAAGCTGCTGATGTTGATACGCTTGCTGATCTGGTATCATTTGCAAAACATGACCTTTTGAAGTTCCGTAATTTTGGTAAAAAATCATTAACAGAATTGGAAGACTTAGTTGCAAACAAAGGATTGGTTTTCGGAATGAACCTGGCAAAATATAAATTAGATAAAGAGTAAAAATTAGATCTGAGATCTGAGATGTGAGATGTGAGATTCTCAATACTCTTATCTCAAATCTCAATACTATAAAATAAAATGAGACACGGAGATAAATTAAATAATTTAGGCAGAAAAACAGCTCACCGCAAAGCGATGTTAGCTAACATGGCAAGTTCATTGATTCTGCATAAACGCATTAGTACAACTGTTGCTAAAGCGAAAGCATTAAGATTATATGTTGAGCCACTTTTAACGAAATCAAAAGATGATTCTACACATTCAAGACGTACAGTATTTGCTTATTTAGGAAATAAAGAAGCGGTTGACATGTTATTCAAAGATGTTGCAACAAAAATTGCTGATCGTCCGGGTGGATATACCAGAATTTTGAAAACCGGTGGTCGTTTAGGTGACAATGCTGACATGTGTTTTATTGAGTTAGTTGACTATAATGAAAGTATGTTAGGCGCTAAGGCTCCTGCAAAAGCAAAAACATCAAGACGTGGAGGTAAAAAGAAAGCTACTGAAGCAAAAGTTAAAACTGAAGATAAAAAAGAAGAATCAACTGACGAAAATAACAAAATTGAATAATTTTTGAAAAAAAAATTAAAATACATAGAAAGGATAAAGTAATTTTGCTTTATCCTTTTTTTTATGCGCATAAAGAGGTTCTTATTATTTGAGTACAAGAATATAACAATTAAAGACGTTTTTACCACATATTCATTTATGTGTAATTAAAAAAATATGAAATATACCCCAAAAGCTCCGGCAATTTTATTACTTGAAGATGGTAAAGTGTTTTATGGTAAAGCTGCCGGAAAAATTGGTACTGCAACAGGTGAAATATGCTTTAATACAGGCATGACAGGTTATCAGGAAATTTTTACAGACCCCTCCTATTTCGGACAGATAATCGTTACCACGAATGTACATATTGGAAATTATGGAGTTAATAATGTTGAAGTAGAATCTGAATCCATAAAAATTGCGGGCTTGATCTGTAAACAATTCAATGAATTTCATTCCCGTAAACGCTCCGATGGCTCACTAAAGGATTATTTTCAAAATAATAATATTGTAGCCCTCTCTGAAGTTGATACACGAGCAATTGTACGTTACATTCGTGATAAGGGTGCCATGAATTGTATTATTTCATCTGAAACATTGGATATTGAACTGTTAAAAACAAAATTATCGAAAGTGCCTTCTATGGCCGGATTAGAGCTTTCTTCAAAAGTAACATGTAAAGTGCCTTATTTTGTTGGAGATTCAAATGCAGAACATAAAATAGCCGTAACTGATTATGGAGTAAAGAAAAATATTTTACGTTCGTTGGCTGAGCGCAATTGCTACGTTCAGGTATTTCCAATGAAAACATCATTCGAAGAAATGATGAAATGGAACCCCGATGGATTTATGATCTCGAATGGCCCAGGTGATCCATCAGTAATGAAAGAGGAAGTAGAAACAATCAGGAAAATAATAAATTCAGATATTCCAACTTTTGGTATTTGTTTAGGGCATCAATTAATTGCAGAAGCATCCGGAATATCGACTTTTAAAATGTTCATCGGACACCGCGGAATAAATCATCCTGTAAAAAATTTAATCACAGGTAAAAGCGAAATCACTTCTCAAAACCATGGATTTGGTGTGAAAGAAGAAGATGTAGCGAAAATAAAAAATATAGAAGTAACACATATCAACCTAAATGATAATACCATTGAAGGTTTACGTTATACCGACAAAAATGTGTTTTCCGTTCAATACCATCCGGAAGCTTGTCCGGGGCCATATGATGCCCGATATTTATTTGATGATTTCATTTCAATGGTCTCTTCGGTAAAACAATCACTAAAAAAAAGCATAACCGCTTGATGATACCAATCATAATTTTTTTACTAACACTTACCTACTTTTGTTAAGATTAGTAAAATTTATTTACCTCAAAAAATAAGAGAGAGAACAGGAGTGATCGTGCTATTTACTAATTGAATGCAAATTTTAAAAAAATGCTTTTCAATGGTAATGAAAAACAATCTTAATATTCAATACTTCGAAAATCTTTTTAAATTTTCAAATGGTCTTATTATCATTTGGGATAAAGACCTTAATATCACTCACTTTAATCCTGCATTTGAAAAATTAACAGGAAGAAAAGAAAAATCCCTGCTCGGAAAATCAATTGAAATTCTTTTTCCTGAATCGAAAGTTCATTCTACTATGCAACTTATCAGAAATGCAGAGACAGGTTGCTGTTTAGAAGGTACTGAAACAGAAATTGAGATTATCCACGAAAATGGCTTTGTAAATACAGTTATCTGGAACTCCGCTCTGGTATTGGATGACGATGGCAAAACAATTGTCGCAACCATTGCTCAAGGGCTCGACATTACAGAGCGTAAACTAACAGAAAAAAAACTAGAACGACTCAACCTGCAAAAAGAACTTATTCTTAACTCAGTAGCAGAAGGCGTTTTGGGCTTGGATATACAGGGTAAGCATACGTTCGTTAATCCGGCCGCAGCAAAAATGTTGGGCTACGAAACAAAAGAACTTATCGGATTGCCTAGTCATAGCCTTTGGCACCATACCAAAACAGACGGAAGTTCATATCCTCAGGAAGAATGTCCGATCTATGAAGCCTTCAGGGATGGAAAGGTGCATCGTGTATCCAGCGAAGTATTTTGGAAAAAAGATGGATCGTGCTTTCCTGTGGAGTTCGCAAGCATGCCCATTTATGAAATGGGGAAACTAATTGGTGCTGTTGTAACTTTCACGGATATTACCGAGCGAAAAAAAACAGAAGAAGCATTGACCAGAAGCGAACAACGCATGAATGCATTTGTTAATGATTCTCTCTTGTGTATCTATTTTTTTAATACCGAAACAAAAAATATTATCTACGCAAATCCATCATTCTATAAACTACTTGGTTATTCGCCCAAAGAAATTGATACCATAACAATTTATGATTTTTTAAATCACGCCAAAGAATCCGTTGATGAATTCGTTAATCATGTTATTCAAACAAAACAACGAAATATTGGCGAACGGCAATGGAAAAAAAAAGATGGTGAAGTGATTGAAATGTTTGTGAATGCTTCTCATGGAGATCACATTAATTCAAAAATTCTTTATATTTCAGCACAAAATATTAGTGAAAGCAAAAGAGCGGAAAAGGAGTTATTACTAAGTGAACATTTTCTGAAGGAATCACAAAAAGTTTCCAAAATAGGAAGTTATGTGCTTGATATTTCAATTGGAAAATGGAAATGCACGGAGGAGTTAGGAAAGATATTCGGACTTTCGGCTGAAGATGAGTATTCTTTTGAAGAATGGGTTGCTCTCATTCATCCTGACCATCAAAAAATGATGATCGATTATTTTGAATTTGAAGTGGTTGGCAAAAAATCTCGATTTGACAAAGAATACAAAATAATAAATCAAAAAACGAAAAAGGAACTTTGGGTGAACGGGATAGGTGAAATGGAATTTGATCACAACAATGTTCCTATAAAAATGGTGGGCACAATTCAGGATATAACTGAACGTAAAGAAACACAACAAAAAATAATAGATTCAGAAAAAAAATTCAGGTCGGTATTACAATCAGCTAAAGATTCAATTGTTCTTGCAAATGGAAAAGGAGAAATTATTTTTTGGAATTATTTTGCAGAAAAAATATTTGGGTACAAAGAAAATGAAGTGTTAGGAAAACTTCTCACTTTTATAATGCCTGAGCGATATAGAACAGACCACCACCATAGTTTCGAACAACATGTTTCAACGAATCAAGAACAGGTGTTTGACAAAACAGTTGAATTTTACGGACTCAAAAAAAATGGCAAAGAATTTCCAATAGAACTTTCACTAAGTCATTGGACAAATGAAAACGAAAAATTTTATTGCGGAATAATCCGCGATATCACTGAACGGAAAAATGCCGAGGAAGAGCAAAAAATGCATATAAAAAGACTTTCTGAAATCGCGTTTCTTCAATCACACCATGTACGAGCGCCAATAGCCTCCATACTTGGTTTATTACAATTAATAAATTATGAAAATCCCGCAGACGAAAAAAACAGTGAAGTGTTTTATCACCTCAAAAAAACTTCAGAAATGTGCGATGTGGTTATAAAAGAAATTATACAAAAAACAAGTGAGATAGAGGAATTAAACAAAAAATGCTGATCGGGTAATGCGACAAAAAACAGTTTGTCTTTTAATATAAAATTGGTATAATAGCAAAAAATAGTTGGTAAAACAACCTATAATCTAATATAGGTAAAGGATTGAAGGAAGGATATTGAAAGTGGTTTCAATAT